>CAWJJL010000011.1:0-150815 GCA_963843165.1 uncultured delta proteobacterium | reverse complement strand
CGCTTGATTGAGGCAGCAAACTCTGAGTTTCAAAAAGCTCTGAAATCCATTGAAAGTGAAGATCAGACAACAAATGAGTCTGGGGCCGGTGCAGATTCTGAAAGCCATTCCCATGGGCATTCACATTGACCGACGGGCAGTAGATCAGCAGTATCGATCCAATCGATCGGGGTGTTCCTGGACCGAAAGAGGCCTGCTTCATGAGCCGCGGACGACCCACAAACAACAGCTCATTCCCAATTTAGATTGCTGCATACATAAACTGCGGCATCTCGTCCGACTTAACCAGCCCCTGATGTCGTCGCGCATGTTTTCCAAGTAATATCCTGAGTTAGCTGTAAAAAAGGCTTGACAGCGCGCGAATTCCCCATTATAGCGACGCTCGGTTGTGCATCTCACTTTAGCGCATGTGGAGTCTGACTCCAGCGCCTGCTAGCGAATGAGATGCCACATACCAATCCTATGCTGAATTGCAGTGGATTTTATTGTTCCATCGGGGGTAGGACATGGCTAAAGCAGAACCTCTTCAACTCGGCAGTTCCTCTGATGAGAAGACCGCAGCTGCCGAATATGACCGGCTTAAAGCCCTCATCACGATAGCGAAAAAAAATGGCTGGGACCTGGAGAATATGGGCCTGGTATTGAAAGATCTCCCGAACTCTAAAGCGGTCCCCTTAACCAGGAAACAAGTGCTTGAGCAAAATAGGCTTTTGAAAAGTATTCTCAAGAGATTTAGCAAGATATTGACTCCACCGGTACCACTTGATTTGGAAAACCACATAAAGACCAAAGAGGGGACAGCGCTGCTACCGTGGGAAGCTGAGGCGTTACAAAAGGTCAGCCGGTGGCGTAATGAAGTCAATAAAGTCAAGCCCCAAATAATGGAGGAACTCCGCCGCGCTCTGGAGTGAACGGCCGGCTGCAGGGCTAGTTAGCCGAACGAAGTATGCTCGAGTATGCCCTCAGCGCATTGAATCTCACATCCACATAATAGACCGGTACTTTGCCGGTCTTTTTCTTTTTAAATAAGAAATATGGTGGTGCCACTCATTATAAATAAAGTGTAACCCGGATTGGTTCAGGCAGGGAGGCACCATCCCATCCCGTGGTGAGTCGGACTGGAAGGGTCGTGATAGCAAGGGGCTGCCAGCATAGGTCTTTGTACCAATAGGATTGATTCCCGAGGTGACCATACTCCCCAAGGCCACTATGTTATCTTGACATTTGGCGTAATAACTAATAATTACTTGGCCATGTTAAAGCAATTTATTGGACAACTTGAAAAGCGCGTCCCAATCGAACCTCTGCTCCGCGGCTGTTCCGATCTGTTTGTGAAAGATAGGACCAATCATCCGAAATTTCATGATTCCGAATTCACCGAGTTACTACGCTTCATTGATGATGGGGAGGAGTCTTATCGAGCTATAGCTGTCCAAGCCGCTGTCAAATGGTCCGGATCAGCTCAAAAAGTCTTGTTGCGGAACACGATATTGCATCGAGGTCTACTAACACCATCTTGTTTATGGGCATATATCAGGCTCAGGGGCAATTCCGATGAACTGTTTAAGCATTATTCATCCCCCGAACTCAGTTTGATGCAAATATTATTGTTGAAAGAAACCGGGCCACAGCGAGCCATCCCCTTCCTCATAGACCATTTTTTGAGTCGGACGCAGACATCAGATGAACTTCGTGTCGCATCGGAACTATGCATAATGTGTCTCCTGGACTCTGACACATCTCCGGAGCTACTGCGTTCTTTTCGGTCTCGCTATCGCTGTGTCGATGTGCTCCAACGATGGCGGCCCAGTATTCCTGCCAAAAATGAAAATGTGGAGTTTTCCTGCGGATCCAAGACGACGAATTTTCACGAATTAGTGCGATTGGTCCGTGACACTGCGGATCTCTCTTCCCTCACTCGGTCTATCTACTTTTTAACTTTGTTCTATATACCGTTAACCCAAAAGGAATGGCGATCGTTTTGGCTCGCAACTTCAGATCAATTCTTCTTTGAACGATTAAAAACAATAGGCATAGTGGAATCTAGCAACGGGGGATTTCTATTATCAACCGATACAGCCAAACAGCTGATGGTTAGTAAATTCCTGTACGAATCTTACGATTTGGCCAAGCAGTCGATAACCCAGCATCAATCTCAGCGGATCAAAGAAGACCGGCAAAGGCGTGTACGTAACAAAGAACTCGACCGCCAAGCACTTGAGATGGTCCCGGATGGCATAATCTGCGTCGATCCGTACGGATACTTGTACTACATGAATCCGGCGGCTGAATCTTTGTTAAGAAATGATTTGCTGCGGGAAGCACTGTTCGGAAAAGCACCTTTGGAAGAATCTCTGCGGACATATTCCAAAAAGGATGTGCTCGCCAAAATAAAATCCTGCTTACCTGAAAATGGATCAAGTACGGAGGTCTTCGGTAATCGCATTACGATCACTAATGGGGGAAACAAATTCGAGGTTGAGTTGCGGGAGCAGGTTATTCTTTTAAGGGATGTGACCGATCATTACTTAATTGATAATGAAGTCGGACGGCTCTATCGGCATGAACTGAAAGCAGAGCTTGATGTAATCGCCGTCGGTTTGAATACGGCCCGGCAGCTTGTGTCAGAAGGTCTGTCAGATGAAGTCCTGGCCTGTTTGGATCAGCTAGAGGGAAAACGGGCCGAACTCTGTTCCATGCTTGAGGAACGCATAGATTTCATACGCCTTCATTCTGATGCATTTCAAATTCGCGGCTCTTTGGTCAATTTGAACCTTATTGTCGATAAATGTGTGGCAAATTATAGGGAAGCCGCTGCCGAGAAGAATATCTCGATAAAATCGAACCATTTTGATGAAGCGCCAATTACGGTAATTGGAGAAGAACGCTTCTTATCAAGGGCTTTGGATAACGTCATTCGCAATGCCGTCAAGTTTTGTCGCCAACGGGGAGAGGTGCGAATTCTGATGGGGATTGACGCAGATGAGGCATTTGTAAATGTGGAGGATGACGGACCGGGAATTGCTCCTGAACATCTGCAAAAGGTGTTCGAACTCGGGTTCACTACAGGTGGATCGGGTCGGGGCTTATACATCGCAAAACGAATAATATTGGCCCATAGAGGTCGTATTGACGTCCGGAACTGTGCTGATGATGGAGTTTGCTTTACGCTCCGATTACCACTCAATGTCGGGGAAACCTTATGACGAAGAAGCCTTTCATTTTGCTGGCCGATGATGAGGCAATAATTCGTCGTCGGGTAAAGATGATGTTGGGCGATAAATTCCTAATCGATGAGGCGCCTACGGCAAATGAGACTCGTTCAGCGATTGCGAAAAATTACGACGCGATACTTTTAGACATAGTTTTTCCGGACGGCAATGGGATAGAAATTTGCAGCGAAATAAAGAAGCATGACCCACACAGCACAGTGGTAATAACATCCTCCATGGAAAGCATTGATGCATGGAATCAAGCCTTTGACGCGGGAGCTGATGGATATCTTGAGAAAAAGGACTTACTTGATTTAGATCCGCGCAAAATAGCTTTGATAATAATCAACCTTATTGAACGTAATCGCCTCAGACGACAAGCGCAGGAGACTAATGCAAAACAGGCAGAGCTGTTATCAGTGCTGTCACATGATGTACGCGCACCTTTCCAGGCGCTTTTGGGGACTATAGAGTTATTGAAACAGTCTCGAATTCCTCCCGAAGCCGCACGTAACGTGGAAACTCTCCACAATTGCGCAAGAGAGCAGTTGGGCTTTATTAATGCACTATTAGAGCTTCTTCGGCTCGAATCAAGAAACTGCCGGCCTGCATTGGTTGTCCATAAATATAAACCTTCCCGTGAATCAGTGTATCCAGAGCCTTGCAGTTTTGGCTACGCAAAAAAAAATAACGCTTGAGACCGACCTGGCTCGGGATGTTCCCCAAATGATGGGCGATATCGGAAGGATCGCGCAACTCGTGAATAATTTGATAACGAACGCAATCAAGTTCACTCCTAGTGGTGGAAAAATCATTGTCTCTACGCAACTTGCCCAGAGAAATGGTATTATAGGTTTACAAATATCAATTGCAGATACAGGAATAGGAATCGCGGTTAAGGAGCAGGAAAAAATTTTCCGGCGGTTTTACCGTGGTCGCGAAGCCGGAACCGAAGGTGAGCGGGGCTCGGGACTAGGTCTGGCTATTTGTAATAAAATAATGCAATTACACGGAGGCTCACTGGAGATTAGCAGCGAGAAAAATAAAGGCACAGTAGCTACAGCATGGTTCCCGTTGGCTCCCGACCAGGTAAATAAAAGTGCCGATAAATCAGCTAAGTATGACAATGAACACAAGACTAAACAAGAATTTCCGAAAGTGGACTCCGGACTAATTTCAATGAGCACGGAGTGTCCAGCAGGCGATCTGTTAGATGTTTAAAGCATCCTCTCAGGGGCAGGAGAGGGCTTGGAGACGGTGTGTCAGGAATTAAAACCGCGTACAGGCAATTGGAATTTAAGACGATCTTGCCCCCGGGCTACGCCACGGTTTGTGTCCTGGGGCTCTTTCTTGCGGTTCTTTTCCTTACCGGCTGCAATTTGGTTCCGAACACACCCGATGGCGTTTTCGCGCTTTACCGGGATCGAATGAAATCGGGGAATTTGGAGCAGGCGAGGGCCCTACTATCCGAGGACTCTTTGAAATTGGTGTCGGCGTTAAGTTCTGACTATAAGTTGAAGGAACCTGCCGAGAGCATGGCTCTATTGAATGCTCTTGATCCGGGCAGCCCGCCTACGGTGGTCAAGACAACCGATAGTTTGGCCTTACTCAATGTGAGAACTCTCAAAGGCGGGTCCAGACTGGTACGTGTGGTCAGAGCCAATCCCGATGCGCCCTGGAAAGTGGATTTCTCAGAAGAACTTTCTGCTTTCCAGTCATTTCTACAAACTCAACAAGCCCTCAATATGATTCGAGAACAGGCGGGTGAGTACGCAGCTTCCTGGAAGGCTTTTAATGACCGCTTGGGCCAAATGAATCTTGTGGAGACGCCTGCGCCTGAACCGACCAAGGCAATGCCCATGAAACCTCCTCCCAAAAAGGACATTCCCAAAGGTAAACAAGCGCGCAGAACAGAGAAAAAGAAACAGATGATTGCCAGAGTTCCTTATCTTCAGCCTTCTAATCACGTCCGCTTCAAACCATAAAATATATCGGTAACCGGTCACTTCCCGGGACTTGTCTTGTTGCATGGGATTAATGGGGGACAGCGCCTCATATGCGCTAACTTATGAGAGATGCGCCAGTGATTTCAGTGTCTTGTCACCCTCCCCCTTCCCCCTCCCGTCAAGGGAGGGGGATTCCAAATCCCTCTCCCCTCGCGGGAGAGGGGAGGGAGAGGGGGAATCTGCGGTCCGCAAATATGGTGGTAAGTTAGCGCTTATGGGACAGCGCCTGGGCTGTTTATAGCAATTAGGAAACCATAGGACATTGCTTCGGTTCGTTCGCAACGATAATTAGGAATGCTTCGGTCCCGCAGATAACTGACCCCCTCGTGATAATAACATTCTTTATCTTGCAATTTCAGTATATTTTATGGTATTTTTAATGCAAAACATTAGGTGTATCCTTTCATGAAAAAGATATTACGTATTACGAAAACTACCCGGCTGGTCAAAATCCGAGAAATCCTCGCCGACATGTTTGCGGACGTAAGTGACGAGAAGTTATTGGAACAATATGACGTGTCCTGGGAACAGCTTGGGAAAATTTACTCTAAACTGTTCTATGGGGGATTCCTCACCGCCGAGGATTTAGAAAAACGAATTGATCTCCGGCCTGGCAAAGACACATCTCATATCCCGCTCGCTGATATATATGGCGATAATCATCTGTATGAGTGCACCATCTGCGGTTACGTGTCGCATCTGCATTTCAGCGCATGTCCAAGATGTCGCCAGATAAATTTGCGCAAGCTCTGCAAGAGGTCGGGAGATTCGGACTTTTTTTGGCAACGCACGGGCCATGTCACTGGTTGATACGTTACGTCATTATCGTATTGCGTAAAACGAGAACTCTTCCTTGTTAATATCATTAATTTTAATTAGAATTGACTAGTTAACTAATTTATACTTGCAAAAGACTCGAATGATGAGAAAGAAACGGTCAGATCGGTAGCATCTTAGAAGGACTTGCGATTAACCCGATTAAAGATAGAGGCCGCGGCCTCAGCGAATGAATATATTATCTATGTTGTGGTTAGGGGGCATTTTAGAACTGTCTGAAGAAACCGCCCGCGGGTGAACGACATTGGAGATGATCTATGTCCAGGCCGCTTAGACCGGTAACAAATGAAACCAATCGGGAAGTTGCTTCGACATCGGAACAACCCACCAAAGGGCTAAAGTTTTCCCGTTTCTTTACTCAGGCTGGGAAAGACCCCTTGGACACTGTCGAATGGAGCAAACGATCGGCAGTGATCCGGAATAAGGAAGGTGAAGTCGTTTTCGAACAAGCCGGGGTGGAAGCACCCTCCTCATGGTCGGATATGGCAGTCAATGTCGTAGTATCGCGGTACTTCAGGGGAAAGATCGGGACTGAAGAAAGGGAAAACAGCGTCAGGGATCTGATTCTCCGAGTTGTAAATACCATTACTGAATGGGGCAAAGAACAGGAGTACTTCGCGTCCGAGGAAGATACTCAGATATTCATGGATGAATTGAGTTTTATCATTCTGCATCAAATGGCTACTTTCAATAGTCCGGTATGGTTCAATGTGGGAATTGAGGAAAAACCGCAATGTTCCGCATGCTTTATACTCAGCGTCAACGATACTATGGAATCCATCCTGCAATGGTATACGCAGGAGGGGATAATATTCAAAGGCGGCTCCGGCTCGGGAGTTAATATTTCGAAACTCAGGTCTGCAAGAGAGCCCCTCTCGGGCGGGGGCACGGCTTCCGGCCCGATATCGTTCATGCGAGCGGCAGATGCCTCGGCAGGCGTTATCAAATCCGGCGGGAAAACGCGGCGTGCCGCAAAAATGGTGATACTTAACATAGATCATCCGGATATATTGGAATTTATCAGAAGTAAAGCGGCGGAAGAAAATAAGGCCCATTCGCTGGTTCGCTGCGGTTATGACGGATCTCTTGATGGTGATGTATACAAAACCGTTGCTTTTCAGAATTCCAATCATTCTGTACGAGTCACCGATGAATTTATGGAAGCCGATGACAAAGATCAAAAATGGCATACCAGATTTGTATTGAATGATGAAATAGCAGATACTTACCGGGCTCGTGACCTAATCAAAGAAATGGCCCTTGCTGCTCATGCATGCGGAGATCCCGGGATCCAATTCGATAGCACGATCAACCGTTGGCACACGTGCCCTGAAACAGCTCCTATTAGAGGTTCGAACCCATGTTCCGAGTATATGCACGTGGACGATTCAGCCTGCAATTTGGCCTCGATCAAGCTCACTGCTTTCCTGGAAAACGGCGATGTCTTCAATGTTGAGGCATTTCGACATGTCGTCGATATCATGATTACCGCCCAAGACGTTCTGGTGGATAAGGCAGCTTACCCCACTCCGGCCATAGCTACGTAATTCCCACAAAATGCGGGCTCTGGGATTGGGCTTCGCTGATCTTGGCACACTGATAATGTCCTTGGGTTTTCCGTACGATTCCGACGACGGTCGCTCTTGGGCAGCGATCATTGCCGCTATTATGACGGGTGAAGCGTATTTGCAGTCGGCTCGTATTGCTGCGGTTCGCGGTCCTTTTGAGGAATTTCCCAAGAATCGCGAGCCGATGCTGGAGGTAATCAGGAAACATCGACAACATATCGTGCGTTTGGATGCTCCTCAAATTCCGAATTCCATTTTAGAGGAAGCTTCCAAGATATGGGATAAGGCTTTGGAGATGGGCGAGAGTTTTGGGTATGCTAATTGCCAGACCTCTGTCCTTGCTCCCACGGGCACTGTGGCCTTCATGATGGATTGCGATACAACAGGCGTTGAACCTGAATTGGCGCTCGTGAAATACAAAACCCTAGCGGGTGGCGGGCACCTGGAAATTGTGAATCGCTCGGTGAGCCGAGCGCTGGAGCGCCTGGATTATCCGCCGGTGGTGATACGCCACATAACAGCAAAAATTGAAGATACCGGAACTATAGAAGGCATCAAGGAAGTTCTTCCTGAACATCTGCCGGTCTTTGACTGCGCCTTCAAACCGCTTAACGGAGAGCGTTTCATTTCTCCTGAGGGACATCTCAAAATGATGGCGGCTGTTCAGCCGTTTATCTCGGGCGCAATTTCAAAAACCGTGAATGTTCCGAACGATACCAAACCTGAAGAAATTGAACAGATGTTTCGGAAAGCTTGGAAACTGGAGCTGAAGGCAATAGCGATTTATCGAGACGGTTGTAAGACGGTTCAACCATTGGTCCTTTCTGAAGAGGAGGCAGAAACGGCTCCTTTGCCGGTGCGGCGTCGTTTGCCAGTGGATTGCAAGAGCTTTCGTCACAAATTCGAAGTGGCCGGCCAAAAGGGTTACATACATACGGGCTTTTACGAAGACGGAAAAGTGGGTGAAATTTTTATCAAAATGGCAAAAGAAGGGCAGCACAATCTCGGGGCTTATGGACACGATTGCCACATTGACTTCCATTGCTTTGCAATACGGTGTGCCATTGGAGGCTCTTGTCGGGAAGTTCAGCCACGTCCGTTTCGAGCCGTCGGGTTTTACCAACAACCCTGATATTCCCATCGCGAAATCCTTGACGGATTATATCTTCCGATATCTCGGCACTCGCTTCTTGACCGCCTGAACAGCAGCAGGCCGCAGGCTTAGTGTTGCCGGAAGGGCACGGACGGAGCATCCGCGGGCGGCCGCAACATCAAGCAGCACGGAATCCAAGCAGCGTCGCCGGAAAATTCGCGGGCAAGGTTTCCTTCCGCAGTCCGACGCACCCGCGTGTAGAGATTGCGGGGCCATAATGGTGCGGGCGGGTTCCTGTTACAAATGCTTGAACTGCGGCGCTGATAGCGGGTGTTCATAAAATTCGACCACCTTTGACCCTTATCGTTCCAGATGCTTCTTCTGAATGGCACGATGTCTTGCTTACGTGGACAGATTTAGGACAGTTTCGGTGAAGGGCTGCTGACCGCGCTACCTGTTTTGCAAGCTCAGGATCTTCTTTCTCAGAGTTCGCCAACATTTTTTTAAATTTCTTAACAATTATTTCTAGACAAAAGCTTCAGCTTCTCCTATAAACCTGATTCACGTTGGGGGTAATGTGCCTCATAATTGGGCCGGTTTTCGGTACAATGTCCGAAATTTCGCCTGCCCGAGAATTCTAAGATTGCATGACTAGGGCTACCATTTAATAGGTACCATGCCGGCCTACGCCGCCGGTCATGGCCATTCCATTGAGGGCTTAGGTAAAAGGAGGGAAAACATGCGGGTCGGAGACACTATTCATCTGGACGGATTGAGGGCCGAATACAGTCATTACGGCCGCGATCGCTTCACCCCCTGCACTCTGCCGAATGGAGAGTATGTAGTTGTCGGTTTTGATGATGCGTACGTGAAACTCGCCTGGAAAAATGCTACCGGTGCTGCTTCAACAAAGCATCGCTATCGTGTTCAGAAGACAATCGTCGTCTGATCTCTTCGTTATTGGGGGTGGTGTGCAGAAGCGCACGCACCCCCTCTGATTATTCCGGCCAACGCGGGCTTGCGCGAATCCTGCTTACGTTGATATCCTGAAAACCCTTTTAGCCGGGCGGCATAAGTTTACGGCTGGTGTCGCGTTGCTGTGGGTTTCTTCAGCTCCCATAAATTTTCTGCTATAATTTACAGAGAAACTATCGGAGAACCAATATGACCCAGGAGCATGATTGCAGAGCATGTTCCGCTGGATGTACCGCCCAGCGCACAGACGAAAAGACAAACCAAGAAATCAGCGCCGGCCCATACCTCCTTATCGCGGCAGTAGCCGTCACCCTCTTTAGCCTAGCTTTTAAATGGTTTTTTTAGAAAAGGCTTGCCAAGGAATTTCGGCAAGAAATCTGTGGCGCTAGATATTGTAGAATTGCTAACATTGCACATTCATGGCCCAAATTCGGCCATGATATGGATCGGACATTACCGCTTCAAAGATCGTATTTATGATGGGGAACAGATGAGACTGCCGAGTTAGGAGCCAAATACTTGACGCGAACAGACCGAATCAGAGAATTAACACGACTCTTCAATGAGATATCCCCAATGGCGAGATATTTCGGCATGAAACTCTCGTTCACCGAAGACGGAAACGCTGTGGTGGATCTGCCTTACAATCCGAATTTGGATAACCTTCAGCGTCTCGTACATGGCGGTGTTTTTGCAACTTTGCTGGACATCGCAGGTGGCTTCACTGCTGCACTCTCAAACGAGGAACGTTGTTTTGTTGCAACAACGGAAATGTCCGTACACTATCTTGCGTCGGCAAGGCAGACGTCTCTCCGAGCTGTAGGCAGTATGCTAAAATCCGGGAAGCGCCAAAAAATCGCGGAAATGCGTCTATACGACGGGAAAAATAAACTTGTAGCGCACGCGACCGGGACTTTCGTCGTGCGCCCCGCTCCTCCCTTGGAATGAGCGGAGGTCTCGCTAAACGGTTTTTCTAAGCAATCTAAACGGCACGGAGACCGGTTATTACCTGCACAGTGGTAGCCCGGCGCCTTTACCGGGCAAATTGGCTTTTGTAAATCTTTTGAGAATCCGAAATGAGTCTTACTCATCCTCGTCAGTCTTAAGCACAGCCAGGAATGCGGATTGGGGGATCGACACGTTGCCGACCTGTTTCATCCGTTTTTTGCCTTCCTTTTGTTTTTCCAGGAGCTTCTTTTTTCGTGTGATATCTCCGCCATAACATTTGGCGGTCACGTCTTTGCGAAGAGGGGAAACCGTTTCTCTGGCGATAATCTTGCCTCCAATAGCTCCCTGAATGGCCACCTTGAAAAGTTGTCTCGGTATTTCCTTTCTCAATCTTTCGCACGCCCGACGAGCTCTTTGGTAAGCACGATCGCTATGAACCAGCATAGATAGGGCATCGACTCTTTCTCCTGCTACCAAAATGTCGACCTTGGCTAGATCGGTGGCGCGGTACTCAAGAAACTCATAATCAAATGACGCATAACCTCGCGAGACGGACTTAAGCCTGTCATAAAAATCAAAGAGCACCTCAGCAAGGGGCAGATCGAACATCAGCTCGGCGCGGGTTGAATCCAAATATCTGAATTCTTTCTGAACTCCCCTACGATCTATGCATAGATTGATTACTCCGCCTACATATTGCTCGGGAACGATAATCGTGGCACGAATGAACGGCTCGTTGGATTTCTCAATGGCTACGGGATCCGGATATTTAGCTGGATTATCAATCATTACTTCGCTCCCATCCTTCAACCTAAGCAGATATTGAACCGAGGGGGCCGTCAAGATCAGTGAAAGATTGAACTCCCGCTCCAGCCGTTCCTGTACAATTTCAAGATGGAGCAGTCCCAGAAATCCACATCTGAAGCCATGGCCTAAGGCTGTAGAATGGTCGTTCTCAAACGTGAGGGCCGCGTCATTGAGTTTAAGTTTTTCCAGGGCTTCTGCGAGGGCTTCGTAATCATCTGAAGCGATGGGGTAAAAAGAGGAGAAAACTACCGGTTTGACTATTTGAAAGCCTTTCAGCGGCGCATCACAAGGCCTATTGTCGAGTGTTACCGTATCGCCTATCCTGGTATCGCTCACGGTCTTTATTCCCGCGATGATATACCCAACTTCTCCGGCTTGAATAACTTGACGAGGCTCTCTCTCGATTTTGAAAATCCCTGTTTCTTCAACCCTGTAACTCGTTCCATTGGACCAGAATCGAATCGTGTCACCCTGCCTTATTCTTCCGTCAAACAGTCGCAGATGCACTATGGTGCCTCGATAGGGATCCCAATGTGAATCGAAAATTAGCGCCTTTAGCGGAGCTTCCGGATTACCTTTGGGCGGGGGTATCCTGTGGACAATGGCCTCGAGGACCTCCTCAATTCCAATGCCTTCCTTAGCTGATATGGATATAGCAGATTCCGAATCCAGACCCAGGTCTTTTTCGATTTGGGCCTTCACCGCTTCCACATCCGCAGCGGGTAAATCGATTTTGTTGATTACCGGAATAATCTCGAGATTCAGTTCCAGGGCCATA
Organism: uncultured delta proteobacterium; assembly: GCA_963843165.1. Classification (GTDB taxonomy): domain Bacteria; phylum Desulfobacterota; class Desulfomonilia; order Desulfomonilales; family Desulfomonilaceae; genus DATJPW01. The sequence continues at coordinate 138,591 of CAWJJL010000011.1, read as the reverse complement.
TAGAAATTAGCTAGAGTTTGGGCTTCCACCCCTTGCGATGCGTCGATGACCAGGAGCGCTCCCTCACACGAAACCAAAGCTCGTGAGACCTCGTAATAAAAATCCGCATGGCCCGGAGTGTCAATGAGATTGAGCACGTAGTCCTCGCCGTCTTGGCCACGATAAGGCAACGCCACACTCTGGCTCTTGATCGTTATGCCTCGTTCCCTCTCGATATCCATAGTATCGAGCATCTGATCGCGAAATTCATGCTCGCCGACTACTCCCGTGATCTGCAGAAGCCGATCCGCAAGAGTCGATTTCCCATGATCGATGTGAGCGATTATTGAAAAATTTCGTATGCTTTTCATTCAATCTTTACCAATTTGTCCGATTCATTCTCAGATTGGTTAATGTATGCTCCGAAATGGACAGGTAATCAACGATTAAGTCATGATCACCTTAACGGAGGCTGCTTGACGATTGAGATTGAGGAAGAATCTTTAATCAGCGGAGCACGAAATAACTTTCCTTGGCGAGATACCATGATTAGATCATGTCCGTAATGGAATGGACCGAACGAATCCGCTTCGGGGGGCGCAAAAGATATGTGTCGCGCGTTCAGAAGATTTGGACCGCGTATCAATCGACTGATGGGGGCTGCATATATCAGTTCGGTCAAAGGAGATTTGTTCAACTCCACCACTGTTCCTTGAATATAGGTCATACCGGACGGGAACCCTGCATTTGTATAGCCGGCAGTCACCCCTCCCAAGAGAGAGCCTTTATTCAAGGCTTTATCCGGATCAATGACATAGGTTTTCCGTGTATATAGATAATTCGCGGCCAACCAAACGGTTTTTCCATTCCACTCGCCGGCAGCCATTGCAGTCACATGGAGATAGCCCATAGGAACGGTGAAAGTGATAACTGCCCTTTTGGCAGTAAAGGAGGCGTTCAAATCTATACCCAGCACGAGGCGAGTCGTGTTGTCTGCTATCAGAAGCACGTTATCATAGACTGGAAAGGTGCTGATTACCGGCGACACATAATAAGGAACAGCGAAGGATGCTCCTCGATTGGGATCAGTTGGAACTATGCTTCTCATTTCGAGAAAACCTGCTTCATCACGCAGCAGCGGGAGGAAGGCCTCGCCATTTACTCCCAGGCCCAGGATTTGCGCTTTTTCTTCAACCGATATGAGACGATCCCCTTCCTTCCAATCGATTTTCAACCCTGGGCTTATCAATCATGGCCCTGATGGGAATCTGATTCCCATAAATGAGAATACTCGCGAGCACTCCCAGTGGGATCGCAAGATTCAGTGCATAATTGAGCTTGCTTGAATATGTGCCCCCCTGGTCGAATTTTATGCCCGAATCATACTTTTTTCTTATTCCCGCCTTAAGGCGGATGTAACCGACCACCACCTCTATAGCCATTATCGTCAGAGAAAAAAGACATAAGTGGAGTAAATAGATTTACCTGCCAGCCGGCCCAAATAGCGTACACAATATAAAGAAAATATTTGCTGGTTATAGTAACCCGCGTGCCCAAACCCATAGCATTGATGATTACGCCGAATCCCACCACAATAAGGTACAGGACCATATATACGGCCCCGAGTAACGGAGCCACAAGATGATGAAAAACAGCCGCCATTGCGACAACCAGCATACCAAGCTGATCGCAAACCAAATCAGTAAAAGCGCCTGATTGTGACGCCTTTCGGGCATGTCGCGCGAAAACTCCGTCCAGACCGTCACAAATGACATGTCCGGCGAGAAACATCACCGCCAATGACGGCTTCCTCACGAAATAAAGAATCACGCCGGCGAGAAAAGCGATCCCGGTATACGAAATTGTATCAGGCGCCAGTCCTAGGCGCCGGAAAGGCTCAACCAGTGAAGAGAATATTTTTGTCCTTTTTTCGGCAAACCATGAATGAATCCAGCGGTCCTGTCCGAAATAATTAAAGAAATCCGCATATGACCCTATTTGGCGTTCCTGGGTCACTTTGTCCGAAGACTTTGGGTTGGTTTTTTCAATGTCAGGCATTGAGTCCAGCCGACAAAAGCATCCGATTAGCTGGATAGCTTGGATTTGATATTTTCGGCATTATGCGAGATATCCTTCATGTCACCGGAAACTGACTCCCAGGCTGAGATCGTTAGGCCGTCGCCTGTCCACCTGGGGACAATGTGAATGTGCAGGTGCGGGACTACTTGATCCGAAGCTCTTCCGTTCAGCTGCATAACGGTCATACCATCAGGGCTTATGCTCGCACCAACGGCCTTTGCAATTCTGCAAATGACAGAGAAAACAGCCGACCATACGTTTCCTCATCGATTTCCAAGATATTGTCAAAATGATTTTTTGGAATTACCAGCAGATGGCCCTTGTTAAGAGGCGCAATATCCATGAATGCCAGGGTGGTATCGTCTTCAAAAATCTTCGAGCAGGGTATTTCGCCCGCCGCGATTTTGCAGAATATGCAGTCGTCATTTTTCATTTGATCTCACCTCGAGGATTCTTTGCTTGGTTGCATTGTGTCAGTCCCTTTCTCACCAACTTCTTAGTCTACCGCACCCATATAGAGATGTGGATTATCTCACAATTCGGGATCGCCTTTTTTATGTAGTGGGAGTTCGACAAACGCCCGAGCAGGCCATTTCCAAACGACGAATCGACAATATATTATGACCATCTGTTTTGAGAAGACGGTCCCGTAAATCCGCCGCTGTGATTATTCATACTACAACATCGACCCGCCGTAAATTTCCCCAGCTTCGAATGGCTGGTGTTCCCGGTTCACCTTCTTCCGCTCCGGGATATCCCAAGCAATCGGCTAGTCGATCATACCCTCGAACAGTGCTGAGCTAAGATAACGCTCTCCTGCACTGGGTAGGATGACCACGATGACTTTGTTTTGAAAACGTTCTTGCTGTGCCAATCGGATTGCCGCAAGAGTCGCCGCACCGGAGGATATTCCACACAGCATTCCTTCCTGACGCGCCAGCAGGCGCGCATATTCTATCGATTCTTCACTGGAAACCAGTTGGACATCATCAATTATGCTCAAATCAAGAACATCGGGGATGAAACCGGCCCCAATACCCTGTATTTTATGCGGGCCCGGCATGGGGTCTTTCCCCTGCAAAGCTTGCGTTATTACCGGACTTTCTGTGGGTTCCACCCCAACGGAATAAATGTTTTTACCTTTTTGATTTTTTATGTACCGCGATATTCCGGTGATAGTCCCTCCCGTTCCTATTCCACTGACCAGGACGTCTATTTGGCCGCCGGTTGCCTCCCACAATTCCGGTCCTGTCGTCTCTTCATGAGCTTTCACGTTGGCAGGATTCTCGAACTGCTGCGGCATAAAATACTTGTCCGGCGCGGAATGCACAATCCCTTCCGCCTTTTCCACCGCGCCTTTCATGCCTTTGGCCCCCTCCGTAAGGATAAGTTTGGCCCCGAATATTTTGAGGACCTTTCGTCTTTCGATACTCATGGTATCAGGCATGACGAGCGTGAGCGGATAACCTTTTATTGCGCAGACGTAAGCTAGCGCAATGCCGGTATTTCCACTGGTAGGTTCGATGATTTCAACACCTGATTTGAGCAGGCCCCTTTCTTCGGCATCACGAATCATGTACACGCCGATGCGGTCTTTTACGGAAAAAGCGGGATTGCGTCCCTCCACCTTGGCCAGAACTGTAGCGGTAGTGTGACCGCAAATTTTATTCAATTTTACCAGCGGTGTTCGGCCCACAGCATCAGCGTTATCACTGAAATATCTTTTCATGCTCCCTCGCTATCAGATAAGTGCGCCATAGTCCTAGTGATGGCCCTGTTTTGCAATATTATTATGCCCCTCACGCCTGATGACGGTTGTTAATAATTTCTATTTGCAAGCTTTTATAAATTTTCCCTTAATTTAATCTTACTTCGTTTTCGCCATTGGACTACAAGTGTGGAAGCGCTTCTGCCGAATGACATTGAAGCCAAAGCGCCTCGTAAAATAAAAAAAACGATTGACAGAGCGACGCTTAACTTTTCATCTCAGGAAATATTCTATTCGAGTTTCCTAATCATATGCTATTATATATTTGGGAATAGTGTAAGGAAAACAGCGATAACTTGGGCCACCGCAGGTATGCGACGCAGTGTTTGCGGATCCTGTTCCGGTGGGCGAAACACAATTGCAATGGCAGGGTAATTTCGGTTACATGTCGCAGACTGAAAAGACAAATATGCCTTCAGATAAACTCCCCTCCGAGAGTGAACAAGGTACTGCAAGAAAGATAAGAATTGATCAAGTTTTAACAGATCTACGGGCCGGCCTTCGCACCAAAGGTTTCTTGGAGAAGTACGGCCTCACTATGGGCGAGTTCGAGCGACTTTTGAAGAAGATGATTCGAAAAGGCATATTCAGCATAGAAGAGTACACAGCTTGGAAGTCGCATCGGAGAACGGACGCCCCCACAGCCGCACCTCTATTGGCCGATAGTGACTTGCCCAGCTCTGGGGCGGCTGAAACCAAACACGGAATTACAACTTACGTCATAAAGGACCCGGAAAAAAATGATTCTTGGGCACTGAAACTGTTCTCTACGCAAAGAAACATGATGCAGGGGGCGGCCTTCAAAGTGGACCTCCACGGAAAAAGATATTCTTTTGTTGTAGAAGAAATGTTATTTCGGGGACCGGTTGATATGCTTCCCGGAGTGGTTGGCTTGAGGGCGGGGACAAAGGATAAGCGAGAAGAGGCAATTGAATTCATATCTGAACACGGATGGGCAGCTTATCTTGAAAGCAGGGCAATTGATGCCAACCTGAGTGCCTCCAGCGCTGAGGAACCCAAAAAAGCACGCCTGGTTTTACTCCACTGCCGTAACAACACGTTCCTGGCAGCGCTTCACACGCCTGCGCCCGCGATCAATCTCTATGTCGGATCTTCCCTTAACAATATAAAAGCACGGCTCGCCAAGAGCGTGGACACGAGCTCACTAACCCTTTAAGTCATTAGCTCTGCGAACGATCATGTCGCGTCCTGGTAGTAAGTCGGATCTGGGACACCTGCCTCCAGAAAGCCTTTCTTGCGTATGAGACAACTGTCACAGTGACCACAAGCCCTGCCCGCAGCATCGGGATCATAACATGAGTGAGTAATACTGTAGTCGAGCCCCAAATCGACGCCGCGACGAATGATCTCGGCTTTGGTCAGGTGAATCAGTGGGGTGTGAATTCGAATCCTTAGTTCGCCTTCAACCGCTTTTTTGGTACCCAGATTGGCTGTTCGTTCGAAAGCGGCTATATACTCCGGTCGGCAATCCGGATAACCTGAATAATCCAGTGCGTTTACTCCGACAAAAATATCCGCCGCTTCCAAGACCTCCGCCCATGCGACGGCGAATGCCAGAAAAATGGTATTGCGCGCCGGGACATAGGTTACCGGTATTCCGCCGCCTGGTTCTTCGGGATTTGTATCCTTGGGAACTTCAATATCGGAAGTTAGTGCAGATCCGCCAATCTGACCCAGGGGCAATTCCAAAACAAGATGTTTCGAAACTCCCATTGCTCGAGCAACTCGGTCGGCCGCCTGCAATTCTATAATGTGACGCTGCTGATATCTAAAACTGATCGCATCGAGTCGGTACCCTTCGCTCTTCGCAATGGCGAGACAAGTGCTAGAGTCTATCCCGCCGGATAGCAGGATCACCGCGTCCCGGGGTTCCTTTGCACGAATTATCAATTTGCCCTCAAAACAATATCATTCCTGAGTATAACCTGTAACTCAGGCCGCGATTGATCCACCTCATGTAAAGCCCAGTCCCGCAGTGCAGGCATAACAATGGTCAGACACCGCTATTTGCGTGCCCGGGGCGGGGGGGGCGTTCACTTCGGAAATATGTGTTCTAATGCCTCCAACAGGGATTCCTTCGGCTTGATTGAAATCGCAATCGTACAAATAGCCATCCCAGGAAACCGAGATAAGAGAACGGCACATGAGTTTGTCTACAGCGCATTGGTTGAAAGCGGAGACCAGTTTCCCCATATATTTTTCGAAATTCCCCGATTTTATTAACCACTGCCGAAACCTGCCCGCGTTGAGCTGGACGCGAATAAATCTTTTGCCGAACTCGTCTCACTACCCATCGTTTTCTCACTTCAAATTGATTCACATGGATATTTTTTTGGCTATATTGCGCATTTGCAGACCATGAACGAGCGAAGCCCCACCTCGAATTGAGACCGCAACGTGGAGGGCTTCGGTCATTTCGGCCAAATTTGAGCCCTTTTCCAGACAGGCCTGTGTATAAGCATCGATGCAGTATGGACATTGGACAGTATGCGCAACAGCTAGAGCTATGAGAGCTTTCTCTCGCTCGCTAAGGCTTCCTTCGGCGAAGACCGCGGAATAATAATCAAAAAATTTCTTTGCCAATTCAGGGGCTTCCTCACCTACTTCAGAAAACTTCGGTAAGTCTTTGGGATCGTAATAAGTTTCCATGTCTCCATCCTTTCATCCCAATATCAGTGCATTTTCAAAAGAATAGAGCAGCAACTATTTCTTCAGTTCAGCTATCATTTCCTCTACTTCTTCGGTCCCTTCTTCGTAATTAGCTTCCTCGTCTGGCTGAAGCTCCTTCAAAAGCCTGAGGAACTCTCCTGCGTGAACGACCTCTTCACGTGCTATATCCAAAAGCACTTTTTTCGCAAGTCCATTGTCAGTGGATTCGGCAAGCTGCTCGTACAATTGGATTGCTTCATATTCCGCGGCTATGAAGAAGCGAATTGCTCGAACAAGTTCCGAATGAGTAACCTTCCTTTCATTTGCCAAGCCGGAAAAGCTGTTTCCAAATTCAGGCATAGCGAAGTCCCTCCCCAATTCATCTACGAAGATTGCAAATGCGTCTTATGTACCAAGTTAATTGATTGGCCCGGACTGTTCAAGCATTTCTGATCGGGGCCTGATCAGATTTGACCTGATTCCGCAAGTAATCAAGAAACGCCGAACACAGTGGTGAGATGCCGCGACTCCGTCGTTGAATCAAATACAGTGGCCGACAAAAGCGCAGACCTTTAATTTGAACAGTGGCCAAGAGGTCTCGTTCGAGGTCCTCGGCTATTGCCTGAAAAGACAAGATCGAAATACCGATCCGTGCTTTGATCGCCTGGCGTATAGCTTCTGTGCTGCCCATCTCCGCTATGACGGAAAGCTTCGAAACATCAAAACCGTTTTCCTCGAGAATACGGGACATTACGATCCGCGTTCCTGAGCCTTTTTGTCTGAGAATAAAACCCTCCGACGCCAATTGATCCATTGAGATTCCAGATGTCGATGCCCACGGATGTTCCGGAGGCACTGCCAAGACCAGTTCATCGGAGAACAGCTCTTCGGAAACTATCCTGCGGTCACTGGAGATGGAGCCGACCACGCCCGCCTCGACGTCTCCCTCCAAGACCTGTTCAGTTACGGTTGCTGTGTTACCGATTCCTAATGTGATCTTGATAGCAGGATGATGCGCTTTGAATTCGCCGATAAATTTAGGCAACACATAATTTCCCGGGATTGTGCTTGCCCCGAGAATCAGATGTCCCGATAATTGGCCTTTAAACTGCTCCAGGCTTTGTATGGCTTCTTCCCGCAAACGTATGATGTTCCGCGCATATTGATAGAATACTCTCCCGGCCGGTGTTGGTAGGACTTCACGGCCTAGCCTGTCGAGCAGCCTTTCACTAAGCGTCTCTTCGAGTATGCGCATGTGTTCGCTTACGGTAGGTTGTGCCAGAGAAAGGCTTTCAGCAGCCTTTGTGAAGCTTTTCAGTTCAACCACTTTGCAAAAAATTTCGAGGCGGCGAATATCCATAAGAAAACACCTTATTTTTGCTGAATCAATTGATAAGTTGGACTGAATATAAAGTCAAGCTTCTGGATGTAGTCGCTCCAGGTAAGTGTCCTCGCGAGCTCAGCGAGGAAATCTCCATACGTTCCGGAATTGCTGATAGGGCCGACTTCCTGCAAGTCTTCCCATCGACAGGCGTGTCGCCTATGCAGCCAGTCATAGCAGATGATCCGCCATTTCGCTGGACCTACATCTCCGTACGAGCAGTAGGACTCCATTATTCGACGGTCCTGCCGGTTCCCCGGCGGTTAATCGGATAATTACCCAAAGCTCCAACAAAAGGTAGAATCAATAGCCTGGCAAGCGTCAAGGCTGAAGGGTCCCTGAACTGATTGAGGCCGATAGTCATGCCTTCATGTCCAAGAGAAGGTTGCGCGCGGTAAGTTCCCATTAGACGATCCCACCATGGCATATTAAATCCGAAATTGCTGTTGGTCTCAGCCGGAAAAACAGAATGATGGACTCTGTGCATATCCGGAGTAACCACAAAGAGTCGAAGCAGCCGATCCAAGCCTGAGTGGAAGCCTTATATTCCCATGATTAAACATTGAAGTGGCATTTAAAAGTATTTCAAAAATCAAAACCGCCATGGCAGGTGCACCTAAAACAGCTACGGCAGCAATCTTGATCAACATAGAGAGCAGAATTTCTATGGGGTGAAAGCGGGAGCCGGTGGTAACATCGAAATCCAAATCCGCGTGGTGCATCATGTGTAAGCGCCAAAATGCCGGAACAGCATGAAACATCACATGCTGAAGATATATGACAAAATCCAATGCGATTACCGAAACAATTATTGCTACCCAGTATGGGATGTGAATGTTGTTAAACAGCCCCCAACCATGTTGCGAAGCATACAAGGCCATCATAATTGCCGCAGCGCCAAAAATTAGGCGTAAAAGGGCAGAGTTTATAATGGTAATCGCGATGTTGGTGAACCACCGTGCAGACTTCGAAGTGACCAGTGCCCGGCAGGGCAAGGTCAATTCAGCTACTGCCACGGCGGAAAAAACGCCTACAAAAAAGATTAGTCTTATTAAGAATTCGTTTTCAATCATGAACTGCTCTAAACGCGCGGTTTAGCGATTCCTATCATGAAACTGATAAGGTAACTACATTAGCGTACGCGCGAATGTACTCCCCGCAGCCAATAGGAGGAAATAATGTGTGACTTTGCTCAAGTGTAGATTTTCAGATAACTGAATGTCAATACTATCGAATAATATTGAGGAACCGGCGCCATCGATTCACGTGGGAAACGTGGAAACCCGCCGCTTGCTCTTGCACGGTCGGGTTCTTTTCAAATGGAGACGAATAATAAATGAAGAATGCCTCCCCCTTAACGTCTTCTACCGGCACAAATCCCCAAGATCGGCTATCCTGGCTGAAATCCCGATTGTCGCCCATGACGAAAAGATGGTCCGCTGGAACCTGGGATGGACCGTAGTTGCCTCTTCGTCCGTTACTGGGATTTGCGAAAAAATGGGCGTGCGGAGTTGCGATCGGGGCGCCATTGACGAACACTTGCTTCTCGCGAACCTCGACGATATCGCCTCCCACCGCCACCACACGCTTTATGAAATCTTTGCTCCGGTCTTTAGGCCAAATAAATACGATGACGTCCCCCGGCTTAGGAACAGTGAAATGAGGCCAGCGAGCGTTTGTAAAGGGAATGCGAATTCCGTAAATGAACTTACTGACTAGAATGTGATCTCCAACGAGTAGGGTAGGTTCCATGGAACTGGATGGAATTTTAAAAGCCTGCACCAAACAGCCCCGTATCAGAATGGCTAATATGATGGCAACGATGAAAGCTTCTGAGTACTCCTGGAATATGTTCCTATTTGATTTTTCCGCAGTGTCTTCAGTTTGCTTAATTTGAGATTTCTTCATCGTACTCACTTTTGTGACACCGAAACTACTGACGATATTCTTTCCTGACGCGAGATCAAACTCGTAATCGATTTTTATAAAGCATTAATCGACTCATGTAAAGTTACCCAAATTAAAAAATAAACCGGCGAGCAGGATGCCCGGCATCCGAACCCACCGGTTTACCGGTTTGACGGCCCCTCCCTCCCCCGAGGTTGAGGCCGGGCACTTCCTAGCATTAGACTATTGCTAAGTCAAGAAATTCTGCAATTTTGGAGTAAGCATTCCGTCAAGTGGGGGTGACTATATGGGACGAGAATCAATTCTCGACATATAGAGTGGCGGCAGTACCTCAATTTTTATGAGAATTCCTTCTGCCGACGAGTTTCTCCGAGATATGCTCGTTTAACCTCCGGATTGTTCAGCAAATCTTTGCCGGAACCTTCAAGAGCGATTCTGCCGGTTTCCAGAATCAGTGCATAATCGGCGATTTTCAAAGCCGCGTTGGCGTTTTGTTCGACCAGAAATATTGTTACACCTTCCTCACGAATTTCCTGTATTACTCGAAAAACGTCGGCCGTGACCAGGGGGGCCAATCCCAAGGAAGGTTCATCCATCATCAAGAGCTTAGGTCCGGACATCAGTGCTCTGCCGATGGCCAACATCTGCTGCTCACCGCCTGAGAGTGTGCCTCCGAGTTGATCCAGTCGCGATTCAAGTGGAGGGAATATGGACATAACCCTTTTCATAGCGCGCTCAATATCATTCTTCTGGTTATTATTGTAAGCGCCCATCAAAAGGTTTTCTCGCACCGTCAGATTAGCAAATATTTTTCTCCCTTCGGGGACATGCACCAACCCAAGCTTCTGAATCTCGTGTACCGGCAAACCGTTTATAATTCTTCCTCGGAATCGAACCTGACCCGAAGTTATCCCTTCGAGACCGGAAATAGCTCTGATTGTTGTACTCTTTCCGGCTCCGTTGGATCCGAGCAAGGTCACAATCCATTGCTCCTGGACACTGAAGGTGACTCCCTTTAAGGCGCGAATTCCTCCGTAATCAACATATAAATCTTCTATTTCCAACATTGCTTCAGTCCAGGTGTTTAACTGGTTCCCAGATATGCTTCAATTACTTTTTCATTATTCCGAATCTCTTCAGGGGCGCCCCACGCGATAGGCAAACCGTGATCGATTACCCTAATTTTGTGACAGACATCCATTACAAAGCCCATATCATGGTCTATAAGACATACGGTGAGACCGAGGTCCCTGTGTAAGGTCCCGAGAAGCTCGCCGAATTCAATGGTTTCAACAGGGTTCATTCCCGCCACCGGTTCATCCAACAAAAGCAACCTGGGATTAAGCGCCAGAGGCGCGGGCCACTTCCAGTTTCCGCTGACTACCATACGGTAATGATTGGGCCTTTTCTTCGGCCATATTGATCAACCCCATCAATTCCAGGAGATTTTCGGCCTTCCGCCGAAGTTCTCGTTCATCGTGAGAGAAGCGACCCACTCCTGCGACAGCTTCCAGAAACGAGTAGCGAATCGCCGCGTGGCCCGCAATCATAACGTTCTCCACAAGAGTTAAATCCGTATAGAGTCTTATGTTCTGAAATGTGCGAGCGATTCCATTGCGAGCGACTTTGGTGGCAGTCCAGCCTGTTACATCTTGTCCGTGAAAGATAACTTTGCCGGAAACCGGCTTTGCGAGCCCTGTGATCGCATTGAAAGCTGTAGTCTTACCTGCTCCATTGGGTCCGATCAGTCCAATGATTTCGCCTTCTTGGATTTCCAGATCCAGACCGGTCAGCGCTGCTAACCCTCCGAATCTAACTGAAAGTTTTTCGGTTCTGAAAAGAGGCTCACTCATGCGATCCTCAGCCTGCGAACGATTCTGCGCAAAAAACTGAAAAAACCGTCCCAAGAGAATTCGTTTCTTCCCATAATCCCGCTTCGGGCAAAGAGCATTACCAGGATCAGAATTACAGAAAAAATGACCATGCGCATCCCTGGAATTCCTTCAAGGTAATAGCCGAAGATGGTCATCGGCTCTTCAACAACTCTCAGCAGCTCTCCTCCCCAGGCAAACAGTACCGCGGCAATAACCGATCCCGTTGTGCTTCCCAGACCGCCAATGACGATAATTATCAAAAGATTAAAAGTCAGAAGAAAACCAAAAAGGGAAGGGGAGATTGTGGTTACCAAATGAGCCAGCAGGCCGCCTGCCATTCCCTGGAAAAATGCGCTGAATACAAATGCAAGAGTCTTCGTTCGGAACGCATCAATCCCCATAGCTTCCGCTGCTGTTTCATCTTCCCGAACGGCCTTCATGGCCCGCCCATAAGAAGAGTTAACTAAACGAATTGTGCAAAAAACAGTCAGGAGGCAAATACCCCAGCTCCACCAAAGATTCGTGTACGGTGCAAGACCTTTCAATCCTAGTGGCCCATTTGTAATCGAAATCAGATTATTTGCGAATAATTGGACAACTTCGCCAAACCCGAGTGTGACTATCGCCAGGTAGTCACCTCGAACGCGAAAAACCGGAATAGCCATTAACAATCCCAGAAAAGCCGTTACCAAACCAGCTGCCAGCAAGGAAATAGGAAAGGAAACGCTGATTTCGGATAACGGCCATGCCATTGGCTGCAAAATGAAGCTTTGTAATTTCTCTTCCGGCGCCAGGCTTAATATAGCGCTGGTGTAAGCACCAACAGCAAGAAAGGCATTCGGGCCAAGGGAAAATTGCCCGGCCACGCCGTTGATTAGGTTGTAACTTACTGCTAATATTATGTAAATAGCTACAGTATTCAGTATTCGTATAGAATAGTCGCTAAAATGGCGGTCGGCGTACCATAGGAGTGCCATAGCCAATGCTATGGCTGCAGCAGTTAAAATACGATCACGGGTTGAAGTATCTTTCAAAACCTTATGTTTCTTGTTTCCGGATTTAAACACATAGCGCTGTGGTCCATCCGATTCAATCGGGCAATTCCTGGCCGATTATACCGGTGGGACGTGTCAAAAGAATCACAATTAGAACAGCAAAGGCAATGGCGTCTCGATATCCTGACCATTCAGGTTGAATGGCGACTATGAGAATTTCGGCCAAACCTAATATTAGGCCTCCCACTGCAGCGCCCTTTACACTGCCTATTCCTCCCAAAACAGCCGCTATAAAAGCCTTCAAACCGGGTATAACCCCCATGAATGGTTCCAAAGCAGGATATTTCATGCACCAGAGGATTCCGCCCACCGCGGCCAAGGCTGATCCCAAGCAAAATGTATACGAAATGACCCTATCCGCATCGATCCCCATCAATCTGACGGTCTCAATATCTCTGGAAATTGCCCTCATCGCCATTCCCACGCGGGAGCGATTAACCACCCACATTAATCCCATGAGACAAAAAGCGGTTACGGCGAATACGCAGATGGAAAGGAATGGAATTTGAACTTTCGCAATTGTGAGCAGGTGTTCTAGAAAAGCAGGTGTGAAAAAGGTCTTCGGACGTCCGCCTATAAATACAATCCCCAGATTCTCAAGGAGAAACGATACGCCTATCGCTGTGATCAGTGCGCTTATACGCGGACTTTTCCTGAGTGGCCTGTAGGCACCCCGATCTATGACAATTCCCAAACCGCCGGTGAGCACAATGGCAATGATGAAAGAGACTATCAATGGCAAGTGGAATATGACAATGCCGAAAAAGGCGATATATGCCGAGACCATGAGCAAGTCGCCATGCGCAAAATTGATGAGTCGCAACACGCCGTAAACCATTGAATAACCAATGGCCAGGAGTGCATAAAGACAGCCAAGTGTTAACCCGAAGACGATCTGTTGAATAATGAATGAATAATCCACGTTTGACGTTAGCGACCTTAGGGCGTCACAGTCGTGACATATTCGAATTTGCCGTCTTTCACCTTATTGATCACCATGGACTTGATGGGGTTTCCGTCCGGTTTCAGGGTTATTTTGCCGGTGACTCCCTCAAAATCTTTTGTGGAGGCCAAAGCGTCTCTAATTTTCTGAGGGTCCGGGCTGCCGGTCCGCTTAATTGCATCAAGAATGATGAAATAAGCATCTGCCGCCATTGCCGAAAAAGCATCCAGATCTTTACCGGTCTCTTTCTCAAATGATTCCATGAACTTCTGACCTCGCTCGGTAGAAATCATGGCTTTATGGAAATGAGCTGTGAAATATACATCCTCTACTGCTTTGCCGCCCAGTTGGATCAATTCCGGGGCCTGAACTCCATCCCCGGCAAGGATCGGGACGTTCAATCCCATATTTCTGGCCTGTTTGGCCACAAGCGCGCACTCGGTATAATAAATTGGGGCGTATATTATGTCCGGCTTGGCTGCTTTTATGCTGCTTAGCTGCGGAGTGAAATCCCTGTCGCCGCTTTTAAATTTGAGATCCACGACGACCTTGCCTCCTCCAGCTCTGAAATCTTCATTGAAATACTTGGCAAGCGCCGCGCTATAATCCTGCGCGATATCATAGATCAGAGCCGCGGTTTTAGCCTTCAACTGATCTAGAGCTAATTTCGCTGCAACGCGCCCCTGGTCCGGATCAATAAAACACACACGAAAAATGAAATGCTTGCCCTGAGTCACAATAGGATTTGTTGCGGTCGGGGACACTATGGGAATATGGTGACGTTCCGCAAGATCAGCCCCAGCTATTGTGTTTCCTGAGATCATCTCGCCGATAATCGCTATTACTTTATCCCTTTCAATCAATCTGGCAACAGCATTGGCTGCATCTACTTTTTCGGACTTAGTGTCCACGAGGATCACATCGACGGTTTCTATCCAGGACTGCAGGTTCCATTTTTCTGGCTACAGTAATACCTGACCATCCCATCTGACCATATGCCGCGACATTTCCAGTCATGGGTAAAAACGCGCCGATAAAAATCGGCTCAGCCGCCCAAGCCGGCGCTGCAAGCACACAAAAAATGGTGAGAATAGCCGCCAAATGCCTCACAACTGACCACCTCCGATACTTGCCCATTAGCAGCACGTGCGCGACAAGTTTGTTTCTGTGACTGGAGTGATGATGCGGATTTGTCAAAACTCCTTTGCCATTGCCATACGATTGCAGGTCGGCGAATTAGTATAAACATAAATAACTCGCGAAAGTAAACGGTTTAGGCTTTGACGAACAGCACATGCCACGTGTATCCTCCAATATCATGAGAGCTTATGGAAAAAATCTTCGAGTAGGCGTGGTCGGCGTAGGAACTATGGGTAATCATCATCTAAGACTCATCGACCAAAGTCCCGCTGTGACCCTGGCTGGATTCTACGATCCCGATTCCGCACGGGCCGATGAGATGTGTCGTCTGCATGACTGCGCTTGTTTCAATACGCTTGATGAGCTTATGGACAGGGCTGATGCCATAACTGTGGCTGCCCCGACTTCATTGCACGCCGAGATCGGTGAGCGCTGCCTGAAAAGAGGCCTTCACCTGTTGATGGAGAAGCCTTTAGCACACAATCTTCAAGGCGCAGCCCGACTCGTGGAATTGGCTCGCCAAACAGATCTGGTTCTCATGGTCGGTCATGTCGAGCGCTATAATCCGGCAGTGACAAAACTGATCGAATTGGTTCAAAAAACTCCGGAGGACATAATTTCTATCGACGCGCGCAGATTGGCCCCTTTCGACGGGTCCCGCTGCATGGATGTGGATGTACTACATGATTTGCTGATTCATGACATCGATCTTGCGCTGGAAATAGCCGGCTCCTCTATAAAAACCATAACCGCTACAGGCAGACCGGTCTTTTCGAATCAGCTCGATGTCGCTCATGTGCGGATCGAGTTTCAAAACAGTACGACTGCGGTGTTTTGGACCGGGAAATGCTCGCCTCGAAAAGTTCGATCTTTAACAGTTACAACCCCGACCCGACAATTCGTGGCGAACACGTTGGGGAACTCCCTGACGGTATATAGCGCGGAAGAACTCCCGACCATGACGGACGGCGTATGTTTCATGGGAAATCTCCGAGAGGAAACGATCCCGATTCCGGACGAAGAGCCGCTGCGACGGGAATTTGATGATTTTTTCAAATCCGTCCTGCAAGGGACCACACCGATTGTGGACGGAGAACGCGCTCTACAAGCTATGAAAGCGCTGGCGCTGGTCAGCCGCTCGATAGACGAAGTGCGGGGCTGTGGTTGATGGAAGCGGAGAAGAAATAGTCCCGTAGGATGCCTGACTATCGGGGAGCACATCATTCGGAGTTTTTCACTAATCCATAAAATTCTTCTAGTTCACAATACCTTATTCAAGCCGTATTCAATTATTCCGGTAGCGCCTGCTTTCAAGAGACGCGGTATCAATGAACGGACTATCTGCTCTGAAACTACCACCTCCACAGCGAACCAATCCGATTTATAAAGGCCCGAAACTGTGGGCGCGTTCAGCGACGGAAGCAGCTTGACTATGGTTTCGAGATTTTCCTTGGGAACATTCATCTTGAGACCGACCATCTTGGCCGCCTCCAACGCTGCCTGCAGCAAAAGATGAATCTGCTGGATCTTGTCTCTTTTAAAAGGATTTTGGTATGCTTCCCGATTTGCAATCAATTGCGTGTTTGTAGTGAGTAACGTATGAATTATGCGCAGACCGTTGGCCCGCAGGGTGCTTCCGGTCTCGGTAACATCTACGATTGCGTCGACCACGCCTTCGCTGACCTTGGCCTCAGTGCTGCCCCAAGAGAATTCAACTTCAACATTTGTATTACGTTCCGCGAAAAATTTTCGAGTGAACCGCACCAGCTCAGTGGCAATCCGCTTACCTTCAAGATCTTCCGGGACCTGGTAATCTGACTCGGCGTCTACGGCCAATACCCAACGGGCAGGAGTTGGTGAGACTTTGGAATAGACCAGGTCATCAATGACCACCACATCTGAATCATTCTCCAGCACCCAATCTTTACCGGTGAGACCTGCGTCAAACGTCCCTGATTCCACATAGCGAGATATTTCTTGAGCTCTAAGTCGCGCCAGCACGATTTCGTCATCATCTACAGATGGGAAGTAGCTTCTCGGGGAAATATTGATATTCCACCCCGCTCTACGGAACAGATCTACCGTTGCTTGTTCGAGACTTCCTTTTGGAATGATCAATTTTAAAGCTTCTTTAGCCATCGATTTCCTGAAAATTATCTTCTCCGATGATTCGTCTGTAAAAACAACTCCACCGCCGGGTGTGGCAAGCCCCTTTGCCCTGCTGCTCGACCAACAGCAGAATAGTATCCTCATCGCAATCTATCAGCACATCTTTAACAATCTGAATATCACCCGAAGTATCTCCTTTACGCCACAATTCCTGTCTGGAGCGGCTCCAGTAGCAAGCCCGGCCTTCCCTTAGAGTAGTTTCGAGCGCTTCACGATTCATGTACGCCATCATAAGTACTTTACCGGTCCGCACATCCTGGGCTATTGCCGGAACAAGTCCACCACCCTTTTCAAAATCAACGGCTGTTCCCACAGCCGATGTTGTCAGCGCGCTCACGAGCCCTCCTCGGGTTCCTGCATGAATTCCATTTCCATGGCCCTTAGAATTCCCATCACAATGTTCGAGGCCACCTGTGCGACCTGTGGATCCATTGTTCCATTCATAACTCCGGCCAAAAGATGATTGAGCTCTCTCACCGCATCCCCGGGGGTCCGGACCGGATCTCTCGGCATTTTGATAGCCCGCCACGCGGACACCCGCAGGCTGAATGTCACTAACGCCCGAGGACGAAGATTCCATGCTTCTGGATTTAAGAATTTGTTCGAGTATTTCTATAGCTTCGGGAGTATAATCGTCCCGCTCGTTTCTCAATATTTTCGATATTTCTTCCGTAGATTTGCTCTCAAGTAGTTTTCTATCGATGTCGTATGTTGCCATAGCGCCTCCAAAAGATCCGGATATTATTCAAAAAGTTTCCGGAACTCCCAATAAGTGCTACTTCAGTATAAAGCGCATAATACTTATGGTCTGATCATCCCGCTCGAAATCCATCTCATCAATCCACTTCCAGACGCTATCAAAAGCGCAACCCGAAAGAAATAGGATAATCAGCGCAACGAGAAGCCATTTTTTCATGATGCATTTCATAAGTGAACGGTACTGTTGATATGCCGAAGAAACGGCGGAATTAATAATACATTGAGGGGATTCGGTAAGCAAGGGTGATTTTTTTATAAAAGTTATTTCTAGCAATAATCAACATCACAGGAGAATTATTAATGTTTTGTTGCCTTTCTTGACCTTGTGTGATATCATGGATTCGTGACTCTGATACTCAACTGGATTCAGAGTTTCATATGACCGCGTCGCCATAATTTGGGCAGACTGGCGGTGTTTTTGCACAAAGGCGACAAACAATTGGTCACCGGAGGACGTGATGAAAAGAACCCTAACAGCTACTATTGCTGTTACATTGATGTTAGTAATCACTTGTTTGTCGTTCGCTTATGAGACCGATTTTGATGATTTAAAAAGGTTTGACAGAAACTTGCCCGCGTGGAAACTCGGCAGAGGGGTAGTCAATATTCTATCTCGCGCCATACGAAATTTATGCCAACATAAATGATGCGATGATCAATGGGGCATATGTAGGCGCGTACGACGGAGCTCTTCAGGGGTACCTGGCAGGAGCCGGCAAATGGTTTCGTCGCTGGGGCGGCCACCGGTTTATATTTAGGGGTGAGAAGATTCACGGTCGGAGCTATGGAAATCCTTACATTTTGGAAGCCTGAATTCGGGCCGACAATAGAGCCGCTGTACGGCACGCGAGATAAATCTTTCGCCGGTCCTCAGGATTTTTTCAGACCCGGAGCCGTGGTGGTTCAACGGGCCAATGAAATAACGATATTTGAGAATCCAATCTGGTTGGAGACAGCCGGAACTAATTCTGATTTCTTTTTGCAAAATTTTCCAAATATAGTTGAGCGCTGTGTGCGGCAGAGGCACCATCTCCGACGGCCGTGGACACTTGCCTGAGGTCTTTCGAACGTATGTCACCTGCCGCAAACAAGCCCGGAGTCGAGCAAGCCAGACTTGTATCCGTGATGATAAACCCTCTGGAATCGGTTTTGACCAACTCCAAAACACCTCCAACATGATTGGGATGCAAGCCGACATAAAAAAATACTCCAGCCACCTGAAGATCCTCTTCAGCACCGTCATTTACCGAGCGAATTTTTAGAGTAGTGACCCCGCGGTCGCCTGAGACTGCCACGGGAATGGTTTTCCAGTGGATCACAAGCTTGGGCTCTTCAAAAGCTTTCTGTTGGATTTCGCGGCAGGCACGAAGTTGGTCTCGTCTATGAATCAAATGGACTTTTCGGGCAAATCGAGTGAGGTATACCGCCTCTTCCACGGCAGAATCACCGCCCCCCACGACCGCGATTTCGACGTCGCGGAAAAAAGGGCCATCGCAAATAGCGCAATAACTCACTCCTTTACCTGCAAACTCCAACTCCCCCGGTATTCCCAGTCTGACCGGCGAGGCCCCAGTGGCAAGAATCAAGACCCGGCAGGTGTGAACTTGGCCTCCGTCCGCTGTCAATGAAAAGCCATCGGCAGTTTTCGAGACATTCTGAATGTCCATCTGAACAATTTCCACGCCGAATGCTCGAGCGTGTGTTTCCATTTTCTGAGCCAATTCAATCCCGAATATAGGCTCCGGGAACCCTGGATAGTTGCAAACCAACTCGGTGGCGGCCATCTGGCCACCGGGGACTGCTCTTTCAAATAACAGCAGGGGAACACCCGCCCGCGCCGCATACATTCCAGCCGTAAGTCCGGCAGGTCCGCCACCGAGAATAATAAGATCCGCATCCATTAGAGTTAAACCTTGTCGAGCAATTCCTTTATTTTGCTCTTGGGAACAGCTCCCACGATTTGATCCACAACCTCGCCGTTCTTGAACAGTATCAATGTAGGTATGCCTCTGATCCCATAACGTGCCGGTGTTTCCTTGTTATCGTCTACATTGAGTTTTGCCACTTTAACTTTGCCGGCGTACTCGCCGGCCAATTCTTCGACTACCGGGCCGACAGTTTTACATGGACCGCACCACGCAGCCCAAAAATCGACAAGCGCGGGAAGATCCGATTTTAAAATTTGTTGTTCGAAATCGCCGTCAGAAACCTGATGTAAATTCTCACCCATTTCAATACTCCTCCCTATTATTAAGTTCCCTCTTTTCTGCAATTCTCTCTTAGGAATATCCTAAGTCGCTCACGCACTTTCTCGGGAATTTCATCGGACACTCCCTCGTTGCACATTTTAATGCTGGCCCGAAATGACCGAAATAGTAACTCGCAAGGCGGGCAGTCTTGCAGATGTTCTTCAATGACACTGCACTCGGCTTCGCAGATGTCTCCGTCTATATAATCGGAAAACATGTCGCAAAACTCCTTACAGGTTTTCATTTTGCTGTTGCTCCCCGTCTCGCGTAAATATTGCGTTCCGAATAGTATGAGTTCAGCGCCTCCCGCACTGAATGTCGGGCTCGATGTAGTCGAGACTTGATAGCGGATACTGAAGAATCTGTGATTTTTGAGACTTCTCGAACCGAAAAACCTTCCACGTCCCGCAACATGAGAACAGTCCTGTACATCAGAGGTAGCTCATCTATCGCTTTCTCGATTGTTCTCCGTCCTTCGTCAGATAACAGCAATTCAAGCGGGGTATCGGCAAATTCAGGAGATGCCGGCGCATGATCTGCCCGAGCCCGCAATTTTAATTCATCATCGTACTGGATGCTCTCCGGCTTATGCTTTCTCAGGAACATCAAAGCTGCATTGGTGGCTATTCTAAATAGCCATGTTGCGAAGGAAGAATTTCCACTAAATCTGGTCAGGCCCTTATACGCGCTCAGAAAAGTCTCTTGAAGCAGATCCTCCGCCACGTCGTAATCTCT
Source organism: uncultured delta proteobacterium (assembly GCA_963843165.1). GTDB lineage: Bacteria > Desulfobacterota > Desulfomonilia > Desulfomonilales > Desulfomonilaceae > DATJPW01. Next base: position 117,882 of record CAWJJL010000011.1, on the reverse strand, counting down.
GACCATTTTTCTTAAATGACGATATATTCTTCCTTGATGTTTTTCTACCAATAATTCGAATGCGTAATAATCTCCCTTAATAACTCTGTCAACTAATTCACGGTCATGGTCCATCTATTCTTCTCACAATTTAATTCCTGCTTACGAAACAGACCAGCAGGCAAGATTATTATGTGTACCATATTATTCTGAAGCTTCCACCTGTCAAGGCCAAAGCCCGAATAGAGCCGGTCAGATCGATCGTAGACATGCGAGAGTCGTACGGCGCGTCAGCAGACGGGTATGACGTCGAAAAAGTGGCTCAAATGAATATTTCAGGCGAGGCTTAGAGATCGAGAGGGATGGGACGACCGAACCCTCCGGAATTGGGGAACTTCTCGTTGCACCGCAAAAATGCCGTCCTCGCTGCCGTTCTGAGAGGATATCTCAATCAATCCCGTGCGCAACGAGTCACTTGATTGTTAACAATGAAATCCTCTACGATTCCAACGATCTCTGTGGTTCATGCGGGTTCGGATGAAAACGGTTGCACGATTCAATTTGCCCTTATATTATACAATTGTAAATAAGGAGTTCCCATGGAAGAAGCAATTAGCGATATCGCGGAACACTTACTCCAAGCAAAAAACGTAGTCGCACTCACTGGGGCCGGGATCAGCACCGAATCCGGTATACCTGATTTCAGAAGTCCGGGAGGTCTTTGGACGAGAGTGGATCCTGGCGAGTTTTCGATAGATCGCTTTCTTCAGAATCCTTCACGGTTCTGGAAATTGCATTGGGATCTGAAGATTTCAGGCGATTTTGACATGGCTTCGGCGAAACCTAATCCCGCTCATTATGCCCTTGCCAAAATGGAACAGATGGGAATTTTAAAATGCATAATCACACAAAATGTCGATAATTTGCATCAGAAGGCGGGGTCAGTTGAGGTGGTTGAGTTCCATGGCAATATGCTCAGAGCCGTGTGCATGAAATGCCGCGAAATAGAGCCGATCGAAGACGTTGAGGCTCGCATTTCATCCGGAGAACAAGATCCACCGAGGTGCCGGAAATGTCTCGGAGTGCTCAAGCCGGACGCTGTGTTTTTCGGTGAGGCGATTCCATCCAAAGCGCTTATGGTTTCGCAAGTGCAGACTCGAAAATGCGACGTTTTGCTTGTGGTAGGGACTTCTTTGCAGGTGTTTCCTGCGGCTCAGATCCCCATTGAGGTTAAACTCAAAAACCCACCGGCGAAAGTAATCGAAGTCAACCGCGAACCATCCGCGCTGCACCAAAGAGTGACAGACATAATGGTTACGGGAAGTGCCGGGGAAATTTTGTCACGCTTAATGGAGCACCTGGAGGCCAAAGTGGCTGCCGGTATTTGTTGAGAGTTTTTGAAGACTTCTCGTGGGGCCCTGTTTCGTGTACGAAAGGGCTCCTTTGACCCACACAGGCGCTAACTTTAAATGCGAAATTTCGCTTGCATGCTCCCCCTCTCCCTCCCCTCTCCCGCCAGGGGAGAGGGTTTCCAAATCCCCCTCCCTTGACGGGAGGGGGAAGGGGGAGGGTGATAACTTACTGAAATCACATGCGCGATAACACAAAGTTAGCGCATATGCCTTTGCCCCCCCTGAAAAAACTCTAATATTATTGAATAGAGATTGTCGGCCTGAATCGTGCAAACCGGATACGTGACAGTAGGACCGGCATCCTGCCGGTCCAGTCGTTGTTGCTGTGTTGTGAGACAACCGGCAAGACGCCGGTCCTAAAAAAGGATCGATGATTCCAGGAAGAAGCCGGAGCGATTCATGTCCAGGGTGTCGATGTCCCGCTTGAATTTAGTGTGCCAGAATCTATAGCCGGCATTTACGCTCCAAGTCCAAAGATTGGTCACAGGAATATCCACTCCGCCGCCGGCCTCCCAATCCCAGGTCTCAAGGTTCCGATAATTCCACCAGTTAACACGAGCCGAGGCAGTCGGTCGTAGTGATATCCCGGTCATAATGGGATAAAAAGTAGTATGAAAACCGAGTGTCGGAACTGCTCGGGTGTCGTTATTATTGTAGCTGAAAGAAGAATTGGCAACAGTTACATTGGCTACGCGTGTATCAACATTGAGCACATCGAGGTCGATATTCGCTCCGAATAACACCTGGGGAGACATGTAGAAATCCAGATCGTAACCTATACGAAGATCCCTGACTCGCAGCGAAGAACCGCCTCCGGGCTGATCATAAATATCATAAGGCTCCGCTCGCAAGCGCAAAACATGTATGTTCTTGATTCGTGCGCAAATAGAATAGCTCCAAACGAGATCATCTCCTTTCAGTCCCAAATTTCCTACCAAATCGAGCTTCGTACGATCGCTCTGAATAAGATCCCCTTGAAGAGTGGTGAACCACATTCTTGAGCCGCCGTCTACACGAAGGTATCCGGGCATCTCCCATGCGTGGACATTGGATAATAGAAGAAAGCAGAGTATGGTTAGCCAGATCGTAATTATTATATTCTTCATGTTAATAATGGCTTGTAGGATATTTCTATAAATCACATCACAAAATCGAGCTAATTAATATAATTTATGGTATGTTTTGTCAACAAAAAGTAGGCGACCGACGTAACCGTTCAGTTACGGGCGGCCAAAGATTGTCATTGCGAGCGGAGCGAAGCAATCTTCTACACCGCCAAAGCTGAGATTGCTTTCCCGCGGAACGCGGGATTTCACTCCTCGCAATGACAAGGGAGCCACGTGCCCGCTCGTAACTGAACGGTTACCGGGCGACAATGCCATTCAAATGAAAAGGTGTACACGTGGGGGCGAGATTCAACAAATGCTGTTGCTTAGGAAAAGATGGCGATGGTATTTCACGGAATTAGTTCACAAACTCTACTGAAACAATGCTTGAAGCTCCAGGCTCTTCCATTGTTATGCCGTAGAGCGAATCAGCCTCCTGCATGCTCCGTTTATTGTGGGTGATAAAAAGGAACTGGGTCTTGTCGGACAGCCTTCGGAGCATTTCGTGAAATCGGGCGAGGTTTGCATCGTCTAACGGGGCGTCAACCTCGTCCAAAAGACAAAATGGGGAAGGGCGGGTAAGGAATATAGAGAAAATGAGCGCTTCGGCCGTCAAGGCTTTTTCGCCGCCGGATAGCAGGTCCATATTTTGAATCCTTTTGCCGGGTGGCCTGGCCATAATTTCTACACCGGATTCCAGGAGATCGTCTTCATTAGTTAATTCCAGGCGTCCTTCGCCACCTCTGAACAGGAATGGAAAGATTTCCTGAAATTGTTCATTAACACTGTCAAAAGCCGCCCGAAAGCGTTCAGTGGTAGTTTTGTTGATAGTATTTATCGTGACGTAAAGCGAATCCACAGCCTTATTTAAATCATCCTCCTGCTCCAACAGAAATGTGAGCCGTTCTTCAGTCAGGCGACTTTCAGTGATGGCAGCCAGGTTAACCTCGCCCAAAGATTCAAGTTTGGTTTTCATCTCTGCAATTTCTTCCTCGCTTGGAAGAATTTCCGGCGCAGGAAGATTACGGGGGTCCACATGATGACGCTCCAATATTTTTTCCACCAAATCCGAAAGCATTTGTTCGAGACGAACCGATTCCATTTCTTGCGCGTGCACGGCCTTACGTAATTCACTCACTGATTTTGCCAGGGAGGCTGATTGCTCCTCAAAGTCCCGCAGACGCGACGACAACTCCACTGAACTTCTTTTGAGCGCCTCAATTTGCAACCCCTGCTCCTCATGCTGCATCATGAGCTGCTTTTCTTTGGTCTCGGCTGCCTCTATTTCCTCGGCCAATCTTTTGCCGTCCTGTTCGCTCAGAGAAATTTCATCCAAAAGCTCGCGCAATTGGTTCTCATATTGCGTCACACTCTCGTTGGAAGATCGTAGCTCACGTTCGAGAGAGCGCCCTCGCTCTTCAAGTTGAGCCAACCGAACACGGATTTGCTCGGTTCGACGAAACCTATCGCGAAGTGAGAGTTCCAGTTGTTCAGTTGCTTTTTGTATTTCCTGTTTTTCCGTTTCCAATTCCAGGCGGGTCTTTTCAAGTGACGCCGCGGCGAGATCACATTGCTCCAGTTGTATTGCAATCTCACTCTCTTCTTTATTGAGACGCTCTCGTTCCAAGCCAATTACTTCAACTCGGCGTCGGGTCGTGGTTAGCTGTGTTTCCAGTCGTTCCTGATCACTCTTAAGGCGGACTTCTTTCAAATTCAAATCCGAAATCAGGTGGTCCGTTTCTTCTAGTTCAGCGGAGAGTTTTTCGAAGTGCGATTCTCGTTCATTTAGTGAACTTTGTATTTGGGCAATGCCCGTTTCGAGCTCCGACACTCTGGTCTTAAGTGACTCTATTTCGCGGCGTTTTTCAAATACCTCTTTCCGACCGTTTTCCTGCGACCCACCTGTGATTTCTCCATAACGGTTAAGCACCTCACCTCGGGTCGTAACCAGGTCAACATGTATTCCGTTTGTCTCCCATATCTCAACCGCTCGTTCGATATTTTCAACAAGAAAGCAGCGGTCCAGAAGAAAATTCCCAAGTTCTTCAAAGCCATCCCGGAAACGGACGACATCCTTAAGTCGCAAAAGGCCGGGCGGGGTGTGATTGTCATCTGCTTCGGAAACTCTTCTCGGAAAAAGGGGGATAAGAGTCGTCCTACCTGCATCGGCCTCTTTGAGCTGATTTGCTGCTTCAATCCCGTCACGAGTCGAGGTGACTACAACATGCCCCAGGCGCTCGCCAAGAGCCGCTGTAAGTGCTTCTTGAAATTCCTCCGAAACCTCGATTACTTCGGCAAGCGGCCCAAGTAAATATTCTTTTGGTTGGTCTTCCCGATTTTTCATCAGGAGCCGGACGCCGTCGCCATATACCCCGTAATCCCGCTGCATTTCTTCGAGTGACTGAAGTCTGGCCTGATCCGCTGCGGTAATCTTTTCAGTTTGAGCCAATTCCTTTCTAAGGGAACCGATTGATTTCGAGGCTTCATCCCGCGTTGCGGAGAGTTCCTCTTTTTTCTCGACGCATTCTCGGCGGAGTTGGAGAACCCGAATTATTTCATCGGCTACCAGGCTTTTTTCATTCTCATCGATCTTGAGCCGTGAAATGATAGATTCTGAATCTCTCTCAATTTTTGCGAGCCCGTTTACGATTTCTGAGCGACGTTTGGCAAGAGTTTCTCTACGATTTCGTTGTTGAGCAGCTTCCTGGAGAATATTGAATTGAGCATCCTTGAGTTGGTCTAATCTTTGCCTATGAGTGGCGAGGTCTTGCTCCGATTGTTGTGATTCGTCACGGGCCTCATTCAGTTCCTTTGTTGCGGCGTCAGTATCAGCCTGAACAGCAGAGCTTAGGGTCTTTAATTCTTCTGTTTTGATGCAGGATTGTTCTATTCTTTTGTTGAGGGCCTCGGTCTCGAAGGAGCGCCTTTTTTGCCGGTCCTGCAACTCCGATATCCGTTGGCGGTCTGAGTCTATTCGGCTTCTGGTTGACGTAAGTTCCAGATCAACTTTATGACGCGCTTCCAACAACTCCTTGAGCTGAGTCTCGGTTTGTAGCGCAGCGATACGAGATTGCTCCAATTGCGCTTCAACCCCGTCAAATCCGGTTTCTCGCTGGACTAATGCTGATCTGCTTGAGTCCAGTTCTGCCTTAACGCTGCTGGTACTCTTCCTGGGTCACCTTACACTTATACGCATGCAGGCTGATATCAAGTTCCCGTAGACGAGCATTGAGCTGTCGATAACGTTCGGCCTTGGATGCTTGTCTTTTTAAAGAAACACTCTGGCGCTTTACTTCGGATATCAGATCTCCAATACGGAGCAAATTTTGCTTTGTCTGCTCGAGTTTCTTTAATGCGACCTCCTTTCGGGATTTGTAGCGTGTGATACCGGCTGCTTCTTCGATGAAAAGGCGCCTGTCTTCGGGCTTTGATGCCACGACCATGTCCACGCGACCCTGTTCGATGATTGCGTAGGAATTTCTGCCCACTCCGGTATCCATAAAGAAATCGGTGACATCCGATAGCCGGCAAGGAATATTATTGATTTCATATTGAGATTCGCCGTCCCGGAACAGGCGGCGAGTAATCATTATTTCATCATATTCGGCCATAGTGGGAGGAACTATTCCGTCATCAGTGGAAAGCACTAGCCTGACTTCCGCCATGCCGACAGGTTTGCGAGTTTCAGACCCGTTAAATATTACGTCTTCCATCTTCTTGCCTCGAAGGCTTCGGACTCGCTGTTCTCCCATAACCCAGCGAATAGCCTCGAGGACGTTACTTTTGCCGCTTCCATTGGGGCCGACCACAGCGGTGATTCCCGGTCGGAAATCGAACACGGTTTTATCGTGGAAACTCTTAAATCCCCTAATTTCTAAGCTCTTTATCTTCATTTCCGATTCAGTTCTTTTCGAGAAGTCGGGCGGATCGTATCTTCGCTTCTGCTGAATGTAAAGCAAAAAGCCACGCCTGAACTAACTATTGAATCATACGCACGCAAAGAATCAACTCCCCGAACCCTGCAATAATTCCAACTGCTGTCCGCACTGACTCCAAGAACAGCCAAAAAAGGTCCGGTGATGCTCCGTGCGCCCTCATATGTGAAGTCGGAGAACAGAACTTCACCACACGCATGAAGAATCACGATATTTCAGCGCTACGTGCTCGGAAATACCACGTGAAGTTTGTGTCACGGCCAGTAATCCGCCACTGTCAATTGGATAGTGAGGCTACAATATCAATTAGGGCGGGGAAGGATGCTGCCTCAACGATCCCGCTCTATAAACTGTATCACTTTTTGCCCGAATATCATTGCCGGTCTAAAATTTCACGCACCGTCTTTAGCATATTGGACAAAGTGAAAGGTTTGGCGACAAAGCTTGATGCTAAAGCCTCGATTCTTATCCTCGTCGTCTCATCATTGGACGCATATCCTGTGGAAACAATTATCTTCGCTTTCGGATTGATCCTCAACAGCTCCTCGAGGCATCGCTCGCCACCCATTTCAGGCATGATAAGATCAAGTATCACTAGTGCGATTTTTTCCGCTTCTTTTGAATAAACTTCCAATGCCTCTTTGCCATTCAGCGCAGTAAGCACCTCATAGCCGGCTCTTGTTAGAATGCGTGTTCCTAGATCTCGGACCATCTCCTCATCGTCAACGAGCAGAATGGTTTCGTTACCTTGAATAGAAGAAACCGCTGCAATGGAATCATCGCTCTGTTTGTCACGAATTAGATTGTCACCAGGTATCGCGGGGAAATACAGCTCAAATCGTGTTCCTTTCCCGGGTTCACTGCTGCAAACTATATTACCGCCGTGCGCCATGACAATTCCGTGAACTATGGCAAGCCCGAGACCGGTACCTTTGACGAAATCTCTATTTTTTGTGGTGAAGAATGGATCGTACATGCGTTCCATTATTTCCGCGCTCATTCCACGGCCGGTATCCGAAACCGAGAGAAGCACGTAATTTCCTGGCTTTACTCCAGAATGACTATCGCAGGACTGTTCTTCCAGAGTTACGTTCCTGGTTTGAATTAACAGTTTCCCGCCATTCGGCATGGCTTCCGCCCCATTAAGGGCCAGATTCATTATAATCTGCTGTACCTGCCCCGCATCGCCGTCGATTAACGCCAGGTCTTCGGCCGTTTCCAGCTCCAGGGAGATCATCTTTGGGATCGTTCTCGACAGTAGCTCCTTCATATTCTCAATCTCATGATTCAAGTTCAATGGTCCGAGCACGCTTTCTGTTTGCTCACTAAACGTTAACATTCTCTGGACCAATGCTGCGCCGCTGGAACCTGCGTCGATTATTTTTTGGAGGTCAGCCTTCCCGGGATCATCCTCCCCCTTCTCGAGGAGAAGAAGTTCGGAATATCCCAGGATGATGGTCAGCAGGTTGTTGAAATCATGAGCAATACCACCAACCAGAGTCCCTAATGCCTCCATCTTTTGGGCGTGTAGAAGTTGTTGCCTCAGATTTTCTCGCTCTCGTTCACCACGTATTTGTTCTGTAATATCTTCGCATGTCATTATGAACTCGCCGGTATGCAATTGTGCGGACCGGAGAGTGATCATTTTTTGGATTCCATCAGCACATGTTACGGCGAAGGTGCGAACTTTCATTATACCTTGTTTCATATCAGCAACGTCCGCTACCCAAGCCTCAACCGCCTTCCGCCTGTACCCCGGATCCGGCCACGACTTTTCCAGCCAATGCTTGCCGTCGGGTATGTCGTTCAGGTCATAGCCGAACATTTCAGTGAATTTCGGATTTACATATTCGTACGTATTGTCTTTTCGGATCATCACTATCCCAAAGGGAGCATCGTCTACCAGAGTCCGGAATTTCTGTCTCTCATTTTCTCGCTGTGCCTCAGTCCGTTTACGATCGGTAATATCGCGTACGACGGCAAGCACATAAGGATTATCGTTCAGAATGGCTTTCCTAAGATTTACTTCGACCCAAAAAAGTCGACCGTCTTTGGCTTTGGCCTGCCACTCAAATAATTGAGGTTCGCCTCGTGCAGCCATCGCAATTCGCTGCAATGCCAATTCCTGCGAATGTTTATCCTTGCCGAAACTTGCCTCTCCGGCAACCAAGCGGATAGCCTCTTCGCGGGTATAGCCGTACATTTCACACATCTTGCGGTTTACGTCGAGTATTGCGCCGGTTTCTATGTCATGGACAAAAATGGCGTCGTTCATTGAATCAAAAATGGCACGGTAATTGGCTTCCGAGCGCTCGAGGGCTTCCTCCGCTTGTTTTCTGTCAGTGATATCTATGACAGCAGATATTCCTCGCTGATATTCTCCGGTTTCATCTCGAATCGCGGATACCCAGACATCAGCCCACACGACCCGGCCGTCTTTCCGGATGTAACGTTTTTCGAAGCGGCAAGAATCCTTCTCTCCACGGATAAGTTCGCCATGACATTGTTCCGTAATTTTAAGGTCATCGGGATGGGTGACATCACGAAAGGTTAGTCGTCCAATTTCATCTTGACTGTAGCCGAGCATATTTGCCCAGGCCGAGTTAGCCTCCAAAACCCGACCGTGCCGATTCAGGTTGATTCCTGTGGCAGCGTTACTAAAGACCGCCCTGTACTTCTTTTCGCTCTCACGTAGCGCTTCCTCGGCTTTTTTCCGGTCGGATATATCTTTGATCCATACTTGCAAACCAAATGCTCCTCCGATATCTATTGGCCGGCCATTGACCTCGGCATGAAAGCTTGAACCGTCTTTTCGCTGGAGCTTTACGCCGTGGATGGAAGTTACACTCTGTCCGCTCTGACGATCAGCAACTCTCCGGGTTATCAATTCACGATAATCAGGCTGTACCGTAAGCAAGTAATCCATTCCTTCTAATTCATCTTTGCCATAACCGAGCATCTCGCATAGACGCGAATTGGCAAATAATATCTTCTTGCCGTCATGGATCATGACGCCGTCGAAGCTCTCTTCAACCAGGACGCGGTATCGCTCTTCACTTTTTCGTAAAGCCGCCTCAGCGCTCTTGCGTTCCGATATGTCCCTGACCCAGGCCTGCACCCTCGGTTTTCCATGGACTCGGATTTGCCGAGCATTGGTCTCGACGTCCAAGCTTGAGCCATCCTTTCGCAGAAGCTTAAGTTCATAAAGAGCAGGAACGTTTTCTCCGCGCCGACGGCGTACAGCCCTTTCACTCACGAGCGCTCGATGATCAGGATGAACCGTGAGCAAAAGATCCATTCCCTCCAGCTCTTCTTTGGAATAACCCAGCATTTCGCAGAATCGCGAATTAACAAACTCCATCTTGGTGCCGTCATAGATTGAGACGCCATCAAAGCTCTCCTCCACGAGGGTTCGATACTTCTCTTCGCTTTGTTGGAGTTCCTCCTCGGCTCCCTTGCGTTCGGACACGTCTCTAACCCAGGCTTGAATACAAGTTTCTCCCTCCATTTCTATAGCCCGAGCACTAATCTCTGCATCAAAAAATGACCTATCTTTCCGAAGGAGCTTCACCTCATAATAACCGGGCACGCTTTCACCGCGCATTCGAGCTGTCGCCTGCTGGGTTACGAGTTCCCTATATTGGGGGTGCAAAACATTCGAATATTCCATTCTCTCCAACTCTTCCTTTGAATAACCCAGCATTTCACTGAAAGATGAATTCGCGAAGAGTATGTTCGGTCCTCTCAGGATCACAGCCCCATCAAAACTCTCCTCCAGTGACGCACGATATCGTTCATCGCTCTTATGAAGCCTGTCTTCTGATTCAGGTTTTGTTGACACATCGGTCGTGCAGCAGACGACAACTCGTTTCGCGGGATCGGAATCATTGAAAAGCGACAATTGCAGGTGCGCATCGAAAATTGAGCCATCCTTTCTCTTTTGCTTTACCGAAATCTCCGCATTATTTCCGATCTCCAGATCCGAGTACACGACCTGTGTGGCACGTTCAAACTCATCATGAGAAGCAAACAGGATTTCAGTGCTTTGCCCAATGTACTCGTCTGGGCTTTCAAAACCATGAATCTTCATGAATGCAGGGTTCGCCCATGCAAGTTTTCGATCCTCTGCGAGACTCACGGCCACAGGCAATGTATCTAGAATTGCCCTGAACACCTGCGAATTTTCGCGCAGCACACCTTCCAGCAATCTATGATCGGCCAATTGCTTGATCAATTTTTCATTCGCTTCTCGCAGTTGATCCGCTGCTGGTTTTCTGTATTTCTGATTATCATTTTGTGACGCCACAGTGGTTTCCTCTCTTGCAATCACGTCTGGTGTTCTCCTAATAGGTTACCGAAAATTGCGCAATCTCAAGACACATTAGTTAATTGCCTTGCCATCTTTTTTTTGCTCGTGGGCAAAGCCGTTATGGGCCTACTTATAGTTCTCATTTTGTCGGAATCAGCGGCCCATGCACATATCAAGGCAAGTTTTGGGCCAACTGCAAAGAAAAAAAGAGCAAAATTGTAACTTATGGATAATATTTAAACTTCTTATCTTAAATTGTATGGGTTGTAAAGGGATCACGAATCAACGAGAAAACACTATGGGAGAGATCCCATAGTCTGTGGGACCTATCCCATTCCTGGATAAAAATAGTAATGAGCAATTTGCTGTCCCAAGCAGAACAATAATGCTTTCGCAATCACAAGAAATCCGGAATCATCTACAGGCTTGTCTATTTGAAATGGAGCCTTGTAGGCTCTCAACAAGAGACATGTGAGCCAATTCGACCCATACACATTCTGAGTACTTTTGCGTGGAGATTGTGACGCCAGGCCCATTGCTTTTTCCACTCTTGTTACATGCGCTTTTCTCTGCGCTGATCGTCAACTTAGGTGTGGCGTATGATTATGGTCATGGTATGATATCGTCATGGATGATGACCAACACGAATATGTTCTGATCAGAGAGGCTAAATTACTGGCTCGGATTGATCACGGCAAAAACCAGGCGCAAAATGGACTTGCACCGGAATTATTTGACGTACGAACGGGAGTTCAGTTAAGAGAGATTTATCCTCCATTTGAAGCATCGGAGGTGGAGCGGGGATATAAGATTTCGAAAGAGTACGCCGTTTTGATTTTAGCCGGCGGGGTTCCATTCGGAGCCGAATTGGACTCGAACCGCTCCAACGTAGTGGCCATCACGGATGTCAGGCAGAGAAAGCTTGATTCAGTTGTCGCAGATTCCATTTTTGATCAACTGCGAGTAATCTCCGAACTTCTGAATAAATTCTTGCAAGCCGCCGAAAATTCCTCAAAAGAAGAGCGATTCTGGCTCTCGCAACAGGTATTATCATTGATGAGGAAATTTTCAGGACGCGAATTGAGCGAACTGGAGGAAATTCTCGACTGGTTGAAGCGGAGTCCAAAGAAGTGATTGAACACCAAGGAAATTCCCTGAAGCAGAGACGCTTATTTAAGGATCGAATAACGGCAGCCATGAAGGTGTTAGTTTTGGTGATCGTCTGCATAGCGGTACTAGCCCTCTCCTGGCCGGCGATTCTCATAGCGGAAGAGAACGCTGTTGAGATGTTTGAGAAGGGAAAGTCACTCCTGAACAAAGGTGATTACGCTCAGGCGGTCGAGATTTTCTCCAAAATTGCCGCTTCATTGGATCCTTCAAAACGCAATGCGCAAGTCGTCATTTTGGCTAAAGCCAAAGCGCGCTTGGCGCAAGGAGACTTACAACATGCCTTGAAGGATATAAACCAAGTCCTGGAGACTGAGGGAATTGAAGGTGAAATTCTGGCTTCAGGGCTACAATTGCGCAGTGCGGTAAATCTGCATCTGGGCCGAGAAAAGCAGGCTTTGCAAGATTTGACTGCCGCCATTAAAGTTACTCATGACAGCGATACCTTGAGGTCACTCTGCTTTGCTAATCGCGGAATGACGTTTACTAAGCTTGGTGATTCCGATCGTGCAATAAGTGATCTGAATAAGGCAATAGAACTGGACCCGAAATCCGGCTTTGCTTACGCTAGTAGAGCCGAGGCCTATTTGCGGCAGGACAATATAGAGCGGGCCCGAAAGGACAGCGAACAGGCTCTACAACTTAGCCCGGACGAACATACAACAAAAATCGCGGAGAAGGTGCTGAAAGAATTATCCATATCAGCTTCCGGTCCCTCGAAGGTCGCTGTTTCTATGGGGATCCACGGTGACATATTCGTTCAGGTGTCTTTCAGTAAGAAAGGTAAGCCTCATCGCTTTCTACTCGATACCGGGGCTACATACAGTTTAATTGATCGAGACCTGTTGGCCGAGATAATCGGGGAGACGGAGGTCAAGCCAATAGGCAAAGGAATGGTAAGTACCGCTGATGGGACGATTCATCCAGTTACGCGTTACAAGGTGAAAACAGCATTTTTGTACAATTTGCCCCTTGGAGAAATCGAGATCCACGTATTCGAAAAGAAGGGAAAACGAATCACAAATCTCTTGGGAACAAAGAGTTTGCGGAACGTTTCCGTTTCCATAGACAACAGCCAAAGGAAAGTCGAGATAACACGAAGGACTGATTAGACGAGAGAACGGGAGAATCCTCCAAAATCCACATGGTCCGGCACTGGGCCAAGTCCAACTATTGTGAAACCGTTTTTGCTGAGCATCTGCTCGGCAGCCTCGGCCACATGCGCAGGTGTCACAGCCTCCACCTCTTCAATGATTTCATCCATATTGAGATAACGGTCAAAGTAGTACTCACATTTGGCAAGCCTATTCATTCGGGCATCAGTAGATTCCATAGCCAGAATAAAATTGCCTTTGATATGGCTCTTGGCGGTCCTGATCTCATCATTTGTCAAAGACAAATGCAGATTCAATGTCTCCGTGCTTGTCACATCCAGAAGTTCCTGCAATCTTGACGGCTCGCAACCCGCGTAGATTCCGAATAGGCCCGTGTCAATGAATGACGAGACAAAAGAGTAAACACTGTAGGCCAGACCTCGTTGTTCCCGAACTTCTTGGAACAATCTGGAACTCCAACCGCCGCCCAAAAGAGTATTCAAAATATATGCTGCGTGACGCCTTCGGTCTGTTACGCTCGGGCCCACCGCACCTATGCAAACGTGGACCTGCTCAATATCACGATTCTCGACATATACAGACGGTAGATGCTTGGACGCATTGGGTTTTCCGCGGCTAAAATCGCCTGAAAGCTTTGACATTTCTTGAAAAAGATCCACGAATCTATCATGGTCCAGGTTTCCCGACGCGCATATTATGGTTTCTCGAGGGGTATAATATCGGTTCTTGAAATCTATTATAGTGTTTCGGTCTAGTCCCGTTACAAGCGGTACTGTTCCCATAATTGGCTGCCCCAAAGGATCATCCTGCCAAAAGCGGAGACCGAAGATTTCATGTACATAATCCTCCGGGCTATCGTCCTGCTGGTAAATCTCTTGACAGATCACCTGTTTTTCCCGCTCCATCTCGGTTTCCGGAAACGAGGCATTCAGGAAAATATCAGTGAGAAGGTCTGCAGCGAACTCCAGATTTTCCGTAAGGACCCGGCAATAAAAACAAGTCAATTCTTTGCTGGTGAAAGCATTCAGTGCTCCACCCACGGCATCGATCTCTTTTGCAATATCCAGTGCGGACCTGCGTCCGGTTCCTTTGAAAACCATATGTTCGATGAAGTGGCAGATGCCGTTTTGGTCGGCAGTTTCAAACCTGGAACCGGAGCGAACCCAAATTCCGAGGGATACGGACTGCAGATAAGGAACAGCTTCGGTGACAATTCTGATACCATTATCAAGCGTTGTCTTGCGGTACGTGACGGGGTCCTGATGTTTTGAGTTCAAACGAGGATCACACTTCCTTGGGTATGCCTTGATGTGGTTGGTAGGGCGTTGTCCCCTGGGAAAATGAAGGTCTGATTCATCTCCCCATAGGTACCTAATCTCAATCTCAACCTGTATTGGTTGAGGTAAATGTCGCATTAAACATCAGGCGTCTGGCCTATAGCATCCTTGCGGGATAATTTGATTTTTCCTTGAGGATCAATCCCGATCACCTTTACCGGAAAGCTATCTCCTTCCCTGACCACGTCAGTGACTTTGCGTACACGTTCAGGTGCAAGCTGCGATATGTGGACCAGTCCATCCGTCCCCGGAAAAATCTCGACAAACGCGCCAAAGTCCGTGATTTTTCGCACTGTTCCCATGTAAATACGCCCTAACTCCGCCTGCTGAGTAATGGTTCGAATAGCCGCTTTAGCCTGTTCGGCCCCGACGGCGTCTATAGAGGCAATTACGACCTTGCCGGTATCATCAACCTCGATTTTGGTGCCGGTTTCCTCTTGGATGGATCTGATGACCTTGCCGCCGGGTCCAATAATGTCGCGTATCTTATCGGGACTGATATACATCACGAAAATTCTCGGCGCGTATTGGGATATTTCCTGTCTGGATTGCGAGAGGGCCTTGTCCATTTCATCGAGGATATGCAATCGCCCTTCTTTGGCCTGATAGAGAGCTTTGGTGAGCACCTCTTTAGTGATGCCCTTGATTTTTATATCCATCTGCAGGGCCGTCACGCCGGATCGGGTCCCCGTAACCTTGAAATCCATATCACCGTGATGATCTTCATCCCCGATTATGTCAGACAGAATTACAATTCGGTCATCTTCTTTCAGTAGGCCCATGGCTATTCCAGCTACCGGGGCCGAAATCGGAACCCCTGCATCCATCATTGAAAGCGAGGCCCCGCAGACCGTAGCCATGGATGACGATCCGTTGGACTCCAGGATCTCGGAAACTACTCGAATCGTGTAGGGAAAATCTTCATCATGGGGCAGCAAATATGAAACCGCCCTTTCGGCCAATGCTCCGTGTCCTATCTCTCTACGGGAAGGGCCGCGCAGGAATTTGACCTCACCCACGCTGAACGGCGGGAACTTATAATGAAGCATAAAAGACTTATAACTTGCCCCTTCGAGAGCTTCAATCTTTTGTTCATCAGAGGATGTTCCTAAAGTAACCACAACCAGAGCTTGTGTTTCTCCCCTGGTGAACAGGGCGCTCCCATGCGTCCTGGGAAGAACTCCTACCTCGCATGAAATCTCACGTACTTGATCGAAAGAACGGCCATCGATGCGGCGGTCCGTTTCCAAAATAATCTTCCGAAGGTATTCCCCTTCTATCTTCTCCAGGTATCCTAAAATCTCCGATCGTCTCGTCTGCCCATCCTCACCCAGTGATGCCACGATCTCGTCATATATATTGGCCAGCGCGTTGTGACGCTCGTGTTTTTGTGGAATCACCAGGGCATTTCGTATGCGTTCGGAAAATTCATTTTTTATTTTACCGATTAATTCCAGGTCCGCTTCAGGCGGAATTACCACCCGTTTCTGTTTACCCGCCTTCGACTGCAGCTCCTCTTGAGCTGCTACAATCTTAAGAACTTCGTTGTAAGCCACGAAAATGGCTTCAAGAACCACCTCTTCAGCTAGTTGATCTGAACCGCCTTCGACCATGACTATTCCGTTACGTGAGCCGACAACCACCAGGCTCAAATCAGAATAGGTATCCTCGATGGGGGATGGATTAATGACAAAATTCCCTTCGACCCTACCTATACGAACGGCTCCTATAGGTCCGTGAAAAGGAATGTCAGAAACCACCAAAGCGGCCGAGGCTGCATTTATTGCAAGAATATCAGGGTCGTTTTCGCCGTCAGATGAGAGCACCGTAGCAATGATTTGGGTTTCGGCCTTAAAGCCGTCCGGAAACAAAGGCCGAATAGGCCGATCGATAAATCTTGCTGTCAGAATTTCTTTTTCGGTGGGACGACCTTCTCTTTTATAAAAGCCCCCCGGAATCTTTCCCGCTGCGTACGTCATCTCAAGATAGTCCACAGTAAGTGGGAAAAAGTCTATTCCTTCACGGCCGTGTTTTTCCGACACGGCGGTGACTAGGACCATTGTTTCTCCAGAATTAATTACGATAGCTCCTGAAGCCTGCTTTGCAAGACGTCCGGTTTCGAATGTAATTGATCTATTCGCGATAGTGGCGCTGGAAGAATGTACCATAGTTCGGCTGATCCTCATTCCGCGTGATATGCGCGGGAAAAGCAATAAATTATTCTTGAAACATCCTAATACTATTTTCTGATGCCCAAACCTGCGATAATGGCTTTGTAGCGATCGACATTTTTTGATCTGAGATAATCCAGTAATCGCCGGCGCTGGCCTACAAGCTTTAAGAGTCCCCTACGGGAGTGATGATCCTTTTTGTGGATCTTAAAGTGTTCGGTCAGATAACTAATTCTCTCGCTAAGAAGAGCAATCTGAACTTCCGGAGATCCGGTATCACTCTCGTGTATTCGATACCTTTCGATTATTTCCTTTTTTTTCTCAATTGGGAATGCCAACTCTCGCTTTCCTCCTGGACATCTCTAAAATTTTTTAGCTTAACTTAATGTAAATATCATGGGTAAAAAGGGAAGTAAAGACCTGATCCAAGCGGAGCGGGTAAACAATGCTTACAGGCGGAGGTCAAAATCGTGAACCCGCCGCCAATAGCCAAGCGAGGTCTTGGTTCGTTGCTTACGGAATTTTATCCAAGGTCCAGTTTGATCGGCCAGTATATGCCGACGGCCATCAAGCAATGCAGCCGCCACAACGCAGTGGCGTACCAAGGAATCAGCGCCTGAGCGTCAAATCTGTCCAACTCGGGCCAGTGTTGGACGTCTGACCGGAATAAAATAAAATCGAAGGACCGGTTTATAGAGATCGATGGTGAATCTTCGTTTTGGGCGGAAGCCTCATCACCGATCATGGCACCTCTATTCCGCGTAATAGCCGCACCCAACAAAAATTTCCTCGCCAGGGACCCTCATGATATAAGTTTTTTTGGCAACCGGCTTGGTTTCTCCCGGTTTGTTCCAGTGGTACTCGGTCCATCCGGACCCAGGATCTTTTGCAACGGCTGCAAAATCTTGGATGACGTATTTTCCATTGATGTCCTGCAAATTCCATTGTGGGCCCAGGAGCTTAGGATTGTATGGATGGGCCAAGCCTGTGCCATCAAGAGTGAAGGCAAACACGTATAGGCCTCCATCCTTCCGGAGTGGGCCATTCGAAGCTCCCACCACTTTCAAAGCGTACTCCTTGCCTTTCTCAGAAAAGAACTGGACGGCCTTCTCCACCAGTTCTTTCGCGTCACTTTGTTGATCCGCAGCTGGGCTCATTGACCACACCAGAAACAGCACCGCAGAAAAAATGAGGATCATTCTTTTCATGCTTATTCCCCTTGATCTTATGGTTTCCCGAGACGGAGCAATTATGAACTCCGCCGTATCAGCCACAAAGTCATCGCGAAGTCGGTTTCTGTTTCGTCATCCAGTAGCTAGCCGATTGAGGGGCAATTACGCAACTGAAAATAGATTCGCAAATCAAGCGACATTAGATTAATATCGCTCCGCATTTGCCGGGAGTGCATTGGCTACACTCGAGTGGTAAGTACTGGCAAATTCGTTTTTCTTAATGAAGATACTGTCCACCTTGCACTGCACAGCCCACTAGCCGGAGCAACAAGTATGCCACCGCGATATAGTCATCGACTATTGGTTGGAAAACGCGATCATGTGAATACGTCAGCCAGTAGGAATTTACAATTATTTAAAACGGTTGCCATAGAGCCGAAAGGGCTCGGACGTGATACCTGGGCGATAAGACAAGTCTTTATCGGTCTCCGCATTTTTGTCATTGAAGAGCCTACAAGGCTCTCTAAGTTCGGCAACATGAGCCCAATAGGCTCATGAGGTTGCTTTGATGGTTGAACGCCAAACGCTACTATCCTGCAACAACCCGAACATAACGACACCGATTTCTCCTTGCTGAATTTTTGACGCACGGAGTTGAAAATCGACCCATCTTAAATATTCCCTAAATTAAAGCTTGCCACTTGCTCGCCGGCAGTATAAAAGGACATTTGATTTATCCCACGCATTACGGTATCATAAACGACACAGCTTGAAATTAGAATGATTCCCCTCTTTAAACCCCATCGCCCAACGTGTCAGTTTTCATCATTAAATCCGAGGGTTCATTCCCCGGAACCACCCCAGGAGGAATAAAATGGACTTCATAGCACGTCTCACCGAGCTGGTCGGAAAGGAAGTGATTACCACTTCCCCGATTGATTGTCTGGCGTATTCCCGCGACATGTCGATCCATTTGGGAGCCCCGCAGGCTGTTGTCTTTGCCGCAGGTACTGAACAGGTCAGTAAAATTGTGGCTTTTTGTAATTCTGAGAAAGTTCCGGTCGTTGCGCGCGGAACCGGCTCTTCCGTGACGGGGGCCGTCCTACCGACTAAAGGCGGGGTGGTGCTGGATTTCACCAGAATGAACAATGTTAGGGAGATAAATAAAGAAGATAATTACGTCGTTGTCGAGCCGGGTGTGATTTGCAA
The DNA here is from genome assembly GCA_963843165.1 of uncultured delta proteobacterium. Classification (GTDB taxonomy): domain Bacteria; phylum Desulfobacterota; class Desulfomonilia; order Desulfomonilales; family Desulfomonilaceae; genus DATJPW01. The sequence continues at coordinate 98,970 of CAWJJL010000011.1, read as the reverse complement.
TGCATTGAATGCAAGGCTCGCTCCGACGCACTTTTTTCCTCCGGACCCCGGAAGCGCTCCCATTGCTACAATCGGCGGAATGATATCGACCAACGCGAGCGGCGTGCGTGCAGCGAAATATGGGACCACAAAAGACTATGTGAAAGGCCTGACGGTCGTAATGGCCGATGGGACGGTAATTCGAACGGGCAGTATAGCCCCAAAGAGTTCAGCAGGTTATGACTTGACGCATTTGATTGCCAGCTCTGAGGGGACGTTGGGCATTATCACAGAGGCCATTCTCAAAATATTACCTATGCCGGAATATGAGGCTTTTACAAAAGCTTCTTTCCCCGATGTGGCTTCTGCAGGAAGCGCTGTCGAGAAAATTTTCAAGTCCGGCCTGGAATTGGCTACATGCGAAATACTGGATAATGTCTGTCTGGATGTTGCTCGAGACGCTCTGAAAATGGATATTCCCAAAGATGTCAATTGTCAGCTTTTTATGGGTATTGACGGTCCCAAAAGCGCCGTACAGGAACAAATTAAGAAAATAGATGAGATCTGCGAATCGGTTGGCGGTGGGGGCAATGTCTGGTCTGATAATCTCCAGGAAAAGGCGAAAGTCTTCGCAGCCCGCGGCGGACTAGTACCCGCCATGAGTCGACTCAAAGCTCAGTATCGGCTGGTGCCCTTGGTCGAAGACTTTGGCGTCCCTATTAGCAAAATTCCTGAGACAATTACTGAAATCCAGAGGATCGGCAATAAGCACGGATTTCCAGTGGCAACTTTCGGCCATATCGGCGACGGAAATCTGCACGCCACCTTCATCATGAATCCCACTATCCCGGAGCATTGGGAAAAGGTGAAAAAGATCGCCTTGGAATTCATAGACATGACCCTGCGGCTTCGTGGAACGGTCTCCGCGGAGCACGGTGTCGGGCTTGCCAAGTCGCCATTTATTCGGGATCAACTTGGAGCGTCTCTGGATGTTATGGCGGGCATCAAGAAAACTCTGGATCCCAATAATATTTTGAATCCCGGCAAAATGGGATTTGACGATTCAATAAAAGACATTCTGGACATGAACGTGTTTGAGAAATACCTCAGCCAACCGGACAAAGTTGAGCATTTCTCGGAAGCAGTAGAGAACGAGATCATAGCGTGCATGCAGTGCGGTTTCTGTAGGGCCGGCTGTCCGACCTTTGCAGAAAGCACAATGGAGGCTCTTAATGCCAAGGGGCGGGTTACATTGGCCCATTATATGTTGATGGGAGAAGTCCAGCCCTCCAAGGAGCTGGCGAAACGGTTATATCAATGTATGATGTGTCTGAACTGTAAATCAGTGTGTCCGGCCCAAATAAAAGTTTCGGATGTCGTGCGAGCAGCGCGTGAAAGGCTGGTGGAAAAAGGCTTTTTGCCCGAAATCTTTAAACCTGCTTTAGCGTCAATGATTGACGCTGCGAATCCGCTCTTGGCTCCGAAAGAGAAGAGAGCCGACAGCTATCCATCTGATTATAAGAAAGCCGTTCCCGGGCAGACCGACGCGATATTGCATTTAGGATGCGTCGCGAGTTTCCAGGATGTGAAGATCATTCCTTCAATAATGCAGATACTTGACAAGGCTGGAGTGAATTACGGTTCACTTGGGCAAGAGGAATCTTGCTGTGGCTACCTGGCCTACCTTGTCGGCGACATGCCCACGTTCAATCGTGCCAGGGAAATGTACGCGGAGCGGATGGCCAAGTACAAGCCCAAAGAGCTGATTACCACCTGCGCAGGGTGTTTAAAAACTTTTCGTGATCTGTACCCACACTATGGCGGCGGAAACGGCTACACAGTGGTCCATGCAGTGGAACTCCTCGAAAAGCTCATCAATGATGGCAAATTAAAATTTAAAACCGATGCGGCTCCGATAAAGGCCATTTATCACGATCCCTGCGATATGGGACGCCACATGGGGGTTTATGAACCGCCCAGAAATGTGCTTAAAGCGATCCCTGGTGTGGAACTTCTCGAATTTCCCATGAACAGAGCCCTCGCAAAATGTTGCGGCGGCGGTGGCGGCATGAAGGGATTCGACAACGAAATGGCAGGAGACATTGGTTACAAGCGATTACTGTCCGCGGTCGATCTGGGGGCGGAAGTCCTGGTCTCTGCTTGTCCTTCCTGTAAAGGCACCTTTAACCAGGCCGCGGCCCGAGCCCGCAAAGAGAAAAAAGGGAAAATCAGAGTGATGGATATCACTGAGCTGTTAGCCAGCCGCCTAGCTTGACAAAATGCGGGGGAGGCCTTTTCTCGCTAGAAAAGGTTCCCCCGAACCCTCTCCCAAAGACTTCATAACGATGACACACTCCGAGATGCCAAACTAATCTTCAAAAACGCCCAGTAGGACCAGCATCTTGCCGGTCGCTCTCCTCCCATGCTCCTGATAAGATTCGCTAATCAAACCACGTCCTCAGTTCCGCTACCGTCGTCACTAATGACGTGGTCGTAAGGTCCTTGATTTTCAAGCCTGTATGGACTCTGGCGATCTTCTTCTTACGCAATTTCTGCGGGAGGCTTCGCCTTCCGATCATTACGCCGAGAATTTTTGTTGAATGGCCTTGAGGGTGGGTGGTCATCAAGACTTGCAGGACTGTTCTACTATGAGGTTGCTGCGGGAACTTGGAGCGGGAGCAAAGAATTTCCGCCGTGTCATCCAACTGTTTTATGGCATATTCCTTGTCCGAGCCTTTTAATTCCACGAGAACCACCATGAAGCTGGTGGAGTTAGCCTGGAGGCATAATAACAAGTCGTCGGGTACCTTCGTGTCCGTAGGCCAATTTGGGAACTCTCTTAAAAAAAAGCCGGGCTCGCATCCGCCCGGCTGTTGTAGGAGGTAAAGGAGTGTTGAAGTTCTTGTTTTCAAGTTGTGCTTCAACAATTTGTAGTAACATACCATAAATTAGTGCATTTTGTCAAGACGGTACTGCTACCTTGATTGGGGGTCAAAAAAAGTGAAAAACCTCGTTGTTCTTGAGAGATCAAGAAGATAGACTGCTTTTGCTACAAAGAATCTATCACCAACGAGGTGAAGCGATTATGGCACAGGGTTTTCTTCCTTTCCAGTATGAAATTGAGAAGAGAGATGGGGGGATGACGGGATTGGCTGGATTGCCGGTGTACTTGGAGTTTGCGCAGGTGATGGGTTTTGGGCGGATAGTTTCTCGGAACGTGCAGGCACGCCAGGGTGAACAGGGCTGGACTGACGAACAGATGGTGATGTCTTTGGTGCTTCTGAACCTTGCGGGAGGGGATTGCGTAGAAGATTTGGCGGTGCTGGAAGGAGACGAGGGTTTCAGTCGGATTTTAAGAGAAGTTGAGCACTGGGGCCGGACTGGATCGGAGAAGTGGAGTCTGAGGAGGCGGTGGCGGAAGAAGAGGATGCGAACGATGCCCTCTCCAACGGCAATTCGAGAATATCTGGAGCTGTTTCACGATGACGAGCAGGAGAAGCTGAGGATAGCTCATACAGCGTTCATTCCAGCGGCCAAGAAGGCTCTTGATGGTCTGGTACGGGCCAATGGGGATTTTGTCGCAGAGGTTCAGCGACGCACGCCGGCGAAGACGGCGACTTTAGATATGGATGCGACGTTGGTGGAGACCCACAAGAAGGAGGCTCTGTATTGTTATAAGAAACACAAGGCCTATCAGCCTTTGAACATCTATTGGGCGGAACAGGGTGTTGTGGTGTTGAGTGAATTTCGGGACGGGAACGTTTCTGCGAATTTTGATCTGCTTCGGCCTTTGCAACGAGCATTGGAATTGATTTCCGGAGGTGTGAGGAAGGTGTGTCTGCGTTCGGATGCTGCTGGATATCAGGCGGAGCTCTTGACCTATTGCGCTGAGGCGAAGAGCGAGCGCTTCGGGGTCATCGAGTTTGCTGTGGGGGTAGATGTAACGGCCGAGTTCAAGAAAGCAGTAAGGGAAGTAGCCGAAGCTGATTGGCGTCCTCTTCCCGGGAAGGTCCGCGGCAGAGTCCAGGAGTATGCCGAGATTTGTTTTGTCCCCCGGTTGGTAGGACCCAAGAAGAATGGGCCAGTGTACAGGTCCTTGGCGATTCGTGAGCCCTTGGAGCAACAGACGCTTCCCGGAATGGATGAACAGCTCGGTTTTCCTTTTCAGACCATGGATTGGGGCGCTGTGAAATACAAAGTCACCGGAGTGGTGACGAACCGAGATATCGCAGGCGACGAGTTAATCCGGTGGTACAGGAACGCTGCGGCAAGAGTGAAGAGGCCCATTCGATCATGAAGGAGGATCTGGCGGGGGGAAAGCTTCCTTCAGGCTTGTTTGGTTCAAACGCTGCCTGGTGGCAGATCATGATTCTTGCCTTTAATCTCAATGTGGCCATGAAGCGGTTGGTATTGGGGGGAGATTGGGCGCATCGCCGCATGAAGGCGATCCGCTTCTGGCTGATCAACGTCCCGGGACGAGTGCTAAGGCATGCCCGGCGCCTTGTCGTTCGACTCGTTGGAGGGCATGCGTCCAACCGGATACTTCTCCAAGCGCGAAGGAGGATGGTGATTCTTTGGGAGTCGGGCTAATCCGAGCATGTCGAGGGGGGAAAGATCTGGCTCTCACACGGGGGCTGAGGAGAGCCCGCGGGAATAGCTCGTTCAGAAAATAGCTCCGAATCGGGGGGAAGCACATAAGTATCAGACAGTCGTGAACCCGGACCAAATTTTCGGGTCCCATTTCGACCCTGAACACCTCTTGCGACTCCCACGGGACCCCATACATATACCATGACAAAATTAGACCGTGGATTTCGGGCTAAAGTAATGAGTTATCCGAGAAAATGACCAACCCCGGCAACAGGGGCCAGAATAGCTTCCGAACTCATCACACGATCAGGCGCATAGCGGTCTCAGTCCCGCTTTCAGCGGTTTATTAAGACGGTGTAGGTTTCTGAGAAGGGGGTCTACGGAGTGCAGAAAACGAGCTCAATAGCCATACAATTGAAATAATATTCAAAGTCAAGCTACCGAGCTCAAGCACAGTGGTAAGTCCCGAATCAAGATACCCGGCAGAGTCTAAGCGCTGTATGTGGTATATCAGGAAGGGGGTGTCTATGGCCATGAAAACAATAGCGGGAATAACGAAATCCCGCCTGTCGTTCCACATTGCTCGGCCCAGGAGCAGACACGGGACTATCATAATAACGAAATATACAACTTCCACAATCGAAGCGGTGGGTAAGGGGAGGGGCTCCAGACCAAACATGTACACATAGCAGAGGTACAAAAAACTCTTCAAATATAGCCAGAGACCGACAAACCAGAGAACCAGAGGAAAATCCGTGTCAAATCGGCTCTTCGGAAACCATCGTGTGGTCCATGATTCACTAGCGTTCATCAATTTTTTCCATTTCCGTTTTTCGAGTACAATGGGAATCGATCACATAACTCTCGGACCTGATTTTTGATTCTGAGGATAACACTTTCATCGCGGTAATTTGTCAATACTTCGGCAATAAATGAAGCCATGAGACGCATTTCATCAGGGCCCATAAATCGAGTGGTCACCGCGGGCGTGCCGAGTCGTATGCCGGACGCTTTGGCCGGCGGGAGCTTGTCAAACGGGATAGAATTCTTATTCACAGTGATCCACGCGCTCTCCAACGCCTCTTGCGCATCCGCTCCGCTTATGTCTCTATCAGAAAGATCAACTAGAACCAAATGATTGTCCGTTCCGCCGGAAACCAACGAGAAACCCAGTTCCAGGAGCGCCTCAGCCAAAGCCTTTGCATTAAGAACTATTCTGCGCTGGTATTCTCTGAATTCAACGGTGGCAGCCTCAGCTAGAGCAACCGCTTTTGCAGCTATGACATGCATTAATGGCCCACCCTGCATTCCGGGAAATATACATGAATCCAGAGCACTGGCGTACTGTCCTTTGCACATCACCATTCCGCCACGGGGTCCTCGCAATGTCTTATGAGTGGTGGTGGTCACAAAATCCGCATAGGGAATAGGCGAGGGATGCACATCCGCCACTACGAGTCCGGCAATATGGGCCATGTCAACCATCAGCAATGCATCTACTTCCCGGGCGATATCGGCAAAGGCTTCGTAGTCGATAACTCGAGGATACGCGCTGGCTCCGGCAATAATCATTCGAGGCCTATGGCGCCGCGCCAGATCTCTAACTTGGTCATAGTCTATTCGGTGATCATCAGGGCGCACGGAATAGGGGACCACATTGTAAATGATTCCCGAGAAATTCTTCGGGTGTCCCATGGAGAGATGACCTCCATGACGAAGGTCCATTCCGAGGTATGTATCTCCAGGTTTCATAACGGAAAAATAGACAGCCATATTGGCTTGCGTTCCTGAGTGCGGCTGAACATTAGCGTGTTCCGCTTGAAAAAGATCCATAGCGCGGCGCCGCGCCAGGTCTTCTATCACATCCACATTGACGCATCCGCCATAGTAACGCTTGCCGGGATATCCTTCCGCGTATTTGTTAGTCAGAACACTGCCCTGGGCTTCCATTACCGCGAGCGAGGCGAAATTCTCCGAGGCGATCAACTCGAGACGATGCTCCTGCCGCTCCTCCTCTTGTTTAAGAATTCCGAAAATTTCCGGATCTGTCATTTCGAGCGGAGTCATAATACTTCCTGCACTCTTATGAATAGCACTTTGCACGTTCATTTTTCCAACCGTAGTTATAAACTTAAGTTCAGCCGGTTATCAACTCAATGGGCCATCGGGTCCCGCTCAATATCGGCCGCAGTGACATCAATTCGCGTCAATGAGATTGAGCCGCCTCTGATGGCGTCCGCCCTCGAAATCTGTCTCCAACCAGACCTTCAAGATGGATAATGCCAACTCTTCGCCTATCACACGTCCCCCCAAAACGAGTACGTTGGAGTTATTGTGGAGCCGGCTCATTCTCGCATGAAACTCCGTGGTGCAAAGCGCGGCACGAATACCGGAATGGCGGTTGGCTGTAATACTCATACCCAAGCCGGTTCCACAAATAAGAATACCACGGGATGCCTCTCCATTTATAATACGCCGGCATAGATCTTGGGCATACATCGGGTAATCGCACGATTCCGCAGATGCGCATCCGACATCGATTACTTGGACATGTTTTTCGAGAAACCCTTTAAGAAGGGTCTTCATAGCGAATCCCGCGTGATCGCTACCGATGAGAATGGATTCCATTTTCAGATCCGGCCAAATACGAGACTGGCATTTTGTCCGCCAAAAGCGAAGCTGTTGGACATGGCGTATTCCAAATCTCTTGTAACTGATTTATTGGGCGTGTAATCCAGATCACACTCGGGATCCGGTTCCTCAAGATTTATTGTGGGCGGAATGACTCCGTGTTTTAACGCTAAAATGGTATAAATAGCTTCCGCAGCTCCAGCAGCGCCTATCAGGTGGCCGGTCATGGACTTAGTCGAGCTAATTGCAACGTTCCAGGCCGAATTATTAAAAAGTCGCTTTATAGCCAATGTTTCCATCTTGTCGTTAAGGTCAGTGGATGTTCCATGAGCGTTAATGTATCCGATCCGGCTCGTCTCCACGCCTGCGTCTTCCAACGCATTCTTCATGCACCAATATGCCCCTTCCGCTTCCGGGTCAGGCATCACTCGATGATAACCATCGTCTGTAGCGCCATACCCGAGAATCTCAGCATATGCCGTTGCTCCTCTCTTACGGCAGTGATCCTCAGATTCGAGTATGAGTATCCCGGCTCCCTCAGAAATCACGAAGCCATCGCGCCTCAGATCGAATGGCCTGGATGCTTTTTCAGGCTCTTCATTCCTTGTAGACAGTGCTCGCAAGGCGTTGAAACCGGCAATGGATAAGCTTGTAATTACGGCTTCGGCGCCTCCGGTCATTACTATATCCGCACGTCCATCTCGTACAATGCTGAATGCTTCACCTATGGCTGAAGTGCCTGAAGTGCAGGCATTTACTACTCCGAAATTTGGTCCCTTGAATCCATATTTAATAGCCAAAAGGCCGGAAACCAAATTGATAACTACCTTTGGAATCATCAAGGGATGAACGCCTTTGGGTCCTTTCGCCCACAGGACCCTTGATTCCGTCTTCAATTGTTTCGAGTCCGCCCATCCCCGAACCGACAACCACTCCACAACGATACGGGTTTTCAGGAGGGCATTCCAGGCCCGAATCATTAATGGCCTCTCCAGCTGCGACAAGAGCGAACTGTTGGTAACGATCCATCCGGCGAAGTTCCTTTTCACGTATATGTCCATCCAGGATCGAACTTGCCTCGAACCTCGCCAGCGATGCGCGTTTGGTGCTTCTGCGCATCGAACAATGTGATGGGTCCGATTCCGGAACGACCTGCCGTGAGCGCCTGCCAATTGACATTGACTCCTGTGCCCAAACAGGTCACCATTCCCATTCCTGTAATTAGAACTCTACGCGGCACATCGTCCTCCGAAGCGCTCTGGTTTGTTCAACAATAGAGGACGGCTCATTTGCGCTCCTTTATGAAATTGGCCACATCTTGAACCGTCTGGATCTTCTCCACTTCTTCATCTGTAATCTCCAGCGCGAATTCGTCTTCCAGCAGGGCGATCATATCGTATATATCCAGAGATTCCGCGCCGAGGTCCTCTACTATTTTGGAATCCATTCGGATATTTTCCTTTTTTACGTCGACCAATACTTCGGCAACAAGATCCACGACTCTTTTTTCCACATCATCCATTTGGTATCCTCCTGATTATTACTGCATCAGCGCGTTGCTATGTGCCATAAAATTTCAGACTTTCGTGTGATCCGGTAAATATCATAGCAGCAGCATTACATGAGAAGTCCACCGTTTACCCGGATCACTTGGCCGGTAATATAGTCAGACATTCCGGAGCAAAGAAAAAGCACGGCAGAGGCCACATCCTGAGGCTCGCCGGATTTTCGCAAAGGAATGTGGGTTCGGATCGCTTCCAGTTGCTCTTTGGTGAGCTGTTCTCCTATTCCGGCAGATATTATACCAGGTGAAACAGCATTCACGAGAATATTTCTGGGCGCCAGCTCTCGAGCCAAAGCCTTGGTAAATCCGATTAATCCCGCCTTAGAAGCAGAATAATTCACTTGCCCTGCGTTCCCGATTTCTCCCGCAGTAGAAGCGATGTTAATGATCCGCCCGCTTCTCTTCCGAATCATACTCTTGGTTACCGCCCTGCAAAGATGAAAAGATCCGGCCAAATTGGTTCTCAAAACGTCGTTCCAATCACCTTCTTTCATCCTGCCTATGAGGCCGTCCCGTGATACCCCGGCGTTATTAACTAAGATGTCGATGTTTCCTCTGTCCGCCAGGATAGCTGCTACACTTTCTTCTACCGCGATCGGATCGGCGACATCAAACTGCTCTGTCCTCCCGCTCCCTCCCAGTTTTCTTACGCTTGCTAGGACCTCTTCGGCGGCTTTCTTCTCCACCCGGTAATTGATCGCTACAAATGCGCCTGCTTTTGCTAAACTCTGACAAATCGATCGGCCGATACCTCTAGATCCTCCAGTAACGAGCGCTGTCTTTCCTTCCAAGGAGATCAGCGAAAGCAGGTCTCGGCTCACCGGCTGGCCTCCACAAAAGACCGAAGGTCCTCGATCCCGGAAATATTGATCGTTTGTGCAGCGCGGTCGATTCGGCGGAGCAGACCTGTCAAGACTTTCCCCGGCCCTATTTCAACAAACAACCCTACCCCGCTGTTCAGCATGGCTCGGACCGAGTCCTCCCACAAAACCGGGCTTATGACCTGGTCTATCAAGAGCTGTTTGATGTCATTATCCGACTCAGGGTAAGGCTGAGCCCTCGTGTTCGATATAACACTAAAGACAGGTGGTTTCATTATCACATGTTCGAGTCTGATACGTAAGGCGTCTCGCGCAGGCTGCATGAGATCCGTGTGGAACGCGGATGAAACGGGGAGCATTACGCCACGTATCCGTTTTTCCTTTTTCAAATATTCCAGTACGCGATTCAGGTTTTCAAGATGGCCTGAAATGACAACCTGATCAGGCGCGTTGAAATTTGCAGCTTCCAGAACCAGATCTCCTCGAAATCGCTCTACTAATTGCTTCGCCTGCTCCCGAGAGATTCCTATCAAAGCGGCCATACCACAGGTACCGTCTGGTTGCGAACCTTCCATACCTTCTGCTCGAACTCGGATGATGTCCAAAGCGTCTTCAAATTCCATAACTCCGGCTGCACATAATGCCGTGTACTCTCCCAATGAATGTCCTGCGGCCAGGATCGGCGATAGTGGAGACACTTCCTTCAGCACTTCCAAGATTGCCATCGAGTGAACAAACACCGCCGGTTGTGTATGGATCGTGCGGTTCAGGTCGTCTTCATATTCCCCGGACATGATTCGTGTAAGTGAATAGCCGAGAACCTCGTCCGCGCGATCAAGCAGGGAGCGGGCCGCGGGATAATCCCGAGCAAGATCCAAGGCCATTCCTGGATATTGCGATCCTTGACCCGGGAACATAAGCGCAATTGAATTATTTTTTTCTGCCATTACAGAGGGTGGCACCTGTCTCGAGTCGGCTACTCTGTTTCAACTACGGTTTTGTCCTTGTAAAACCCACAGGAAGGGCAAATCCGATGGGACATCATGGGTTCGGAACAATGTGGACAAGCGACCAAGTTTAGAGGAGTCAGCTTCTTATGTGTTCTGCGTTTGTCTCTCCGCGTACGGGAAACACGTTTCTTTGGTACCGGCATTTTGCATCCTTTTACTATTTATTCTGAATTTTATCTACAAATCGGAATACCCAATCGTGAAAGGGATAGAAACTCTCTATGAATTCGGCAAATAAATGCCGGAGTCTTTACTTAAAAATCGTTCTAACTCTCTTCTAAGACGGCGAACGATCATCTAGTTTTTTTGCCAAACGGGCCAGAGCTTCCCAACGAGGATCTATATCCCGTTTATCGCCGCACTTGCATTCCGGCGATCCTTTCAAGGCTCCACATTTCGGGCACAGGCCGGCGCAATCTTCTCGACATAACGGTTTCATAGGGATTTCGAGAAGAAGCTCCTGCAAAATAATTTCCGCTGGATCCAGTTCTGCGCTTTCCAAGAACATCACATCCTGTTCTTGTTGATCTGCGCCTTGTCGAGATTCACTCTCAACGCCGCCGACTCGAAACTTGAGATCAAGGTTCACCTCTTTTACAATTGTGAATTCAGAAATGCATCTCGAACAGATCAGATTCATCGATCCGACGACAGTCCCGAGAAGCAGCACATCTTCATCACTACGGAACAGGTCGACCTTGCCTTCAATATGCGGGTCGATCTTTATATCTCCTGATATGGAGACAGTATTTAATGCATCGGAGAGGAAATCCTCATCTCCTGAGAAACTCAGATGGAGACCGTCTTCCGGTATATCGTCGACTCTTATCTTCATCGCACGGCGGCATTGCGTCTCTAAGCATAAACTTAAAGATTAAGAATTCGCTAAACCTAAGTCAAGAAAAATGTTACATTTCATGTAACCATTCACTTACGCGCGAGCACGTGGTTCCCTTGTCATTGCGAGGAGTGAAATCCCGCGTTCCGCGGGAAAGCAATCTCAGCTTTGGCGGTGTAGAAGATTGCTTCGCTCCGCTCGCAATGACAATCTTTGGCCGCCCGTAACCGAACGGTTACCATTTCATTCCTCGCCGCAGGACCGCTTAAGACGATTGTTTAAGCTTTCTTACGGCAGGATTCATGAGCCGCTGCAATCCAGTTTACACATTTTGAAATATGACCGCAATATCTACCAGTCGCAATATCAAGTTAAATCTTTATAAATGATATAGTATCTTACAAAGATTGCAGAAATCTTGACAAAGTGGCCTCATGAGCGCTATACTTTATGCGAAATTTTTCAGCCGGAGATCCACTAATGAAGAGATTTCTTTTAACGGCCGTAGCTCTAGTTGCCATCAATATTTTAATAGTCGGTTCAAGCAATGCCCAAGTGCTGAACCCGTACGCTCCCTACAATGCAGTGGCCGCTGAACCCATGGAACCATACAATCTCTGGTTGATTCCCCAATGCTCGAGGACTCACTATGTTCCGTGCCCTACCTGTTATTATCCGTTCTCTGCCGGTTTACCCGATGTTCCAATTCAGTGGGCGGTTCGTGGCTGTCTTGGGATTTGGGTCCCGGTCCCATAATCTCTCTCAGGCATTTATCGACAGCGAAAAACCCTACTTGCGCGCTTTTGCTTATAATTTGTCATGTTGCTCCAGCCAGTCTAAGATTTTGGGAAAAATTTCATTTTGCGCGCGAATGCCGACCAGCAGGTCCACATGGCCATAATCATCAAAGCATCCTGATTCTTTACCCATTATTATACAGTCAGTCTCTAATCCAACATTCGCACATTTGCACACCGCGCTCACCGCCTGAGGTGGCGCCATGAGGTCTTGCGATCCACCAATCACTAAAATCGGGACATTGGATTCGTGCAGGTTTTCTAAATATGGCACGCCCGTTTCGGGCCCAAAAACTCCAGTGTTCAGGAATCGGCCAAAATCCAGCCACAATTTGCCTGAGGATAGTGGTGTAGAGGCAAGCGCGATTACTTTGCGCGCGACCGAGGGTTCTATATTTTTTTGATGAAACAGCCCCCATGCCGATGCAGGGATCCACGGGGCTAAAGGTGCGATTAAACGTCCCAAAAACGGCAATGGCGAAACAGGCAATTTCTCAAAGAGCGGTTTCAGCCTCAATAACGGCCCGAATATCTCAGTATCCATTTTCGAGAAATCTGTAGGCGAGCCCATAGCAATTATCGATGCCAAGTTTGGAGCAGGGTGCGAAGCCGCGTGAGCTAATATGAGCAGACCTCCCATGCTGTGCCCCACCCAGTGGACTCCGGAACTGCCCGTATTTTCCATAACTCTATTAATAATCGCAGGCACATCGTGCCGAAGGTGATCATCAAAACCCCACGAATAAGGTACATCGGAATGCATCAGCCGCGGGCGGTCACTCATTCCCGAACCTCGAAGGTCCGGAACCCATACATCACGCCCGTGTCTTTTCAGAAAATCGGCCAGAGATGGAGCGCCTGGAATTTCGAATATGCAGTGATTCGCACTTAATCCATGGCAAAGGATCACGGGCAGTCCGACAGTTCGCTTTGTGGCTCCATAATGATGCAGAGCCAAACGCCATCCATCGTCAGCCCTAAAGTAGATTGTTTGATCCTCAGCAGTAGGCTTATAATAAAACCATTGCCAAAAATACCCCAGGAATATGATTCCGGCGATCGCGAGGATCAATAGGTAAAATAGGCTCAAGGTCCACTCTAACATCGTCCCTTCCTATTCGGATTCATTTGCATTAAGCAAGCCTGTCGTACTCCATTGATTCAAGGAATAATTTCCACAGCCAGTCTTAATATCCATGTGGAGACGAGCCCGATCAACAATATCCAAATTATCAGACCAGCGGCTCGGCTCAGTTGAGGTCTTGCTGCTAGTGACGCCCCCCACCCGAAATATCGGGAAATACGATAAGGGATCTGTAACCAACAGAGAAAATACAGGATAGGACCCATTATATTGGCGTTAATGCCCATTCTGATATTTCCATGAGCCACGGCAACGAAACTTCTAGTGAGGCCACATCCGGGGCACGAAACTCCAAAGATGCGGCGGCTCATGCATGTTTCCGGTAATTTAAAGCGGCATCCAAAACTATCCGACCTGAAGATAACGGCGCCTTCAGAGGAGAGATCGAGAATGTACGCCCCCGAAATTGCCACCAGGCTAAAACCTAGTATCCAAAGGTGCTCTAGTCTGCCGCGCTGTCGAGAAAGCGGTCCGGTAAGTCCAAAATTGTGCTCTGCCGATTTACTCATGCGCTCCAGGTTTGCTTTGCTCAGGCCATTCTCTTCAGGCATCCCACACAACAACCGAAACAGTTCTCGTATGGTCAGTGTTATTACAACATCTCTATTATAACATTGACGTTGCTCCGAGCCGCGGTTTCATTTCGCTGATTTAAATCAATATATGACAAGCAATATTGTATTGTATTATAATTCTTGACAATATTAGTGCCCTCTGCTAATTCCAGGCAAACCGTCCGGCCTTGAGGTTGGGCGGCGGTTTAGTTCATGGAGGAGCTTATGCTAACCTTCACGAGGGGTTGGCTCTGTAGACTACTTATTTTCGGCCTGATTTTGACTTTCATGACCGCATTTTGCTCGATTACCGCTCGAGCTGATGATTGCAAAAGAGTCTCAAATATTCTAGTGCTTTTCGACGCTTCAGGATTCATGAAGGAGAAGTCCAGATGGGAATTTTTCCTTCAACAGATGGCTTTTTTTCAACAGGCCATGCCCGTAACCGCTGATGGTTTCTTTAACGTGGGAATACGTCATTACGGGTTGAAAGTGGGGCTCGGTTGCGAAAATACCGAAAGCATTCTGGCCATTCAACCGTGGGATCCGGAAAAATTCCTGAATGCATTCCCCAGGACTGTGTCCTATGGAGTGAGCTCGCTTTCAGCGGGTTTAAGGGCATCCGGCGACGAAGTAGCTTCGGCTGAAGGAAGAACCATAATCGTTTTGATCGGCGGCGGCCTGGAATCATGTAATATGGAACCGGTCAAGGTTACGGATCAGATATGTCGAAACAACCCTGATCTGGAGATTCATACTTTTCAGATCGGGAATGCCCCTGAAGGTTCTTTTTATTTAAAGGCCATCGCCGAAAGAAGTCGAGGAACTTACAACCGAGTGGAGGATTCCAGATCCTCAGCGTCCTGGTACTCGTGGATGAAGAAGAATCTGGTCATTCCCTGTGGGCCGTCCGGTGCCCCAGGTTCTGATCAGGCTCGCCCAGCCATTGGACCCGTAATTTTCGATTCCAAAGGTTTTTCCGTCCGCTCGAATGATGCCGCGATTGACATGACGAATCTTCAGAATCTTAATGCAGTAGCCCAAATCTTGAGGGGGAATCCATCGGCCCGAGTAGTGCTTCATGGATTTTCAGATACCAAAGGTAATCCGGATTTTAATCTCAAGCTTTCCCGTCAAAGGGCTGACGCTGTGGCGCAGTTTCTAATCAAATCGTACAGCATATCTCCGGGGCGAATCAACATAGTGCCACACGGGTCATCACAGGCAATTTTACCGGGGACCGCGTCTCAGCCTGGAACGCGCAGGGTGGAATTCGAGATCTCTTTTCAGTGACGGCAGTGAATTAGGACGGTTTGTTGATTTCCCTGCGGCTGGACAGACAATCATCTTCCCATTATTGCCTCTTGCCCTATTATTAAGTGCGGCAATCTTTTATTATTGGAAGCATGACGCGATCCTCACCACGATTCATTTGTTGCTGTGCGCTTCTGATCTTAGCGGCTGTCTTGGTTCCCAAAAGACTTTACGCTACCGATGCGCTTCCTGTCGGACCGGAAAAGCTGCTAAAAGTAGGTCAAGAGCTTGCCGAAAATTCTCATTACCTGGAGGCTCTCGATCTTTTGGAAGAGGCTCGGGACATCTTGGAAAACAATGGGACGCTCCAATCCTCGATTTACGCTGATGTGCTATTCACAATTGCACAAACCAAAATTAAAGGAAGGCTCCATCAGAATTTTCCGGCTTATTATGTCAAAACCGCTCTCCACGACATCCAAGCTGCCAATAAAATGAGGGAACGACTCCCGGACACCATGCCTCAACGATTGGCTGAAGGTTATTATCTTGAGGGTTACATTCAGAAAAGATTTTTTATGCGGAGCACCCAAGCTCTGGCATGTTTCACAAAAGCAGTGAATATTGACCCCGGTTTGGCAGCAGCGAAGAGAGAATTGAGCGACCTTATTACAGAGGAATCCAAATAATTGGCTGATTTGACTTTACTGAAAAATGGGATAAATTTCCGGTGAACTTAATGGATGAACCGAGGATCACAATGAAGAAAGCCAAAGAAACCAATGACCAATCCTCCGGTTTCGATGAGCAACTTGAAAAGCTGAAGTCTATAGTTGAGCAAATGGAACACGGTGGACTCAGCCTTGATGAGAGTTTAAAATTATTCGAAGAGGGCATAGGTTTGTCCAAACGACTCCTTGAAATTCTAAATCGCTCGGAAGGCCGCGTAGAAGAACTGCTGGCAACCATGGAAAGAGTACCATTCAGCCGGGGAGAGGAATAGGGCTTGGATTGTGAATTTAGAAGACTACCTTGCCCATAAAAGACAAATAATCGACAAGACGCTTGACGACCTACTTCCTAGAGAAGATAATGACACTGCTCTTCTACATTCGGCCATGCGGTACAGTGTCTTTGCCGGGGGGAAGAGAATCAGACCTATTTTGGCTATGGCTTCTGCGGAGGCGGTGGGAGGGACGGAAGAAAGTGTTTTGCCCTTAGCAGCGGCCCTTGAATGTGTTCATACATACTCATTGATTCATGATGATCTGCCGGCTATGGATGACGATGATCTGAGGCGGGGGAAACCCACTGCCCATAAAATGTTTGGAGAGGCCATCGCCATACTGGCAGGCGACGCTCTCTTAACGTTTGCATTTGAAATACTCAGTTCTCCGTGGGCGGTGCGACTCTACAGGGCGGAAAGGTTGCTGGCCGCGATTCGAGAATTGGCAGTAGCAGCAGGTCCCATGAAATTGGTAGCCGGCCAGGCCTTGGACATCTTAAATGAAGGTAAGGAAATAAAAGAAGAAATTGTAGATTCGGTTGTCAGAGCAAAAACAGCGGCTCTCATGCGTGCATCACTTGCATGCGGAGCCCTTCTGGCCGGTGGCGACTCACGGCAGATTGAAATACTGGGCCGATACGGTGAGTGCCTGGGAATAGCATTTCAGATCAGAGACGACATCCTCGACCTCGAAGGAGACCCAGTTAAGTTGGGGAAAAATGTAAGAAAAGACGAATCCCGTGGAAAACCGACTTATCCCACTCTGCTGGGAAAAGAGCAGGCAAAAAAGATGATGTTCCAGCTGTTGGATTCAGCCATGGAGGCGATTGAACCTCTTGGCCCGAAAGCCGAGCCGCTGGTTGTCATCGGTAAATATTTAGGTGAACGTATAAGCTGATGGAAAGTGAATGAAGGAATTGACCGGACAAGAACCGAACTCAGTTCTTGAGTTTCTGGAATCACCCGATGACATAAAGAAGCTGTCAATTGATGAACTAAGCCAATTGGCCGATGAAGTGCGCGAATTGATCATTGATACTGTCTCCAGAACCGGGGGACACCTGGCATCAAGTCTTGGAGTGGTCGAACTGACAATTGCATTGCTGAAGGTATTTTCGCCTCCTGATGATCGCATAGTTTTTGACGTGGGTCATCAAGCATACGCATATAAAATCCTAACAGACCGCCGTAGGGTATTCCATACATTGCGGAGCAGAGGTGGGATATCAGGTTTTCCTAAGAGGGATGAGAGTCCTTATGACGTATTTGACGTGGGACACGCCGGCAATGCTATAAGCGTAGCCGCCGGTCTCGCTCAAGCCCGCTGTTTTGACGGAGATGACAGGAAAATAATAGCTGTAGTAGGTGACGGCTCCCTTACTTGCGGAGTTTCCTATGAAGGTCTTAATCAGGCGGGAGCCGCGGAAAAAGACCTGATCATTATCCTTAATGATAATGAAATGTCGATTTCGCCGAATGTAGGCGCGATGGCGGCGTACCTGAACCGGATCATGACCGGGCAGGTTGTGAGACGTTTTCGCGACGAAATCAAGAATTTGCTCAAAAATTTGCCCGGAAGCATGGGTCGATCAATGTATGGTATGGCACGGCAGTTTGAGGATGCGCTCAAAGGCTTCTTTACGCCGGGACGACTCTTTGAGGACCTTGGATTTACGTACGTTGGTCCAATAGACGGTCATAGACTTAAACATCTCATTGATACTTTGGTCAACGTGAAGCGCTTTCGGACCCCTGTTCTGATCCATACAGTAACCTCCAAGGGCAAGGGCTACCGGGTAGCTGAAGAGGATCCCTCTAGATTCCACGGGGTAGGCCCATTTGACAGGGAGACGGGACAAATCATCGAATTGTCGGGGCCGCCCAGCTTTACTGCCGTTTTCGGCAATACGATGCTCAAACTGGCTCAAGATGATTCAAGAATCGTCGCAGTGACCGCAGCCATGGAGTACGGCACTGGACTCGCCGAATTCGCGCGCATATTTCCGAACCGTTTCTTCGATGTAGGAATAGCAGAGCAGCATGGAGTCGTTTTTGCAGCAGGCCTTGCGAAGGAAGGTTATAAGCCGGTAGTTGCTATTTATTCCACTTTTGTACAGAGAGGTTACGACCATCTGATTCACGATGTCTGTATGCAGAAATTCCCCGTGATATTTGCCATGGACCGTGCCGGAATTGTCGGAGAAGACGGTCCAACTCATCATGGGGTTTTTGATATCGTATTTTCAAGATCCATCCCTAATTTGACTGTTATGGCTCCCTCGGATGAAGATGAACTGGCCGATATGCTGGCCACCGCGGTTAGCTGCGAAGGACCTTGCGCAATCCGGTACCCGCGAGCGCGGGGGCGCGGTATGCCTATGAAAACCGATCCTGAGGTTTTGCAAATAGGGAAAGCTAGAATGGTAGCCGAAGGAACAGATCTGTTGATAATTGCTGTAGGCTCTATGGTCCATCCTTCGATAGCGGCATCCAAAACGCTCAAGCAAGAGGGTATCTCCGTGGCCGTAATGGATGCTCGATTCGTAAAGCCTCTCGATCGCGAACTTATTATCAGTAAAGCTACAGTTACAGGGACGGTTCTCACTGTGGAAGAGGGGGTATTGGCAGGCGGTTTTGGCAGCAGCATACTTGAACTCTTTTCAGAAGAGGGTCTTGAGAATATTGTCACAGCGCGCATGGGAATTCCGGATATTTTCGTTGAGCATGGGACTCGATCCGAGCTGCTTGAGGATTTGGGTCTGTCTGTCGACGGGATAACCCGGCAAGTTCGGATCCTGTTGGATCGCCGATCTTTCCAGACAGTGCGACAGATGTCATTTGTAAGAAGGGTCAGTAACTGATCCGCGCACGATACCCAACCATTAACCAACACCGCACGAAAGTTATTGCAAAGAGGCAGGGAAGTGAATATAGCAGTTTGCTGTCTCCAAGACCGCTCTCCAAAGAGAGAAGATGCCAATTATCCTTCTATCCCAAAAACCCCGACTTCGACGGTGGAAAAAATGACTAACCGGTATGCCGCGTCCAGAGCGGAACTGATTTCTACCGGACGTGATAATAGATGAATGGTGTGACCGGGAAAATGATTGTCATCGGGCGAGAGTCATTTACTGTTATTCACTCCTCCAATGATAAATGAGAGACACCGGGCTCTCGGAGGGTGATCGAACCCCTGATCCCAAAAATTATGCAATGTCTTGACCATTCCGGAAATCGATTTATCTTTGTTCTGTGGAACCCCCTAATTGTATGACTGACAAACAGCGGAATCTAATGAAAGCGAGATTGCAATCCGGCGTCACTTGGCGAAGAGGAGGACGTGAATTTGGATCGCAAGCTCTGAGGGATCCGGCCAAGCTGATCCTCCTTCTTAATGCGTCCAAAGCGCTCGCATCTACTACTGATATAGACCAACTTCTGACGGTAATAGTGAGCGAACTTCAGCTCGTACTGAATTGCGAAGGCGCTGCCGTTGTTCTGTACGACCCTGATCGGGACGATTTCTACTGGCGAACCGTACAGGACAAGGATGGCTTTCTCGCATCTGCCAGGGAGGATATACGAATCCCCAAGGACCAAGGTATGGTTGGATGGGTATTTAATTCAGGGGAACCGGCCCTGGTTCACGACGCAGCCAATGACCCGAGGCTCTATCGTACGGTGGAGGACAGATCTGGCTTCAGGGCTCGAAATCTCATTTGCGTTCCGCTACGCACAAGAGAAAAAAAATTGGGAGTGCTCTATGCGTTTAATAAGGTGAAGATTCTATTCTCGGATGAGGACGTGGAGATCATGGAGGCCCTTTCCAGCAATATTGCCCTGGCTTTAGACAATGCTTCCTACTACGAAAGTCTCATGAAATCTCACAAGGAACTCGAACGGCTCAATCGGGTTAAAACAAAGATGCTCCATCACCTTTCCCATGAACTAATGACGCCTCTGGCTATCATTGAGGCTTCTTTGAGGATTATGGAAAGAAAGCTGGAAACTGCTCACGTAAATCCAGCGGGATTGCCGTTGGAGCGTATCCGAAGAAATCTAGACCGTCTGAAGACAATGGAAAGCCAGGTGAGCCATATTGTCGAAGAAAAAGAATACGAGCAGCGCGAGCTGATTGTGGCCTGTCTGGATACCTTGAAAGATTTTACGGAAATTACCGAAGAAGAAAACCCGGCACTTCGCGGGGCTATGGAAGCTCTGCGGATGACTATAGAAGAATATTATCCGAGCAAGATGCAGGAATCATGGCGACTCTCGATAACTGCCGCGTTCCAGCGCCTGGAATCCCGAGTTAAAGAAATGATCAAGGAACGGAAGCTTGATGTGACGTTCGAATCGCCAGACCCTGTAATCATCAAAATACAGCCGCATATAATCATATCCGCTGTAGGCGGCCTTCTTCGTAATGCTATTGAGAACACGCCCGATAACGGTAATATAATCGTCACCGGCCGAAAGTCGGTATCAGGGTACACCGTCAGCATACGTGATTTCGGAGTCGGTATTCCCGAAAGTGAGCAGCCAAACATTTTTGAAGGATTTTATCCTGTTCAAGAAATGGACATGTATAGTTCCAAATCTCCCTACGAGTTCAATGCGGGGGGAACAGGAACTGATTTATTGAAGATCAAAATATTTGCGGAGCGATTCGGATTCTCTATCGGTTTTTCGAGTCAGCGCTGCACCTGCATCCCCACCGTGCGAGATGTATGCCCCGGCGATATCGCCAATTGCAACTCCTGCGGCACGGTAGAAGACTGCTATCGCAATGGCGGCAGCGAGTTCAAAATCGATATACCCAGTGGGCTCATTGAGGAGGAGCTCATCTGAACCGATCTCAATGCAACATCCCCGATACCTCTTGAAGTTTGGTATTAAGTTCCATAAAAGAATCCATCATCATTTCATAAATCACCACCCGCCGGTTATGGGCTGAGCCGGCGCGTCGCAATCGCTCATCAATTTTTCGCTGGAATTCCCTGAGTTCAGGATGCTCTCTTAGAAAACGGTCTCGTTCCCCAAGTGCTTCTACTTGCTTATCGTTCTTGACACTAAATAAGTGAGCCATAATTAAAACCTGTACCAATTTCCTTCAGTGTTAATTCCTTAATTAATGTAATTACGATTCAGGCGATTTCAATTGAGAAAAAGATCACCGCAGAGCACGCAGAGAACGCTGAGCAAATTGAAGGATTTTTTGGGGTGTCTTCCGGGGAGAGACTTTTTGTCCCGCGTTCGGCGCGAGACCGCTCCCCGGACCCCCATATGCGCTAACTTTAAATGCGAAATTTCGCTTTCATACTCCCCCTCTCCCTCCCCTCTCCCGCCAGGGGAGAGGGTTTCCAAATCCCCCTCCCTTGACGGGAGGGGGAAGGGGGAGGGTGATAACTTAATGAAATCACATGCGCGATAACACAAAGTTAGCGCCTATGCCCCGGACCCCACCCCAAAAACTCTTAAATTATGGATCATTACGCCAAGTGGGGGCTAGAAGCGGCCTGCTGATTCTCTCAGAAACATCGCACCTCGAAGATTGATGCATCACAATGTTAGAATTTTTTGGGAAGGGGCCGGGGAATCCCGCGTCCCGCGGGACAGAAAAAGAGGTCCCCCAAAAGGCTTTTTCAGTCGGCGGCTTGGGCCCAGCTTTCTTCGGACGTGTCGGTGGCTTGTTGATCGATTCCGTATTCTTTCAATTTATGTTGCAGGGTTCGTCGAGTGATCCCAAGAACACGCGAGGTTCGCGTCCGATTCCCATCGTTATCCTCAAGCGTTATAAGAATTAATTCACGTTCCATTTCTTTCAAGGTCATTCCGGGGCGGAGACCCTCTGTGAATTCTTTACCGTACGAATCACCTGCGCTGTCTAGGATCGGTTGAGGAAGTTCTGAAAATGGAACGTAATCGTCTCGAGTCAAAATTACGCAGCGTTCTACTACGTTCTCAAGCTCTCGGATGTTACCCGGCCAGGAATAACGCATTAAAGCGTCCAAGGCCCGGGGATGAAATCCTTGAACACTGCGTCCGTTCTTCTCATTATAAATTCGAAGAAAATGCTCGATGAGCAGAGGGACGTCCTCTTTGCGTTCTCTCAAAGGAGGCAGCTCTATGGGAACCACATTCAAACGATAAAAGAGGTCTTCTCGAAATCTGCCGCTTTTCACTTCGTCTGTTAATACTCTGTTAGTTGCGGTGATGATTCTAATATCCACTTTCACAGTTCGAGTCGAACCGAGGGGTTCGAATTCTCGTTCCTGAAGGACCCGGAGCAATTTTGTCTGAGTAGCAAGAGTCATTTCAGCGATTTCATCCAAAAAAATTGAACCGCCGTCAGCCAACTCAAACCGGCCTGGCCTGCGACGATCTGCTCCTGTGAACGCACCTTTCTCGTGTCCAAAGAGTTCAGCCTCCAGTAGAGTTTCCGGTAATGCTGCGCAATTGACTTTGATGAATCGCCTGTCAGCTCGACCAGACCCCTGATGAAGCGCATTGGCGATCAACTCCTTGCCGGTTCCCGATTCGCCTAGAATAAGCACCGTAGCTTCCGATGGTGCAACCTGCGCTACTCTTTCGAGCATCTCTTTCATCTTTTGCGAACGACCAATGATACTGGATGTATCAAATAGGTTTTCAATTCGTCGTCTTTGGAGAATGTTATCTTCTTTGAGTCGCCAGAATTCAAGAGTCTGAAGAACTTTGAATCTGAGTTCCTCCATATCCAGCGGCTTTGTGAGATAATCGTGAGCGCCTGCCTGAAGCGCCTCTACAGCGGTTTCGACCGATGCATAAGCAGTTATAATTATTATGGGTATTCCCGGGGAGATCTTCTTGATTTCCTTCAGAGCCTCTATCCCATCCAGCTGGGACATCCGATTGTCCATGAGAATCAGGTCGAAAAACTCCTCGGAAACACGAGAAATGGCCTCGCTGCCGTCACCGGCTTCCGAGACATGGTACCCGTCAAGTGAGAGATTGGCCTGAAGCATTTTGCGCTGGGACGGTTCGTCGTCCACAACAAGAATCTTTGCTTTACGAGCGGTCATAAAATATCCTATTTCTGAATTAAGATCGTTTGTCAAAAAAATGTCAAGATAACCCCGAAGTGCGCCGGAAATCTATTGTCAGTTGATCCATTCCGCCCACATCCTGAGTTCTGTATCCATTAAGAGTGATAATGAAGCGCGTACCCTTGCCCGGTTCCGCTTCCACTTCAATTTCTCCGCCATGTCCTTCGATTATGCTTTTGACAATAGCCAGCCCCAATCCCGTCCCCTTCTTCTTGGTAGAAAAGAACGGATCAAATATTTTGTCCTGATCGTCACGGGGAATGCCTTCTCCGGTATCTTCCACCATTATTTGTAAACGACCCCTATCGTCGGTTGCGTAGCGAACAAATACCTTGCCTCCTGCCGGCGTAGCGTCTATAGCGTTTATCAGTATGTTCAGAAAGACTTGAGTCATTTGATCGGTGTCCATCAGTACCAGAGGCGGGTCGCCCACAGCGGGTTCTGTGATGACTTGTACGCCTGCTTCTGCTGCTTCCCGCTCTACAACACGTGCGCAATGGTCCAAAACCTCTTCAGCTGATCGAATGCTGAGGCGAGGTTCTCTTGGTTTAGAATATGCCAACAACTTAGCAATAACTCTGTTCAATCGATCAACTTCGGTAAGCATCAAATCGGTGTAACGATAATCTTCTTCGTCCAGTCGGATCTTCTTCTGAAAATATTGGATGAAACCGCGGATGGAATTCAAGGGATTGCGTATCTCATGTGCAATCCCCGCGGATAATCTTCCAAGAGCAGCAAATTTTTCACTGACTATGACTTTTTGTTCGAGTTCTCGGATCATAGTCAAATCACGGACAATAATTACCGCTCCCCTGCTGATGAGAGAATCCGGTTCTTTCAGCGGCGACACGGATAATCCAAGAAATATTTTGCCCGTGGCTTCGGTGGCAATCTTGACTTCTTTCTCGATAATCTGCTCCGGGTCAGCCAATATCTGTTTTATTTCGTTTTCTAGAGGCAGAAGTTCGCCGATTGGGTATCCTTCAACCTCTTCTTTGGGTTTGCGAAAAATATCCAGGGCAGTTGAATTAAATGTTGCTACCCGAAGAGACCTGTCAACAGTGATAAGTCCGTTGGCCATGCTTTCCACGACATTGCGCGTATATGTGCGCATTTCATCCAGCGTTCTGCGAACCAAATATGCGTTTTGCACCACAAAGATGAAATACACGCCTGCTGAGCCTATTACGAACAGCACCGCGCCGATAAATATAGCCAACAGAACATCTTGATGCTGAATCTCCTTGTATCGATCCATCTTCAGCCCAAGAAACAGCACCTGCTTCTGGTCGCGATCAAACACGTCCAAGAGTTCCTGTCCGATGCGGGTGTGGCGAGAAGTCGTCTCAGCTTGAGTTATCTGGTCTGAAAAAGGCGTAAAAAGTTTCCAGATTTCGAGAATGGAGCGATCCTCAGGGAGACTTCTCTTGCGGGAAAGGGGTTCCCCAGTGCGTATGACAGTTTTCACAATAGACATGTCCTCGCCCATCAGTAGCCGCAGTCCTATTTTTGCCGGTTCGCTGTGGGCAATGATCACTCCATCACTATTGATAAGCCCAACCCATTCAACGTCAGGGTCTTTGGCAGCTTGTTCAATAAGCATCTGGAGGTGCTCTATTCCCCAATCACCTTCCATGAAGCCGGTACGAGTCCCTGCTTCAAGGGTCCTAATGACGGCAACTCCTTGGCGGCTCGTAAATTCCTCCATTCGCTCATTTTGGGCATTAAGGTTCCTTAGAGTAAAGACTACCACGATCACAAGAAGAATACCTGCCACCAGTACGATAGATAAGACGGGGAGATATTTCAATAATGCTCTAAGTCTCATATCATTACCAAACCAAGTCGGCCTTCACCCAAACCTCTATTTTATCATGCAAGCGTGAATTCCCGTCCGTTTTTATTCATACCGATCTCGCGTACTATGCAGGAGGAAGCGTCGGAATCCACCGATACTCGGCTCAAGACCAGAAGAGGAATAAACACTTAATAAAGTGAATCTATTCCGTACCTCGGTGCATACTGCACTCCTATCATCTTCCTGAGACAGCTTCAATACCTGCTATTATTTTCGTATATTTATTAATTAGCCCCGGAGTCAATGTCTTTGGGCTTCATGCACTGATCAACTGATTATAGGTCAATACCGACAGTGGAACAAGGGCGCGTCTCGTTAACGATATCTGAAGCTCGTTATCAACAAAGTGTCACAATTAACTTGTATTGGAACGCGCGAAAGCGGTTGAAAAAGGAAGATAAATATGTTAAGCACTGCTTTAGAAAGTGGTTGTAATGGTGCAAAAAACATGATTTATTTGTAGCGGAATGTCACTGACCGGTTGCATTGGGATTTGCCCGAATTTAAGACCGAGTGAAGAAGGAAATCAACAACAATATTATTCCAGAGGGTGATCACAGCTCATGATGATGGACATAAACACAAATCTTGCGGATGAATCTCTGGTGATTAAAGG
Source organism: uncultured delta proteobacterium (assembly GCA_963843165.1). Taxonomy (GTDB): domain Bacteria; phylum Desulfobacterota; class Desulfomonilia; order Desulfomonilales; family Desulfomonilaceae; genus DATJPW01. The sequence goes on along the minus strand of CAWJJL010000011.1, from coordinate 73,217 downwards.
AAGAGAGTTCCTCGAGCGGGGGGATATCTCGTCCGCTGTGGAATGTTATAACAAGGCCTTTGATCCGGATTCTGCCGATGAAGCGGAAGCCAGGAGCATGCTGATTGAAGGCCGTTCTCATCTGTCTCGCAAACACCTAATGGAAGCGCTTGAATGCTTTGAAGAAGCATTGCTGATGGGGACTGAGGTCCAGAGGAGGCAAGCTCTCGAGGAGATCATAACTATTGGTGAAATCCGCGCAAGATTGGGGGCTCTCATTCCGGGATTGAAAAAAGGCTTAAAAGAGTGTTTTGGCAACCAGCCTCCCGCTGCAGGCCTTGCGTTGATTTCAGACGTTGAGAATATTGTTGTGATTTCTCAGGAAATATTTGAAAATTTGCCGACCCATCTGGCCAAAAACAGTAAGATTACGCGGCTTCCTCAGCATATAACTGAAGACCTGCTTCCGTTCAAAGCTGTCCGCTGTGTCCCTTTTACCGATAAAGATGATATACGTTTTATCTTCGAATTAGCCTCAAGCCTGAGCGGTCAGGCAAATGTCTAAATAGGCGTACAAACTTTTCCGTGATTGTCTCCTGACCATTCGATCGAGCGCACAACGATGAACTCGCACAGAACATCGCGTGGGGAGATAATTGTTCTTCTGAACCGGCCTAATTATTACTTCCAATTCCATATAGTCCGCAGACAATTGAGGTTTTCCATTCGATTCATATCCTGAAAATATATTTCGGGCATGGACCAATCTAAAACGATAAACAAATCAGGCCCGTCAATTTAGCCCATTCCAGTGCTGGTGTGATTGTGTGGCTCGCAGGGTCGCTGGAACAGATTCGCAAGTATTTTTGTCATTTTAATTAATGATGCAATGAAGAAGGAGTTCTAAGACTCGGAGTACTTTCATCCGCTTCTTGACATAAGAGCAAGAATTAAATAAACGTAACCCGCCCGAAGTGGCGGATTTGCGAGCAGTAGGGGTTGCAGGAGACCACTGGTGAGAATTCTCGGGCTTGATATTGGTTCAAAGAGAATCGGAGTCGCCATTAGCGATGAGTTGGGTTTTACGGCCCAGGGCCTAGAAACCATAAGCTGCAAGAGCCCTGAGGAAGACGCTGCGGCGATCTTCAGATTAACGGAAAAATATAGTGCCGAAGCAATTGTTGTGGGAATTCCGTATAACATGGATGGCACCGAAGGGCCGCAAGCGGAAAAGGTGAGGGCCACCATACAAACTATTAAACAACAGGTAACTATACCAATACGAGAATGGGATGAAAGATTGTCGACTGTCGCTGCAGAGCGCGTGCTGCTCGAAGCGGACATGAGCCGATCCAAAAGACGCAAAGTTATCGATAAACTTGCCGCGGTCCTAATTCTCCAGGGGTATCTGGACAGGCAAAAAGTAAAGGAAAGACCAAACTCATGAGAGTCTCCATTGTTTCAATATTGAAGGGTTTAGTTACGATTTCAATACTGATTGGCCTTGGGGTAGCCACATACTTTGTCTACACAAAAATTCCCCGTTTTCTCGATGAGCTGGTTCAACAAAAAACAACCGAAAATTTGGTGGCCGGCCAGGAAGTCATCGTCACTGTTCCCAAAGGGGCTTCTGTTTCCCAAGTAGCGAGCATTCTTCAGGAAAAAGGCATTATCTCCAATCGTCTGATTTTCAAATTGGTAGCATGGATAAGGGGTGAACAGAGAAACATAAAGGCAGGAGACTACGCTTTAAAAACCGGTAGTGATGCGGGAGATGTGCTGGACCTGTTGATTTCGGGTAAGACTCTAATGATATCTCTCACTGTGCCGGAAGGGTACAATATCTTTCAAGTCGCCGATATCTTCCAGCAGCTAGGTTTAATGTCACGCGATGAATTCCTTTCATTATGCCGGGATAAGGCCTTCTTGAAAGAATTGGCCGTGGATGGGGACTCTTTGGAAGGGTATCTTTTCCCGGATACTTATTATTTCAGGTATTCCGAGAAAGCTGACGGGGAGCTAATTATTCGCAGAATGGTTCAACATTTCCACCAAGTTTATGACAAACATGTTCGGTCGCTGGTTGAGCAATCCGGATGGACCATGGGACAAGTTGTAACACTTGCGTCGCTAATAGAAAAAGAGGCAAGACCGTCGGAGCACGAGTTGATTTCAGCAGTTTTTCACAATCGTCTTAAAAATAAGATGCGCCTGCAATCAGATCCGACCGTCATCTACGGGATCAAACCCATGGGTTCCAAGATCACGCGATCCGATTTGGATCGCAAGCAGCCGTATAACACTTATCAAATTGATGGCCTACCTCCAGGGCCGATAGCAAACCCCGGCCGCGAATCGCTGATCGCCGCAGTTAGACCGGCGGATGTGGACTATTTGTATTTTGTGGCAAAGAACGATGGAACCCACCAGTTTTCAAGCAGTCTTGCAGAGCACAACCGTTGGGTAAACCTATATCAACGCCAACCTCGAACGGAAATACAGCCTGGCGCTAGGGTCCGTTAGCTATGTTGTGCCGTTAAGATGAAATGTTGACGTACTAGTCTTGAGCCTGATCTGAAATATCCTGCAAAATTGCCATTGACGCTGCAAGCGCCCGCAATATAACAAAAATGGCAAATCCGGTCATGATGGCAGGCAATCCGAGTATCAAAACGCCTAAAATCGATTGAACGGCGGTTAGTAATCCCTGGTTTGCAGAAATCTGTATCACTACCAGCAGAGCTACACCGACCAGAATGTACACCAGCAACGCACTGATGCCCAAAATGCGGCAATACCTGATTGTACTGCGCAGATCGGGTTTTCTCTCAGCCGGGGCTTGACCCGCGTCATCCGGTTCGACGACGCGAGACGATACAACTGATTCCCCGCCCAGAGAGTTCCTGTTATATTGCGCCGAAGACCCCCGACTCGGCTGAGCTTTTGATTTTTTTGGAGAGGTCCTCAAAGTCTTTGGTTTTTTTGCCTGCCCCGGGGCAACATAATCACATCTGGGGCACACAGTGAATTCTCTTCCTTGTATATTTCCGCAAGCTGGGCAGATGAACAAACCAATATCAACTGTCCTTTCAGACAGCGGAACTCGTGCGTCCACTTCCTCCTCGGTGATTATGCGCGCTTCGATCATCTTATTGAATACACTTTGAAGGCCCTGTGCTGAAAGCATGTACTTCTTCATCAGAGCAGTATCGTTCATTCCTGCTTGCACGTCCTTGAGGACTTCGCGGGCCGTTATCTTGCGCTTTTCCATGCATTCTCCTCGACGGGAATACTTCCCCGTCACTTCTCGTTAAATTTGGAAAGGAACGGACCACCCCTTATCGGCAAATCCTGAGGTGAGTATGTCTTAATTTGGACCAGGTCCTTCTCTCATCGTTCAGTATAAAATTTGGAATTCAGACTGCTACCCGGGTACACGCGTGTGATTTACCCAGGTAAATTGGGACGATGCCCCAAATTGAGGCAAAAAGAGCGCTCCCGAAATATCACAAACAATGGAATGACTCATGATACGGCACGGCCCTTTATCACTCGCGCCAATATATCAAACTAACCCAAACACATTCAAATGGTTATTATAAGAACGGCTTTCTTCCTGAGGCCTAATTTTATGTGAACAGCGATTTTATGTTGGATTAAACCGCGCGGCTTGGATATGTTCTGTTCCCCGGAACGGGTGGGTACGTCCAACCGTCTTGAATAGAAAAGTGATTGAAATGATATCTGTTGATCAAAATAACCCTGCAACAAAAGCCGCCAAGAACGAGGCGGTCTTACGTTATGAGGTTGAAAAACGCTATCTCGCATACGCTCTTTCAACAATAGTTTCGCGCGCTTTGCCGGACGTAAGGGATGGCCTGAAGCCGGTTCACCGTCGTATTTTATATGCCATGCAGAGCATGCGGTTAACGGACACGGCCAGAATGCGGAAATCAGCGGCTGTTGTAGGTGAAGTTATTGGTAAATATCATCCCCACGGCGATCAAGCGGCATACGAAGCTATGGTAAGGATGGCTCAGGATTTCAGCCTGAGGTATCCTCTTATAGAAGGCTCTGGAAATTTCGGTTCTCTGGATGGAGACTCACCGGCTGCTATGCGTTATACTGAGACGCGCCTGAGCACATTCGCCGGACTTTTGTTGCGGGACATCGACCAGGGCACCACTCAATTCCACCCGACCTATGATGCTATGGGCGAGGAGCCGGACGTTCTGCCATCCGCGATTCCGAATCTTCTCTTAAATGGCTCATCCGGGATTGCCGTGGGGATGAGCTGTTCGTTTCCGCCGCACAACATAACTGAAGTATTAGCCGCGTGTAGGGCGGCGATTACCAATAGGGATCTTGATACATCAGGATTGCTCAAATACATAAAGGGACCGGATTTCCCTACGGGCGGCGAGATACTTGAGGATCCCAAGCACTTGGCGGAAGTGTACACAACGGGTCACGGATTTATTAAGATCAGAGCCACATTTGAGCTGGAATCAGCTGGGAGGGGAAAGACAAACCTTATCGTTACCTCTATTCCTTATTCAGTAAACAAATCCAGATTGATAGAGCGTATTGCTCAACTAATAAAAGATAAAAAGCTTAGACATATCCATGACGTCCGTGATGAAAGCACACAGGATGTAAGAATAGTGCTCGAGCTGCGCGGCGGTGATGTTAACGCTGAGTCGATGATGGCCTTTCTTTACAAGCACAGTGATTTACAAATCAATTTCCCGATCAACCATATAGCGATCACACCGCTGGGCACGCCTGAACGGCTAGGGCTCGATAGGATTATTCATTATTTTCTGGATTTCAGATACGAAAAAACCATCTTAAGACTCAAGTACCGATTGGAAATTCTCCAGAAAAGAATCCATGTTCTGGAAGGGTTTAAGACATTATTTGACGATTTAGACAAAGCGCTTCACATAATCCGGTCCGCGGGTTCCCGAAAACAGGCTGAAGAAGGACTTAAAGCCGGTTTCGCTCTGGACTCGGAACAGGTCGACGCTGTTTTGGAGATGCGTCTCTACAAATTGGTTGGCCTGGAAATCGGAAAAGTGTTGGATGAACTCGCAGCCAAGAAGACTGAAGCTTCTGAAATTGCTCGTGATGTGGCAAGCGAGACCAGAATATGGAAGATTGTGGACAGCGAACTAGCCGAAATAGCGACTAAATTCGGTGACGAACGCCGTACAAGAATCATGGAGCAGAAGGAAGCCCCTGCACAAGCATATAATCCGGACGAGTTCGTGGAACATGAGGACGTCACAGTAATCCTGTCCCGCCAGGGATGGATCCGCCGCGTGAAGACCGAAATCGAAGACCCCACAACAGTAAAACTCCGTGAAGGCGACAGTCTTCTGGGCCACGTAAGGGTGAACACAGGGTTCACTGTGGCGATTTTCTCGAATCTCGGGAAGGTTTATGTCACCAGGGCATTGGATATTCCGTCGAGCACAGGCTTTGGAGAGCCGATCAACAGCCTTTTCGGGCTTGTAGACGGCGAGTTTGCAGTGGGATTCGTTGCGCCGGATACAATCATTTCTCCGCCACGCGAAAAACCGGAAATGCTCGACCTGCCCAACGAGTCTATTGATTCCGACGGAGATGATTCCCCGCAATATTTCTTGTTCGGAAGCCTCGAACAGGATAGGGCGGATTCTCCGGATGAAGGCTTTTCGGTTCCGGTTCTCGAAAGGGGCATTCTCATAACCCGCAATGGAAAAGGGTTCCGATTTGATTATAGTATTTTGAGGGAATCTACCAAACGTTCGGGCAGAAAACTTGTCAGTTTGGGTCAAACAGATGAAGTAGTCGCCGCAATTCCTGAGGACGGACAGGTGGTCGCCATAGCAGTTGATTCGGGAAGGATGCTTGTTTTTCCTGTCGATCAGGTTCCTATTCTCGCTGGGCCGGGACAGGGCGTGCGCATGATCAAAGTAACCCCGGAATCCCATGTGGTTGGCTTAGCATTAATGAATATGGGTGATAGTCTTCAGATTGATTCAAAAGAGGGTAAGGAGCAGATACTGGAAGCCGCGGATATTCCAATGGCTAATAGGAGCACTCGGGGCAAGAAAGTGGCCGAGTCCATTTCCGCTTTAAGACGGTTGTCTCGAGACGAAGGTTATATGGCATGAGCGAATACACAGTTAAAACTATTCAGGTATTGAAGGGATTGGAAGCAGTCCGAAAGCGACCGGGCATGTACATAGGTGGAACCGGGCCGGAGGGTCTGCATCAACTTGTTTGGGAAGTCCTGGACAACAGTGTGGATGAAGCCCTTAACGGACACTGTGACCGAGTAGATGTCATTTTGCTGGCTGACGGAAGTGTGTCCGTTGCCGATACAGGTCGCGGCATACCTATAGAGAAACATCCGACCACAGGAAAGAACACGGTAGAAACGATTTTCTGCAATCTCCATGCGGGTGGAAAATTCGATGATGACGCTTACAAGGTCGCCGGTGGTCTGCACGGCGTAGGCGCCGCGGTGGTAAACGCCCTGAGCGAAAAAATGGTCGTTGAAGTCGAGCGCAAGGGTTTGCGGTATCGACAAGAGTTTCGGAGAGGAAAATCCGTTTCCCCATTGCAGCAGGTTCCCGGTTCCGGGCATACAGGAACGAAGGTAGTATTTCTGCCCGATTCAAAAATATTCTCGGACAGAACATTTTCAGCAGATCTGATTCGCGAGCGACTCCGGACAAAGGCATTCCTGATTGCGGGCCTCACTATCACCTTCGCCGATGAGGCTCAGAATACCGTTGAGACTTTTTGCTATCCGGGAGGAATTTCTGACTTCCTCGAAAAATTGGTCCACGATCGTACTCTAATTGATGCTCAGCCGTTCTATTATTCCTATAAGAACGATCTGCAGGTAGAAATCGCGATGGCGTGGACCGAGCAGACCTCTCATCGGATTCTGTCGTTCGTGAACTCAATACCCACTCCGAACGGAGGCACGCACGAAACAGCATTTCGCAACGGAATAACTCGGGCGGTTAGGGCATACATCGAAAAACGGAATGGTCTTCCCAAAGGGCTAAAGGGGATCTCAGCCGAGGACGTAAGGGAGGGCTTGCAGGCAATAATCTCGGTCTATCTGCACGGAAATCTGGAATTTCAGGGCCAGACAAAGGAACGTCTCACCAGCGAAACAGCACAGCAGGTGGAACCGCTGGTGCGGAATGCTCTAGAAACGTGGTTGCATCAGAATCCGACCCAGGCCGCGGCATTGGCCGGCAGAGTAGTGCTTGCCTCACAAGCTAGGGCCGCATCCAGAGCAGCGAGAGACCAGGTAACGCGAAAAGCTGCTACGCGACGGCTTACGCTCCCCGGCAAATTGGCGGATTGTTCCTTGCAATCAGTCGAGAATACCGAATTGTTCATAGTTGAAGGCGATAGTGCAGGCGGCTCATCCAAGCAGGCCCGCGATCGTCGGTTTCAAGCCATACTACCGATACGAGGCAAGATCCTCAACGTGGAGCAGGCTTCCGGTGAAAAGCTGAAAGCCAATAAGGAAATCCATAGCCTTGTTCAGAGCGTCGGGACCGGCATGGGCAAATCGTTTGATTACTCGCGGCTGCGCTACGGAAAAATCATAATCAATACCGACGCGGATGTTGACGGTCATCATATTGCAACATTGCTGCTGACGTTCTTTTATCGTTTTCTTCCGGAGCTGGTCAGAAAAGGACATGTATATTTAGCAATGCCGCCTCTTTATAGGATAGCCGTAGGTTCCGGGAAAAAGTCGAGAATCAGTTATGTTTTTTCGGATAAAGAAAAGGAAAAACTTCTAAAGACTCGTAATGGCAAAGAAGTTGAAATTCAACGCTTCAAAGGTCTTGGTGAAATGGATGCCCCGACCTTGAAGATGACCACCATGGACCCCGAGACCCGCAAAATCTTGAGAATTAGCATAGACGATGAAGACAAGACTCATCGAAGTCTTCGATACTCTCATGGGAAAAGACGTCAGGCGCCGGTTCCTGTTCATAAAGGACCACGCACGAGAGGTCCAGGACCTGGATATCTGAGTAGTCGTGCCTCGTAACCTCAGTTATGGTTCTGCTGTTTTACTGATTGCGGCGTAGCAGGGGCTGACGAGACTTTATTGAGCGTATCCAGTGCTCCCATAATAGATCGCTTCGCTGCCTCCTGCTTTTCCGATTCAAGGGCGCTCTGAAGAATCGGTACCACCAACTCCGGCTTTGTTTGACCCAAGCGCCTTAGAACCCCAATCGAAGTCATTCTGACGCGAAGATCGGGATCTTTGACGAGCTTTCCGATAGTCTGGATTACTCCCGGCAATGCCCCAAACCCTGCGAGAGAATTAACGGCCGCGCTGCGCACCTGAGGTTCGTTATCTTCCGTAAGTGCTTTCATGGCGGGTATAGCCTTTTCCGCCTGTGGACCAAGTCCTCTGATAATGTTTATTACAAATAACCTATTTTCCAGATCAGTATCCTTGAGCTCTTCTATTAACGAATCCATGAAGAGATTTGACTTGGTGCGAAATCTCATCAGTCCCAGAAGAGCTTCTCTTCGATCGGGAGCGGCAGGCTCTTTCAATGCTTCCACCAGCACCGGTATCGCAACATCTCCTTGGGCATCAATGCCTGTAAGAGCATCCAGTATTTCCCTTTTGTCTTGGCCGTTGACGTTCGGGTACAGCGCGGCGATACGAGGGAGTGCCTCCAAGGCCTGGGATTTCATGCCTCGCAGAACCCTAATTGAATTCACAGCCGCAGGTTGCTGTTTCTTATCCAAAATTTCCAACAAACCCGGCAGCACGTCTTGTGGTTTTTCTTCGCCTAATGAGCGAAGGACTTTTGTCGCAGCTCTAACTGTGGTTTCCTTCTCATTCCCCAGTGCAACCATCAGAGTAGGGATAACAGACGAATCCATTTTTCCTAATTCCGCCATCGCAACGACAGCATCAAGTTTGGTGACCGGGTCTGGATCATGAGTGAATTTTGTCAGAGCCTCTTCCACTTTAGAATTGCCTTTTCCGAGATTGCCCAAGGCCAGAATGGCCGCACGGCGCACTTCCACATCATTATCCTCAAGACGTCCTAACAACCCCGGAATTGTATCCGTGCTTTCTCGAGGGAAAAAACCTAATGACTCGACGGCATTTTTCCTGACCTTCGAGTTTTTATCTTTAAGAGCTTCGATGAGAGGCGGAACCGCCCTCGCAGGCTTGTTTCAGCCACATCCCAGTTCGTAGGCCGCCTTGGCCCTGATTTTCGGGTCTTCACTCTTCAAATTCTTGAGATGCTCATCAACGGAATCTGCGGCAGCCAACGAGAGCCACAAGAACGAACTGAATAGAATTATTACAACTTTGAAGATAAAGCCTTTCATGACCTCTACCTTTTTCCGCCGAGAACTACCTGTTTCTTGTGGTCAAGATAATCCCGGTCGATTTTCAAGAATCCCTTCTTCCCGAAAAACGCGAAACGAAGCCACTGCCCCGCAAAATAAAGAAGCGCAACATCGTCCTCGCGAATTTTTTCCAGTATATCATCATCAACATGGAATTTTGTTAGGAAGGAACTTTCAAATACGAATTCCCGAAAACGGTCTACATCGTAAATTGCCATCATAAACATGTCCTGCATCCGCGAATCTTGAATCTTTTGCTCCCATACTTGGTCCGCGCACATGACATCTTTGAGATTATGATCGAGATCATCGTAGGCGTAAAGACCTTGCTCTTTTCTCCAGCGTTCGATAGTCCATTCGTCAGTTTCGTTAAGGCCGTGACATTTATCCGGCTGCACGATAAAGGAGTACTCGACTCCTTGCTCGGTATCCAGGGGGTAAAGTCGACACGAATATGGCCGATTTTCGTATACATCGCAGCCTTTCTCAGTAACAAACGGACATTTTTTCTGCTCGTCGGCGCCCATTTTGAGAACCACGGCAGGTAACCCACTCGCTGGCGATATTACCATGTCGGTAAATTTGTGCAGAAAGGCTGTCGATGGGATATCCAGGGCTTTTCTCAATCTGACTACATCGAGAGGGTTCAAAAAGATAGTCACATCTCGACAACAGGAGTTGAAACAATCAATTCCGGGCCGGCAGGAAAAATCGAAAGTATTATCCCAGGTCATAATGCGCTGATCGCACCGGCTCGCCGGTTCACTTATTTTCATCTAAATTCCTTTCAATTGATTTGCGCTGAGGCGCCTTCTGTTTGAACCGCCTCCAGGCGGCGTATATTTTCTTTTGCCGCCTTATTTTCAGGATCGAGTTCCAGGGTGGCCTTCCAACTGGATAGGGCCCTTGCTTTGTCTCCAAGCAATTCGAAAACGATACCAAGTTGATGATGAGCGCTTGTATAATCTGGCCGAGCCAAAGTTGCACGCTCGAAACAGTGCAACGCATAAGACACATCACGCTTCTTTATGAGAGATATCTGGCCGAGGTTGTACCAAGCTTGGGCATAATTCGGATTGAGATCCACCGATTTCTGGAACTGAGTTAAAGCTTCTTCCTCCTTCTTCAAAAATGTGTAAGCGACACCGAGATTGTAAAAAATCGTCGAATTCTCAGGATCTATCGCAGCAAGTTTCTCCAAACGTGCAGCGGCCGCCTCATAGTTTTCAGCTTCCATATCGGAAAAAGCTCGCTGCAGTTGCACGCGAACTCTGAAAAAGCTAGGGTCGACTTTTCCATTTCGGATATCTTCTATTATTTTTAAGATTCCCAGTAAATTATTTCTAACGGCCTCAGAAGAGTGATATTCAAGACATTTATTAAATGCAGAAAGCGCCTGGTCGAATTGTTCTGCACAGCCGGCGGCTACTCCAAGGCGGTAGTGCAATTCCCTGTGAGAAGATATCGGTGAATTTTCAAGCGCTTTAATATAATATTCCATGGCCGACGAATAATTTTCCAAACCATCATGGCAAGCTGCTATAGCTTCGAAAATTTGATAAGGTTCAGATGAAAATTCCAGGCACGATTGAAAAAGGCGAATAGCTTCTTCAAAATTTTCTTGGGACATTTCCTTGAAAGCTTGAGTTCGAATTCCTTCCGACTCAGGGTTGAAATTTTGAGTTTGTGGGGCTTTTTTCAGGCAACATCTTTTATATTTAAGTCCGCTTCCGCATGGGCACGGATCGTTTCTTAAAGGATTAATCATGGATTCAAGCTCCTTTACGTAATTTTCCATGTTAACATGTAAACATGTGACTGACAAGTCCGGCGGCTCCTAATTTCGTGAACAAAAAAGCCCGATTTATATATCAAAATGTACTTGACACCCTCCTACCGAATTTGATTTAATTTAGACTTCTTGTTCCGTATGTGGTCGGTCAAGAACAGACCCCGTACCTGCTCTAAAATTCAAGAGCCAGTGAAGACCTGTTCTGGTCAGGAACAGTGGGGACTACCAGAGCCGGCGAACGATTGCGGTCCTTGGCCATGAGCTCGCTAGAACTCAAAGTCGGGAAATAGTTCCGGTGGCTGGGGTGAGAATGAGTGTGGCGCTCACAACACAATTACTCTCAGAATAACTGTTTGTGCCGCATCCACCTCGGTCAGAGGCCGCAACGAGTACATATAGAAAGGAGGGTCTCGGGCAATAACGCCTTATAACACAAGCCCCAGAGGGGAAAAAATTAACTTAAAAGCCTAACTAAACCTAGGAGGTTAGTTCATGCCAAGCTTCGTTATTATGGAGAAATGTGATGGATGCAAGGGTCAGGATAAGACGGCTTGCATGTACATCTGCCCGAATGATTTGATGGTCCTTGACAAAGAAAAAATGAAAGCCTGGAACCGAGAGCCGGAACTATGCTGGGAGTGCTACAATTGCGTAAAAATCTGCCCTCAGCAGGCAATTGACGTCAGGGGTTACGCGGACTTCGTTCCTATGGGCGCGTCGGTTGTACCGCTTCGGGGTTCCGAAGATATTATGTGGACTGTCAAGTTCCGCAACGGAATGGTAAAGCGCTTCAAATTCCCGATTCGGACGACTCCGGAAGGTACTGCCAAACCTGATGGTGGTTTCGGCGAGGTCACGACCGACCTGGCCAGCCAGTGCCTTTACAACGAGCCCGAGGCCTTGAGGCTAAAAGAGCTCCCGACAATAAAGAAGTAATTTTGGGAGGAAATAAATATGGCGAATTTTGAGACTGTAGAAGTCACCACTGATATCCTAATATGCGGCGGCGGTATGGCCGCATGCGGCGCCGCGGTCGAGGCCTCTTATTGGGCCAAGAAGAACGGTCTGAAGGTCACCCTTGTGGACAAGGCCGCCATGGATCGTTCCGGCGCAGTAGCAATGGGTCTATCGGCCCTTAACCAGTACGTTGATCTCAACAGCGGGAATAACACCTGCGAAGACTATGTACGTTACGTCCGTAATGACCTAATGGGAATCACCCGTGAGGACCTGGTTTATGACATTGCTCGACACGTGGACTCGACTGTGCATCTGTTCGAAAAATGGGGTCTCCCCATCTGGAAAGATGCGCACGGGCAATTACGTTCATGAAGGCCGTTGGCAGCTCATGATCAACGGTGAATCTTATAAAGTGGTTATAGCCGAGGCAGCGAAGAACGCTCTGGCGCAAAACGGTGGAGAGTATTTCGAGCGCATCTTCATCACCTATCCGATTATGGATGGTGATCGGATCGCCGGCGCTGTCGGATTCAGCACCCGTGAAGACAAGTTCTATGTGTTCAAGGCCAAAGCAGTATTGGCGGCCATGGGCGGCGCTGTTCACGTGTTCAAGCCCAGGAGCGTAGGCGAAGGTCTTGGCCGTGCATGGTATCCACCCTGGAATACCGGCTCAAGCCTAGCTTTCACGCTATTAGCCGGCGCGGAGCAGACCTGCCAGGAAGTCCGTTTCATCCCTGTTCGCTTTCAAGGATGGTTACGGACCTGTCGGCGCATGGTTCCTCCTGTTCAAGTCCCGTGCGACCAACGCCTACGGCGGCGAGTACATGGTCGAGCACAAGGACGAGCTTGGGAAGTGGGGCTCCTACGGAGCAGTGAAGCCCATTCCCGCCAACCTACGTAACTGGCTGGGAATGCTCGACGAGTTCGCGGGCCTGGGACCGATCTACATGAGGACCGAGGAAGCCATTCAGAAGATAGCCGAAGAGTTCAAGGACGACCCCAAAGAGTTCAAGAAGAAGATGAAGGAACTCGATTCAGAAGCCTGGGAAGACTTCCTCGACATGACTATTTCACAGGCCATTCTTTGGGCGGGCACGAACGTGCAGCCTGAGGAGAAGTCCTCAGAAATCGCGGCCTCAGAGCCATACTTTATTGGATCTCACTCTGGCGCATCCGGCGCGTGGGTGAGCGGACCCAAAGACCTCGCTCCGAAAGAGTACTTCTGGGGCTATGAGTATATGTCCACGGTAAAGGGTCTGTTCTGCGCAGGCGACGCATCCGGCGCTTCCAGCCATAAGTTTTCTACCGGCTCCCATGCCGAAGGGCGAGCTGCCGGTAAGTCCATGGTGCGATTCGTGATGGACAATAATACCCAGCCTAATGTCGATGCCGGTAAGGTGAATGAGCTAAAGGCTCAGATCCTGAAGCCTCTCGACATATTTGCAGAGCATGCCGCGAAATCCAGCGATCCGGAGATCAACCCGGAATTCTGCCGGCCCAAGATGTTCATGTTCCGCTTGCAGAAAATCATGGATGAGTATGTCGGCGGCGTGACCTCAGGTTTCAAAACAAACGATAAGAAGCTTGAAAGGGCTCTGGAACTTCTGGGATATTTGAAGGAAGACTCCGAGAAGCTGGCTGCTGCCGATCTGCACGATCTGCTGCGCTGCCATGAAAATATCCAGAGACTGTGGCAGGCGGAAGCTCACGCACGAACAATTCTCTTCCGTGAAGAGACCCGTTGGCCGGGATACTATTTCCGGAACGACAAGCCCAATCTGGATGAGGCGAACTGGAAAGTTTTCGTCAATTGCACGTATCAAGGACGGCAAATGGGAATTCAAGAAGGTTCCTGTCATTTCAATAGTCAACTAACCAATAACTGATCTCGAAACGCTCCGGGTGCCTTTGCCTGCACCCGGAGTTTTATTAGAGAACGATCAAGCGGGATGGAGGGGGGCACGGTACCCTCTCATCTCCGTTTCAGGGAGGCAAACATGGCTGGAGAAAAGACCGTACTCGTGGTTGGAGGCGGCATTAGTGGGATTACTGCCGCGGTCGAAGCCGCGGAGGCAGGCTGCAAAGTTATCCTGGTGGAGAAACTCCCATATTTGGGAGGTCGTGTGGCCAGATTGCATAGATACTTTCCCAAGCTTTGTCCTCCCACGTGCGGATTAGAAATAAATTTTAGACGGATCCGAGGAAATCCCGATATCAAGGTGTACACCTCGGCAGAGGTAGAGAATATTTCCGGCGCCAAAGGTAATTATTCAGCGACTATAAAAGTGTCTCCAAGATATGTCTCGGATCAATCAGCGACAAGTAAATGCGTTGAGGATTGCCCTGTAGAGATTCCTAATGATTTCAATTACGGCATGGACAGTATTAAAGCGGTCTATCTCCCTTATGAAATGGCCTACCCGATGAATCTCGTGGCCGATAGAGAGGCACTGAAACGAATTGACGGTTCAGGTGAATTCAATACGTTCGTAGATTCATGCAAATCCAAGGGAATAGATATAGATCTTAATGCAAAAATTCAAACATTTGAGGTCCAGGCGGATTCTATTGTTTGGGCCACGGGTTGGAAGCCGTATGATGCCACTAAACTCGACAAACTCGGCTTCGGACGTTACGCGAACGTCATAACAAATGTCATGATGGAACGGCTGGCCGCAGCCAATGGGCCTACCAAAGGAGAAATAGTTCGGCCGTCGGATGGAAAAAAAGTTAACAACCTGGCCTTTGTGCAATGTGCCGGGTCAAGAGACAGAAATCATCTCCCATATTGTTCATCAATTTGCTGCTTGGCCTCGTTGAAACAGGCCACCTATTTAAGAGACTACAATCCCGATTCTCGGGCTCAGATTTTCTATATAGATTTGAGAGCGTACGGCAGATTCGAGTTCTTCTACGACAGGGTCACGAAGGACGAGAACATCATTCTGACAAAAGGCAAGATCGTGAATATAACTGAAGATCCGGCGACCAAGGACGTGATTTTGGAAGGAGAGGATATACTATCAGGCAACAAGATACGAAGAACCTTTGACATGGCCGTCCTTGCAACCGGCATGCAACCGAACACCAGTATCGAAAAGATTCCAGCTCCGGGAGTATCTTACGACGAATTCGGATTCGTGGTGTCGGACGAAGGTATACATGCAGCGGGGGTCTCAAAGAGACCGATGGATGTCGGCACCTGTTTGCAGGATGCTACAGGAGCCGCATTGAAAGCGCTTCAGGATACGGTAGGGAGGTAAGCCATGGAACATAGAATCGGAGTTTATATTGATACAGGATATGGCATTGGCGAATCCCTTGACGTGGAAGCCCTTTCCGCTGTGGCCAACGATGAATTCAATGTTCCTGTTTGCAAGGCAGGCGCCTACTGGAACACCGCAGATAAATTGGCTGAAATCAAGGGTGACATAGCGGATCAACAATTGACTGCCGTTATCATTGCAGGGCCTTCTGCTAGGGTATTCCAACAGGATTTTAAGTTCGACGGCATAATCACCGAACGAATTAATCTTCGGGAGCATGTCATTTGGAGCCATCCTGCAAACGATGAAGATACGCAGATGCTGGCCGAAGATTATATGAGAATGGTGATAACAAAAACCAGCAAGTACGAGGATCGGCCTCCGTTCATGGACGCCTGTCGATAAGAGCATCCTCATTATCGGCGGGGGTGTGACGGGTTTGACAGCAGCTCTCGAAGCGGCTAAAGCGGGATCACAGGTATATCTGGTGGAAAAGGAACCTCAACTAGGCGGTTGGGCGAACAAATTCCATAAGGTATTCAACGGCAAGCCTCCATACACGGAAGCTGTTGATTCACCGGCGCAGGAAATGATTTCAGCGGTAAATAAGAGCGACAAGATAAGAGTTTTTACCGGCCATAGAGTCTACAGTATTTCCGGCGCGCCTGGTATGTTTGACGTGATCGTAAGGCCGGATGGACCGTGGAACGAGAAGCTCGTTAAAGAGCAGAACGAATGGCTCGCTGCCAAGTTGGCCAGAGAAGCCGCGGGTGAGGAAGAAAAGAAACCCGCAGCTGCTTCCGAGGCACAGCCCGAAGCTGCGGCCGAAGAAGTCGAAGAGCCCAAAGACTTTCCTCATGAAGCTTTTCGAGTGGGCGCTGTGATTCTTGCTTCAGGATGGCGGCCGGAGGAGCCAACCGGATGTGAACATTTAGGATACGGGAAATATCCCGATGTTATTACTAATGTCCAAATGGAAGAATTGGCCGCTCAGGGCACCATCAAGAGGCCCTCGGATGGGAAAGAAGTCAGCTCCGTTGCTTTTATTGACGCAACGAGCCCGCAAGATGAGCATCCGTTCCTTTATTGTTCGTCAATAACTTCCTTGGTAACTCTGAAGCAGGCCCAGTACGTGCGAAAAGCCAACCCGGAGGGAAAAGCTTACATTTTCTATGAGAATATGAGGACCCCGGGTCAGTACGAAATATTCTATCAGGCAATGCAGGACGATCCAGGTGTTTTCTTGTCGAAGGGGACGCCTCTGAGCGTCACCAATGGCTCTTCCGGTCTTAATATTGAGCTGAAGGATACTTTGCTGGGAGAGAAGTTGCGGATCAATGCAGACATGGTGGTGTTGTCCACAGGAATGATCCCCACCACGAAAGATGCCGCAATTCTGAATCTGAAGTATCGACAAGGACCTTTCTTGCCGCAGAATCCTTACGGGTTCAACGATTCCCATTTCATATGTTTCCCTTATGAGACACAACGGACGGGGATCTATACTGCAGGGTGTGTCAGGCAGCCCATGGATTTCATGAGCTGCGAGACGGATGCTACCGGAGCGGCATTGAAGGCGATTCAATGCGTGGAGTTGGTTGCTCAGGGCAAAGCGGTTCATCCCAGGGCAGGCGATGAGTCCTTCCCGGAGATTTTCACCCAGAGGTGCACCCAGTGTAAGCGATGCACGGAAGAGTGTCCGTTTGGGGCTTATGATGAAAAACCGGACGGAACACCGCTGCCTAATCCGACCCGCTGCCGGAGATGCGCCATATGCATGGGTTCATGTCCGGAGCGCATTATC
The DNA here is from genome assembly GCA_963843165.1 of uncultured delta proteobacterium. GTDB lineage: Bacteria > Desulfobacterota > Desulfomonilia > Desulfomonilales > Desulfomonilaceae > DATJPW01. The sequence goes on along the minus strand of CAWJJL010000011.1, from coordinate 56,005 downwards.
TCATTCAGGGACCATTCTGTGGAAATGATAGGTTCCATGGTTAAATCCATCAATGTTCCCGACGCATATGACGAAAAGCCGCGGGTAGTGGCATTTATTTGTGAAAATGATGCCTATCCCGCTATAGACATGGCCGGAATCAATAGATATCAGTACAGTTCGTTTGTGAGATTTATCCCACTCAGGTGCCTGGGAAACATTAACATGGTCTGGATAGCCGATGCCCTATCAAAAGGCATAGACGGCATTCTGTTAATCGGATGCAAATACGGTGATGATTATCAATGCCATTTTGTGAAAGGAAGCGAGCTCGCGGAATACCGTATGGGCAAAATATCGGAAACTCTTCAGCGGTTGGTCCTTGAACCGGAGCGCATCCGCGTTGAGCAATTAGCTATAGATGAATATTCAAGGATCCCGAAAATAGTGGACGAGTTCATGGAGAAGCTCGCTGAATTCGAACCAAACCCCTACAAAGGTTTTTAAGGAGGCTTACTCATGGCGAACGAATTCGTTGCAGAACCTGACCTTCGGTTTGCCAAAGATCTTATAGACGCCGGCGGAGGGGATCTTAAGAAGTGCTACCAATGCGCGACATGCTCTGTTGCATGCCGTATTGCTCCGGATAATAATCCTTATCCGCGCAAAGAGATGATCTGGGCTCAGTGGGGCATGAAAGATCGGCTCTTGAATGATCCGGATGTATGGCTTTGTCATCAATGCAATGATTGCTCGACACAGTGTCCCCGAGGCGCGTACCCTGCAGATGTCATGAAGGCTGTTCGTAAAATGCTCATCCAGCAGTATTCATGGCCTTCGTTTTTGGGCAAGCTAGTCGGAACCCCCGCTCTTATGATTGTCGCTGTAGCGATTCCGATTATAATCGTACTTGCGCTGGTTTATCTCAATAATGGATTCAGTTTTCCCAAGCCGATCCATTACGGACACTTCATCGATTACGTATATATTCAGGTAGTTTTTACCCTGGCGCTGATTTTTGCGGTAATCTCTCTGGTACTGAGCCTTCGGAAGTATTGGGAAAGATTGCAATCCAGCAGCGTAATTGAAGTGAAGACCAGCCGGAAACCTTTTATACCCAGTCTCATTGAAGGGCTCTCGGAGATTTTGCCTCACACTACATTCAAAGAATGCGAAGCTAACAATATTCGCTACGCATCGCATCTTCTCGTTTTTTGGGGAATGATCGGTCTGTTTGTGACGACAGCCATTGTTGCTTTTAATATAGATATTCTTCACATTGACCCACCGTCTCGCGGAGGGCCCGGGACGCTTCCCATCAAGGTCCTCGGTAACGTCAGCGCCGTGGCTTTCGTTTTGGGATTAGCAATCATGCTGGTTCGCAGATTAACCGCGCCTGATCAGACCGGAACAAGTTCTTATTTCGATTGGTTCTTTCTGTTTACTATTTTCGGAACGGGAGCAACGGGTCTTCTTACAGAGTTGGCACGCTGGTCGGGGTCAATCGGTGGAACATACATCCTGTACACGATTCATCTTATGTTCGTCCTGACGCTTTTGCTTTATCTGCCATTTTCAAAATTTGCGCACCTGGGCTATCGCACTATCGCCATAACGTGGGCCAAATCGGCAGGCAGAAATCTGAAATATCCGGTGCAGCCGAACTATATTCCTGCGCCTGTCGCAACGGAAGAGAGCGCTTCGGCTGAAGCGAAGGCTTGAAACTCAGGAAGGCTTGATCTCAGATTTTAAGAAAAAGCCGGGCACAGTTTGCGTGCCCGGCTTTTACGTTGCATACTTCATTAGTGTCTCTTAACTTGCTGTCAGCCCGTTTCCCTCAGCAGGAAATTCGCTTTTCAAATCTCTCCCACAGTACCAAGGCTATTTCATATCCCACGTCTTCCCACTCCTGGTTTGCATGAGTCAGATAACTGGAAAGGTCAGATGTCCATTTTGATTTGTCGAATTCCATATAATTGCGCAGAAAATTGCCGTACAGCCCTTCATACATGTAAGGTGCATCCCGCTCCATATCTTTGACAATTCTTTCAGCCTTACTGGAACTTGCCATAACTAAAATCCTCCATTTCCTCGTCAGCGGCTGCGATCGTATTCTCTTTCTTTTAGTTAGATGTCTCAGCGCCGAACGTGTTTCAAAAAAAATCGGGTGAATTGAATATTTTCTGCACTCAACTGCGCTGTTCATATCTGGGAACCTATTAAAATATTGTCAGTTTGGATTTGCAACGTTCGCGCTGCGTTGTGATAAGCTGAGCATCCTCGAAGTATCACGGGCAGCAAACTGGTTTATATATATTGTAAGGTGATCTGTTCAGCAGCAAGGTCTCGCTTTTAGCACGGGAGGCGGGGACTGGCACGTTTATGGGAATTCAGATCTGGTTTCGGCTACGGGGCGAGCAGGGAGACCGGAATTCAGGTGTTGCCGTACTGCTTTAATAGTGCCGCGGAAAGGATAAGGGATTGATACCGCGTTACACGCGTGAAGCAATGGCAAAAATTTGGGAACCGGAAAACCGCTATCGGAAATGGCTGGATATTGAACTTGCCGTATGCGAAGCGTGGGCGGAACGAGGAATTATCCCCCAGGCGAGCGTGGAAAGGATCCGGTCTCGGGCTGGTTTTGATCCGAAACGGATTGATGAGATTGAGAATGTCACTCGGCACGACGTAATTGCTTTCACCACATGCGTTGCGGAATACGTCGGGGAGGATTCTCGTTATATCCACAGGGGGCTTACCTCATATGATGTGGTTGACACCGCCCTTTCTCTACTCCTCAAGGAAGCCGGACTAATTATCCGCCAAGGTCTTGTGGATCTTCTGGATGCCCTCAAGGTTCGGGCGTTGGAGCATAGACGGACACCGATGGTGGGCCGGTCTCACGGAATACATGCCGAACCGATCACTTTCGGGCTTAAGTTGGCGATTTACTATGCTGAGATGTCGCGCCATTTGGTTCGGTGGGATGCCGCGCTGGAAACAATTGCGGTGGGAAAGGTGTCAGGCGCGGTCGGCACCTATGCCCATCTGGATCCCGCAATGGAAGAAGTTGTATTGGCTAGATTGGGCCTGAAGCCCGCGCCTGTTTCCAACCAGGTAATCCAGCGCGACCGCCACGCGGCGTACTTCACCGCTCTGGCCTTGATCGGATCGAGTATCGAAAAGATTGCCTCGAAATAAGACATTTACAGCGAACTGAAGTCGGGGAGCTGGAAGAATTCTTTCATAAAGGACAGAAGGGTTCGTCAGCTATGCCGCACAAACGGAACCCTGTCCTGACAGAAAATCTCGCGGGTCTCGCTACGGTTACTGCGCGGGTACGCGATGTCCGCTATGGAAAATGTTGCTCTATGGCATGAAAGAGACATTTCGCATTCTTCGGTCGAACGGATCATAGCACCGGACGCCACTATTCTCGCGGATTTCATGTTGCATCGTTTAACCGATGTCATAAGGAACATGAAAATATATGAAGATCAGATGATGAAAAATCTGTCGCTTACCGGGGGGCTTATTTTTTCGGAGGCCATACTAATCCGGCTGGTAGATCGGGGCCTAACAAGAGAGGAGGCGTACACAATCGTCCAGCGAGCCGCGATGAAAGCGTGGGAAGAAGGAACGGAGTTCAAATCAGCTGTCATCCATGACGGTGAGATCATGCAGCATCTGGATTCCAGCGAAATCGAATCGGTATTCAACCTGGACTATGCGCTAAGATGGGTAGACGAATCGTTTAAGAGAATATTTGGGTAAGAGTTTCAATACTATGTATCAAATAGTTAATGTAAAACATCTTGACTTTTAGCCCAAGTACTTGTAAAGAAAAGCGTATGTTGGCTCTTAAACTTTACAAATTCCCCCTTCGGCGAGATTGCCTCAGCGCCGGCTTACTTTTGCTTATAATCTGGGTCCTCGTCACTGTGCCTGCGCCGGACGCCCATGCGGAAGAGACCTTGTATCCGCAAGCGCTCATGAACTGGACGGTCGAAGGGACTTTTCACGCTCTGATTGTGGACAAGTCTCAGCAGAGGTTGAGCGTCTGGGAAATTCGAAATGGGCAGCCGTCGATTGTTGAATCCTATAAATGTTCTACAGGAGAGAACGACGGCGATAAATGGGTCCGCGGTGATATGAAAACGCCGGAAGGAGTTTATTTCTTCTGTTCCGTTATAGACGGACGGTCACTCCCTGCAAAATATGGTTTATGGGCATTTACTACGGACTATCCGAATTTCGTGGATCGACGTCACGGCAAGAGTGGGGATGGGATATGGCTTCATGGACGCGATAAGCCACTGAACGGCAAGCCTGATTCTAATGGTTGTATCGCTCTGGAAAACCAGGATCTTACAAAGGTTTCACGATTTATCAGGCTGCAGAGCACTCCACTGATTGTAGTGGATAAAACAATAATGGCACCGCGATCGACTATCTTGGAGAACGAGCGAAGAATCCGGGATTTTGTCGAGTCATGGCGCTCCGCGTGGGGATCTCGGGATGTCGACGCTTTCATGGGACATTATTCTAATAACTTTCAAAGCGGCTGGTTTGATTTTGCCGCCTGGAAAGAAAAAAAACGAAAGCTGAATCAGCGTTATAAGTCAATTCGAGTGAAGCTTGGGAATATTTATCTTTACCGCCAAAATGGCTTGATAACAGCTATCTTCACTCAATTGTACACTTCGGATTCTTTCCGTAGCACCGGTGTAAAAATATTGTACCTAACTGACGCGGGCGGAAAGTTGAGGGTATATGCTGAGGATTACCATCAGCCAGTGGATGATGCTTTTCCAGCCCGAACTCTTCTTGCCAGGACGAATAATGATGATTCAAAATCCGGCGTTGACGAGAAAAGCAATTTTCGCATTCGTCTGGTTTCCACTGACGAACCGGACCAATCCGCGTACGGAGAAACAGAAACGCCTCGGCCTACTGCACCGTCAAGAGGCGTTGTACTTGAAAAACTGCCCGCGTCCACTTCTCCGGAATCGGATAGCCCGCATCTGGATATTAATGAGAAGTACGCCGCGGATAAGCAGCAGGAAAGATTAATTGTTGCTCGGTTGATGCCAGCGTACGGCCAAATACCTTCACTGGAGGTGCGCAAAACAGCCGACAAGTTCGTGCGGACCAATACTGATTGGGCCGATGCGGCGGGTTCGAACCTTGTGCCACCGCAGGAGGTCGGTCCCGAGCGCCGGAGTGGGAGCTGCGGTTGTAGGGGCAGTGGAACAGCGGCTTTCCGAGCCGGCGGCCGAACCGATCATGAGGAATTCCGAACCTACCCGAACGAAATCGAATAAAGACCTACATCAACCAGGCATGTCCTCGGGCGAAAGGAAAGAAATTTTGGATTTTCTCAACAGGTGGAAACGCGCCTGGGTGCAAAAGGATCTTGACAGGTTCATCAAAATGTATCATCCAGATTTCAAGGACGGAAGAGTGGATTACAAGATGTTCCTAAAGTCAAAACAAAATTTCTTCCGCAAGTACGGAATCATCCAGGTGGAATTAGACCGAGTGGAAATCAAGAAGTCAGACGGGACCTGGCTGGTGAAGTTCTTGCAGTCGTTCCAGGGAGACGAATATCGTGATAAAGGTTGGAAAACTATGGTCCTGGCTGGCGAGAAGGGGCAAGGTTTCCGGATCATCGAGGAGAGATGGTCTCCCCTATAAAGGCCTTCCTCCCATCCCGGTTCCGAAGCCTCGTAATAAGGCTGGTCACTCCCTAGTCATCATTAGCGCTTCAGGAAATACACGGCAGATAGACCTGACGCCCTTCAGGATGCGCGTAGCTATACTTGCCTGCATCGCGTTGGTGGTTCTTGTAGTGCTCTCTGTATTTTCGATAAGTCCCTTAATTCGCGTAAATGATGGCTCCACGACGGCTGGATCGGATTCGTCTGAAAAAATGGAAGCGCTTAAGGAGGAATTGAGGCAAAAGGACCTTGCACTTAGTGTTCAAGAAAAGCGACTGAAGGAAATGCGTGAAACGCCTACGTTGGCAGCGATAGGGCAAAGACAGCCCGCGCAACAGACCAACAGGTCCACGCCAAAGGCGGAGCAACCCTCCGAGACGGAAAGTCCGTTGATGTCGTTGCAAGATTCCTCAAAACCTGAGGTTCGCGCTCCGGCGGGGGAGGATGACGAAGAAGAAGCTCCGGGAACCCAGGCCGTCGCGCAACCGCGAGTAGCAGCTAGATCGGATCGATCGGAGCCGGTGGGCGGATCCTCGACGCAAACGGCTCGTAATCCCGGTGCACAAGCCCTTATCAACTTTGATGCGCAAGAAGTTGTTGCTGCGCCAAAAAATCGCAGCAGCGGAACAGTAAGCTTTCGACTGATTAAAGACGCTCCAGAGATCCGTTTTTCGGGATACCTTTTCGTTTTTGTGGAAATGACTGATCAGCGGGGCGAAAATTCCATCTGGGCTTATCCGAAGCAGACACGATTGGGGGATGGAGATTTACCGGCTGATTATCGTGATGGTGAGACTTTATCATTTAAATACAACCAGCGTGTCGAACTTCCTTATGCGGATCCTCGAACTGGATCATCGCTGGCGCGAGTCTCGATAATTTTGTATTCGGAAAATGGGAAGATTGTTTTTCAACGTGGTTTTGATCGGCGGGAAATTAAAATTGCGCCCTCTAAAAGCGCTGTAGAGGAGCGATCGCGACAGGGAGCGGAAAAAAGACGAGCGCTGTAGCATCTCGGATCGAAGAATTTCAGAAGCGTTTATTGGTTTTAAATGGTTTGTCGTCATCGACTGAGTCACAAAAAAGTGGACTTAAGGCCCAGGAATACCTCGACAATTGGTCGAGAGAAAGTCGGGCAGTCATGTGTCAGCATGTGTAGCTTTCTTCGCCACGGAAACTATCGTGCGTTCTTATTGCTTTCCTTGTTTCTAATCCTTCTCTTATCCATTCAGCTTGAGGCCAAAAACTCCAGTCGAATCTATTTTAAGGGCACTGAGGCGGAGTTGGAAGTCCATTTCATCAATGGAGAAATTCCCGGACCTACGCTGCTATTGCTGGGGGGAATACAAGGGGATGAGCCTGGTGGCTATCTGGCAGCGGACTTATATGCGGATATCTCATTAAAGAAAGGCAATATGATCGTAGTCCCGCGAGCGAATTTTTCTTCCATTGTGGGCAATTCCCGGGGACTCGGTGGCGACATGAATCGAAAATTCGCGGGTCGCGTCATGGCTTCGGATCGCGACGCGGCTATCATTGGTGTAATAAAGGAATTGATGAACGAAAGCGATTTTTTTCTCAATCTGCATGACGGGTCGGGTTTTTTTTCCCCGGTGTGGGAATCCACCATGCGCAACCCGATGCGCTTCGGTCAATCTATAATAGCTGATGCGGAAGAGCATACCCGCGCGGACGGCGCTGTGCTTAACCTGGGTAGCATAGTTGAACGGGTGCTCGAGAAGGTGAATGCTCAAATATCAGTGCCGGAGCATCAATTCAGGTTCAACAATCACAAGACCCTTACCAAGGATTCCCCTCATAAGGAACAGCGCTTGTCAGCGACTTTTCATGCTTTGACCCGCGTGGGAATACCGGCGTTTGGTATTGAAACATCTAAAAATATTCCGGATCATCGCATGCGGGTCCGTTATCAAGCAATGGTGATCAACGCTTTTCTGGAAGAACTAGGGATTGTTGTGGAGAACCCAAAGCTTTACCTGGAAGATCCGAAATTGAAATTCCTAATAGTCTCAATCAATGATTCAACGCCTGTCGTGGTCAAAGGTGATGATGTGCTGGAGGTGCGCCAAGGAGACAGCATCAGGATAGTCGAAATCGAATCAAACTACTCTCGCGGGCTGACCGCTCGTATTAAAGGACGGGCTCAAGGATTCAACGACATAGGCCGAGAGATCACCATTTCTGAAGACACTTACATCGAAGTGAAAAAGGACCGACACCTGATAGCCACTATTCCTGTGAAAACTGGAATGCGACGGTCTCATTCCATATCGGAAATCAGTATAAAACCGCGAGTTCAATATTTTTGCGTTCGGGTGAACGGCAAGACATTCATAGTCGAGCCGGGTGAGGAATTGGCTGTAACAAAAGGTGATTCATTGTACATCCTTGACCCGCGTACAAACCTGAGCCACGACCGGGAAAAGGCCATGAAAATTGATTTGCGCGGATTCCAGGCAGAGGGTCCATACACTGGTGAAGACAGAGGGCATCAAATCAATACAGCCTCAGATCTTCAGGCCAAGTACGCCACTCTCCGCGGATCAACCGCGATTTTCCCGTTGCAGGCCAAATTGAATAACAAGGTGTTCGCTGAAGCCTATATCGCTGTTGCAGAACCGAAGATGGAGTATGTTGTTCTTAGAGGATCCGGCGGTTTGAGTTTTGCGGCATATTCCGGAGACAAGCTCGAATTACCGGCCGGCGCAATGATTAGGGTTATGGATGTGAAGACAAATAGTCCTTCCGGGACTCCTTTGTTTATTAAAATGGCCGGACGCAGTCTGAAATGGGAAAACAGCCGCTCCGCAGGTATAGATACCTCGAAATTAACGGACACGGAAACCCCACTCGACATTACGCGGGATGGCAACAGTATCGGTCGGATATGGCTAAAACAAGGTAAGGATTACAGACTTTCCACAGGGAGCGGAGAACCTTACGCTCCGATCTTGCGAGTCAGGTATTGAACTCGCAAAGAGAGCGAATATAAGGGCAGCAGTTTCTTGATCATGGCCCGTTCAGGTTATTTTGGTTATTTTGTTTCTTTCATCTACCAGCACATTGCGACCTTTGATGCCTCGAGCCTCTGAATCATCAACTGCAATGTAAGTACAAACGATTATCCGGTCACCAACGGAAACCTTCCGCGCTGCCGCGCCGTTAAGACACATTACGCCCGAATCGGCTTCCCCCCTGATGACATAAGTTATGAATCTCTCGCCATTGGAGATATTATAAATATGCACTTGCTCATATTCGATAATATCAGCGGCTTCCAACAAACTGGAATCAATGGTGATTGAACCTTCGTAGTCTATGCAAGCCTCGGTTACTCTAGCTCGATGTATTTTGGATTTCATCATTGTCCGCAGCATTTATGGCCTCCAACGGAGTGGGACTGTGCATCTTGCCGAAAAAGTGGCTCGTTAGCTCAATAAGACTTACTGTCTTAGTTGTTTCTCGTTCGAAAATCATGTTATCTATCAGTCGGGTTCTGCCGATTCTGACTGCCATTACCGCCAAAGCTCTATGATTGACCTCTTCCAGGTCCTGAAGGGTTTCCGGATTCACCAGGTTTATGTAGTCAATTTTTGCATCAGGTTCGTTTTCTATCCTTTGTGTCATTGCCTCGATGTACCTGGTCGCCTTGGATTCGTTATCGTCAAATAATCGTCGTGCTTCCAGAAGGGCCTGATTGAGGCATACAGCTTGCCTCCGCTCGTCATCGGACAAATAGGAGTTCCGGGAACTCATGGCCAGACCGTCTTCTTCTCTCACAGTAGCGCAGGGGACTACCTGAACATCTAGATCGAGATCTCTCACCATAGTCTTAATCACTTGAAGTTGCTGATAATCCTTTTGTCCGAAGTAAGCCGCTGAGGGTAGAACAATATTGAAAAGTTTCAGCACTACAGTGGCAACTCCTCGAAAATGTCCCGGCCTCGAAGCTCCGCAAAGAGGGCCGGAGACGTTTTCAACGTCTACATAGGTCTGATAATTGGACCCGTAAATACCGTCAGGCTCGGGCATAAAGAGCGCGTCAGTGCCCACTTCAGCGCATTTTGCAGAATCAGACTCAGGATCTCGGGGGTACGCTCCGAAATCTTCATTCCGGCCGAACTGCGTAGGGTTGACAAAGATGCTGACAACTAGAAAATCATTTTCCGCACGAGCACGGCGCATCAGGCTTATGTGACCTTCGTGCAAAAAACCCATTGTGGGAACAAAACCTATGCTCTTTCCAGCCGCGACGCGTTCCCTGCTCCACGCCTTCATTTCTGCCACAGAGTTAATGATTTCCATAAACGCTTTTCCAAATAAAAAAGCCTTCCGGCGAGGAAGGCTCCATAGCATTCACTTATTCTTGTCCTTCCGTCCCGGTCTAGTTGATCCAGGCGGTATGTTCTAAGACCGTACCAAAGTTCCGGGTCTCTTATTGAGACTCCAGACTGGTACTCATTATAGACAAAAAGAATCGACTATCAAGAGGAAAATCCGATCCAAAAAGATTTTTCCCAGGAGAAGCAGAGTGAGCATGAGACAGCCAGAGGCGTCCCTTCCGGATGGCGGGCAGGGGATTGGCACGTTGCCCGGTCATTTTCTTGCTTGATTTTCGGCGGGAGAAGACCACAAAGTTTTGTGACTGCCGCCTCTTCAAACTCACCGGCGCCAAGGCGCGTTCCGGAGACTTTACCCGACGATCAAGAGATGCTAAACAAGATTAATGCAGTCTACAGTCACAGTACCGAAGGTGCGACGATTACTCCCCGGCAAAGCTTGCTCCGGTTATTCGGCAGGTTTTCGAGGACCTCGGCAACTTGGAATCCATGATAAAGAACGGGGATCGAATCCTGCTGAAACCCAATCTGCTGATGTCTGCCGGCCCGGAGAAAGCTATAGTAACCCACCCGGCCGTGGTCGAGGCAGTAGCTTCGATATTACTTGATGCCGGGGCAAAGCCGTTCATCGGTGACAGCCCCCCTTTGGGAAACCTGCGCCGTGTCCTCTCCAAATCCGGCTATGACTCCTTCATGAAAAAAATGAATATTGAGGCTGTGCCCTTCATAGAGAAGGCGCCGGTGGAATTCCCGGAGAATCGGCTTTTTCGCCGCATAGATTTAGCCAGTGAAGTTTTCGAATTCGATGCTGTAGTCAGTTTGCCTAAATTGAAGACTCACACGCAAATGCTGCTGACGCTTGCAGTGAAGAACCTTTTCGGAACCGTGATCGGCACGGATAAGGCCGCATGGCACCTCCGGGCAGGCCGGGAGTTTGACACATTTGCAACAGTGCTCGTGCAGATTTACGATAAAATCCGACCTGTTGTTTCGATCTTGGACGGCATCCTCGGGATGGAACGAAACGGCCCGAATAGCGGCCAGCCAAGGCATCTCGGGATCATCGCTGCTTCCAAAGACGCTATCGCCCTGGATTCGGTGGTATGTAGACTCGTAGGATTCCCGATCGAATCTCTCCTCACCTGTGTGATTGGGCATCGCCTCGGCGTCGGAACAACGAGGGACGATCAAATAGAATTAAAGGGTGATGAGCTTCCGGGGTTTCCTCTCAAAGATTTCAAACCGCCAAAATCCGCTACTATGGCTTGGAATCTGTCATACTGGAACCCAATCCGCAGATTCCTGGAAAACCATCTTATCACAAGGCCTGAAATAAACCCGTCTTCTTGCGAGGCATGCGGGATTTGCAGCCAGCACTGTCCTCCACAGGCGATTAGTGAACAGAATGGCCGTATGGTAATTGACCGAAAGAAATGTATTTCCTGTTTTTGCTGTCATGAATTGTGCTCGAATAAAGCGGTTCAGATTGTGTTGCCTCGCTTTGGCCGGTTCCTGTCAAAAATAGCCCGCTAGAATTAATGGTATTTCCAATGGATTTGGCTATCCTGCAAAAAATCGCGCAGGAACTTAATGAACTGCTGCCGGGGCGGTTCATTACGCGGATTCATCAGCCTCTTCCCCGTGATATCGTTCTTCGAACGCGAGCACATGCTGGCCCCGAAATAAAACTGATGATCAGCGCGGATCCTGCGCTTGGGCGAATTCACATTACGGATCTGAAAATACCGAATCCACAATCACCTCCACGATTTTGCGCTTTCCTGAGGGCACATTTTCAGGGATTTCGGATTACCAGAGTTGAATCGGCCCCGGATGACAGGATTGTCCGCATCGTTGCCCAGAAAGGCCCCGAGGCTGCGCGGGTCCAGAGAGAGCTGATTCTTGAGTTATTGGGGCGCGATTCGAACATCATTCTTGTGGACCTCGCAACCACCAGGATTATGGACTGTTTACATTATTTGCCTGAGAAAGAAACAGGGCTCAGGGCCGTGCTGCCTAGTCGGGAATATGTCTCTCCTCCAAAGCGGAACCTGAGTCAAACGGAAATGTCTCGGAGCAATCTGGAGATTCCCGGTATTACGGCGGGAGCTAATGGTAAAAGACGTTTAACAATACATGCGACCGCGGACAGAGATGAAACCTTTTCGTCAATGAATTTGGCAGCGGACGCCTTCTTCAAACCAATCTTAAAATCAGTTCTCATCGAATCATTCAGAAAAGAGTTGTCAGCGCCTTTGCGTACGAGAATGCGCTCTTTGGACCGGCGAATTAGTAAAATCCAAGCAGATGCTCATCGACTCAAGCACTTCACGGATCTCCAGGAGGAAGGGGAACTCTTAAAGGCAAACTTGCGGAAGATCAAAAAAGGCATGACTTCAATAGAGGTCACTGACTGGCAGACCGGTGAGCCCCGAATGATTGCTCTAGATCCAACGCTTGGACCAATAGCGAATATGGATCGTATTTTCAGAAAGGGAGCTAAAGGGCGGCGGGGTGAGAAGAAGGTTCAGGAACGCTTGCAGCGGACTGCTGAAGAGAAGAGGGCACTTGAAGACCTTCTCTATTTTGTACAGGACGCCCGGGATATTGAAACATTAGAGCTGATTGATGCTGAGATTCCGAAATCAAAGGCTGCTCTTATCGAAACTTCGCCGCGGCCGCGCCATCGCACACCAAAGCCGGAGTCGCCCCTTCTTTATCAGTTCCAAACACCTGAAGGGCGTGAAGTGCTGGTTGGGAGAAGCGCTCGCGGTAACGATTTTCTTGTTCGCAACAAAGCCCGAAAGGGAGATCTTTGGTTCCATGTCAAGGATCTTCCGGGAGCCCACGTCTTACTCCAGGTGCGGGTCGGACATCCTGCGACTCAGCAGGATAAGGAATTTGGCGCGGGATTGGCGGTTCGTTTCTCCAAGGCTTATGGCAAGGGTAAGGTAGAAGTAATCATTGCGGATGGTGGTCAAGTTGAGCGGCCTAAGGGAGCTTTACCTGGGCAAGTTATAGTTAAGAGGTACGAAACAATCCTATCCGATGGAGTTGAACCCGATCGATCCTTCTTGGATTCAAAGTAGAAATTGCAAAAAATCCGTTCAGAAATGAGATGCTATGTTCTCTGTCAATTTTTGCTCATAGGGAAAGACGACAAATGTAGCCACATCCCAGAGCGCGTGCGAGATAATGCCGGGCCAAACAGATTTGTATTTGAGGAACAGAGCGCCCAAAAAAAAGTCCGCAAATTAAAGAGGCCATGAGAAGCATCAGCTCTGATTTATCAATTTTGCTTTGATATCGGACAAAATCGGATTCCCTCAATTTATTTGTCCTTAATTTTCTTCAGTAAGTCATTAGCTTCTGTATCAAATCCAAGTCTCGGGTACTCATCCAGCACTCGTTTGGCAGCTACTCGAGCCGCCCTATAGTTACGCATGCTGATGTAGGTCTGAGCTTTGTATATTTCTTTTTCTGCAAGCTTCTTTCGGCATATTCTAAGTTTTTCCTCTGCCTTTTTCCCCCACTCGCCGGCCTTGGGATCTTCGGAAACGGCCTTGAATGAGTCCAGGGCCGCTTGAATTATAGAGTTATCAAGATCCGTATTTTTGATCTGGTTGAAATAAGCTAAAGCTATTTGGTACTTAGCCTTTGGGATGTCTTTATGTAATGGATAAAGTTCCGCAAAAGTCTGGTATCTCATTATGGCCTTGTCATAAGCCCCGTTCTCGAACAGCGCGTCCGCGATTTTTAGATAGACTTCCGGTGTTTTCTCAAATTCAGGATGTGCTGACTTAAGCTGCTCGAATGAATTAATTGCGCCTGAATAGTCCTTCTTCTTAAAAAGCTCTTCGCCCTCCTTGAAGAGCTGCTCCGGTGTAGAATTCTTTACAACCGTCTCCGACGTCCACAGCGCCGGACAGCCGGCAAGCAGAACCAGTATCAGCGCCGCGGCGATTATGTGGAATTCCGTTCTGTTCATCAAAACCTCGATCTACTCTGATCGCTTGTGCTTCCGTTAAGGTCCGGGTTCCGACTGCGTGTCGGCGAATTCGGGACTAAGCTTGTGTGAATGCCTGGTGTGACAGCAATGACAAGTAACATGAGTTTCTGTTTTCGACGGAATGAATGCAACAGGTGTTCGGGCCTTGTTTCAATCGAACTCGGGCAGCTCAACTATGCGCACAAGAAGCTGTTTACTGCATTTAATCACCAGAAGCAACTATATCTGTAGAAACCTCCAACCATTAATACGTACGTTGAAGTATATTTCGGGCCAGTTTCAGCAGAGCCTGTTTTTCTTCCGAATCAGGGAACAAAGACATCTGCTTTTGGGCCTTATCAACATAAGAACGACTCTTCTCCAAGGTATATTGAATTCCACCTTTTTCTCGGAGGAAATTACGAATCCATTGAAAATCAGCTTCGTCAAAACGTTGGTTTCCTAATATTGATTCTACTCGTGCAACTTCCGCTGTCCCGGCTTTCCTAAGGGCAGAGATCAGCGGCAGAGTCAACTTGCCTTCCTGAAGGTCTTTTCCCTGAGTTTTACCCATTACCTGAGTATCTGATTCGTAGTCGATAACATCATCCGTCATTTGGAATGCAATGCCAAGGTTGAAACCAAACATGGCTAAAGCATCTTCTCGTTGCGGAATCCAACCCGCCAAGGATCGCTCCACCCCTGCATGCGGTCTCCATAAGCACTGCGGTTTTATCGGTAATTATCCGCAAATAATCTTGCTCAGTAACGTCGACTTTTCCGATGCGCATCATTTGAAACAGTTCGCCTTCGCTCAACCTTTCAGTTGTTTGGGAAACGATCTCCAATATTCGAAGATTGTTTAATGAAGTAAGAGCGGTGAAGGCTTTGGCCAATATGAAATCTCCCGCCAATACGCACATCTCATTGGACCAAAGCGTATTGGCAGCAGGTCTTCCCCTTCTGGTGTCAGCGTGATCAACCACATCATCGTGGAGCAAAGTCGCCGTGTGTATGCACTCGATGGCTCCGGACAATTTGACTGCATCCCAGCCGGTGTATCCGCCCATCCTCGCAGCTATAATGGTTAACTGAGGGCGAATTCGTTTTCCACCGCTGTTCATTATGTGAGCGCCAATTTCGAACGCGACCGGAACTCGGCTCTTGAGTTGTTCAATCAGTTCGCTTTCCAATTCAAGCATCACTGACTGGATTGATTCGAGCAGATCCAATCGATCCTCCGACGGCGATATTGTGACCTTTTACTTTACCACGCAACAAAGTCCTTAGCAAGCTGAGAGCCGTTGAACTGATTTCTTGAAAAATGTGGTATTTGTGTTGAAAATCTAACATCTGATGAATTGTTTTATGATAGATCGCTTCCATGAGTTTCCAAACCTCCGAATAATGGATTTGCTCAATGGTTTGTGCAGCGCTTGTCACAGCGGGCGGACTTGGCAAAAGGATGGGGAGCCCCGCTCCAAAACAATATTTAGAATTGAATGGCCGGCCTGTGCTTGCTTGGACCTTATTGGCTTTTGAAACCCACCCGGTCATAGATTTTATCATCTTCACCGTTCCACCCGGAGACGAGGACTACTGTATGGAAAAAATTGTGAAACCGTACCGATTTCAAAAAGTAAGAAACATCGTGGCCGGAGGAAACGATCGCCAGGCGTCTGTTCGCCACGGTCTGGAAAAATTGGTAAAGACTGACTTTATAGTGATCCATGACGGAGTCCGGCCGTTGGTTTCTGCCGATACAATCGCCAGGAGCATCGAGACAGCCAAGACTTACGGAGCAGCGGTCGCCTGCGCACCGGTCACTGAAACTGTGAAAAAACGAATTGGGCAGTATGTCAATACAATTTCGCGCACAGATCTGTTGCTGGCACACACCCCTCAGACATTTCAAAGCCGACTGATAATTGACGCTCACCGCAAAGCATTAGAGGATGGTTTCATGGGCACAGATGACGCAATGCTGGTGGAACGATTGGGCCATCCCGTAGTAGCTATTGAGGATTCAGATGAAAATATAAAAATAACCACCCCGGCGGATATGGTATTGGCAGGGACTGCTGCTGAAATCGAGATCAAAAACATGATCTGTGTTTGCCGATCCGCTACTCCGATCCTTATTGCGTCCGGAGGGATCCAAACGGCCTGCATTCCAGGCTCGTCTTATCCTGCTCATCTGCCATTTTGACCGGATAACGCCCGGTAAAGCACGCGGTACAGAAGTGGTCTGCAGGAAGAGGCATTGCGCGAAGCATGCCTTCCAAACTCAAATATGCCAATGAGTCCGCGCCTATGAATTCACCAACTTGTTTAACGGTTTTTGAACAAGCAATAAGTTCACCTTTGCTGGAGAAATCAATGCCATAAAAACAAGGATATCGTATCGGCGGACAGCTTATGCGCATGTGGATTTCCTGCGCGCCTGCATCTCGCAGTGTCCGGGTTCGTAGCCGACTGGTGGTGCCGCGGACTATAGAATCGTCTACCACCACGACCTTCTTTCCTTCAAGGACCTCGCGCACGGGATTAAGCTTCAAACGTACTCCCAAATCCCTGATCGATGGCGAAGGCTGTATGAAGGTACGTCCAACGTAATGATTGCGAATTACCCCGTATTCCAGCGGGAGACCACTCCCTTGGGCAAATCCTAAAGCTGCGTAATTTCCTGATGCGGGCATCGGAACCACGAGATCGGCACCCTCCACAGGATTTTCGAGAGCGGCATGCAACCCGAGTTGTTTTCGAACTTTGTAAACACCATGGGAAAAGATCGTGGAGTCAGGCCGGGCGAAATAAATGTACTCAAAGATACACATGGCAGGATGCGTTTTCTGTATCCCTGAATAGATCTCAAGCCATTATGATCCGCTATGACTATTTCGCCGGGCTGGACGTCTCTAACATATTCCGCGTCAATTATATCGAGAGCGCAGGTCTCCGACGCAAATATTATGGCATCGCCCTTTTTGCCGATGCATAATGGTCTGAAGCCATGAGGATCGCGAGCGGCCAGAATTGCGTCGGGTGTAAGGAATACCAATGACCACGCCCCTCTCATCTCTTCAAAAACTCTAAGGAGCCGCTCTTCGAATGATCCTTTCTTGTGCAAAATCAAATGCGCAATAAGTTCCGAGTCGGTCGAAGTTTGAAATATAGCGCCTTTGGATTCCAATTTCCTTCTCAGTTTAGCGACATTCACCAGGTTTCCGTTATGGCCGAGCGCAAAGATTCTGTCGATCTGTTCAACCAAGAAACGGTTGAGCGTTTCTGAGCATTGAGCTTCCCGTAGTAGAGTAGCGCACATGCCCAATGCCCATATTTCCCTTAAGTTTTTCGATGATGCCTTCTTTAAAAACGTCGGAAATCAGGCCCATACCTTTATGCGCCTTAACATCCATGCCGTCGCTTACCACGATACCTGCTGATTCTTGCCCACGGTGCTGGAGCGCGTAAAGACCCAAATATATGAGCTGAGCTGGGTCTTCGGCCCCATATACGGCGAAGATCCCACAAGCCTCTTTCTTGGAAGGAGAATCGAACATAGCAGTCTCTCCATGTGAGACAACAATTTCCGTCTGAATTGCCGCCAAATTAGCTTATGATGCTGAAGTCGTCAAGGCATGAGACGCGATGGGAAAACGCAATGTCACAAACATATTATGAATTTCCGCGCAAATTCGGTGATGCCATTTAACGGAGCGACCGCCGTAACATCTCAATTCCTGATTGCGGAATTCCCTCTTTTCAATTGGTCATTCAAAGAAGGCGCACCCGCTCTAAGACCAAGCGGAAATTTAATTCGGTTTTCTCTTTTTATCTCTTTCCTTGCGGAGCGGGACCTTGGTTAACGGCTCCTCCCCAGCCGGATCGAGGGTCCTGACCGCCCGGTATTTCCACTGGCTTAGGCATGGCAATGGGAGCTGTGGAATTTTCAGTCCCGCTTTCAGACGTCATCTGCTCCCGTTGCTGAATACGTCTGGGCTGGGCTGCAGATGGTGTGCCCTGCTTCTGCTGTCGAGGCCGCTGGCGGACGCCTGCCGGGGGTGGCGCTTGTTCACCTGCAGGCGGATAATATTCGACTCTAGTTCCCTCAGGAGTCGTTGTACTGACGCTAACCGCACCGGGTGGTAGATCGTCGGCACTGATCGGTAACTGACCGGGAGCCCCCGGCTGTGGCGTCTGTGAATACTGCCCGGGTCTCAAGCCTGATGCAGCCGGCGCTCTCTGAGTCCTGTTTGTTCTTGACCGCTAGTCAGTTGGAGCGGCCTGCTGCTGAGGCGAGAACTGCTGAACAGGCGCCTGCTGTTGCGGCGCATATTGCTGTCCTCCGTACTGCTGAGGCGAAGCATATTGCTGAGGGGAAGACTGCTGAGGGGAAGAGTACTGCTGCGGAGGAGCCGCGCCAACCTGTCCTTCGGGCTGAGGATAATAGCTTTGGCCCTGTGGAGCATATTGTTGGGGCGCATATCCCTGCTGAGGCGGATAATATTGTTGTTGAGATCCCGGAGCCTGCGGATAACCTTGGTAAGGCATTTGACCGGGCATCTGGTTTCCAGCGGCGTACGGCTCGGGAGAATTGAATTGGCCTGTGAAGCTGTCCCCCCAGAGACCAAGTCCACTGGGTCCAAAGATTGAATCCAAAAAGCCTTGCGCGGATGCCTGACATTGTAAAGCGAATACAAGAGCAATCACCACGAGGCCGGTCCGTAACATATTATCCTCCTTGCGGAACGAAGACTCCGCTTTGGTGGCTGAGCATTATAGAAAGCCGTGATTAACTATTTTACAGGCGTTACTGCTAGATGTCAATAAATTGGTTTATGATTTACATGCAACTGGCTAAAATGCTAAAAACATTTAGGGTAGCTCCAACCCGCATGAACCGCTTTTGCACACTGTGGAATTCAACTTTATTATAATATTAGGTTATGAAAAATCTTTCAAGCTCAGCAATTTGTACTGTCTCGTCCCGAGCCCAATTTGTTCCGCGTATTCCAATTGGTGTTCCCAATCGATATTCGGAAAAAGAGCCCGAAACTTGTCCTCACCCGGGATCGAGAGCTTTGTCCAGCACTGATAATGGATTGCCGGGCGCCCCATTCACCATATCCACAGCAGCCTGATCGATGGCGACAGGGTCTAATGAGGCCAATATGCCGAGATTGGGGACGATCTGTCGATCCGAAAATGGTGTACAGTCACATAGCGGTGACACGTCAGTTACAAAAGTCATGAAAACCGTCTTGCCTTTTTTCTGTCTGCAGACAGCGGAGGCGTATTCCATCATTTTTTCCATAAATATCGGAATTGATTCGTTCCACTGCACCTGAATGGCACCCTGAGGGCAGGCAAGAACGCATTCAGCACATCCCACACAATTTTCCGGAGTTATATGGGCTCGTCGCTCTTCGTCATCACCTTCGAGTGTTATCGCCCCGCCTTTGCACCAGACCATGCACTCACCGCATCCGACACATTTCTTCTTGCTTACCTTGGGAGAGATATTCGAGTGTTGTTCCAGTTTCCCTTCTCTCGACGCGCACCCCATGCCGAGATTCTTCAGAGCACCCCCAAACGCTGTAAGTTCATGTCCTTTGAAATGAGACAAAACAACCAAACCGTCAGCATTATATATGTCTGATGCGATATGAGCTTGTTTTATATGACGGCCGTTCACGGCAAATCTCGCGTAACTATTTCCTCTAAGGCCGTCAGCTATTATCAGGGGTGCTGAGGTGATCTCTCGTGTGAATCCATTGTCAAAGGCCGTTGCCAAATGCGAGCAGGCCTCAGTACGAGACCCGCGATACAACGTATTTGTGTCGGTAAGAAAAGGGACGGTCCCAATTCCCCTCAGATGTTCCACAATTCGTCGAACAAATTGAGGCCGAATATGGGCAGTATTGCCGGCTTCGCCAAAATGAAGTTTCACCGCCACCATGTCTTTGCGTTTGAATATTTCATCGGGTTTGAGCAGATCGAATAGAGCGCCAACCTTCTTGATCACGCTTTGTTTCCAATCAGCGTGCAGATCGGTCATGTACACAGTTGACGGCATAATCTCTCCTTCAGACTATTTGCACAGAGCAAATCAGCAAGAGTTGAACATGAATCCGCAGATTCTCCCATAATTTGAAATATGAGCAAAATTATCCTGCAGGGTTGCACAAATCTCAAGAAGAAATTTGAAAAAATGCTTTCTCTGCGGTAAGATAAACTTCGGTGGTAAAGTCCCACGAAGACGGCTGCTATATAAAATAGTCTTATCATTGTGCAGGGATGTAGTCCATTATGAAAGATCGCCTTGGCGAAATGTTGTTGCGAGAGAACGCAATTGATCCGGAACAACTCGAACAAGCGCGAGATTTCCAGAAGAACAATGGCGGAACAGTTTACAATGCTCTCGTGAAGCTTGATTACCTGACCGAAGATGATTTGGTCGAATTTCTTGTGAAGAAGCTGGGGCGACCGACCATTTCATTGGATGAAATAGATGTAGACGCTGATGCGCTGAGATTAATACCTGTGGGAATCGCTCAGAAATACTTAGCGATACCATACGGCCGGTTAAATTCAACCCTCCAAGTGGCGATGGCCGATCCCACGGACTTGGCTGCCATTGATGATATAAATTTTATGACGGGTTTAGGCGTCGAAGTGAGTATCGCCGCTGAATCTGAGATTCGCAAGGCGCTAGATACTTACTATGATACCGGTCAGCATATGGAAGATATGCTGGATGAATTAGGAGAGGATGATCTCGAAGCTATTGGTTCCGACACGTCCGATTTGGACGTTAATGATGTCGCCAAAATGGCTGAAGAAGCGCCAGTGGTGAAACTCGTCAATTGGTTAATGCGTGAAGCGATCCAAAAAGGGGCGAGTGATATCCATGTTGAGCCATATGAAAAGGTTTTTCGGGTCAGATTCCGCATTGATGGTTCGCTTTATGAGTTCTATAAACCACCTCTGAAGCTGAGGGCTCCTGTGGTGAGCCGTCTGAAAATTATGGCTCGGCTGGATATAGCTGAGCGTCGTTTACCTCAGGACGGACGCATTAAGCTCAAGCTCGGAAAAGGCCGCGATATTGACCTCCGCGTTTCCGTATTGCCGACGCTTTTCGGAGAAAAGGTGGTCATGCGATTGTTGGATAAATCCAGTCTACAATTGGACATGACAAAGCTGGGTTTTGAGGAACGGCCTCTCAGGGATTTTAAAGAGGCCATTCACAGACCTTTCGGAATGGTTCTCGTCACCGGTCCCACCGGATCTGGTAAGACCACAACACTTTATAGTGCGCTGTCTGAGTTGAATACACTGGATGTCAATATATCCACTTGCGAGGATCCTGTTGAATTCAACCTTCCTGGTATAAACCAGGTGCAGATGCATGAGGAGATTGGATTGACCTTTGCGTCGTCACTCCGATCATTTCTTAGGCAAGATCCTGATATTATCATGGTAGGTGAAATTCGAGACTTTGAAACCGCGGAAATAGCAGTTAAGGCTGCTCTGACAGGACACCTTGTTTTATCCACTTTACACACGAACGACGCGCCTCAAACAGTTAATCGACTTTTGAATATGGGTGTCGAGCCATTTCTGGTGGCGAGTTCCGTTAATTTGATTCTCGCCCAAAGGCTTGCAAGAAAAGTATGCTCCCAGTGTAAAGTGGAAATTGATCCACCCGTAGAGGCCCTCAGGGATCTCGGTGTAAAAATGGAAGAGATTGGCACATTTCCGGTATATGAAGGAAAAGGGTGCAATTTTTGCACCAATACCGGATTCAAGGGTAGAATTGCACTTTATGAAGTCATGCCCATGACTGACGAGGTCAGAGAGCTTGTTTTGGCAGGAGCCTCTGCAATGGAAATTAAACGGGAAGCTGTCCGACTGGGAATGGATAGTCTACGCATGGCCGGGATTGGTAAATTGAAAGAAGGAATCACAACTGTTAATGAGGTGGCGCGAACCACCATGGCAGATTGATGTTTAATGATAGGAAGTTTTGAAATCACCGGTGGTGAAGCAGGCGACTGAATCGTTGTTGTTCGAAATCAAACGATAGGAATTATGAACCGGTAATTCCACGGTAGTTTCCTCCCGAAAGGATAAAACTTGGCCACCCTTCATGATTTTCTGAAAGAAATGGTTGAGCGCGGAGCTTCCGATCTTCACATTACGGTAGGTGTTCCGCCTATGGTTCGGGTGCACGGGGAATTAATTCCTTTGGAGTACCCGCCTCTGAAACCTCAAGAAACAAGGCAGCTCTGTTATAGCGTACTGACAGATGCGCAGAAGCACCGGTTCGAAGAAAGCCATGAATTGGATCTTTCTTTCGGAGTAAAAGGCTTAAGTAGATTTAGGGCAAATATTTTTAGCCAACGAGGCGCTTTGGCAGGCGCTTTCCGATTGATACCCTATCAGATCCGCAGCTTCGAAGAATTAGGGCTTCCGCCCATAGCCAATGAGCTCTGTGCTAGACCCCGTGGGCTAATTCTTGTTACCGGGCCTACGGGGTGCGGGAAATCTACCACGCTTGCCGCGATGATTGATAAAATCAATACTGACCGGCGCCAGCACATAGTAACTATAGAAGATCCCATAGAATTCACCCATCAACACAGGTCGTGCATAGTTAACCAGCGGGAGCTTCATCAAGACACTAAAGATTACAATGCGGCACTGCGAAGTGTCCTCAGGCAAGATCCGGATGTAGTACTGATCGGGGAAATGAGAGACCTGGAAACAATTGAGGCCGCTCTCACAGTGTCGGAGACGGGACATCTTACGTTTGGAACACTCCACACGAATTCATGCGTTCAGTCGATTCATAGAGTAATAGATGTATTCCCAGCACATCAGCAGCCACAGGTAAGGGCTCAGCTCAGCTTTGTTCTCGAAGGGGTGATGAGTCAGACTTTGATCCCCACTTTGGACGGCAAGGGTCGGGCGCTGGCATTGGAAATAATGGTACCAAATGCCGCGATACGGAACCTGATCAGGGAAGACAAAATTCATCAGATTTATTCTCAGATTCAAGTTGGACAAGCTAAATCCGGCATGCAGACGATGAATCAGGCGCTCCTGCTGCTTTACCAAAGAAGAATTATTTCATTTGATGAAGCAATGGCAAGATCCGGAGATCCGGATGAACTGCGCCAAATGATGGCGGGCTTGCCTAAAGGGCCGCAACGTGTCACGACCTTGGGGTGAAATCTTCCCCGAGATTGAGCGCGGATGTAAACTGAATTCTTGCATGGTACGTAACAACCATTTTGAGTTAAGATACGGACATTTGGAAAGAAATGGTCAAGGATTTTTCGCGAAGCCTGACTTTCTTTCAATACTTGAAAAGACCTTAGTCAGCCATTTCGGAATTTGAGACAAGGATAATAGCTAGAACGGAGGGCTCTTGTAAATGCCGGAATATGTATGGAAAGCGCGCACAACTGCCGGCAATATGTTGAGTGGCGAGATGAATGAGGTCAATGATTCGGTAGTTACGAGCAAGTTGCGCAAAATGAACTATACCGACATAAAGGTTAAGAAAAAACCCAAAGATTTGTTTGAAAATGTTGAAATCTTTCAGCCAAAGGTGAAAACAAAGGATATCGTTATATTCACTCGTCAGTTCGCCACAATGATTGATGCAGGATTGCCCTTGGTTCAATGCCTTGAAATCCTGGCCGGACAGCAAGAAAACAAGACGTTTAAAAAAGTCTTGACTTCAGTCAAGGCTACCGTGGAGGGAGGTTCGACTTTTGCCGACGCACTGAAGCAGCATCCGAAAATTTTCGACGAACTATTTGTTAACTTGATCCATGCCGGAGAAGCGGGTGGCATACTGGATACGATATTGCGTCGGCTTGCCGTATTCCTGGAAAAAGCCGAAGCCTTGAAGCGTAAAGTCAAAGGCGCCATGGTGTATCCGGGCGTAGTCATCACGATAGCGATGTCTGTTGTGGTGGTTTTGCTTGTATTTGTCATACCAGTTTTCAAAGAGATGTTTGAAGGATCCGGTGATAAATTGCCGGGTCCAACTCTTATGGTTCTGGCCATGAGTGAATTTGTGCAGAACTATTTCATTCACATGGCTGTCCTGCTGGCAATAATATTTGTTATTTTTAGAAAGTTTAGCCGCACCCGGAAGGGCAGGATAATAATAGACCGAGTCGCGCTGAAAACGCCTGCAATAGGAGTACTTTTGCGGAAAGTGGCGGTAGCGCGGTTTTGTTCCACTCTGGGAACCATGATCTCCAGCGGCGTTCCCATATTGGATGCCCTTGAAATAACAGCCAAAACAGCGGGTAATGTCATTATTGAAAAAGCGATAATGAATACTCGCACAGCTATTGCGGAAGGACGAACAATCGCCGAGCCTCTTATGGAGACCGGCGTATTTCCGGGCATGGTGGTCAGAATGATTGCAGTTGGAGAGGCTACCGGTGCCCTGGATGCCATGCTCGCCAAAATCTCGGAATTTTATGACGAAGAAGTAGATGCTGCCGTCGAAGCTCTTACCCAATTGATGGAGCCTATAATGATTGTCTTTCTTGGCGGAATCTGCGGCGGAATGGTCATAGCCATGTACCTGCCGGTTTTCAGCATGGCCGGCGCAATCAGCGGGACAAAATAATATTTTAATATTCCACTCCGTGCATGAAATACCGTTCTCTAAGAGACAAGGGCTTGATTCAATGTGCGGAATAATTGTGCCTCATACCCTAGTCGTTCATCCCTATTCCAGTTATTAACTAAACTGATTATTCGCTGCATTCAGGAATTGATATGGCGATTATTGCCAAATCCCTGAGCCTATCAGATGGCTAAAATAATGCCTATGGACCACACGATTTACCCGATCATCAACATCTGGCCATTCTCGAATAATGATACTTTATTACAAGAAGTTTGATTAAATCCTTTATTAGGACCGCAGTCGAGCCGTGAGCCCGCCATGCCCTTGACTTTTTTTAGGGGACAGGATAAAAACCCCATCTGATCTAGGGCAGAAAATGAGGAGAATTTTGAGCCTTGTCAGAATCTTCATCAAAGACCAAAAGCTCGGCGACTTCATCACTAATCGAGGTACGATTAGAAAAGGCCCAAGAACTTGAAAAATTAGGTCTGCCCGCCTTTGCAATAGGTTTTAAACCCGACCTAACTGTCAGTGAATTTGAGCAAAAATACTCGGGCAAAACTGTATTCAATGATTCCGAAGAGGCTTTCCGAATGGTGGGCCGCATTATGGCTCTACGAATCCTCGGTAAAGCTTCTTTTATTGGTCTGCGGGATGCGACCGGTGATTTCCAGGCATATTTCGGCAGAGATACGGTGGGATCGGAAGCTTACAAACTGATAAAAAAACTTGATGTAGGCGATATTATTGGGGTGTTTGGGAGACCCTTCCGGACGCGAACAGGTCAGTTGAGCCTTTTAGTCCAGGAATTGACTCTCTTGACTAAATCTCTGAGACCTTTGCCTGAGAAATGGCACGGCTTGTCGGATGTGGAGACGAGATATCGTCAACGCTATTTGGATCTTATTGTTAATCCGAGTGCCAGAGACATCGTCAGGATTAGGAGTCATGTGATTGGGTATCTTCGAGAGTATCTCGTGAATCGGCGATTTCTTGAAGTCGAGACGCCGATGATGCAGGCTATTCCAGGAGGCGCTACAGCCAAGCCGTTCGAAACCTTTCATCATGCTTTGGATCGCAAACTATACCTCAGAATTGCCCCCGAATTATATCTAAAACGCCTGTTGGTGGGGGGCTTTGACAGAGTTTTTGAAATCAATCGGAATTTCAGAAACGAGGGGATTTCTACGCAACATAACCCGGAATTCACAATGCTCGAATTCTATCAGGCATTCAGCACATATGAAGACTTGATGTCGATGACCGAAGATATGCTCGCCGGTTTGGTAAAGCAGATTGCCGGACGGCACCAAATTATCTATGGGGATCGAGAGGTGGATCTTACGCCTCCATGGAACAGAATTACGGTTAGGGAAGCGCTGCTCCAGCACAGCGGACTTACTGCAGCCCAAATTGATGATCGCAATGCAGTTTTTATTAAGGCTGTCGAAAGCGGCCTGGAAGTGGGAAAAGAGGATTCCCTGGGTAAGCTGTGGATGGCACTATTCGATGAATTTGTGGAAGAGAAGCTTTGGGGACCGATTTTCGTTTATAAATATCCTGTGGAAGTTTCCCCTCTGGCCAGGCGAAATGATGAAGACCCGACCGTCACAGATAGGTTTGAGCTTTATATCTGCGGTCGAGAAATGGCCAACGCCTTTACTGAACTGACCGACCCTCTCGATCAGCGGAGCCGTTTCGAAGAACAAGTTTTGGCAAGGGCCTCCGGCGATGAAGAGGCTCATTTTCTGGATGAGGATTTTCTGCGAGCCTTAGAATACGGCATGCCTCCAGCGGCTGGGGAAGGAATAGGAATAGATCGACTAGTCATGCTCCTGACCAATTCGCAATCCATTCGAGAGGTTATACTGTTTCCTCATATGAGGCCGGAAAAAGGGCTGGCATGAACCCACCCTTCGAAATTGTTGTCGGCCTGCGTTATATTAAGGCAAAGCGAAAACAGGCCTTTATATCGATTATCAGCGCGTTCAGTGTTTTGGGCGTGATGCTCGGAGTGATGACTCTCATTATTGTTTTGGGAGTCATGAACGGATTCGAGAGGGATTTGAAAGAAAAAATCCTGGGGACCGTTTCGCATCTTGTGGTCATGAGCCACTCCAGCCGGGCAGTCATGGGTTGGCAGGACTTGATGGAACGCATACAGGATTTTGACGGAGTAAAAGCCACAACCCCATATATTTACGCGCAGGCTATGCTCTCGACCCGTGGGAGAGTCAGAGGGGTGATTGTACGCGGAATAGATCCGAGAACGGCGAGCAAAGTTATTTCTCTGCCCAGGTACTTGCAGCAAGGAACTATAGACGATTTGTCCGGTTCCGATGACTCCGCCGGCATCATTATCGGCAAAGAGTTAGCTGTCCTAAACTCGCTTCGTGTCGGAGACGTGGTCCAATTGATTTCACCTCAAGGAAAAAGAACCCCTATAGGTGCGATTCCTCGGGTTCAAAATTTTAAAATCGCGGGGATTTTTAAGTCCGGTATGTACGAATTCGATGCAAATCTCGTATACATGGAATTGGGGCAGGCGCAAAAATTCTTTGAAATGGGCCAAGGCGTTTCAGGAATTGAGGTAAATTTAGCCGATATATATAGTGCCCCAAAGCTTGGTTTCCGCATTGAATCGATTTTGGGTACGCCTTTTTGGACCAGAACTTGGAAGGAAATGTATAGGAATCTTTTCAGTGCCTTGAAGTTGGAAAAGATAGCAATGTTCGTCATCCTGACATTCATCGTGTTGGTTGCTGCTTTTAATATAATTATCGCCCTGATCATGCTCGTTATGGAAAAAAGTAGGGATATTGCCATCCTAAAGGCGCTTGGCGCCACGTCGGACCGCATAATGCGAATTTTCGTAGTACAGGGAATGTTGGTTGGCGTTGTGGGAACCCTGTTGGGTGCCGTGGCAGGAATTGCCGGAGCGGCTGTCCTGGCCCGATATCCCATTATCGAATTACCAGAAGAGATTTACACGATCCCCACGCTCCCTATTTCATTAGAAGCAACGGATATTGTTATTATATGCGGAGTCGCTTTAGGTATTTGTTTTTTGGCCACAATTTATCCGTCACTGCGGGCCGCCAGACTGGAGCCCGTGGAGGCGCTTAGATATGAGTGAAAATGCCCTTTATCGAGTGACGGATCTGTGGAAGAGTTATTCAAACGGAAGCCGAAAGGTGGAGGTCCTCAAGGGGATAGATCTGACGGTGCACTCCGGTGAGAGCATAGCAATCACAGGTCCTTCGGGTGTTGGGAAAAGCACTTTGATGCACATACTGGGATTGTTGGACCGTCCTGTTCGTGGGCAGATTCTGTTGGACGGCCAGGACATTTTACGTCTCGGAGACAATGAACGGGCTCGCGTCCGGAATAAACGTGTGGGGTTTGTATTTCAATTTTTCCAACTCCTCCCCGAGTTTTCGGCACTGGAAAATGTTATAATGCCGGGTTTAATTGCGGGAGAACGAGAAAAGGAGCTCAGATCAAGGGCCGCTGCCATTCTGGACGAGGTAGGACTTGCGGAAAGGACGACTCACAGACCTGGTGAGCTATCGGGAGGAGAGCAGCAGCGGGTCGCCATCGCTAGAGCCCTAATAATGAATCCCGATGTGCTGTTAGCTGATGAACCCACAGGAAACCTCGATCCCGAAACCGGGCAGGAGATAGAAGTTTTATTGAAGAATCTTAATGAACTGCGGAAAACTACCCTAATCGTGGTTACCCATAAAGACTCACTTGCCAAAGCCGTGAGTAGACGAGTGGGCATAGTGGGCGGGAGATTAAAGGAGCTTCAATGAAGAGGTTACTGAGTTCTACAGCTCTGTTATTGCTTCTCCCGGCATTATTACTGGCCGAAGAGCCTCAGATAAAGAAGATAATTATTTTTCCGTTTAAGACCGTCGAGAAGGGCGCGCCCGAAGGTCTCAGTAAAGAAGTTGCTGCGATTTTGGGCTCACAACTGGCACGAGAAGGCGACATTTCAATAATGTCCGGAGAGCCATTTCAAGAAGTGGTTCGTGGAAAAGTGGTTGATCCGGCCAGAATAGCGCGAATAGCAAACCGGACCGATAGTGTCGCTGCGATTTGGGGTTCTATTTCGAAATTGGAAGATGGTTATTCTGTCGATGTTTCCGTTATGGGCAAGGACGAACGCAAGAAACCTCGCCAGTTTTCAGGTACCGGGAAAGACATGGAGGAATTGATTGCTCGCCTTAAAGAGTTGGCCGGGGAGATTGGTACAGTGGTATTGGATCGACCCAAAATCGGCTCAATCAATATTGAAGGTAATAGGAGAGTGCAAAAAGAAACGATTCTCAATAAATTGGGCACAAAACCGGGTGAAGTTTTTAGTCGATCCGCACTGAGTGATGAAATCCGGGAACTCTATAATATGGGCTATTTTGATGACGTTCAGATCCGGGCCGAGGACACCCCGACCGGCCAGGTGGATCTACATATCACTTTAAAAGAGCGACCCTCGATAAAGAGTATTGAAATCGAGGGGAACAAACTCTTCGCCAAAGATGAATTATTGGATACTTTGACGACCAAATCCTTCACCGTGGCCAGCACTGCAAAAATTCGTGACGATATTGCAAAAATCAAAAAGATGTATGAGAAGGAGGGCTATTATCAACCAAAAATAGATTATGAGATCAAGGAGCTCACCCGTGATGAGGCCAAACTGGTCTTTAAGATAGAAGAAGGCCGAAAAAGCTTTGTGACAGATATCGTTTTCGAGGGCCGGGAAAAACTACCCGAAAAAGAACTTTCAAAGCTTATGACAATAAAAGAAAAAAGCTGGTTTTGGTTCCTCGATGAAACGGGCTCCTTTACGTCGGATAAACTTGAAGAGAACCGAATGCGGATCGCTGCCGCCTATATGGAAAACGGATTCATCAATGTTCAGGTAGGGGCTCCTAAGGTCGATATACACGAAGGGAAAGTGAAGATCACTTTTCCAATACGCGAGGGTAACCGCTTTCAAGTAAGAAAAGTCGACGTAGAGGGCGATCTGCTTGTCCCACGGGAAAAATTACTTGGTGAGCTTAGCGTAAAGCCTCACACGTGGATTAAGCGCTCATCTTTGGGCGAGGATCTTAAAACCTTGACACGGCTGTACAACAACATGGGTTACGCGTACGTCGATGTTGAACCACGCCAAAAAGTGAACGAACAGCACAATTTTGTTGACCTTACCTATCATATAACCAAAGGCGAAAAGGTAACCATTGAAAAAGTTGATATTACCGGCAATGAACGTACTCGGGACAAAGTGATCCGTAGAAATCTCATTGTGGGAGAGGGTGACGTTTACAATGCCGATGCCTTTGAAGGCACCAAAAATCGACTCGAACAATTGGACTTCTTTGAAGCTGTACGGCTGAAAACCAGTTCCGGGCTCACGACCTGATTTAATGAATCTCACCGTTGAGGTGATGGAAAAAAAGACGGGGTCGCTGGCAGCAGGGCTCGGATATTCTTCCCAGGACGGAGCAACGGGGAACGTAAACCTCAAAGAGCGAAATCTGTTCGGCTTGGGTATTGTGGCTGATGCCAAAGCTAACATTTCAGGTCGTAGAAACAGTTATGAAGGCTCATTATCATATCCGTGGTTGTTCGACTTGCCAATAAGCGGGTCAATCAAGGGCTATAAATCAATCAATAAAGAATTGAATTATGTGAGGGATAGTGAAGGCTTTGGTGCCAATCTGGCTTATCCGCTATACCACGAATGGAGCATGAACACCGGAATCTCACGGGATTCCAGCAAACTAGGAGGATTTGACCAACTCTTCGCCCGATCGATTGTATCTTACTACACTCGCCTAGGCGTTAATCCTGAAAAATTCATAAATACTTCTGAGAACGCCCTTTCAATGGCTATAAGCCGTGATACGAGAAACAACTGCGGTCCTGCCCTCAGCAGGAAGCAAGATAAATATTGGGACCCGGATTTCCGGCTTTGGGGGAGATGTTGCATTCTCGAACTGTTATAGCGAGGGAATTTACTATTATCCTTTATTCTGGCGCACGGTTTTCAAAGTGCGAGCCAATGGGTCACTTCTGCTGCCCTCCGGAGACAACCCTATACCATTTGACCGCAGAATTCTGCTCGGCGGAATAGGAAGTATTCGCGGATATCGATACGGAGAGATCGGCCCAAAAGATCACTTCGGAAATATAATAGGAGGCGATAGATCCCTGGTTACAAACATCGAATATTTTTTTCCTCTCGTAGATCAATTCAAATTAAATGGGGTTGCATTCTTTGACGTTGGCAATGCGTGGAATGTCTCAGACAGCCCTTGGCTCAAGGACGTTAAGGCCGGTTATGGTATAGGCATCCGGTGGATATCGCCAATGGGGCCGCTTCGGATCGAATATGGTTGGAAGGTAAATCCTTCGCGAGGAGAAGATGCAGGAGCTTTTGCTTTTGCAATGGGTCAACTGTTCTGATAACGCGGACCTTGCATGGGGAAGATCTTCAGGACTCACATAAAGATAATACAAGAAGGAGTGAAATGATGAAGACGCGTGCGTTGATAACAGGTTTTTCAGCAGCGACTGTGCTGTTTTTCTTTTTGGGAATATGCCAGGCCCAGGAAATCAAGATCGGTTTCGTCGACCTTATGAAATTCACGGAAAAGTCTCAGAGGGCCAAGGAACACCAGCAGAAATTCGTGCCAATTAGTTGAAAAGAAAAGAACCTCGTTGGAAAATAAAAAGAAAGAACTCATGGATCTGCAAGAGCAGTTCAGCAAACAAGGGCCAATGCTGAAGCCTGAAACGCGAGATCTGAAGATGAAAGAAATAGGCATCAAGGAAATGGAATTCAAAATGGAGGAGAAGAACGCCCAATCCGACCTCCAGAATGAACAACGTGAGGCTCAAGAAGTTATTCAAAGAGATCTCCGTAAAATAATCGGCCAAATTAGGGGTCAAAAGAAACTCACGTTAGTACTCAATGCTGATGCTTTGCTATCCGCGGATGATGCCTTGGACATTACGGAAGATGTGGTCAAACAATACGATTCAGAGGCCGGTAAAGCGCCTGCAGCCAAACCCGCTCTTGCTCCGAAACCAGCCGGACCTACTGCGGCCATCTGCAGCTCCAGGACCACTAAGCCGAAACCGAAATGAGAAAGGTTAACAGCATTACTCAATGATTTTTACGCTGGAAGAACTTGCCCAATTTTTGGGTGGGGAACCTTCGGAGAGACCTGGGCCGCATATCTCAGGGGTGCGGCCCATCGAGTATGCCGGTGCCAATGATATTACGTATGTTGCCGGGCCGCGTTTTTTGGGGCAACTGGCCAAGAGCGGTGCCGGCGCTGTAATTATTGGGCCCGATCTCGATTCGTCAGGTTTGCCTCACATTTCATCGAAGAATCCTGAAGCCGATTTTGCTCGTCTAACGGCCTTGTATTATGCGTATCCGGCTGAACCGGAGGGAGTTTCGGCAAGGGCCGAAATTCATCCGGAGGCGATTTTGGCGACTGACGTTTCCGTAGGGCCGTTCACAACAATTGGGAAAAGGACGGTGGTGGGCGAAGGTGTGGCGATTGGTTCTCACGTCGCGATCGGAGAAGATGTCCGAATCGGGGCCAATACGAGGATTTTTCCTAATGTTGTGATTTACCCGCGCGTGACCATAGGCGATCGGGTGATCATCCATTCCGGGACGGTGATAGGTTCGGACGGTTTCGGGTTTGCCAGAGACGTAGATCAGACCGGCTCGCCTGTTAGCGTGAAGAAATATCATAGCGGAACTGTTGAAATAGGCGACGACGTCGAAATCGGAGCACTGTGCGCCATAGATCGGGCCTTGAGTGGGATAACACGGCTCGGAAAAGGTGTTAAATTGGACAATTTGGTCCAGGTCGCCCATAGCGTAGAAATCGGTCCGGGCACTGTAATAGCGGGGCAGGCCGGCATAGCAGGTAGTTCGTCTGTGGGGGCCTACTGCGTAGTGGCCGGCCAGGTTGGGATAAAAGATCATGTCGCCGTGGGAAATGGGGTAGTCCTGGCCACGAGAGTAGGGATCTATCGAGATGTCCCTAACGGCGCTGTGATGGGAGGTTCTGTCCCCGCAATGCCGTATAATGTCTTTCTCCGAGCTCAAAGCCTTTTTAAACGACTCCCGGAGATGCTCGAACGAATCCGAAATCTGGAGCGATTATCAAAGACTGAAGATAAGGAAAGTTCATGATTCATCCGACCGCTGTGATCTATCCGGGTGCGGTGCTTGGTAGTAATGTAACCATAGGCCCGTACTCGATAATCGGTGACAAGGTCGTATTGGGTGACGGCTGCCAAATTGGTCCACATGTGACCATCGAAGGCAATACCAACATAGGGCCTGGGGCTAAAGTATTTCAGTTCGCCTCAATCGGAGCGCCTCCTCAAGATCTTTCATATAAAGGAGAAGAAACGAAAGTTGAAATAGGCGCGGGCGTGATCATCCGAGAATATGTGACCATACATCGAGGGACTGTCCGAGGACGAGGGGCAACGATAATTGGACCGCATTCGTACCTAATGGCTTATTGTCACGTTGCGCATGACTGTATCCTCGGACCCGGTGTAATTATGGCAAATTCCGCCCACCTTGGTGGACATATCGATATCGGCGAGAGAGCAATCCTTGGCGGGGTCGTCGCTGTTCATCAATTTGTGCGAATCGGCGATTTTGCGCTGGTGGGAGGCGTTTCGGGCGTGGCCAAAGATGTCCCGCCTTATACACTGGCCTCCGGTTCTCGAATATACGTTTATGGTTTGAACGATTTGGGCCTACGCAGAAACGGGTTTTCGACTCAAACCATTTTGCAGCTAAAAAGAGCTTTCAAGATCGCTTTTCGGTCTTCACTGAGAATCGAAGAGGCCGCGGAGAAAATCAGGACCGAAATGGCCGGCACGCCTGAAGCGGTCAAATTTGCCGATTTTTTGGTGACCTCAAAGCGCGGCATGGCTCGGGTCTCACTGAGCCGTCATTCCTTCAGGACAAATTCAGCGTGGAAAAAATTGGAATCATAGCCGGAGCCGGATCCCTACCGCTTCACATGGCGGATGAGGCCATAGATCGCGGCTATCAGGTAGTGGCGATTGCTTTCTCGGGCTTTACCGATCCTGCCGTGCAGGACCGGGTCGGGCAGGTCTTCTGGCTTAAACTGGGACAGGTGGAAAAGATTATCTCAGTCTTAAAGTCTCAGGGTATCCATCGGGTGATCATGGCCGGCAAAATAGAAAAATCCAGTCTCTTGCGTCTTTGGAATTTACGGCCGGACAGGAGAGCTATTCGCCTGCTCAGACAACTTACTGATTGGCGGGATGACACTATATTGGCAACCGCAGCTGATGAGCTCTCGAAAGAAAACATCGTGGTCGAGGAGATCACCTCTTGGGCGGGTAAACTCATGGCGCGCGTAGGTGTAATGACTAAGAAATCACCCAATAATGGACAGTGGAAAGATATTGAGTTTGGACGTACTATGGCCCAAGGTATAGGCGGTTTGGATATCGGTCAGACTGTGGTGGTGAAGAATTCAGCGGTTATCGCCGTCGAAGCCATAGAAGGGACTGATAAAGCGATTCGGCGAGCCGGGGAACTGCAAATAGCCGGAACGGTAGTAGTTAAGATGGCGAAACCTAATCAGGATATGCGTTTTGATGTGCCCGGTGTTGGGCCTTCCACAATCGATTCCATGGTAGACGCCGGGGCCGTGGTACTGGCAGTAGAAGCCGGCAAAACAATGATCACGAATTACCAAGAGATGGTAAATAAGGCTGATGAAGCGAAAGTCTCGGTGGTGGGCATTCCGTCGAGCGGTCCTGTGGCATAATAATCGGACCTAAGATCTTAAGAGAAGGGCGTTATAGATCCGAGGATAGCGGAAGTGCACGTTTATAAGCGACTATTGATGTTTTTACGACCATATCGATGGCGGCTCGTAGGAGCTGGGATTTGCATGGTCGGCGTCGCCGCACTTACGGCCACTCTGGCGTTCCTGATAAAGCCGGCCGTGGACTATATGTTTTTTGAGAAAAACTTCCAAATGCTCCTCCTTCTTCCCGTCGCTGTGGCTCTAGTTTTTTTGGCCAAAGGTTTCTGTGACTATGGTCAGTACTATCTCATGGCATTTGTCGGACAGAGTGTGATTCGAGACTTGCGCGAACGCATGTTCATGAAACTCGAAGAGATGTCCGTCGGCTTTTTTGTCAGACATTCCACTGGCGAGCTGCTGTCGCGGCTGAACAACGACGTGGCTATGGTGCAAGGGGCCGTGACAAGCGCCGTTACCGGAATAGTGAGAGATTCTCTCACTGTGGTCTTTCTCGTTGTTGTCTGTTTTTACCGGGACTTCGTTCTTGCAATGATTGCGATGGTGGTATTTCCATTAGCGATTTATCCGTTACTCTCCTTTGGCAAGCGGCTCAAAAGATATTCCAGGCGCATGCTGGTATCAATGGAAGATATCACTGAACGACTCAATGAGACAATCACCGGAATTAGGATAGTCAAAGCGTTTGCCATGGAAGACTATGAACGAACTCGTTTTACTGCGGTGAACGAAACTCTTTTCAATGCATTTATGCGTAGATTCAAGGTACGAGCACTATCCAATCCCGTAATGGAGACCTTGGGCGGGTTCGGCGCTTCGGCAATACTCTTTTACGGTGGTTACCAGGTCTTGAACGGCAATTCTTCACCAGGGACTTTCTTTTCTTTCTTGGGCGGCCTGGTCATGTTGTATGAGCCTATAAAAAGAATAAATGAGGTAAACCTTCTGGTTCAGGAGGGAATAGCCGCGGGCGAAAGAATGTTCTCTCTTTTGGATACAGAACCTGATGTACAGGACCGGCCCGGCGCCCGGACTCTCGACGAGGTCAAACAGGCTGTCATTTATGAAGATGTAAGCTTTTCTTATGCCGGCGAACCGGTTCTCAAAGGAATAAATCTTAAAGTAGAAGTGGACGAAGCCGTTGCGATAGTAGGGGAAAGTGGCGTAGGCAAAAGCACGCTCCTGGATCTCCTGCCCCGATTTTACGATGTAACGGGAGGCACGGATTCTGATCGATGGGATCGACGTCCGTGATTTCACACAGCGCTCTCTCAGGGAAAAAATCGGCATCGTGACTCAACAGACGATACTCTTTGATGACACTATCCGAAACAACATAGCTTATGGACGTCCCGATCTGCCGTTGGAGATGGTGATGCAAGCCGCAGATGCTGCTCACGCTCATGATTTCGTAAGCGGCTTTGCCCGATGGGTACGACACGATGATCGGCGAAAATGGTATTAAGCTCTCCGGAGGCGAGCGTCAGCGAATAGCTATCGCCAGGGCTTTACTGAAGAATCCGCCGATTCTTATTCTTGATGAGGCAACGTCCAACCTGGACACAGATTCAGAAAGGGCCGTTCAACAGGCTATCGAAGAATTGATGAGGGGACGCACGACTTTGGTTGTGGCTCATCGACTTTCAACCATCAGGAACGCAGATCGTATATATGTGCTCAAGGACGGGCGGGTCGCTGAAGAAGGCAGCCATGATGAGCTGCTCGCACGGGATGGCGAATTTGCCCGACTCCATAATATGCAGCTAGCGCCTCAAGAGCAATCTTCGGAAATCCCTTCAGGGGTATCTTCCGCTCCAGTTTGATATGAACTCCTCCCGTTTGATCTCACATGCGCTGGCCATGATACCTGCGGCATGCTATTTCGCGGTCCAGAAAACCAGGGCTCAAGCTTACCTCTGGCGTATTCTGCAGAGCAGAGAAGCAGGGGTGCCGGTTTTGTCCGTGGGCAATCTGCTCATGGGGGGCAGCGGTAAAACGCCATTCACAATCTACTTGGCTGCGCTGCTCCTCAAGACACGGTTTCCGGCCCGCAATTGTAAGTCGTGGCTATCGGTGGAAGCAATCGAGAGAAGTTTCTGGTGGTCGGTGACGGGCAGTTCCGGCGAGCCTTTAGTAGGACCATCCATATCCGGAGACGAGCCATTCCTCATGGCAAAACGTCTTCCCAAAATTCCGGTCCTTGTCGGCCGCAGAAGGATTCATGCCGTAGATGCCGCTGAGAACCTCTTCGGCTGCAATGTGATAGTTCTCGATGACGGTTTCCAGCACCTGCAATTGGAGCGGGATCTGGATATAGTGCTTCTGAACGGAAAGGAAGATCGAATGTTTCCTCTCGGGCGGCTGAGGGAACCCATAGCCGCTCTCTCCAGGGCTGATTTAATCGTGCTGGTAGGCTCATCAGCCTCAATGCCTGAGTCGCCAAATTATTATCCGAGTGGTATCCCGGTTTTCCGATGTCGCTCTATTCCAATTGATCTGCGTAAAGATTTGGCCGACACTGATTGTAGTGACGCTGCGCAGTACAAGGGTCAAGAAGTGGTTTTATTCTCTGGCATAGCCAATCCGGAACGCTTTCGAACGGCCGCAGAGGATCTCCAGTGGCGCGTGCTTGATCATCTGATCTATCCGGATCATTATGTGTTCTCCGATGCTGAATTGACGAACATTTTGACACGATGGGCCGGTGTCCCCATTGTAACGACTGAAAAGGATTGGGTGAAATTACCTATATGGTTCAAGAAATCTGACCGAGTGCAGGCGCTTCGTATAGGTATAGTGATGGAAAAGGAAGAACTCTTCTGGAACTTTCTCCAAAAAACCATCGGCAACCACGGAGACAATTAATCAGCACTTGGGGAAGTCGGGATTGAAAGTAGATTCATCCGGAAAAAGAATACTTATCGTGAAGCCGAGTTCTCTTGGAGATGTTGTTCACACACTGCCGTTGGCCCACGCCATCAAACGCTGCTTCCCATCTTGTTATATTGGGTGGATCGTTCAAGAACCGTTTAGAGCGATCCTGGAAAGTGATCCGGCGGTCGACGAGATAATTCCGATTTCGATTCCGTCCACCAGTGAGCCAACTGCCGGAATCTGGTCCGTTGTACGAGCCACCGGCGCCACATTGTCAACATTGCGCAGCCTGCGAAGAAGATTCAAAGATCGGCCCTATGACATCGTTTTGGATCTGCATGCGTCATTCAGAAGTGGTTTGCTCGGCCTCGCAAATCTCAATGGACTCAGAATCGGATTTGCCGACGCTAAAGAATTAAACACCTTCTTTCAGCACCGTAAAATCGATCCAGGCAGTGAGGCAGCTCACGCAGTGGACAAAAACATGGCATTTGCGCAATACCTGAGTTGCGTTCCTGATACGGCTGATTTTAAGATAATTAGCAGCCGCGCTGCAGGTCAATGTGTGAACGCATTTCTGGCGGAAGCCGGTATAAGCCAGGGTAGTCGCATGGTGTACGCGAACCCTGCGGCCAGATGGGCGACAAAATACTGGAACACAAAGGCTTGGGCCGAATTAGCTGATCTGTTGATAGAACGAACCGGCGCTTCTGTCATTTTTGCCGGTGGCCCGGATGACCTGCCGTATATTCAACAGATCACGGCTAAGATGAAACAAATAGCGCTTGTAGCTGCAGGGAAACTAAACCTGGCCGAGGCAGTGGCCCTCATGGAACTCTGTTCGGTTTATGTCGGTGTCGATTCGGGTCCTATGCACATAGCGGCTTTTGCGGGAATTCCCGTTGTGGCCTTGTTCGGCCCCACGGACCCAGCCAAGGTCGGGCCGTACGGAACGGGACACAAGGTGATCCAAAAGAATGGTCTCGGTTGTCTGGGTTGTCGAAAACGGAAGTGCAACGATCGGAAATGTCTAGAAGGAATTACGGCTGCGGAAGTCTTTGACGAGACCACTCGCCTGCTCGGGTGGACACGGGATGCCGGTTGATTCACCGTAATCCAACGCAATGGTGCAACATTCCGGCGCTGCCTTCTTGTCGCTATGCGGAGCGATTCGGTGCTTCTTAACGTCCGAAAGACCTTAGAAAGAAAGCCTAGGTATGACAAACGCCAGAGAATAGGCGTTGCCGGATGAATCAGGTGCAAAGCATGCAAAAGCATTCAACTCTCGAAAGGCAGATGCTTACCTATTTTGGCTTGATAGCCGCTGCATCCTTGTTAATAACTGTGGAATTCGTCTGGGCTATACAAACCGCGATATCAGAAACCGGAGCCTTGACACACACTTCTCCGGAGGCAGAGCTTACAGGGGCCCTTGTCCTAAAGGTGTTAGGAGTTCTCCGGAACAAAGCCTTCCTTATGTGCGTCGTTCAGGCTGTAGTCACTCTTATTGTTTTGATCATGTTAATGAGGAAAATCACAGGTCCGCTCCAACAGATGGTGGAACAGGCCAGAGTGATATGCGAAGGAGATCTCAGTCGAACTATCGAGATTTGCAGACGAGATGAAATAGGCCTTCTCGGGGAGACCATCAACGCATTAACCAGCAACATTCAGGAGATTGTGGCTTTTGGACTAACTACAGATTCCGCTGTGCAGGTTCCACTTGAACACCTTCGAACCCGCATGGGGGGCGATCCCGTTTGCCGTGAGCAGCTCGATAAGATCGAGGAAAACCTTGCCGGATTCAGGTGCATCCTGGAAGACTTCAAGCTTTTTCCTGCCCCGTTGACCGAGACTGAGGTGGAAAAGAATAGATGAGTGGTGACTGGATATCCCTCCCGGCGGGGTTCGCCATAGCGACACTGGCAACCTTGGTGGGTTTTGGGGGCGGCATACTGTGGATGCCCTTCCTCATCCTGGTGACCCATCTGGACCCTACGCAAGCCGTGGTGACTTCGCTGGTAATTCAGGTTGGCGGCATGGGGTCGGGAAGCATTGCAGTGATCAAAGCAAAGAAGGCCGATTTGCGTCTGGCTCTCGTTCTGTCCGCATGCGCGTTCCTTGGCGTTCCGATCGGAGTGTGGTTATCCAGAGTTGTTTCAGCAGATTCCATCGTTTTCATGTTGGGCGTTTTCAGTCTGGCTATAGCTCTGGTATTCGTTTACACACAGGAAGACCTTGACAACTCGGCCATAAAAAGAGTTTCTCTGCGCCAGACCGCTCCATATCTGTGGCTGTCCACACTGTTTGCTATCCTGACAGGCCTTTTGTCCATGGGTGTGGGAGACTTCTTGGTTCCTATCCTTCGCAATCGGCTCCGCCTGACAATGGAATCCGCAATGTCGGCCTGCCTGATCGTCATGGCGATGAATGCTGCCCTTGCTGCGATACTTCATCTACTGATAGGGGAGAAATTTGCCGCCAACCTTGTGCTCTGGGCGATTCCCGGAGTTCTTCTCGGAGGCCAAGTTGGGCCGCGTCTGGCTGGTCGGATATCGGATCAGACGCTCAAAGAAATATTCATCTACGGCCTGTCCCTGGCGGGGATACACATGATATTCAGCATCCGCGGGTGGTAGTTGCGCGAACGACTTAAAGCAACGCTAGGTAAACACGGGGAATTGGTAAAGAAGCTGCACCTGCGAGG
Source organism: uncultured delta proteobacterium (assembly GCA_963843165.1). Taxonomy (GTDB): domain Bacteria; phylum Desulfobacterota; class Desulfomonilia; order Desulfomonilales; family Desulfomonilaceae; genus DATJPW01. The sequence continues at coordinate 15,853 of CAWJJL010000011.1, read as the reverse complement.
GTTAGCTCGTGGCAGGTGCAGCAAAATGCTTCCACTGATTCTAGCGGCCCTGTGAGCCTGGAGCAGGAGGATTTGTTAGACCGGGTTGCCTGCTTTTCCCGGTGCTCAGACCAGTAACATGCTTGCCACCAGGGCGTGGCAAATCGTTCTGAGGCTTGATCGCGCTTGTCGAGATTGGGCGGCTGGCAGCCACAGTTCCTGATGGATTGTCCTTAGTGCTCAACATGGGTTTCACCAGCGGGATCTGCTGGGCTTCATGGGCAACGTTTTTTGCCCGAACGGCAGTTTTCGAAGGTGGTGGCGCAGTGGCGCATTGCGGGGGCGCATCATTTCTCGGCTGAGGTGGATTTGGCGACTCATAAACGGGGCGTAACTCGTCTGGCGAAAAGCAGTACCCTAGGCAACAGCCGTCCGGTGGAAAATAATAGGGAGCATAATAGAGCCAGGGTCCGAATCTCTCTTCAGTGTTCGACAGAGCCGTAAAGGGACAAAGAAAGCTCAAAGCGAGCACAACGAATATTCCGATAGCAGTTGTCTTCATTAAGCGGCCTCCGATTACTCTGTCGTTTCGCCAAGTATATCAATTTTATTAAGCAATTGTCAATCTTTATTAAACCAAATAATAGCATTGTTGTCTTGCATACAATGGAGACGGGCTGTTCGAATCTTTGTCACGTCGCAAGTCAGAGTCGGTTGAATCGCGGGGTCACTGCGAGGACTAAAAGATGGGATATGTTTTGCGGTGTCATTAAGGACGACAGGCAACCTCAGGAAAAACGGAGGTCAGAGCGGCAATCCTCCCCCTCCTCGAGATTTCCGGTGTAGCGGTCCGGGTCCGGTCTCCGTGCCACTGTCATTGCGGCCCTGTTGAAAAACGAGGGAAGCAATCTCCTTAAGCATGGGAGATTGCCTCGTCGCTTTGCTCCTCGCAATGACATAGACCGGCAGAGACACCGGTGCCGATCGTTCGTCAACGTGTGGCAGAAGCCCCTCTCTCCTGGATGGGGAGAGGATTGGAAGTGAGGACTTGGAGCTGCTTTCCTCCATCTCCATCTTCTCCCCACGGACAAGCTTTCAAGCGGAATCGAAATTACAGCAGTTCCGCGCGGAAGAAAAGGCCAGGTTTATTTTTGCCAGCCCCTTGACTGAACGCTGGCGAATTATGTTTAATTATATGTTTTGAATTCAGTTCAGCTCGCTTTCCGAGACTTTCATTCACTCGCCTGATCATCCAGGGGGCAATGATAATCGCTTGCGGATGCGACGGATTGCTGAACCGGAAAATTCATCGACGTAAGCTTCGTACGCTTGAGCGTTCATGTGATGACATAACTTGGGCAACCGGCTGATTTCGGGAGCAAAATCAATTGCCGTTCGGAACGGTTAAGTGCCCTTGATTCATCATATCTCACTGGTATGCTGGACCAGAATTATCTGAGGATACTGTTTCCACGAGGTGCCAATGAAACAATATAAAACCGAAGATGTGCGAAATGTGGCGGTGGTTTCTCATGCCGGTTCAGGTAAGACCACTTTTTGCGAAGCAATGCTTTTTGACGCCGGAGCTGTCGATCGTCTGGGAAAAGTAACGGACGGCACTTCGAATTTTGATTTTGAACCTGAAGAAGTGAAACGAGGAATCAGCATCAGCAGCTCTTTGTTTACCATAGAATGGAAGAAGAAAAAGATTAATATCCTGGATACGCCTGGTGACCCGAATTTTTATGCTGAAGTGGTCGCCGCTCTGCAAGCTGCAGATATAGCAGTATTGGCTGTAGATGCAGTGGATTCACTTAAACCGTTGACTGAAAAAGTCTGGGCATCTATCGAAACCAAAGGGTGCCCTCGTGTGCTTGCAATCACCAAAATGGATCGTGAAAGAGCCGATTTTGAAAAAGTAATCAGCGATGTAAAAGAAATTTTCGAAGTCAAACCCGTCGTGCTCCAGCTGCCTATTGGCAAAGAAGCTGGGTTCAAAGGCGTAGTAGATTTACTGTCAATGAAGGCCTTCACATTTGATGGCGACGGCAGAAACGTCTCCAAGGCAGATATTCCTGCGGATATGAAGGAAGAAGCTCAAGTCCAGGCGCGAGGTTCTCATTGAGGATCTTGCTGAAGTGGATGACGCGTTGATGGAGCGATATCTCGAAGGTGATGAACTGGGAGCAGATGAGCTAGCAGCAGCCCTCCAGCAGGGAATTCTCAACAAAGTATTCGTTCCCGCCGTGGTATGCTCTGGCATGTTGAACAGAGGCATACAGCCGATTTTGGACCTGATAGCCGACGCATGTCCATCTCCCGCTCAGATGCCACCCGTGGTCGGACATACAAAAAACGGCGAAGAAGCAGCCAGAGAGCCTTCTCCGGATCAGCCTTTCTGCGCATACGTATTCAAAACTCTGGCGGATCCGTACGCCGGGCGGCTCACTTTATTTCGGATTTTCTCCGGTAAGCTTTCGCCCGATTCGAATTTCCTCAATTCCAGCCGGGACCTCAAAGAGCGTTTTGGCCAGCTATTGGCGATTCAGGGAAAACATCAAAAACAGTTGGAATCCGCTCAGGCCGGTGACATTGTGGCAGTAGCAAAGCTGAAAGAAACACTGACGGGGGATACGCTTTGCGATGAAAAAGCCCCGATGATTCTCCAGCCGCCCGGCTGGCCGCAGGCTGTCATTTCTTTCGCGATCGAACCCAAAGCGAAAGGCGATGAGGAAAAGATTACCCAAAGCCTGGCAAAACTCGCCGAGGAAGATCCGACATTGGTCGTCAGTAGAGATCCGCGGACGAACGAGTTTTTGATATCCGGCATGGGTCAGGTGCACATCGAGGTGACTGCCGACAAGTTGAAAAGAAAATTCGGCGTGGATGTCAATCTCAAGACTCCAAAAGTACCGTATAAAGAGACGATAAAAGGCAAAGCCAGGGTCGAAGGCAAGCTCAAGAAACAGACCGGCGGTCGGGGTCAATTCGCTGTCGCATGGCTTGAATTGGAGCCACTACCCAGGGGAGAAGGGTTCCAGTTCGTGGATAAGATAGTGGGTGGCGTGATCCCAAGGCAATACATCCCGGCTGTGGAAAAGGGTGTCAGCGAGTCAATGAACGGAGGAGCTCTAGCCGGCTATCCTGTAATCGACGTGAGAGTCACAGTTGTCGATGGGAAATATCATGACGTAGACTCCTCCGAACAGGCGTTCAAGATAGCGGCTTCAAAAGGCTTCAAGAAAGGCGTTCTCGAATCCAACCCCGTGCTGCTGGAACCGATAATGAACATGGAGGTAATAGTACCCGGAAGAATTCATGGGTGACATTATGGGCGACCTCAATGCGCGTCCGTGGGCGGATCAGCGGCATGGATTCGAAAGGCGGCAGCCAGGTTATCAAAGCGCAGGTGCCCATGGCCGAGGTCCTGAAATATGCTTCAGATCTTACTTCCATGACTTCAGGCAGAGGGATGTTTTCTATGGAGTTCTCTCATTATGAAGAGGTCCCTGCGAACATCTCGGAAAAAATAATCGAGGCTTCGGGCAAGCGGGCCGAAGAGGAAGATTAAACATGGCCGGCGAAATTATTGCCGTATGCACGAGTAAGCATAAAGGAACTCCAAAAACTGATGTGCGAGTGGGCTACCTCGAAGAGGGGTTGGGACTGAGGGGAGATGCGCACTCTGGGGACTGGCACCGTCAAGTGTCACTGATATCTGTTGAAGATATAAAAACCATGGAAGCAAAAGGCTTGGACGTGAAACCCGGCAGTTTCGCGGAAAACCTCACGACTAAGGATTTCGACCTGCACTCCGTCAAAGTGGGTGATCGCCTCAAAATAGGATCCGGTGTGGTCCTGGAAATCACGCAGATTGGAAAAGAGTGCCACACCCGATGTGCCATTTACAACAAGATCGGGGAATGCATAATGCCGGAAAGAGGGGTATTTGCAACTGTGATTCACGGTGGTGAAGTGAAGGCAGGCGACCAAATTGAACTAGAGTGAAGAAGTCCTGAGTCTTTGTGCAACCAACAGTCCCGCTGGGGTGTTTCCCGATTCCTCGAGAGAACTCCTGAATTAACAGTCCTTCTTGTCTCGCCCGGACTGAATAAAAGGCGCGCAAAAAGGCAGACCGCCGAGCCTGTTAAAATCTCGATTCCAGGTTACAATCTGATGATCCACCGGAAATTAAGGCGCCGAAGCGCAGCCCCTCATTCCGAAGCGCGTCAAGTCACATTATGACAAAGTCTAGACCTGCCGTCCCACTAATGAGGCTTTAGGTTCCTGTGCGGCCGCTAAATTTCTTGCCGGCTTCAATCGCAATCGAATAGGATCTTCATGATTTTTAAGCATTGTGTGAAAAAAATTCCCACCGATTTTCTAAATTGCCGAAGGTCGTTATGGCGCAAAGAAGCTCTGAGTATTATCATTAGTAAGGAGTGTGCACGATGGTACCAGAGTTGCATGAAATATTTGTTGATACGTGTAGATACAAAGGAGACGTTATGTCTTTCACTTACAATCCTGAACAGCTTAAACGAATAGAGACTATGCTGTTGAAGGAAATGGATCGAGAGGGTCGCATAATGGTTCGAAGCCTGGACAAGATTCACGCAAGAACCGGCCTTACTTACGCTACCATATCCGAGATGGCGCGAAGACTGCAGCAGCAGGCGTGGGAGCGAACCTCATTCTAGTTTAAAAAATATTGACCAATAATTTGGAGCCTCTTTCGGTTAGAAAGGGGCTTTTTCATTGTGGAGGCACAAGGCAAGAACTACTGCGAAGAAATTTCCCGGTCAGTGTCGCATTCCCTGATCCGTTCATTGCATAATTGGACGTACACAGGATCTATTTCATATCCCACAAAATGCCGCTTGCAGTTCAGCGCTGCAACGGCTGTGGAACCGCTCCCCATAAATGGATCAAGGATCGTTTCTCCCTCAAACGTATACAGATGTATGAGCCGTTCCACGAGTGCCACCGGAAACGGGGCAGGGTGCCCTATTCGTCGGGCGGACTCGGGCGGGATATGCCAGATACTGGTAGTCGCTGCCATAAATTCATCCCGACTGATGGTAGATTTTCCCTTATCTGAACGATCAAAACGCTGCTTGGAAAAAATCAGCACGTATTCATGAAGGTCCCTCAGTGTCGGATTTGAAGCGGACATCCAGGAACCCCATGCACAAGAACCGCTGGCCCCTTTAGCTTTGATCCAAATAATTTCACCCCGCATGAGAAAACCGATTTCCGAAGCCAGTGCGGCAATATACCCGTTGAGAGGAATGTACGGTTTTCGCCCAACATTGGCAACATTGAAGGCGATTCTGCCGCCCGGTACAAGAACTCTGTGGGTTTCCCTGAGAACGCGCCTAATAAATTCTAAATATTCATCTAAAGTTAGATCCAAATCATAATCTTTGCCAACGTTGTACGGGGGTGACGTGACCATCAACGACACGCAATTTTCCGGGAGTTCAGTCATGCTTTCGGACGACCGAAGAAACACCCTGTCCAGTAGCCGCTGCGGGATTTGGTTCATGCGTTCGGAAACTTTTCTTACGGGAACTGTTGCAAAGAGCTGCCTCTTATAGAACGCACTGGAATCGTGTGTTTCTCTGTTGCCAGTCCCGAAAGATTTTGTGGCTGTGGATTTTTTCACTACACCGGGGCGGTCCCGAAGTTTTGGACAGATCAACAGGGGACCACGGGGTAGCGTTAGTAGCATGTCAAAGGATGCCAGTCAACTAAAAACGGATCAAAAATAACATGTAACAACTATTAAATAATGTAAAATACAATGCTATGGATTAGTAGCTTGATATCATGGGTTAAAAAATCTACAAATTATTTGTTTATTATAGCAGTTGCCAAAAATGATGACCTTCTCGCGACCCGTCACCCCGGCGAAAGCCGGGGTCCAGAACCTATTGAAAAGACTGGATTCCGGCTTACGCCGGAATGACGATATAAGGCCACCTCGAATCGGACAAAACTTTTGGCAATTGCTATAAGTCTAAAAAATGAAGATAAGTGCGGGAAAAGCACTAGATTGCAGAACCGTGAAAAGTCGGAGGCGATCGCTGTAACCCGAATGCTGAATGCCTCCGGGCGAGCAGTTAACGAACAGCAATACCAGCCATCATCTCTCTTATTTCAGTGAAACAAAGAACGATTCCGAGTGTGTCATTCTCCGATAATTTTTATGAGCGCTCTTTTTTTTCGGCGGCCATCGAATTCGCCATAGAAAATCTGTTCCCATGGGCCCAGATCAAGCTCGCCGCCCGTGATAGCCACAATGACCTCGCGGCCCATTATTTGTCTCTTCAGATGCGCGTCCGCGTTGTCCTCCCCTGTCCGATTGTGAAGATATTTGCTTGTAGGCTCATGTGGGGCAAGGGCTTCCAGCCATTTTTCGTAATCTTGATGAAGACCCGATTCGTCGTCATTAATGAAGACCGAAGCGGTGATATGCATAGCGTTAACCAGGACGAGGCCTTCTCGAACGCCGCTCTCCGTAATAGCTTTACTTACTTCGTGAGTTATATTGACGAATCCGCGGCGACTGGGAATATTGAACCATAACTCCTTCCGATGACTTTTCATAATATCCTCCCCATTACTGCAAAAGCTTGATGCCAGGTATTTCAGCATTATGATATGAACAATGACACCGGACAATTCAAATGGAAATTGATCCGTTTCGCAATTAAGATGTGGTCTGTCGATTGTAATAACCGAGGAGGCTCACATGACTAAAGTGGCGGACGTAATGTCTCGTGACGTGATTACCGTAAAGGCGGAAACTTCCCTCCGTGACTTGGCTGAGATCCTTTCTCAAAATAATATCAACGGAGTCCCGGTGATTGACGATGCGGGAGAAGTCATAGGTGTGGTCTGCGAATCGGATCTTGTGGAACGTAATAAGCCGCTTCATATTCCGACTGTATTCTTCATATTAGATTCCATAATTCCGATGGAAAATCCTTGGCGAATACAGAAAGAATTCAAGCGTCTTACATCTACAAAAGTAGAGGATATTTATTCCAGCCCGGCGATCAGCGTTAATCCCGATACTGATATTACCGAAGTCGCGCGTATTATGAGTAAAAAGAAAATTCATACGCTCCCTGTTGTTGATCGCGGAAAATTGGTGGGTGTAGTGGGGAAGGGGGATGTAATACGCAGCTTGATCTAAGCTGATTACGTGCAAGTAAAAGATGTATTTTAGAATCTACTTTAATTTATGTTGACAAGTGTGTGAATTTATGTTCTAACCTACCTTCAACAGCGGGAAGGCGTAGCCTGCTGCTCAACATACCTTTTACCCAGCGAAGCCCCGGTTTGTTCCTCCTTTCCGGGGCTTTGGTTTATTGAATTACGGAAATTTTAGACCAGCCTGATTGAATAGTTTGTTTCCCCGTTGCTTTACCATGAACCTTTATCTTATCCTATGCTAGGGCTGATGTGCCTTTAGAAAAGGGGAAGATATTTGGATCGACAAAAACTGCTAAAGCTCCTTAATGATATCAAGGAGGGTCGGCTGTCTCCGGAGCAGGCAAGTGTGCTGTTCCAGGACCTGCAGACGGAAGATCTCGGATATGCAACCATAGATCATCACCGCGCATTACGGCTCGGATTTCCGGAAGTGATTTATGGCGAAGGCAAAACTGTTGACCAGATCATCGGGATTTTTCGAAGCTTGCAAACACGGCAGGACACAGTATTGATTACTCGTGTTCAGGATGAGAAGGCACAAGAAATCATCCGACAAATTCCGGAGCTTCAATACAATCCTCAAGCCAGGACACTTCTGTATGCAGCTCGAGAGATTCAGATTCAGGGTCGCGGAACCGTGCTCGTGGTATGCGCGGGAAGTTCCGATATTCCTGTTAGCGAAGAAGCCAAGGTGGCGGCCTATGCTATGGGGAATCGAGTGGACAGTCTCTGCGATGTCGGGTATAGCCGGCATCCACAGGATACTGACCAATAGTCAGAAGCTCAGGGCGGCTTCCGTCATAATTGCCGTTGCCGGCATGGAGGGCGCTCTGCCGAGTGTAATAGCGGGGCTGGTTGATCGCCCTGTTATCGGGGTGCCTACATCTGTAGGTTACGGCGCGTCATTCGGCGGAATCGCCGCGCTGCTTGCCATGCTCAATTCTTGCGCGGCTGGTTTGGTGGTTGTTAATATCGATAACGGTTTCGGCGCCGCATATGCTGCAACTTTGATAAATCGGACGCTTCCGGGAAACGGTGTCTAGACCAGCGTTTGACCTTTCTCCTTCAGTTCAATGGGCAAGATGTGACGGTATGGGCCAACCTGCTTTTCCGGCCGGCAAACATCCCGCGCTCTCGGCAGCCCTACAAGGGTATTCTAGTAATTTCCGATACGCAAAAGTGTGACTCACAGTGAACACTAGGATACGGAAAGGATGCTGGACATGTGGTACAAGACAGCCGTGAATGTCGCTTTGCATCAGTCGATCTTTATTCTTTTGCAGGTATTTGCCTCTTGGGCGGGATGGTACTACTTGCTTTTGGGTTGGGTCCTGGTCATTGGGGCGATTTTGCTCAACATCCAGACGCGGACCTGGCAAATACTCGCGGGATCGCTTCAGACCGCATGTCTCTTAGTCTTGCTGGGCATTCTAAAATGGGGCTGATGAGCAATATGACCCGATTGATGTTTGAGGGATTTTGTTTAGACTTAGTCATGAGAGCTGAGAAACTGAAATAAAGCATCTGTTTGCTGGATGGAGGCTGACGTGTTCACTTCAACTAATTTTTACCTGTTCCTGGTGGCTGCTTTGGTCCTCTTGCTCACCCCGGGTCCGGCGGTGCTCTACATCATGGCCCGCAGCCTGGATCAGGGCCGGGTGGCTGGACTGATCTCAGTAATTGGAATAGAAATCGGTAACTTCGTTCATGTACTTGCGGCGGTTCTGGGATTATCGGCAATACTTATCTCCTCAGCACTGGCGTTCGCCACAGTCAAATACCTGGGGGCAGCGTATCTTATCTACCTGGGTCTGCGGCGGCTATTCGCGCACGATTCAGTTCATCCGGTGGGGAATTTCCAACCACGGAGTCGGCAACGCATTCTCTCTCAAGCTGTGCTGGTGGCGGTTCTCAATCCCAAGACGGCGCTGTTCTTTTTCGCTTTCTTGCCACAATTTATCGATCCTTCTCAGGGTTCCGTGACCTGGCAACTGCTGGCATTCGGTTGCGTTTTTGTGCTCATGGCTATTGTCACGGATGGACTCTATGCGCTATTAGTGAGCACACTTGGCAAATGGCTCAAAAGTACCCGGTTCTTTCTGCGGGTCGAACGATATGTGACTGCAACCGTTTATATCGGCTTAGGGGTTACTGCCGGGTTGGCGGAGGCCAAACATTAATGATAAATATCGCAACGTTCAATAAAGAGTTATATCGATCCTTTCAGGAGCCCGGCGGACGCTAATGAGCACGGGTGGGCGCACAAGTCCAGCCGCGATCAAGGGAGGGAAAGCAATGAGACATGTCTCCAAAGTCCTTTTAGCTCTGGCTATTCTTGTACCGGGCCTTTTACTTGTAGCCACCGCAGCTCAAAGCTCCGATTTCCCCAGCAAGCCAATTACTCTGGTCATCCCGTGGGGAGCCGGAGGATCCACGGACATCGTTTTTCGCGCCTTGTGTGAGGCGGCACAGGAAATCCTCGACCAGCCAATTCTGGTGACTAACAGGCCTGGAGACGGGGGCGCAGTAGGGGTGGGCAGCATCGTCGGTGAGAAGCCTGACGGCTACACGCTAGTTCAGGCCACTAATAGTCTCCACCGAAATTCTCACCTCAATAAATTGTCATTTGATACTATTAAAGATTTAACTCCGATCATCCTGGTAGGGGGGCATCAAATCGGAGTTGCGGTTCGCTCGGATTCTCCCTTCACAGCTGTGAAGGATGTAATCGATTACGCCCGAGCAAATCCGGGCAGGCTGACTTATATGGCCTCCGGAGTTGGGTCGAGTGGGCATGTGGCTTGGGAGGAAACAGCCTATAATGCAGGGGGCCTTAAGTTCCGGCATCTGCCTTCGAAAGGGGATAAGGATTCTTCCACCGCGCTTTTGGACGGACGCGTTGATATGATTGTCACGCCTGCCGGATGGATCCCGCTGGTTGAGCAAGGCAAGTTGAAACTTCTATGCACTTTTGGAGAGAAAAGATTGAAAACCTTTCCTGAGGTTCCTACGGCAAAAGAACTAGGGCTCAAGGTAGTTCACGAGAACCCGATGGGCATATTCGGGCCGAAAGGGATGGATACAAAGATAGTGAAAATCCTTCATGACACTTTCCGGAAAGCTCAGAACGACCCCCGTTTCATCGCGGCTATGGGTAAGTACGAAATACCTATCGAGTACATGGGCACAGAGGAGTACACCAAATACTGGTCCGATGCCTACGTAGAAGCTGGAAAGCACGTAAATAAGTTTATACTCAACAAGTAGTTCGAATTAACGGTCGTTTTGATTTGGTTGCAGCACTGACCACAAATTATTTCTTGACCAAATTTGTTGCAAAGCCTACAAATAGCGTAAGGGTTAGTGTTCTTGTAGAACCTCTATCAGTCTTTTCAACAATATAGTTGCGTCAAGAAGAGAAGCGCCTTTCCTGAGGCAGCTCAGCGTAACATAGCAATATCACTCAGAACTAACGAGAACTGGCTACAATAAGTTTTGTGTCCGTGCAATGAGAGAGTTCTCCGACTGAAGGATAGCTCGCACCCGTCGAGATGCCTTGGCAGAATCGACGAGGCAGCGGGAGTGTTTCGTAATCGTCTGCCGGGAGAGAAGTAATCCTCTGAAATCATGAGGTACTGGCGGGCCGAGCCCGAACAACCTTTTCTACGATTTCAGTTATCTATAGTCGCCCAATGTAACAGTCACTTTTGGCCTAAACATTTAACAAGGAGGCACGACAATGAGCTCAAAGGGAAGCACCCGAAGAAATTTTTTTGCTAATGTGGCCAAATACTGCGGCGCTGGTGTCGCGGCACTGGGATTGCTCGGCACCCGAGCCCATGCAGTCGACGATCTCGACACTCCGGCGCATGAAGGTATTTGGAGAATGCGAGATAGTCAACTCAAACAATATGGTGAATTCACTAAGAATGCGCCGCTTCCAGCAGGGCATTTTGAAAAGAATCCTGAAAGTTTGGTGGACGGGGGAAAACCGGTTGCCTGGTCCCATCTCCATCAGAACTGGTATGGCGAAGGGAATAAAGCCGCGTTGGGCCTCATCATGGCTACCCCTTTGGATAAAGATCTGAAGGGGGATATCACAAAAGCAGTGAAACTCATTGGCGGATTTGACAAGTCCCTTAAGAAAACTGACAAAATTCTCATAAAGCCTAACATGAACACTGCCGATCCTTGGCCGCAAGGGGGCACCGATCCGGCGTTTCTTGAGGCATTGATCCTGGTTCTAAAAGACGCGGGCTATCAAAATATCACTGTGGCAGACTCTTGCGGACCCTGGGGTCCAACAGAGCGCGTGATCAAGAAAGTGGGTTTTGATTCAGTGTGCAATGCTACCAAAACTCCCCTTAATGATTGGGATAAGGGGAAATGGATGAATATCAAGAATGACAAAGCCGAATTTCTGGGAAAGATTGGTGGTGGCGATGGCAGTGTAGGCTATCCTGAGGATCTCAGAAACTACGACAAAATCATCTACACCCCTGTGATGAAGACGCACTTTTTAGGCGGAATAACTCAAAGCTTGAAGCTTTCCGTTGGTCTTTTGCATCGGGCCGATCGTGGAGGAAGTCTCCATGCATTCAATCATATCTTCGTCGCGCCACAGGCCGCGGAGATTAATCTTCCGATCCGACCTGATTTGATTATCATGGATGGCCGAAGATCCCTCATCAGCGGCGGGCCTTCTCATGGCGAGCAGGTTAAGCCCGGAATGATCCTCGCTTCCGGGGACCAGGTGGCCAACGATGTAATGGGCATCAAGATACTTCAGGAATGGTATCCGAATATGGCCGCGAACAAGATTGGCATGTATGCCTGGAACCAAAAACAAATACTCCAGGCAGTGAAGCTTGGCATCGGATATGCCAAGAATGATGACGATATTAAGCTGGTCCTCGGTTGATAGTAAATTAACTTCTGTCGACTTATGCTCCCCTCATCCCTTCATCTACGGGAAGAGGGGAGTTTTCATTCGGACAAATAACGGATGGTCATTTGTGAAGTGGCTCGGCAGCATCACGCCGACGTTGGACATGACCATGAACAACCTTCTCTTTCCCATGCTACCACCATGCTGCAACTTGGGGGCTGTGCCAGTTCAGGCATTGGCCGCGCGTGAACGAAAGTTCTTCGCCTCCTTCATGCCGGACGCTGTGACTGCAATTGTGATGGCGCATCATGTTGTGACCGAGGAGGAGTGGACGTGGTACTCGCCTGGAGGTGGCGAAGAACGCTGCGATGCGGACGACCACATTAGGGATGTGTGCGAGGCAATCAGGGACCAGTTGGCGGAAGAAGGATACGAGGCCAAATTGGTGAAATATCCCGCTGAGAGCGGATTGCAGTTCCGCTTCGTTGCCGAAGCTGCCGGGCTCGGAAGAATCGGGACCAATGCCTTCTTGTTTCACCCTGCGTGGGGTCCTTGGGTTCATCTCAGAGTCATGGGAACAACCGCGGAACTGGATTTGCGGGAGGATTCGTCAGGCGATCAATTCTGTGACGCATGCGGTCTTTGTATTTCCGAATGTCCCGCTGAAGCGATCTCGCAAGACACTTTTGAAGGGCTCCGTTGCCGATTGTACCGAAAGGCCAGGGGGGAATATGAACCGCAGGGTCTGCGGGGCCTTCTGCCATACTGCCTGCGGTGCGTTTGGGTTTGTCCGAAGGGAAACCAACCAATACCACGTGCGATATGAAAAAGGTCCATTACGGCTGACACAGCTCTAAGGCTACAGCGGTATTTTGGGGTTGAAGCTCAGTTTTGGCTGAATCTGCAAACCGAACATGATCTGAGAATCATGAAACGTAAAATTTGGCCAGATATTGAACGGCGGATTATTCCTGTCAAAGATATTGATGAAAGCCTTCGACAGAGAGCTGAAGCACAGTAGCACATGATCTGATGTGAAGAGTTGCACGAATTTAGCGTTCAAGTCTTTCCATTATTTCGTTGGCGTTTTCGTCCTGCTCAGCCCCACGCTTCTTGCTGTACTCAAACCTATGCCAGCAATGAATATTGCTCGGGCTACGCCGGCGATCACCTAGCCGGCATGTCCATGAAAGAAGATGAACACTAGCGTCCAGGTATAAAGAAAGGTACATAAAAGAGACTGAGCTTGGTTAATGCTAATATCACCTGTCCTAGCGCAGGGAGTAACTTAGCCAAATCATCCCAAATGCGCTGCGCCGTTGTCAGGAGCCAGTTGTGAATTCGTTCCAAACACTCCAGCAGGCCATTAAAAAAACTCCCGACAGCAGTTTCGACGGAATCAGCAAAATCCGTCAATGCCTTGACCATGTTTTCTAGAAACATGCGTATCCTGTCTGTCTGACCTTGATTGCCTTGCTCCGCCATTGGGGAGGAACCTCCCATCTGATAATAGTCTTACAGAAGATCACCTTATTCTCATGATGCTGGCGATTGACTCATTTCCTTAACATGCTTTCGGTGAGGGTTGGAGCAGATCAAGTTCATCCAGTCCGAAACAGGCCGCCCAGCTTACGTCGAATCAACGTTGCGCTCAAATTATCTTGCCTGCTGCTGCATATGAGGCCGGATGCTTTGTAGTTCGTCTCGTTCGGCCTTCTGGGCCTGATACAGATCCCACCGTAACTGCAAATTCATCCAGAAGTCGGGCGACATGCCGAAGAACCTTGCCAACCGCAAAGCGGTGCTCGGTGTTATTCCCCTGCGACCGTTGATTATTTCATTTATCCGTTGATAAGGTACACGAATGGCATCGGCCAATTCACGTTGCGTGATGCCCATAGGCCGCAAGAATTCCTCTAAAAGCATTTCACCCGGATGAGTAGGTCGCCGATGCGTTGGAACGCGTATCATAGCTCACCACCTGTACTCGACTTAATGATAATCGACGATTTCGACTTTATCAGGCCCCGAATCGGTCCAGACAAAACAAACGCGATATTGTTTATTGATCCGAATGCTATATTGCCCCTTGCGCTCTCCTATAAGAGCTTCTAAGCGATTGCCCGGCGCAATGAGTAGCTCGTTCATTGTGATTACGGAGTCAAGGAGATCAAGCTTTCGAACCGCTATCTTCCATAGATCCTGAGGGCAAGTCTTTCGCGCCGTCCTTGTGTTCTTGCCGTTAAAGATGTCCTCAGTTCCCTCGCCTCTGAACGACACTATCATTAAAATATGATAGCATGGCAGTCATGCTATGGCAAATGGGAGTTACGATTAGCGGTCACGCAGCAGAGCCAAGTCTAGCCTCTGAGCACGATGGCCGCGAAGGGTACCTTCCTTATGCGTCCCCGAACGATTCCATTTTCGCGGCGCTTTTTCTAGCTGCCTTTATAGCTAATTCAACATCGTCCAAGGTGTTGAAATACCCCAGAACGAACCGGACCGTGCCGTCTGGGAAAGCTCCCAGGGCCCGGTGCGCCAGAGGCGAGCACAGTGTAACACGACCCTCGCTCAAAATTGTCCCTGTCGGGGGGGTGCTTTAGCTCCGTTACATTATGGGCCATGAAATGTCTTTAAAATAATCCGGCAATCCGGCGATAAGTAGCTATTATTGTGATGGTTTTCACCAGGTTGAAAAAGTTCAGTTACAGAAACTTTGGCATCGAATTAGGAGGGGTGATCAGAAACAAGATGAACCTTTTAAGCGCAGTACAAGTTATCATTGTGTTAAAATTGTTAAAGTACTTTCTAGTTTGACAAGTGTGTTTCTGATGTGTAATGTGGCGCTTGTTCTTAGTTATTGTGTATTTACCGGAGTTTGTTCCGGTTAGAGTCCGGCTGAGGGTATAGGGGTTAGGGTCGGACTCTTTTTGTTTGTACTATACCCCCCGACCCTCAATAGTTCAAGTCCATCCTAATCACAAGTTCTTCCTATACCAATCAATACTTTGCTCCAGGCCGCTGCGCAAATTGTGCTGAGCTTGGAATCCCAGAACTCTGCGCGCCAGCATGACGTCGGCTGAAGAGTGCATTACATCTCCCGGCCTAGGTGGCTCGAATCGGGGCTCAATTTTCGTGCCCAAAATATCCTGAAGTGTTTGGAGCAATTCCAGCAAGGACGTCTTATCCCCTCGGCCAATGTTGTAAGATGGGCCGCAGCTGTTTCGAGGCGCTTCCAGAGCCTTCAAATTTGCGTTCACTACGTCTTTTACAAATGTGAAGTCACGGCTTTGTTCTCCTGTTCCGTACACCACTGGCGCACGATCTTCCAGAAGCGCGCTAATGAACCTGGGAATAACGGCTGCGTATTGGGATTCCGGATCTTGTCTCGGACCGTACACATTGAAGTATCGAAGACCGACGGTTTCCAGTTCGAACAGTCGCAGGAAAAGACTTCCATAACGTTCGTTAATCTGCTTGGTAAGAGCATACGGTGAGAGAGGAAACCCTTCCTCTCCTTCGCGTTTGGGAAGTCGCTCACTATCCCCATAAACCGAAGAAGATGACGCATATACAACTCGGCGCACGTCAGAGTCTCGAGCCGCGAGCAACACGTTCAACATGCCATCCGCGTTCACCTGATGAGCAGTGATAGGATCTGCTACCGAACGCGGCACACTGCCCAGCGCAGCTTGATGAAGAACGGATTGTATACCCGCCATTGCTTTGCGCACAGTTTCCAAATCGCGGATATCTCCTTCA
>CAWJJL010000010.1:0-146351 GCA_963843165.1 uncultured delta proteobacterium | reverse complement strand
CGATTCAACGATCACTTATTTATGCAATAGCAGTAGTAATGCTGCTGTCGCCTTGGGGGTTGACTTCCGCAGTTCAAGCAGCGGAACCGGAGTCCGTTACTGTTTTTGCTGCGGCTTCCACCACCAATGCCATTAACGACATCGGCAAGATATTCGCTGAGAAGGGAAAGGGGAAAATCGTTCCGTCCTATGCCTCATCTTCTACCCTTGCCAAGCAAATTGAGAACGGAGCGCCGGCCAATGTGTTCATTTCTGCGGATGAGCCGTGGATGAACTACTTGGAAGAGCGGAAGCTGATTGAACCCGGCAGCCGGTTCAATCTATTAGGGAACAAACTGGCGCTGATAGCCCCATCGGGCAGCTCACTCAATAAGGTGGAAATCGGTCCAAAAATGGACCTGGCAAAGTTGCTGGGAGAAGGTAGACTGGCCACAGGCGATCCGGATCATGTGCCGGTCGGCAAGTATGCTAAAGCCGCGCTTGAAAAGCTCGGAGTGTGGAAGGAAATCGAGAGCAAACTTGCACGCGCGGCGGATGTACGCGGAGCCTTGACGCTGGTGGAGCGAGGAGAAGCCCCTTTGGGGATCGTCTATTCGACGGATGCCGCAATTACACCCAAAGTGAAAGTGGTTGGGATCTTCCCTGCAGATACCCACCCGAAGATCGTATACCCTGCTGCATTGGTAGCTGGGAAAGCCACATCCGCTGCGAAGAGTTTTCTCGAATTTCTCAAGACGCCCGAAGCCAAGGCAGTTTTTGAGAAGTACGGATTCACTAGCCTTCCATAATGGAATTATTTAGTCTCACTCCCCTTGAAGCTGAAGCTCTGCGGCTGAGCCTCTGGGTATCCTTCTGGGCGGTGGCAGTGAGCCTGCCCCTGGGGATTCTGGCCGCTTGGGTGTTGGCAAGAACGAACTTCCCGGGCAAAGTTTTGCTGGACGGCTTGATTCACTTGCCTCTGGTTCTACCCCCGGTGGTCATTGGTTACGTGCTTCTCATTCTCCTGGGGCGCAAGGGGTTGCTGGGAGAGGCACTTTACAGTGCCCTCGGCATTTCGTTTGCGTTCAATTGGAAAGGAGCGGCTGTGGCCTCCGCTGTAATGGCCTTTCCTCTCCTGGTACGAGCGATTCGTCTTTCCATAGAATCCGTCGATCAGGGATTGGAAGCTGCCGCACGCACGCTGGGGGCCGGTCCGGCTATGGTGTTCTTTACCATCACCATTCCTCTGGTAATGCCAGGAATCGTTACCGGGGTTATCTTGGCTTTCGCTCGAAGCCTTGGTGAATTCGGGGCCACGATAACATTCGTGTCCAATATTCCAGGTGAAACCAGGACGTTGCCCCTTGCTTTGTATACTCTGACTCAAGTCCCCGGCGGGGATGCCGGGGCACTCAGGCTGTGCGTCATCTCGGCGATAGTGGCGATGCTGGCCCTTGTGGCTTCCGAGATTCTGACTCGACGGGTGGCTTCGAAAATGAAAGGCTGACCCGTGCTGGAAATCAAAGTCAAAAAGAGGCTGGGTCGTTTCACTGTGGACGTGGCTTTTTCCACCGGAGTCGCGGGGGTAACGTCTTTGTTCGGGCGTTCCGGAGCAGGGAAAACCTCCGTAATAAACATGGTCGCCGGACTGATCCCTCCTGATGAAGGTCGTATTACGGTTAGAGGACGCAAGTTATTCGATTCAGAGCAGTCCATAGATTTACCGCCGGAAAAGAGGCGATGTGGATACATCTTTCAAGATGGACGATTGTTTCCCCATCTCACGGTGAAAGCCAACCTCGCTTACGGCATGAAGCTCGTACCGCGCACCGAGCGCTATGTGAGCTACGACCAAGTAGTCGAACTTCTTGGCATCCGCCATCTGCTGACCCGCAGGCCCGCAAAGCTTTCCGGTGGGGAAAAGCAAAGGGTTGCTATAGGGCGGGCATTGTTGACGAGCCCAAGTCTCTTGCTCATGGATGAGCCCCTCGCTTCTCTGGATAGCGCTCGCAAGGGGGAAGTGTTGCCGTTCATCGCCCGGCTTCCACGTGAGCTTTCCATTCCCATACTCTACGTGACACATTCCTTGGATGAAATCCTCAATCTTGCCGATATGGTAGTGCTTCTTGAATCCGGAAAGGTCGTAGCCACTGGGAACGTGGAAGACGTGATGAGCCGAATCGACCTTCAACACTTCGCCGGACCCTTTGATTCCGGCGTTGTCCTTGGGACTGTAGTCGAGGGGCACGACAGAACAGGAGGTCTGACGAGTTTGCGGTTTGCAGGGGGTACGCTTAAAATTCCTTTCTTCGATGTGCCCGTAGGGGAGCGCGTCCGAGTCCGCATCCGGTCGCGTGATGTCGCTATTGCGTTGACCCGACCCGACAAGATCAGCGTTCAGAATATTTTCCCGGCAACAGTTGAGGAGATAGTAGAAACTCCCGAATCGCTTGTGGATGTCCGATTGAACATCGGCTGTCCCCTCCTTTCGAGGATTACTCCTGCAGCGAAGGCTGATCTCAAACTCAGTTCAGGCCAACAAGTGTTCGCTCTTGTGAAGAGCGTGGCAATTTCTCGTGGAAATGCAAACGGCCTGGCCGCGAAAGAGTGAGTTCATCAATACGAAGGTGGCGCAGGTTCGACGGCAGGCTTGGATGATGGAATCAATGGTCACAAACGGCAAGAACAGCTTCGAGCCAGGCAGACTGAAGCGTCAGGAACATGATAATCTAAATCAATTCTCGTGTTTTTTGTCTCATGATCAGCGTCCTCACCGACGGAATTGCACACTGGGGGCCCCGAGCTAAATCCTCGGCCGGTTATTTCCGAATGGATTGTTTCTTTGCTCCGCAATGTGCCCAGGGGCTGGATGGAAGAGGGAAAATTTCGGGAACCCGCTTTTTATGTAAAAAGCCGGTTCCCGAACCCTCCGGCAAAAACTCTAATATTTTCACGGTTAACTGGAAACGTACCGATTTGTCGTGTGCGGGCGCCCCAATGAGTCATATCTCCTCCTTGCGCCGCAACAGAATGGGAGTTTTCGGAAAGAGGGTCCAGGGGGAAAACCCTTTTGCAAAAGGGTTTTCCCCCTGGCAGTCCTCTTTCTGAAAGTCATTTCTCATCCCACCAAACGGAGCTAATGCAATAATCCATTTCCGAAAAGGTGGCCGAAATTCGATCGTGGTCGGTAACCTTCAGTCTAAATCAAACTGATGAGCACACGAGTTCCCATTATGGCAAGAACGACGGCGAAAATCTGTTTCAGAATCTTGACCGGCAAACGGTGCGCCAGCCAAACCCCCAAAGGAGCCGTCAGCACACTCGCACATACTAACCCCACCAGGGCAGGCAGGTACACATAACCAAGGCAATACGAGGGCAGGTTTGAGGCGTGTAATCCTGAGAAAACGTATCCGAATGTTCCTGAAACGGCAATGGGGAAATCCGATGGCTGCCGAGGTGCCGATGGCATGGTGCATGGGGACATTACACCAAGCCATGAACGGTACAGATAATGCGCCTCCGCCAATTCCCACGAAGCTTGATACAACCCCAATTAACGTTCCTACTCCGGACATTCCCAACCGGCCCGGTAGTTGTCGAGAAGGCGCTGGCTTACGATCTATGAGCATCTGGATGGCGACATAATAAAGGAAGCCGACAAAAAGGATACTCAGGAACGCTGTCGACAACTTTGAAGCCACGCAGGACCCGAGAAATGTTCCGATAAGGGTCCCGGGAACAATTCTCCTCACAATGTCCCAGCGCACTGCCCCCCGTCGATGATGACTCATGAAGCTTGAGAATGCGGTAAATACGATGCTCGCCATAGAGGTCCCGAGGGCCAGGTGCATTATCGATTCGTAGGGAACCCCCTGGGAAGCGAAGGCGAATACCAGCAGGGGAACAAGTACCAACCCGCCGCCTATACCCAGCAAGCCGGCGATTACTCCGATAAAGGCCCCCATGGCCAAATACATTAGTACGAGAGTTATCACTTCAACCCGGAGCTCCTGCTGATGGATGAACCTTTGGCTTCTCTGGATGATAAGCGCAAGAATGAGATGCTTCCTTTCATTGCGCGCTTGCCAAAAGAATTTGGGGTGCCGATTCTGTACGTAACCCACTCCGTGCCTGAAATTCAGGTCGTCGCCGATCAGATAGTCCTGGTTGAGAATGGTTCCGGAGCACTTTTGGAAAATCCGGAAACCTTCTTGAATAAAATTCAGCAGTTGACGGATTCGCTCGAATCATGCGGAAACGACAAATTCTGTGTTTGACTGTGCCGCAACTGCTACTTTCCGGGCCGGTTACCAATATATAGGCAGGGGCGACTCGCCGGTTGCACCCACAAAGATTCTGACTTGCGCGCCTTACACGAACGGGTTTTCAACCTTTTCTCTGCCTATGGTCGATGTGGGGGTCGGTCCGTAATGATGGCCGGGAAGAACAATAGTGTCATCAGGTAAAGTGAACAGCCTGTTGCGAATAGAAGCTTGCAGTACTTGGTAAGATCCGCCCGGCAAATCGGTCCGTCCCACGCCTCCGACGAATAACGTATCCCCCGTCAACACGTAGCCCGGAAAGTACAGGCAAATTCCGCCCGCACTATGACCTGGAGTATGAATCACGGTAACCGATTGATTGCCAAATGTGATTTTGTCGCCATCTTTAAGCAACATTGCTGCGGCGGGAGACGCCTCGGCATTAAACATGGCCAACATGCCCTTATTGGGGTGCATTAGCCCTTCCGCGTCGGCCTCATGGATCGCAATGGGCGCACCTGTTGCATCGTGCATGGCCTTATTACCAGCGGTATGGTCCACGTGAACATGCGTGTTGACGATCACTTCGATCCGGTTTACACCACTATCTTTGGCACGTTTCAGTATTTCCTGGGCCGGACCCCCAGGATCGACCACTATTCCATCCCCCGTCTGTTCATCTCCCAGTATGTAGCAGAATATGTCGAATCCGCCGATCAGTATTTGATCAATAATCATTTGTTCCTCCAAAAATTGGCAAAAGCGCCATATAGAAAATAGAATCGAACCAATACATATTTAGGAATTTTTTCAAGAGAGGTCCATGGAGGCACTTTTTTTGCAAAAAAATACCTCCACGGCCCCTCTTACATTCTTTTACAACGCAGGCGGTTGGTAGGCGCAATACGGTTCTTCAGCCGTATAACGACCCGTCAGTTCAAATGCCCTGGCCCTGCAACCGCCACAAAAACGCAAATAATTACATTTCTTGCACTTGCCTTCCAACAGACTGAAATTACGAAGATCCTTAAAGAGAGCGGAATTTTTCCATATCTCGCCGAATCCGGCTTCACGAAGGCTTCCTGCTCGCATATCGAAATAGCCACAGGGCTGCAAGTCGCCTTTATGAGAGACGAATACAAATGAAATCCCTCCAAGGCAACCACGCGTGCGTGCGTTGAGACCGAAGGTGTTTTCTGTGACTTCAATCCCTTCAGTTTTCGCCTGTTGTCTCAGTATTCTATAGTACTGGGGGGCGCAAGTGGCCTTGGTTTCCAACCGGGACGTCCGCGCAAGGTGATAGAATTCGGTCAAGGTCTCTTCGTACTCGTCTCGATCCATCTCTTCGCCTGCCATGTCTCTCGCGCGACCTGTCGGGACGAGAAGGAACACGTGAAACGCGTCTGCTCCGATTTCTTCGGCTAGTTCCATTAGTTTCGCGAGGCGATTCCGGTTGCGACGTGTCAGAGTAGTATTGATTTGAACGGAAACTCCTGCGCTGCGCAAATTGTCAATACCCGCAAGGGATCCTGTGAAGGCGCCTGGAACTTTACGGAAAGCGTCGTGCTCTTCCGGTGTCGGTCCATCGAGACTTACACTGACTCGAGCAATTCCGATTCTTCCGATTTCTTTGGCTATTTCGTGCGTGACCAGCACTCCGTTAGTGGCGAGCACCGCACGTAGACCGGAATTGATGGCATAACCGGCAAGATCGAAAAAATCTTTTCGCAGGAGCGGTTCACCACCGGTCATGATCAATATAGGTTTGCCTACGGCAGCTATCCCATCAATAAGGGCACGCCCCTCTTGAGAAGAAAGTTCGTCCGGATCCGCGTCGGGACACGCCCCAGCCCGGCAGTGCACGCATGCCAGGTTGCATGCGCGCGTCATCTCCCAGGCCACCAATCTCAATTCAGAGGGATTCAAATTTTCCTCGGATTTCGGGATGCTCCCTGGAGGATGCGGACTGCTTCCAAAGCATGGTAGGAGATTATAAGGTCTGCCCCGGCTCGTTTTATTGAAGTCAAAGCTTCCATCATACAGCGATCGCCATCTATCCATCCATTTTGGGCTGCTGCTTTTATCATGGCAAATTCGCCGCTGACGTTATATGCGACGAGCGGGAGATCGAATGTATTTCGAACTCGCCATATCACGTCCAGATACGGTAAAGCCGGTTTTACCATTATTAGATCAGCGCCTTCTTCAACATCCATAGCGGTCTCGCGAATTGCTTCATCGGAATTCGCCGGGTCCATCTGGTAGGAACGCCGATCTCCAAATTTGGGTGGCGATTCCGCGGCTTCGCGGAACGGCCCGTAAAATGCGGATGCGTATTTCGCGGAGTAAGACATTATAGGCACAAGTTCAAATCCGCTTTCGTCCAACGCTTCCCTAATGGCGCCGACTCGACCGTCCATCATGTCACTCGGCGCGACCATGTCCGCACCCGCTGAAGCATGAGACAATGCCGTTTGGGCCAAGAGATCCAAAGTTTGATCGTTATCAACGTCGCCATCGTGTATGACTCCACAATGGCCGTGATCGGTATACTCACACAAACATATGTCGGTTATGACCACGAGATCGGGAAATGATTTCTTGACTGCCCTAACAGTCTGCTGAACGATTCCATTTTTCGCGTACGCTTCCGATCCGACTGCATCCTTTTTCTCGGGTATTCCGAAAAGCATTATCGCTGGTATGCCTCTTTCCACAGGCTCTTTCAACTCTCTAAGGAGCATGTCCGTCGACAATTGAAAATGACCGGGCATGCTGGCGATGGGCTTTTTTATTCCTTTACCGGGAAGGACAAAATACGGAAGGATAAAATCCTGTTCGTCCAGCCGGACTTCCCGGACCATACTGCGAAGAGTTTCTGTCCGTCGAAGCCGCCTTGCCCTGTATTCAGGAAAGCGCATACCCACCTCCGATTATTTTACTGGCACATAGACAATGTATTTTTTATAATCTTGGTAAGAGGCGCTGTCAATGTCATGAGCAGAGTTCGATGTCATAGGTGCGGCTGTGTACTAGCTGAAGGTTCACTAAAGTACGAAGTGGCCATAAGTGTCAGGTCCGTGTTTGACGGGGTAATCCCTGACGAAGCAGATGAAATGGGGGTAGGGGGGATGGCCCGGATCATGAAACGAGCTGCGGCACGGACTGAGGAAGAACTCAATCATGAAATATATGAAGATGACGCGTTTATAATGTGCCTGGCATGTAAAGAAGCTTTCCTGCAAGAGATCTATTCCCATTTGCATCCTCAGGCCACACCTGAAAATGGCCGCGCTCACTTGGTCCATTAATATTCCTCGATAACAACTCGGCAAGCTAGGGGAGAAGTAATGCTGGATAAGAGTGCCAAATATTTGTTCATGTTCGCTCACCCGGACGATGAAGTGCTGATTACAGGCACGATGAAACAGTTGCTCAATCAAGGAGCTGAAGTGGAGGCCGCGTGGGTCACTTGCGGTGAGTATTTCGGCAACACAGAAACTCGAAAAAGAGAGTGGGCCAAGGTAACTGCTCTCTTGGGGCTCAAAGAAGAATCAATACACCTGTTTAGGCTCCCGGATCTCGGTTTGGTTTCGATGTTGAGCCAGGCCGCGGACAAAGTCGCTGACATGCTGAAATCAGTTAGGCCTGACGTGATCTTCTCCAACGCATATGAAGGCGGCCATCCGGATCATGACGCAGTCAATTTCCTCGCTTACGAAGCTTCTTACAGAGCGGGCTTGAAGCCGATCTTATATGAGTTCCCCCTCTACAATGCGAGCGGTAGTTATCTTTATTGTCACTGGCGTATAAATGCTTTTCCGGATAATGGCATTCCGGTCCTGCACAATCCACTCAATGAATCCGAAATCGAGTGCAAATTGCGAACCATAAGATCATATCCCAGTCAATGGATGTATATGGTTCCGGCACGTCTGGCCGTTTCCCGTTCGGGGCTGGCCAGTATAGGTGAACCGTATCGGATCTGCCCTCCTGATCGGGATCATACCGAACGGCCGCATGAAGGAATGCTCAGCTATGAGCGATGGATCAATTCTTTTATGAAGACCAAGTTCGCGGATTTTCGGAAAGCGGTGGAGCAGGCGCGACAAAGGAGGTATTAGGCCGTTCTTGAAGCGCTGAAAACCTCACCATGAAGGTCTTTGAACCAGCATTAGGCGGCATTATACGAAAACGGGCCGCTCTCAGATTGATCCCGATGTGTGCATAGTCGAGTAGAGTCAATAAGGGGAATCCTTTGGAAGGCGTTCCTGTGGAATATCGCTAAGATAACTCACTGGAGTCTTGCTGTGCATCCCTCTGAGTTTCTTGACTTTTTTGTCATGAAGTGTTAGTGTAACGCTCTGTTTTTTCAGTTGTTATTTTGAGTGGTTGTATATTGAGGGTTGCCTTGAATATTGTAGGTAGGGTCACTTTTCTTCTGACCGCATTCCTGCTTCTGGTCACAGAAGGCTTTGCCTTTAGTTATCGTGCGGAGATTCCTCTGCCCGGAGGCGGGTATTTGCCCGGGTAATGTTTTGTCCCGCGGCACGGTATCAAAGCGCCTGTACCCGGTGTTATAGTCGGTGTGGGGGTGGGCTCGACAAAGATTCTGCAGTACCACGACTACTGCCAGTGTTTGGCTGATCGAAACTTTTTTGTCGTGCTGATCGATCCCTCGAATTTCCCTGAATCACTCGCACCCGGCCCGTTTTCATGGGAGAAGGGACCCGGTCGGGTGGTGGGAGATATAAATCAAGCCGTCGTGGCAGGGAAATTAGCTATTACCAGCAAATGGTATCTCAATTCCATAAGAGGCACTGTTGATTATTTATGCATGTTGCCGATGGTCGATCGCACCAGGCTAGTGCTGACCGGACACTCCCAGCCTGCCAATGCAGCCTTGACTTACGCGTCTCAGGATCGTCGGATAAAGGCGATAGTTTGGAATTACGGCGGCTCGCCTTGGGTCATGCCTTATGAGCCTTTGCGTTTACCGCCGGTATTAATCTTTCATGGCGACGCGGATGAAGTGTATGATGTCAAGTACGCCAGGCAATTGATATTTGAACTTCACACTCATGGCAGGTTTTATGAGGCCTACATTTACCCTCATCAGAAGCATATGTTCAACGTCCTTTACGACCTCCAAACCGAAAATCGCTTTATGAAGCCGGTAATTGTTGATGCGTTCGAACGCTTGATCGCCTTCCTCTGCCGAGTTTTACAAAATCCTTGTCCTTGAAATTCTCGCCCGGATCTCATTGATTCGAAAACCCGTTGACAAGTAATGAGCATATGCCCATAATAGTTTCGGAATGGGTCACAAATGGCCAGACCGAAATGCTGTCGAAGAATCAGTGGCAAACCGGGGCACAAGGTTTTTAAACCCGTTGGTGTACCGCTTGCTGCTCTTCAAGAGATAGTACTTTCAATGGATGAGTTTGAAGCCATCAGACTGGCCGATCTTGAGGGACTGTACCAGGAAGAAGCGGCAGAGCGTATGAATGTGTCGCGTCAAACTTTTGGAAGAATCATCGAGACGGCAAGGCGCAAGGTAGCTCAGGTTTTGGCAGATGGAATTGCTCTTCGAATTGAAGGAGGCGAAATCGAAATGCCGGAGGAGAGGATGTTTAAGTGCAATCAGTGTCAACATGTATGGGGCCTGGCGTACGGAACCGGCAGACCTGAAGAATGTCCGAAATGCCAAACTCGATCCATTTGCCGTGTTTCGGATCAGGAAGATTCTTGTGGACGAGGTGGAAAAGGTCGCAGGAGACAATGTCGTCGCCGCGGCGCGTGACTGTGAGCTAAATACATTCCGAACCCAAGTTAGTCTTAGATTCTCAACAATCAAAAGGAGATAATAATGAAGATTTGTTTTCCAATCGGAAACTCGAAAGGCATTGATAGTATAGTTTATGGTCATTTCGGGTCGGCTCCCGGCTTTGTAATTGTCGATACTGAGAACATGCATGCTGAAGAGATTCGGAATGGGGACCTACATCATCTTCATGGCATGTGCCAACCCTTGAAGGCATTAGGAGGGCGGGAAGTTGACGCAGTTGTGGTGGCAGGCATAGGAATGGGCGCATTAATGAAATTGAACGCCCAGGGTATTAAAACCTACCGTGCTGTTCAGGGGACCGTGCGTCAGAATCTGGCTTTAATCCAGGAGGAGAAGCTCCCACAATTTGATTCAAGATATACCTGTGCGGGGCATACTGAAGGAGGCTGCGCTCACTCATAGGGTCGATGTTCATCTAATAGCTAGGTAGGGCGGGCCTCGCGCCCGCCAATTCTTTGATTCGGCGGCCACGGGGCCGTCACTACGGATGTAAGGCGATCGGAATGCGCAGCACTAGATGGTTTCTGACGCATATTTGTATTCAGTAGAGGAGGTCTTATGGCGAACTTTCTATTCGTGCTGGGTTCCGGCTTAGGGAACAGCAACAGCCCGACAAGATGCGCTCAGTTCGCGCAGGTGGCCCATCAAGAGGGTCACGATGTGTCGATTTTCCTGATTGACGAAGGCGTGATCTTCGCCCGAAAAGGAATAACCGAGAATGTCGTGGCTCCCACGGGAGAAGAGATGGGCCTGGCAATGGAGTATATTATTCGTGAGAAGATCCCCATTCACGTTTGTACCCCATGTGCCAAGGCGCGAGGTATAACGGAAGACCTGCTCGTGGAGGGCGCTCAATATTCGGTTGCGAAAAAACTTATCGAACTGGCTGCTGATGCGAAGGTGTTCAATTTTTGAGCGAAACTGAGAATCTCGCGATGGGATTCCGCGAAACCTTATTCACATATCATACAATTCTTCGCCGTACATTTTTATCCATTCACGGGAGAGAGTTTCGTACGCCGCGGCAAGGTCATTGACTCCAAGCAAAATGATGGAGCTGTCTCCTGCACCGTAACCGCTTATGCAGGGGTAAAGATAATCGATATTGATGCCTTTGCGTTTCAGCGGCCTTAATATGGCATTGAACCCGCCGGGATGATTGGGGGTTTCTGCTGCTATTATGTCCTTAACTATCGGAGAATGTCCCGCGCTATCTAGAATACTGATCGCACGAGAAGGATCGCTTGCAACAAAGCTCACCGTCCCCTCGGCACCTGTTGTCCTCGCTGTGATGGCCAAAATATTTATGCCGCCGGTGCCTGATAAGTTCACTGATTTCCGATAGCGTTCCAGGTTTATTTTCCAAAGTGATGGAGATTTCTTTAACGCTTTTCATCCATTGCCTCCACTCAATGCCAAAAGCAGCAACGAGGTATTAGAGCGAATAGATCATTTTTTGCCGGATATATAATGCGCCCCTTACCCAGCGCATTCTGATTCGTCTCTATTAGGGCTTTTCTTTTGCCCTTTAAGACGGTCTCGACAGCGCCGGCAAGAGCTTTGTCGGAAACAATCCGCCCAATCTCAGTGACTGCTCCGAGCATCACCATATTCAGGACCCTATCATCGCCCATTTCGTGAGCCAGAGAATTGGCTGGAACCTGAACGATCTTGATATCGGTCCGCGATGACTGTTCGGTTATCAGATCACTATTCAGGAAAAGGGTTCCTCCGGATCTTATCATGTTTTGATACTTGAGCATTGAAGGATAATTCATGGCCACGACAAGATCGGGGGAGGACGCAATGGGGGATGCTATTTCCTGGTCCGAAACGACCACTGTGCAGTTTGCTGTTCCGCCTCGCATTTCCGCCCCGTAAGACGGCAGAAATGTCACATGTTTATCCTCATTCATTCCCGCGACGGCAAGAACATAGCCCATCATAAGGACTCCTTGGCCGCCGAAACCCGAAAAGACGATTTTAAGCAACATCCTTGATAACCTTGAGAGGGAAAAATTTGGTCATGGTCTCGTCCACCCACTTGTTGGCTTCTAATGGAGTCATTTTCCAGTTGGTGGGGCAAGGTGAAAGTATTTCAACCATAGAAAAGCCTTTGTCCGCAAGCTGAGTGTCGAAAGCCTTTCTGATGGCCTTTTTTGTTTTCAAAATATTCTTGGGATTCGATACACTGGTTCTTTCTATGTAAACACTGCCGGCGGCCACCCCAAGCATCTGGCTGAGATCGAGAGGATAGCCGTCTCGAAGAGGAACCCGACCTCCCGGCGAAGTAGTAGTGACCTGGCCCAGCACAGTTGTTGGCGCCATCTGTCCGCCGGTCATCCCGTAAACCGCGTTATTTACGAAGATACAGGTGATCCTCTCACCTCTGTTGGCCGCGTGCACCGTTTCCGCGGTACCTATGGCCGCAATATCTCCATCACCTTGATAAGTGAAGACCACCCTGTCGGGCAGCATTCGCTTGATTCCGGTGGCTACGGCAGCGGCTCGACCGTGAGGCGCTTCAGCCATATCGACATCGAAATAGTTGTATGCCAAAACCGCGCATCCGGCGGGCGGAACTCCAATGGTGCGTTCCCTGATTCCAAGCTCGTCTATCACTTCGGCAACGAGCCTATGGATCAGACTATGACCGCAACCCGGACAATAATGAAACGGATTATCCGTGAGAGACTCCGGTTTGGAGAAAATCTTCTTCAATTTTTCACTCCCTTTACAATGACGATAATCGGCCCGTCTGCTGCCGAAAATCTCGCCTAAATCCTTGAATTTCAGGTGGAGCCCATTGCTTTTAATGTACCTGATGAATGGGCATTGGACCCTGGACCTCGCGCGGATTTCATTTTGTGGTAAGTGCTGGTGAGTACTCTGGCAATCTCCTCCGGGTTGGACACCACTCCGCCGGGTCGGCCGTAAAAAGAAACCTCACAACGGCCCTCCACAGCCAACCGAACATCTTCAACCATTTGTCCCGTGCTCATCTCGAAAACCACTATATGGTCTACTCTGCGGCTGAGCTTCACCAAAGCTTCCGATGGAAAAGGCCATAGTGTCTTGGGTCTGAAAAGGCCGACTTTGAGGCCCGTTTCCCTCACCCGCTGAACACCGCCTTTGGCAATACGAGCTGCCGTTCCATAAGCGGCAATAATGAGCTCCGCGTCGTCAGTGAGATATAATTCCTGGTCGGCAATAGTATTCGTGATCATTTCATATTTGCGTACAAGCCGCCAGTTTAGCTCTTCTAGGAGATCGGGATCCAGCCACAACGAACGAACTATGCGACTTTTACGGTTGCGCGCACCATCAAGTATCCACTCTTTAGCGGGCAATGAGGCAGGATCTATAGGTTCCGGCAGCACTACCGGCTCCATCATTTGCCCCATCATTCCATCGCCAAGGATCATTACCGGCATCCGGTAATAATCGGCCAGGTCAAACGCAGCTCTTGTCATGTCCGCAATTTCTTGACCGTAGGCGGGGGCCAGGACGATGACTCGGTAATCCCCATGGCCGCCTCCTTTGGTAGCCTGGAAATAGTCTCCCTGAGACGGAGCGATGTTGCCCAGACCCGGTCCACCGCGCATCATGTTGACTATCACCGCCGGCAGCTCCATTCCGGCGAGATATGAGATGCCTTCCTGTTTGAGGCTGATTCCCGGACTGGAGGACGAGGTCATCACCCGGGCGCCTGTAGCGCTCGCGCCGATAACCATATTTATTGAGGCCAACTCGCTTTCCGCTTGGACGAAGACAGCTCCTTCCATTTTTGCAAAAGCTGTGGCCATGAATTCAGGTAATTCGTTCTGTGGGGTAATGGGATATCCGAAGTAAGCTCGGCAACCTGCCCGGACCGCGGCTTCTCCCAATACATGTGTCCCTCGCATAAGGACTTTGCCGGCCATTTAACTATTCTTCCTTTGATTTTTCTTTCTGCTCGCTTGATTCGTCTTTGGTTTGACGGTAGACGTCTATGGCGACATCAGGGCAAGTAACTGCGCAGAGAGCGCATCCTGTGCACTCAATTCGGTCGAGGTCCTCGACTTTTTCGTCTTTAAATCGGGCTGGATAATAGCCTTTCGTATTCAGAGTTTCAGAGACGATGATTCTCTTTTTAGGACAGACGTTAATGCACAATCCACAGCCTTTGCATCGTTCTTTCTTGATTTCTATGCGGCCTTTCAAAATGTGTTCTCCCTATGTTAGAGTGGGACTGGCATCTTGCCGTTGATAATAACAGAATTAATCAAGCAGAATAATGGTTCGCCTGCTCCGTGTCAAATCAAAATCCATTGGTTTTTAACGGTTCATCCGTACGCGAGAAAGAGTTACTCTAATACACGTCGTGGTGGAGAGCCAAATCTGCTTTACTCGTGCCAGCTTAGCAGTTTCATCTTCAGAATGACAGATCCATATCCTTGCATGGGTAACTAGTTGTTTTTTCACTATTCCCCTGACGAAGACTCCAGAGTTTCGGCCCAGTATTCGAAATGATTCTTTATAAGCGGATCTTTTGTAAGATCAATGGAGTTGCGGAAAAGTTGCAATGCCTGTTCTTTATATCCCAGATCCAGAAGGGTGCTGGCCATCATACACACTGAGGGGACGTGGTCGGGATACAACTCGAGTGAAGCGGCAAAATTTAAAATATCTTTGTTCCTGGGCGCTTCGGTAATGTAATCGCTAAAATACACACCATAAGCGAACATCGGCGACAAGGACCGCGCACGATTCCAGTCCAAGATGCCTCTGAAGACATATCCGCTTTGCATATACGCAGTACCGCGATTGACATACGCGGCGTAGCATTTCGGCCTTTGTTTGATAACATCGCTCCAGGTCTTAATAGCCGCATCTAATTTCCCCGACCTGGCCTCTGCAATACCCTTTTGAACCCCCTCCGGCGGGGCCGCGGCCGAATGCTCGGTTTTAATTATGAGCATTATTGACAGGGTAAGAACAATCAGTATGATACTACGAATCGACATAACTTCATTCACAGTTTGACCGTGCTGGACGACAATTTCAGTCATTCGGCACATTAGGTCGGGGGAGTAATGTGGACCATCGAGTACGCGTTCGACATCGCACCCAAGATTGTTTAGTATATCAAACTTTTGCATTCATTTCCATCGGGCCAAGATCATGGGGCCTCATATTCAGTGGCTCAAAGCCAGGGCTTGCCCAGTAAGCTTATTTCATTGACAATAAAGGCGCTGCCGTGTTACCATTGACCACCCTGAAAAAAACAGGGCTGATGCAAGGTCGAGAGCCCGGCAGTTCATTAGAATACACATTAGAAATGCCGGGCTTTCGTTTGTACCGGACAAGATCTTCAGGAGGTCCACATCATGCCTGTGTCGGCCAAGGTTGCTGATTTTATAGGTAAATCTTCCTGGATAAGGAAGATGTTTGAGGAAGGTGCTCGTCTTAAAAAAGAGCATGGCGCGGAAAACGTATTCGACTTCAGTCTGGGGAACCCGAACCTGGACCCCGTGAAATCGGTGACTGAGGCCATTGTGAAAGCGGCTATGGACGAAACTCCAGGTATCCACGGATACATGGCGAATGCGGGGTTCGCTGACGTGCGTGCTGCCGTGGCGGCAAAGATAAGGCAGGATGAGGGTGTGGACCTTAATGAGAATTATATCGTAATGACCGTCGGCGCAGGCGGCGCCATAAACGTGGCCTTCAAAGCCATTCTGAATCCGGAAGATGAGGTGATAGTTCCGAAACCCTTCTTCGTAGAATATGTCTTTTATGTAGACAATCATGGCGGCAATGCAGTAACGGTCCCCACCAGGGACGATTTTTCTCTTGATCTCCAAGCCATAGAGTCGGCAATCAGCCCCAGGACCGCGGCCGGTACTGATCAATTCACCTAACAACCCGACCGGCAGAGTGTACAGTGAGGCCGAAATTCGGAGTTTGGCCGAGTTGTTGGAGCGCAAGAGTAAAGCGATAGCCCGGCCCATTGTCTTGATTTCCGACGAGCCTTATAGGGGTATTACTTATGATAATGTCGTAGTGCCGAGTGTACTAAAGGCCTATAGCAACAGCCTTGTGGTCACATCATTTTCCAAGGACCTATCGCTGCCGGGCGAACGTTTGGGATATGTTGCAATTAATCCGGCTATGGACAATGCGACCACGACTATGGACGGGCTTGTGCTCGCGAATCGAATCTTGGGTTTTGTTAGTGCCCCGAGTTTGATGCAAAGAGCGGTAAAGAACGTTTTGAGGGAAGTTGTGGATGTATCCGTCTATAAGCGGCGGAGAGACCGACTTTATGAAGCATTAACCGGATTCGGCTATCAATGCGTAAAACCGGAAGGGGCATTCTACCTATTCCCCAAATCTCCTTTGCAGGATGACATTAGTTTTGTGGCGGCTCTTCAGAAGAAGCTCATATTGACTGTTCCCGGAACAGGATTTGGCGGACCCGGCTATTTCCGTATAGCCTACTGCGTCTCAGACCAGACGATCGAGGGCTCTTTGAAAGGCTTCGAAGAAACCATACGTGAAATTCGCTCCTAAAAGGGAGAAGCCCGGTTCGTCTGGTTCCCAGGCCCCACCTGGGAAACCATAGTCTCGGGGCTCTGCCGGGAATTGGTTATTCTGAGTTGATAAGGCAGAAGCTCCCGGTCACTCATTCCGAGACGGAGCCTGAAACTAGAGAATAAAAATGTGGCGTTTTCGCAAAGCCTCATAACCTATAATTTATACTTGCTTTGTGGCATCAAACACAAAGGGCGACTGCCAGTCGCCCCTATTTAACCAATTTGTGGCCACTGATCGATCGATTTACTGCCTCGAAAACTTAGGTTGGGTGTGGTCCGTTGTTCCGGACAATCTCTCAAGTTGCAGTTCCAATTCGTGTATTTTTGAACCCATTTCCAGCATATATGATTTTTGAGAGCCGATAACGTCCTCCAACTCCTTAATTCTTTTGTTCAATTCCCGGACTTCTTTTCCTGACTCCGCGGGCGCGTGTTGCTGGAGGGCCGCCAAATTCTTTCGCTCGGCTTCGATGCCGGTTTCTGAGAACCGTCATTCCCTCTTCCAATGGGGTCAATCGATCTTTCACCTCTGCTACCGCGGCCTCTTTGATTTTAGGAATTATTTTCTTCACTGCTGCCAAAAGTTTATTATTATTATCCGCCGACTCCTTACGAACTTCCTCAAAGCCTTTAGTAAGGTCCTCTACGTTCTTTGACAGCGTTGCTACCGTTTTCCTAATGGCCGCATTCTCTTTATTCGCTCGAGCAAATTCTTTGCTTTCCGCGTCTACACGTTTATGCACTTCTGCGACACTCTGTTCCAAGCCTTTGAGTTTTTTGCCTACGGTTTCTCGTTCCTTTTGAGCATCCTGCGCCCACTCACGAAATTCTTCAAGTTTGCTATTGACCGGGTCCACTTTAGTTTTGATCGCCTTGGGATATTCTATCCTGCTGATCTTCGATTCTTTGAATATCTGCGCTAAAATCCTTTGGAGGCGCGAATTTCCCGGCGAATTCTCGGATATCCTTCTCCTGTTTCTGAATCTTTTTCTCTAGTTCGGCAATCTTCTGTTTGAGGTCCGCGGTTTCTTCCGCGCAGCCTGCCAGGAGTATAAAAGCCAGCATTGCAACTCCAAAGAAAGCAATTCGCTGGGGGATCATCGGAAACCTCCTCGACTGGATCAACTTAAGATAATCATATCAAATCTCAAACGAAACGCAAGGATAAACAGATAATAATCAGTGAGTATCAGCATAATTATAATTAAAAACCTTAACTTAATTTACTATAACTCTGTAATTACATGTTTATATATCAATCAAACTTTCTGTTGGCACTGTTTTGTCCAATTACGGCAGATCCTTGTAACTCCAGGTTCATGAGCCGGTCGTATTCATACAAGTTGCCTAATGGCGTGTTGCCACTCACCCTGGCGAAAGCCGGGGGCACAGTTTGTTCTGAGTAAAGTCTGGAACAATCTTTCCTGGATTCCGGCTTCCGCCGGAATGACGATATAAGCTGGCTCGAATCGGAAAAAACTTTTTGCAACTGTGTAATAGCGTGAACGAATATTTTCTTATGAAATTCCAATATCGTCTAGTTACTCCAAATTGCAAAGGCGCAGTTACCGCTTTCAGCAGTCTGAATCAGTGATGTAATTTGCCCTTTACCGCAGGGATGATTTCAGGTATTTTCAAAGGTTCGGAATGAATTGAGGACAAATTTATCCGCCAAAACAAGAAAGGGATAAATCAGTTGAAAATTTCAAGCGCTCCTATCGATATCAGCGAGTGCATAAACAGTTATTGAAATGAGGTGGACTATGACAGCGGAAGAACTTCAGCAAGTTTTGGAACGCCATCGGCTATGGTTAGAAGATAATACACAAGGAGAGCAAGCTGATCTGAGCGGATTGAATCTGAGAAGAGTCAAACTTAGGCAGGTTGATTTAAGCCAAGCAATACTTAAAGAGACCGACCTGAGGGGAGCGGATCTGCTGGGAAGCAAATTTGCCTCCGCGGACCTTACGTCCGCGAAACTCAGGGGAACTAATCTTAGGCGAGCCGAAATGGTCAGAGCAAAACTGGTCGGCGCTGACCTCACTGGTGCGAAAATGGGTACTGCCGACTTCAGTGAAGCCGATCTTACAGAGGCTGATTTGGGTTGGGCTACCCTGAGAGGAGCGATACTCAAGGCTGCAAAACTCATCTCGGCAGATCTGAGTCTGGCCGATCTTAGCACGGCCGAACTGACCGGAGCAGATCTCAGCGCTGCGGATCTCGGGGCCACCAAACTCGCTGAGGCCGATCTTCGCAACGTCAATTTCGAAGGGGCTAACCTGCGACGGGCAGACATGCATGGAGCAAACGCGGAGGGCAGCAACTTCACAGGGGCGAGACTGAGTTCAGCTGACCTCAGCAGCGCAGATCTTCGAGAAGCGAAATTCATCAACACGAAAATCCGAGGGGCAGATCTCCGAGCGGCGGATCTAAGCGGAGCGGATCTCTCCACAGCAGATTTAAGCGGAACAAACCTTCAAGGCGCGAAACTTGTGGGGGCGAATCTGGGGGGAGCTAAAATCAGGCGAGCTTTTATATATCGAGCTGATTTGAGTCAGGTATCCGCGAAGGGTGCAGATTTCAGCGCCGCGAATATTAGTGGAGCAAAATGTAGCGGTGCAAATTTTAATGGGGCCAAATTTTACAGGGCTGATTTGACTAGAGCGGATCTCAGAAGTGCTGATCTGAGCCAGGCGGATATAAGTCGGACCGATCTTACAGGAGCGAATCTCAGTGGAGCATTTCTTTACCGGGCGGATTTGAGTAGGGCAAAGCTGTACACGGCCAATTTGACAGGAGCAAATCTCAGTGAGGCCAATCTGAATCTGGCGGGGCTCTTCGCAACAAATTTGAGCGGAGCAAATCTTAATGGAGCAGATTTGACCGAAGCGGAATTCAACGGGGCGAACTTGCAAGGTGCCGACCTTACCGGAGCAAAAGGTATAGACGCGGCAAAATTGAGCCGCGGTTGAGATTTTACAAAAGAAAAATGAACCGCTCAAATTCAATGGGCCCAAATAGAGGGATAACTCGGTGTCGCCCTGAGTTTCAAAATCGCCCTTGGTGAGTTTTGCAGAATGGGGCGGGCCTCAAACTTCGGGTGCACACTGATCAGATGCGGTGTCTTCGAATAAGAAGTCAATATTGACGTTTCCAATACAAATTTTTACAGGGATGGTTGTGCCGGTTATTTTTTTTATTGCAGGCACGACAATTGTAGCTACTGCCGTTATTATCATAAGTCGTTTTACATCCGGTAATGCTGCTCAAAGATTGACCGTCAAATGGGCTCAGTTTGTATTAAGATCGATGAGGATTTCGTGCAGTATTGAAAATGCTGCTAATATAGATTCGGGTACTTCTTACATTATAACCCCTAATCATCAATCCATCATGGATTTCTTACCGTTGCTGTCGGTGTTGCCTCTGCGTTTTCGATGGGTCTTGAAAAAAGAATTATTGAGCATTCCGTTGTTCGGATCGGGTCTGATTTCTATCGGAGCCGTTTCCATCGACCGGTCCCGCCGCGGTAAGGCCCTTAACGAGATGTTGAGTGCCTCGGAAAAACTAAAGGATGGCTGGAGCTTATTGGTCTATCCCGAAGGGACCACAACTCACGACGGACTGATGCTCCCATTCAAAAAAGGGCCATTCATATTGGCAGTCAAGACCGGTGTCCCGATTCTCCCGGTAACTTGCAATGGGCCATTCAAGATTATGCCCAAGGGTTC
This sequence comes from uncultured delta proteobacterium, assembly GCA_963843165.1. Classification (GTDB taxonomy): domain Bacteria; phylum Desulfobacterota; class Desulfomonilia; order Desulfomonilales; family Desulfomonilaceae; genus DATJPW01. The sequence goes on along the minus strand of CAWJJL010000010.1, from coordinate 125,950 downwards.
AAGGCTCTTCAAGCCCGGACATGTGGAAGTGATCATCGGTCGCCCGATCGTAACCACAGGTCTCGACGAAAAAGATGTTCCGGTTTTAATGGAAAAGACGCGAGCCGAAATCAAAAAATATCTTGATCCGGAGTATGACCCTTTTAAAAAACGCTTCGCTCCTCAAACCCGTGTTGATTCCACAGCACAACAAATGGAGAAATCATGATAAACAAAGATCTGCTTGCTCCATGCGGCTTGTACTGCGGTGTATGCGGAGTCCTGATCGCCCATAAAGGGAATGATCAAAAATTCAAGGAGAAGTTAAGCACCGTTTACGGCTGTTCACCGGATGATATCGCCTGCAACGGCTGTCTTTCCGACGAGACATTCATATATTGTCAGACATGCCCCATAAAATCGTGCACACGAGATAAGAATTATGAAGCCTGTCATCAGTGCAGTGATTTCCCTTGTAAGCTCATCGAAGATTTTCCAATACCTGTCGGCAAGAAGGTCATTTTGAGGGCTATTCCTGCCTGGAGGCAGCTAGGAACTGAGCGATGGGTTGAAGAGGAGGAGAAGCGCTATAATTGTCCAAGCTGCGGGTACCAACTGTTTCGCGGTGCTAAACGCTGCCGCAGCTGCAAAGAGCCGGTCGACCAAGATTAACTTTCAACACCAAAATTAATTCCGGTGATTGCACAATTCGAGAATGTCATCAAAAAATTGACCCAATTGTTATTCCTGAAAAAGCACTGAGCTGGTTCCAAAGTAATTTTTGATCTTCGCCTTTGGGCGATCCACTCCTTGAATATGCCCGGTAGTCCCCACCAGAGTAGCTGGAGATCTATCTCCGGAAAGCCAATGATCAGATTTTATTTGGTTGTAAAACGGAAGGATCTGAAATCATGAGCATTGGCATCGCTGAAAACCAGCGAGACCTACTCAACTGCGACCGATAATTCCTACAAAATTCAACATGGGTGATGAAAAAAAGCGCTCAAAAAAACGTAAAGCATGCCTGATATCTTCCTGGAGAGTCTCGGACTAGAAAAACCAAAGGATAAGTGCAATAATTGAGGCTCGACCCAATTCGGCCCTACACTAGAAGGAGGGTTCCATATGATCACTGCAGGAATCGACTGTGGTGCAAAGAACACAAAAACCGTCATTCTGAAAGACGATAAGATAATCGGAAGAGGCTCCGTGCTCACTGGATTCGACCAGGCGCAGGCTGTGAAGGAATCTCTGGAAATAGCTCTGAAAAATGCCGGAGTTAACCAGGACCAGATCGAGCACATAGGTGGAACAGGGTCAGGCGCAAAATCCATCCAGCAGGCTGATATTACGGTAAATGACTTAAAAGCGATTGCGGCCGCGGCCAAGTTTTTCTTTCCAAATTGTAGAACCGTTGCAGATATCGGCGCGGAGGAAGTGACGAGCAGCCAAAGTAAATGAAAAAGGTAACGTGGTCGATTTCGCCATTAATGAAAAATGCGCCGCAGGCTCGGGAGCTTTCATCGAGGCCATGTCCAGAGCGCTTGAGACTCCTCTCGAGCAGATGGGACCATTGGCTTTATCGTCTAACAATTCTATCCAGATGAATGCCCAGTGCACTATTTTTGCCGAATCCGAAGTGGTCGGCCTCATTCACGCTAAAACCGCGAAAAAGGACATAAGCAAAGCCATTCATGATGCTATCGCCGGTCGAATAGTTTCTATGATTCGCCGTATTGGTGTGAATCCCGACGTTGTCATAATGGGTGGAGTTGCATATAACTCTGGATTCGTCGGCGCACTTCAAAGGGAATTGTGCTTAGAAAAAGTGTACATTCCTGAATTCCCTGAATATGCAGCAGCTACAGGAGCGGCAGCCGTCGTTGCTCGGGAGGGCAGATAAATGATATTCAAATTGATTGGAGGATATACAAATGGCTGAGGCTCAACAACCGGAATACTGGCGGTGGTCGGAAACCAACTGGGTAAATCCTGATATAAATTGGAAAGAGGCTCAGTTCGTTACCGCCGGAATCGATGTGGGATCTGTCAGTTCGCAAGCTGTGATAATGGCCGATGGCAAAATGTTTGCTTACGGAAATATGAGGACCGGATCCGATAGCCCTGATAGCGCTAGAAATGCTCTCAAGTTCGCATTGGAGAAAACCGGCATGCCCGAAAGCGCTATCCATTACTGTATAGGAACAGGTTACGGCCGTGTGAATGTGCCTATGGCGGACAGATCGGTGACTGAGATCGCGTGTCACGCCCGAGGCGCTAATTTCATGTACGGAAACAAGGTGACGTACCGTTCTGGACGTAGGCGGACAGGATATCAAAGCCATCCGATGTGATGAGAACGGTAAGGTCACGAACTTCCTTATGAATGACAAGTGTGCGGCCGGAACGGGACGTGGTATGGAAGTTTTTGCCGACCTGTTATCAGTTCCCATCGGTGAAGTCGGCGATCGGTCGTTCCAGATTGATGCGGAGCCGATGCCAGTGTCCAGTACCTGCGTGGTCTATGCAAAATCCGAGGCAACCGGGCTTCTCAGAAAAGGCCTGAGCACGAATGAAGTTCTCGCAGCCTACTGCGCGGCAATGGCCGATCGCATTTTTTCGCTTCTGGAAAGAGTCGGAATAGAACCCGAATTTGCCATAACCGGCGGAATGGCTAAAAACAAAGGAGTAATCGACAGGCTGAAAAAGAAAATCGGCTCCGAACCGATGAAGACCGAATGGGATACTCAGCTCGCGGGCGGCATAGGTGGAGCGCTCTTCGGACTCGCTTTATGTCAAAATGGGAAAGGAAGACGCAAGTAATCTAGTAGAATTGTGCCTGATGCCTGTCTGGTTTGGCTCAAGATTAGCTTTCCCTTCAGGTCGCCAAAATTTGGAAATACTATGCTTGCTAACTATGGTTATAGTGACGGTTCAGGAAATTATTTCATAACCGTTGATACCGAGAAATGTAATGGATGCGGAGATTGCGTTTCCGCATGTCCTGCCGGGGTTTTTCAAGTCGTTTATGAGGATCCTAATGATCCCATTAACGATCAGCCTCTCGCAATGATCAAACTGGATAAGAAAAATAAGATTAAGTATGAGTGCGGCCCGTGCAAACCGGCGACAGCTCGGCCGCCTCTCCCCTGTGTGGCGGCTTGTAAGACCGGGGCCATTTCACATTCCTGGTAGAAAAGGGCCGGAGTGCAAACCGGCCCTTTGCACGGGAATGGAGACACAGATTCTCTCTCGTGATTGAAGGCTGGTATTGCTTTTTCCTTCCATTCTCCTACCACTTAGGCTATCTCTCATCAAATGTCATCGGTACTCGATAGTATCCTTCCCATCTTCGCCGTCATCGCTCTGGGAAGTTTTCTGAAACGGTTTGCCTTTATCGACGAACACTTTATCAGAGTCTCCGACAGGCTCATCTACTTTATTTTCTTCCCCCTTCTGCTTTTTTGGGAAATCGGAAAACCCACTGAGACAGTTCTGTTCGACTGGTTATTTGTTGCAGGAGTGCTCTTCTCCGTTTTCAGCGTGTTCGGATTCAGCCTTATCGTTGCGAAGCTACTGAGAATGCCGCATCGCGAGGTCGGATCATTTCGCAGGGTTGCTATCGATTCAATTCGTACATCGGCATTGCAGTTATATTGACCGTATTAGGCGAAAATGGGGTAAAAGAGTTCGGTGTGCTAATCGGCTTTGTCATTCCTTTCATTAATATCTTGGCTGTTTCATCTCTGATAGCCTACTCAGAAAAAAATGATTCACAAGAGCAGCAGTGGTCGATCATCTTAAAATCGGTGGTCACTAATCCATTGATTATTTCATGTGTTTTAGGCGTTCTGTATTCCAATTTGGGGATGCCATTTCCAATCTTTGCTGAAAAGATATTAAGCATCTTTTCTATGTTGACGTTGCCATTAGCCCTAATATGCATAGGCGGGTCGCTGACGTTTTCCAAATTCAGAGAGCATTTTACCTATTCATCGATTGCTGCATTCTGTAAATTGCTGGTCTTGCCCGCAATAGGCTATTTGGTTCTGAAGCAACTGCACTTGACAGATACCGCATTCCGGGTGGGTATGATATATTTTGCTCTTCCTACATCTCCCCAGAACTATATTCTTTCTTCGCAATTAGACAGTGATGTGGATTTGGCGACTTCAACAATCGTTCTTTCCACGATATTGTCAATCTTCTCACTTTCTGCAATTCTCCTATTGTTTGCGAACTAATATTCACACAATGAAATCACGTATATTCAAATCCATAACACGTCTGGTCGGGAAAGCTATTGGTGATTTCGGTTTGATCGAAGATGGTGATCGAATCCTTGTGGCTTTATCAGGTGGAAAAGATTCCTGGACATTACTCTTTGCCTTGAGAGAACTTCAACGAAAGGCGCCGATCAATTATGAAATTGGAGCAGTAACCGTTCAACCCCGTCACGACGTATTTGATTGCGGAGAAATCGCAAAGCGTTTGGCTGATGAAGATATTCCATATCGGATTATACCTGCGGAAATCGTAGAGGTAGTCAAAGAAAATCTCACGCCGGGAACTAACCCTTGCTCATTCTGTGCTAGATTACGTCAGGGGGATTCTTTATACTTTTGCAGCGGAGCAGCATTGGAATAAAATTGCCCTGGGTCATCATTTGGATGATTTCATTGAAACCCTGATGCTTAATTTATTTTTCAACGGTTCAATAAAAGGCATGAGCCCGAACTTTTTGGCAGACGACGGCAAGAATAGAATCATCAGACCCCTCGTTTATGTCAAGGAAGAAATGACACGGCAATATGCTAGAATTGTTGGTGTTCCGATCGCTGGGCTGCTCCTGTCCGTTTCAGGGAATGGTCAGTTCGCGGCGTCACTGGGTTAAAGACATGATTTCGGAGATAGAACACGAAATCCCTGATGTGAAGGCTAACATTTTGGCAGCTATGGGCAGAGTCCAGCACAGGCACCTGTTGAAGATCATTTGATTGAGTGGATCTTGAAAATATAACGTGGGCGAACCATATAAAACAAAGGGACACTGGAGCCAAAAAAATGTTTACCGGCATAATTGAAGCTCGTGGCGAAATAAGAAGTATTGAAACTGTAGGCGAATTCATAAGGATCCGGATAATGTCCGACCTTGAGCTAACGGATCTAAAAGAAGGGGATTCTGTTTCGGTAGACGGCGCATGCCTGACGGCCATCAATGTGGACATTCAAAAGAAAGAGCTGACCGCGGACGTTTCTTCCGAAACTCTGGCCGTGACGACACTTGCTGATTTAAAAGCAGGTTCGAAGGTCAATCTAGAAAAAGCCATGCGTTTGGATTCCAGGGTTGGAGGTCACCTTGTTGCAGGGCACGTGGACTGCGTAGGCCGAATCATTGAAAAAAGGCAGGCTGGGCCGGGATGGATAATGGGGTTCCAGGCGGATTCCGGACGTTACCTTATCGATAAAGGAAGCGTGGCAATAGATGGAATAAGTTTGACGGTGAACTGGGTAGAAGGGAGTAAATTCCGTGTAATGATCATTCCTCAAACGGTGGCCGTGACCGGGTTGACCGAAAAAAAGATCAATGATAAAGTGAACCTGGAGTTTGATCTCATTGGAAAATACATTGAAAAGTTCGTTTCCGGTAAGGAACAATCAGGAATAACAGAAGAGAAACTGAAAGAATACGGATTCGTATGAAGGAGGGGCGCCTGAAAATGGGTGTATTAGTCGGTACTGAGGAAGCAATTGAAGAAATAAAACAAGGTCGAATGGTAATTCTCGTGGATGATGAAGACCGGGAGAATGAAGGCGATCTTACAATGGCCGCGGAAAAAGTTACTCCAGAGGCTATAAATTTCATGACCAAGTACGGTCGCGGGCTGCTGTGTTTATCCATGATCGAGCAAAAAATCCAGTCTCTGGATCTTCCGATAATGGTGAGCGACAATAAATCTCCTTACGGAACGGCCTTCACTGTTTCCATTGAAGCCGCGCGAGGGGTTACAACCGGCATTTCAGTCTATGATCGTGCAATTACTATCCTGACGGCTGTCGACGAAGATGCAACATCTCAGGACCTGGTTTCACCAGGTCATGTTTTCCCACTGAGAGCTCGGAGCGGGGGCGTACTAGTGCGCGCCGGCCAAACAGAAGGTAGCGTTGATCTGGCGCGGTTTGCCGGCTTCACGCCTGCCGGGGTCATCTGTGAGGTCATGAATGAAGACGGTACCATGGCCCGCATGCCTGATCTGATGAAGATGGCGGAATTACACAATCTTAAAATATGTACCATCAGAGACTTGATCAAATACCGTATGCGCCACGAGCGACTTGTGCGGCGGGGAGCTGAGACGGTTTTGCCCACAGCAGTTGCCGGTGAATTCAGGTTTATCGTGTACGAAAACGATGTTGACCACCACAATCACGTTGCCTTGGTCAAGGGAGAAATTAATCCGGATGAACCGATTCTGGTGCGTGTCCATTCAGAGTGCCTGACCGGCGATGTTTTCGGTTCACAGCGGTGTGACTGCGGCTCGCAGCTTGAAAAAGCAATGGGCATGGTTGCTGAAGAGGGCAAAGGCGTAATTCTTTACATGCATCAGGAAGGCCGTGGAATAGGCCTCCTCAACAAAATAAAAGCATACGCGCTTCAGGATCAGGGTTGTGATACTGTAGAAGCCAACCTGAGGCTTGGGTTCAAGGCCGATTTGAGAGATTATGGCATAGGCGCTCAGATGCTTTATGATCTCGGTGTTCGCAAGATGCGGTTAATGACCAACAATCCTAAGAAGATAGTAGGCCTGGAAGGATATGGCATTCAGGTTATGGAACAGGTTCCTATTGTAATCGACCCGTGCGCGACCAACCTGCGATATCTGAAAACCAAGAAAGAAAAAATGGGTCACACATATGAGCTCAAGTGCCTTTCCTAAATTGCGGCACGGAAGTATAACCACGAACATGTTGGAGCATGCCTAACCCCGGAGGAGCCATGACAAAGATTGTCGAAGGTGTTCTCGACGCAAGCGGACTCAAAGTAGGATTGGTTGCGAGCCGTTTCAATGATTTTGTTGTATCGCGGCTGGTTGCCGGCGCAGTGGACACGTTAGTGCGCCACGGGGCTTCCGAAAACGACATGACCATTGTGAAGGTGCCGGGCGCTTTTGAGATTCCGCAAATGGTATCAGCAATGGTGCGATCCGGGAAGCATGATATGGTGGTGGCGCTCGGAGCTGTAATCCGCGGTTCAACCCCTCATTTCGATTACATAGCTGCGGAAGTCACCAAAGGACTTGCTCAAATTGCTATGGAATCGACTATTCCAGTGAGCTATGGAGTTTTGACTACTGATACTCTTGAGCAGGCCATCGAAAGGGCTGGATCCAAAGCGGGAAATAAAGGGGCCGAAGCAGCAATGGCAGCTATTGAGATGGCGAATATTTTTAAGCAGATTTCCCCGAAAACGACTCGACGTTAGTCCCGAATTCGCGGCGACGGCGCTAAAGGCAAATAATAGTTTCCAGTGCCTTCCAGACGAAAGACACGTGAATTTGTTCTTCAGGTCCTGTTTGCAGCCGATGCGCGCAAACAGGATCCTGTCGATACATTGGAATTCCTCCAGAGCCATTTCGCCTCTGATCAAGACCAGGAACTAAAGATCCATCGGGTGGTAGAGGATTTTGCAAGAGTTTTGGTGACCGCAGTGTCCAAAGAAGGGACAGTTATCGATGATCTGATAAGCCGGATTTCCCAAAACTGGAAACTTTCGCGAATAAATCGTGTGGACAGAAACATTTTAAGAATGGCGATAGCTGAAATGATTCGGTTTCCTGAAACCCCGGGGGCGGTAATACTTAACGAAGCTATCGAAATAGGCAAAAAATACGGCGCTGAAAACTCCGCGGCTTTTATAAACGGCATACTGGACAGAATTCAAGTCCTGGAAAAACGGCCCAGTACTGCCGAGGAATTACGTGACATGATTGCATCGCTTGACCAATCCGCTACAATAAGCTAAAATTATATTGGAATTTTTGTAGTCGCGGATTTGAGCCGCTTGCCCCGTCATTGGCGGCATATCAATGGTCGATCAATGCTATCTTCTTTCATAAGTCTTCGCGGAAAAATCAAGGTATTGGAATCGCTCTGCGTGATATCAACGGTTTCTGATTGTGTTTGGTTCCGTGATCGAAGGGCATGCCCAGTCCACAGAGCGACCGGGGCCTTCCAACTCCGACGGAAAGAATCAAGAACAAGCATACGCTCCTCTCGGCGAATCCGGCTATAAAGTGACCTATCCCCGAGATTAGAATGGATCAAATCCTTGGCGGGCGACCTGCAAAACCGAAGCCTCCTCAACCGGAAAAGGATGAATCATCGTCACCCCAATCCAATATAGTGGAACCTGCGGAGAGAAATGAGCCGGAACAATCCGAACGGCAAGAAACCTCTGTGACCCCTGAGCCCCCTCGCCTTCCGTTTGATCCGGCGGTCCGCAAAACGGTTCCTGGACCCATCCTGCAAAAACCTAACATAGAGGAACCTTCTCCTATGGCTCCTCCGCTTCCAAAAGAAAATGTTTCGCCGCTTTCTGCACCTTTTGCGCCCGAAGATCCGATGGTCGCGCGGCCTCCGAAAAAAGAGGTGCTCATGAAGAGGACGCCTCCCACGACCCCTCCTTTATTGGAGGCACAGCCTTCCAAAGAGACGCTCAAGAGCATCCATCTAAAAGCACAGGGAACCCCCTTTTCAGGGCCAATCGAGAACATTCCGCTTGGAAGCCGAGGAGAACCTGAAATCATACCGAGACGAGACCCGGAGCCCAAACCACTTCCCGCATCTTCACCGGAGGCCGAGCCGGAATCCAAACCGCTTCCTGCGTCTTTACCTGAGACGGAGCCGGAGCCTAAACCGCTGCCTGAACCGGTCACCGGGCCCGTGGAGCCTGTTATAGATAAACCGGCGCCAAAGGAAAGGACTCTGGCCGCGCCGTCCTCGGAGCCGGAGCCGCATAAATTAACACCCGAAGATAGGCCTTTTTTTGTCCCCTCTCTCGAGCCGGATAAGTCTGGCCCAAAAGAGCGCACATTAATCGTGCCTCCTATGGAACCAGTGCAGGAACAGTCGATTCCAAAAGAAACCCTTCCTGTATTTACACCGCCGGCTCCACCTCCAAAAGAGGTTTTGCGATCGCCTCTTAATGACGACATACCTGACACTCCGGAAATCAAATACTACTTGCGCGATACAGCGCCCATTCTTGGAGGAACTGTCGCTGTTGATGACAAGAGCGCCTTCCATGACGACAGCTGATTATGATCCATCGGACGCGAACGCTCCCCTTTTTTCCAAGGATTTACAATTAAGAATGGACTCGATGAAGCGAGACCTGCAAATTCTTGACTCCAAGACCTTCGCAATAATTCCACCAAAAAGATATGAACAATTCCACGATCTTATCAGAGATTCCATAACACATACCCATCAAGCCTGTGACGCAATTCTCAACTATATAGCCGAGCCGAATGAAGAAAATTTCAAGCTGATTGAGGACCACCTTTTCAGAGCCAGGGAGTTAATTCAGAAAACGCGTGCTCACGGATAAGAAGTCAGGACCAATTCGGCGGGGCAAGCTTATAGATCCGGAAAACTTTACTTCGGTGCGATGTCCTCACAGATGACTCTACGCGGCTCTGCCACTTTTCCCCAGACTTTGTCGGATTCTATTTTTTCGATAATAATTTCAAATTCGGATTTGTTATGAAAACTCGGAGGTAGGTGCAGTCTGACTGGAATATAGTTATCGGTCCTCGCTGTAATCAATCCCCTGGGCGATAACGACTCAGACACTACACTGAAATTCTTCCCCAAGAATCGATTGTAAAAACTCTGTCTCAGGCTTGCTGATAACGCCCTCAACTCTTCGACTCTTCGACGTTTAGTCTTTTCCGATATCCGTGGCTCGAAAACGGCGGCCGCAGTTCCAGGCCTCGGCGAAAAAGGAAATACATGCAAATATGCAGGCCTCAGATCCTTGATCAGATTCTTTGTATTGATGAAGGCCGATTCATCCTCCCCTGGAAATCCCACCATAATATCGAAGCCCACACACACGTCAGGAACCCGACTTTGTATTCGTTCCATCAAATTGCGAATCATGGAAGTGTTATATGGCCTTCTCATTCGATTCAAGACTTCATCGTCGCCGCTCTGGAATGGAATATGAAAATGCCGGCAGAGCTGCGTGTTTCCGGACGTTAATTCGATTAGGCGAAAGCTGATTTCATTTGGTTCCACGGAACTCAAGCGGAAACGTGAATTCGGGCATTGATCAAGGAGACGTTCGAGGAGATCTTCCAAGCAGAGCCGCGGCTGAAGATCTCGGCCGTAATGCCCGAGATGTACGCCTGTAAGAACTATTTCATCGAATCCCTTTTCGCCCAGATTCCGAGCATGGTCTACAACCAATTGCGCTGACAAACTTCTCGATGGACCTCTGGCTGTGGGAACTATGCAATAAGTGCAGCACTGTGAGCAGCCGTCTTGAATTTTCAAGAAAGTCCTCGAGCGACCCGGAATCCCGGATGGGCCCAAATCCATGAACTTGTTGCGTACTAAAGGGGATTCTGTTGCTGTCGCGGAGATAGGTTTTCCGTCTGCATTTATTACTTCGTAAAAACTGTTGCTATCGAAAGCGCTTAGAACAAGGATGTTATCCGAGATCTTGGCCAAGTTCGAGGGGCTCACCTCCGCGAGGCAGCCGGTGACCAATATTTTCGATGATGGGTATTTCTCAACCAATCGATTTACCGTTCTTCTCGATTTGCCTTCAGCCTTCATCGTTACACAACATGTATGGATCAGCACCAGATCGGGTTCGGCAGTTTTATCATCAATTCGATACCCGTTTTGCTGCAGGATGTGGGCTAATGATGCGGCCTCGGCCTGATTCACCTTGCAACCTAGCACTTGCACCAGAGCTGTTCTATTCATGGAAAGGGATCTCATTTTTCATGGAATCGTAATTTGCCCGGCCTTTTACTCATCTTCCGATCTCCGCTCTGGCCGGGGTAAACTTTGTTCCTCGAACGGGGAGCAGAACCCAACTGCTGTTTGGCGATGTGGGTTACGCCGACACGACTTAACTGATGACAGTCTCCATTTTTTAACTCTTTTGACACCATGTCTTAATCATGCTATCAATCCTGGGATATTAGGTCAATTCTTCGCCGCCGGATGGTATCGTTTCTGAGGCGAAAGTGACCCGCCGCATCTTAAATGAACCAAGCCATCCACTTGGGGGCATTTCATTCCGCAGAAACCGGAGGCCCTTTTCCGTGAATTATAAACAACTTAAGGTGGGAATCACTAGCTTTGCCTTGCTTCTCATTGCCGCGATTTGTTGGGCTCAGGCGGATAAAGCGCCTGCTGAGGAAGGCGCAGCTACCAATATAGATATACCAGGCCGCTTTTTCGACATGAAAATTCCGGAAGGCTTTAAGCCTCAACCTGTCGAAGAAGGCGGTATCCTGAAATGGGCAAAGGATTCCGGCGAGATCTTCCTTGTCGTGGGCGATTTATTCCATGAATCCGCCGACGTCGTATTTAAGGGGTTGCGTAAAGCAGCGGATCAGGACAAGAGGATGGAGGAAGTGCGGACGCTCAAGATAAAGGGTGGACGCGCCCTGCTATACAAGGAAAAACCACCGGAAGATCCATTGAGATCCAGGGCCTGGAGATTGATCGTAGTCACAGATAAGAAGATGATCGATGTGGAATTTTCGGCTCCGGCCAAGGAGTTTGAGTCGTTTGTTCCGGCGTTTGAAAAAGCCGTCGCCTCGTTCAAGCTGAAAACGTCTTAATGACAAGGACAAAGAGTCATGGACGATGATGCTACAAGCAATCTGCTGAGGGTCATCCCGCCAATCGACAGGATATTGAAGGATCCTTTACTTGCCTCTCTGCGGGACACCTACTCGGAACCAGTGGTCAAAAGGTTGGTCAGGGCCGCTGTGGATGAAGTGAGGGAGGAAATACGCGAGGGAAAGGCTACCAAGGAAGCATGTCGCACACCGGCCATTATTTTTCGAGCCGGCGGGATCGGCATGCGACGGCTAGCACCCAAGCTTATGCCGGTAATTAATGCTACAGGAGTTATTGTTCATACTAATCTCGGACGTTCTCCTTTGTCGATGAGAGTTATCGATCGAATCGCGGAAATCGCCATGTTGTACTCCAATCTGGAATACAACATAGAAAAGGGAGAACGCGGGGAAAGAAATTCGCACCTGAGACAATTAATGGAGGAACTTACAGGCGCGGAAGCCACCTTGGCGGTAAACAATAATGCTGCTGCGGTGCTGCTGGCGTTATCCAGCCTGGCTGCCGGCCGTGAGGTCATTGTTTCGCGAGGGGAACTTATTGAGATCGGGGGCTCTTTTCGAATACCGGATGTCATGGCCCGTTCGGGCGCGATACTAAAAGAGGTGGGCGCCACTAATCGAACCCACCTCAGAGACTATTTAGCGGCGATAACCGAAAATACCGCCCTGATTCTGAAGGTGCACACGAGCAATTACCGGATTGTGGGGTTTACCAGGGAAGTCTCACTGGACGAACTTGCGACTCTTGGAAAGGAAAAAGGCATTCCGACCATGATGGACCTCGGTAGCGGTTGCCTTGCTGATTTGGCGCCTTATGGCTTGCCCGACGAGACAACTGTTCAAGAGGTCGTTTCCAAAGGAATAGACGTGGTCAGCTTCAGTGGAGACAAGCTGTTGGGAGGTCCGCAGGCGGGGATTTTAGCCGGTAGGGCGGATCTCATCGAAAAAATGCGAACTAATCCTCTGGCACGAGCTCTTCGCATGGATAAACTTACGCTCGCAGGCCTTGAAGCTACCCTTGAAGAATACTTGCGGCCGGAAGGACCTGCTAAAGGCATACCGACTTTGGATATGATCATGAGAGCCCCAGCGCAACTGGAAGAAAGCGCCGGAAATTTATCCGCTGCAATCAAAGAGAGGATAGGCGAAGGGGCCGACGTGAGCGTTGAGCCCGGTATCGGCAGGGTGGGCGGAGGAGCGCTTGCCCATGAGCGATCTCCCTGGTCCACGTGTTGCTATACGGCCGCGAAAGATCTCAGTTGCACGACTGGAACAGAATTTGAGGTCCGGTGAACCACCGGTGATAGGGATCATCAAAGATGAGGCCCTTCTATTAGATCCACGAACCCTGCTCAAAGATCAGGCTGCTCTGATCCCCAACTTGGTCGGAGCGGCTTTGAAAAAACAGTAACGATTCGGCCACGACAACTTGCCCAGCGCCCGCCGGACCAACTCACACGCAATGGATATTCCTTCGCTCCTTATCATTCCTGATGATGCAATTCCCGATCGGGCAGACCGAGTTCTGGCCGCCTGTTTTCGAAATCTTGCGACGCGCTCACAATTCACTCGTCTGATTCGATCCGGTCGCGTTCTGTTGGAATGTGAATCTCTGAGGCCGTCCAGTATGCTTCAACCGGGAGATCGCATTGAAATCCTACCGGAGCCTGCATCATCAAAACGAGTTTCTGAAACAGTGCCTGATTTCAAAATAATTTTTGAAGATGATGATCTGATTGTAGTGGATAAGCCGCCGGGGTTGGTGGTGCATCCTGCGGCGGGTTGCCGTTCTGTGACGCTCATGGAGGCCCTGGTGAAGACCCGGCCGCAAATGGTAGGTGTCGGCGAAGAGAACCGATGGGGAATTGTTCATCGCCTGGACAAGGACACCTCGGGGGTGATGGTCGTAGCCAAAACGGTTGTGGCTCATGCTTCTTTATCGGCTCAGTTTAAGGAGCATTCGGTTCACCGGATTTATCTTGCCCTGGTACGAGCAACCCCAACCCGAAATGAGGGGACAATAGACGTTCCTCTGGGGAGACATGTCAAAGACAGGAAGAAAATATCAATACACACGCGGAAGGCCCGTCGAGCGCTCACTCGATGGCGAATTGTCGAACGGCTTGACGGCTTAACCCTTCTTGCTGATCGCGCCTCAGACCGGACGAACCCATCAGATTAGGGTGCATTTAGCATCTATAGGCTTGCCTGTCGCCGGGGATCAAGTATACGGAACAGCCGGCAAAAAGGTCGAAGCCAAGATGCTCCACTTAAGAAAAGCGCTGGAACATATAAAAAGGCAAGCCCTGCATGCGGCGATATTGGGATTCAGGCGCCCGGAAGATTCGCAATATTTGGAATTCTATTCTCCGCTCCCTGATGACATGGCAGAGGTCATAAGATCCCTGCGAGTAACCCCTCAGTCAGGAGAGGCGTGAATGTGTCATTGCGAGGGGTGAAATCCCGTGTTCCGCGGGAAAGCAATCTCGGTAATCTTCAGTTATAGACGGCCAAAGACTGTCATCGCGAGGCGTGAAACGACGAAGCAATCCCCGAAGCCACGAGATTGCATGGGTTCAATGGGGCCGGGCGCGGGTATTCGGCAACGTGAGGAATGTATTAGTTTAACACGGCGTGGTCGAAACTTTCTTGACTAGGATAATCACTGTCTCTTATATTAAACATCCTTTATTTCAAAAGTGATAAAGCGGGAATTTCAACAACTTAACCCATCAACGCAACTATCCCGGGAGGGGACCGGGGTCAAGTCAGAATCGGAAAAAGACGCTCTCCGCAGATGACTCAGATGTCGCAGATAAGAGGAAAATTATCTTTACTTTCCAAGAAGATGAAAGAGATCTTATCTGTGTAATCGGCGTCATCTGTGGATAGGTCCTATCTAATATCTCTGCATTCTCGGCGATCTCCGCGCCTGGAGGAACATAGGGCCGGCGTTTTCAAGGGGATTTATACATTTAATTTCCTCTGCACCAAATTGGCTTCCATCGCTTACAGTAATCATCTCTTGAAACGTCTTTATATTCTCCTCTCTTAGAGGATCGTAGCATCCGAAAGCGCCATTGGCTGGTAGTGGGTCGGAATATCTGCAAGTTCCACATCGCTCTCCTGTTGCCAGTTTTAAACTATAGGTAGTCAAATATATTGTTCCCCTATATTGGGGATTCATAAAAAAGAGACACGATGTCACTTGGAGCACTTTTGGACTCGACAACGCCAGTCTTAACAAGAGTGGTCTGATCCACTTTAACGTTGCCTCCATCTTGGTGTTGTCTGTATTCGGTATACCTAGAGCGTTCGGATGGTCCCATTCCAACGCCCAAGTACCGGGGCCGCACGCGATATTGTCTTTATCGACAGCGGTTCTTATATGGCCTATTATGGAGGAGTTGCTATTCCGAGGCGTCTTGTATGCGCCGGTCGCCGAGCGCGTGGGAAGCCGGGCGGCAATCGGTTTGCTCACCGTGGTAAACTCCTTTGCTCATCTTCAGTATACGCTGGAAACTTTGCCAGTTGCTGTGCTTTCTTTCTTGCTATATTGCGGGTATGTCAGAAGCTTATCTCTATTTGTCCCAATCACTTGGCATATCACATGGAATTTGGTCATTTACCTGCTATATAATCCTTCTTTCTGTGCCTTGGAACCGTATCTTCTTTTGGGCCTGCTGGCGATACTGACAGTTGTTGATTCCATTTGGCTCCTAGGACGCTCGGGGGATAATACCAGGTCGAACACGGAGACGCGTTTCCGCGCTTGAAGAGCAAGGGAAAAGGGGACATTCTTCTTTTTGGTTACTGTTTGCTGGCTTCCTGACTGGCCTTTATTGTAACATGGTGCTATGCCAAGAACCGCACGAGCTTCCATCGGGGGGATTCGCTACCACGTTTTGAACCGCGGCAACGCGCTGCAGGATGTGTTTCACGAGGATGACGACCACCAGCGGTTCATCGAACTTATCCAAGAGGCCTGTGCACGTGTACCGATGCGGGTCCTGGCCTGGGCAAAAAAGTAGAATGTCCCCTTTTTCCGGGCTGTTGATAACGTATCTTAAAAACAGTGATTTTGCCCGCAGCCCGGATTCAATTCTTCGGTCAGTAGGTCGCGGCAGATCCTATCGCTTTGAGGGCTTCTTTCGGTTTGGGTTCTTCAAGGGGATAATCTTGCGACAAGACCTCAGTGGGCAAGTGCAACAACTTGCTCAATGTGCGAACATCCCCGAGGGTCAAAGCCCTCCTACAATTGAGGATGTCTGAAACCCTTCCGCTGCTCTTACCCAAGTGTTCCATCAAGTCCTTCCGAGTAAGACCCAGATCCTTCATGCGAATCTTTATCGCCTCAATGGGGTGAGGCATACCAATGGGAAAGCGTTTCTCCTCGTAGCCGTCCACCAAGGTTACGAGAATCTCCAATTCGTCATCCTCCGGTGAACCCGGCTCAGCCTGGAAAATCTCATCAATTCTCTTGCATGCCGCTTCATAATCTTCTTCTGTGCGTATTGGTCTGATATTCATGAGAATGACTCCTCGCTAATAGATCTTCACCGTTTCGGCATCAACCTTGTCGTACTCTGCGTGAGTCCCCAAGAAGCGTATGAACACGACCTGTCTTCGGTAATTGATCTCGCCGATGAGACGGTAATCGTTCCCCTTGATGTCAAAGACGACTCTGTTATGAGCCACGAAATCAACCGTATTTCCAAAAAGCCTTTTTATGTCTGCCGAACCTTCCCATTTCCCCTCTTTCGCCAGCTGATACCAGTGATCCAGCGGGCCACGTGCCTGCGGGTGATCTTCGCCGAACTTGAGAAGGACGCTTCGCTTGATGACCCTCATATTTGTATTATACCTACTCCCAAAATGGGAGTAAAGGAACTGTTTCCTGATTTACCCTTCCAACCCCGCAGCCACAAGAGAAGAAATCTGTCCCTGGTAGTTCCTTTCATTATAAGGATAGATTTCCAAAACGTTCAGGCTCGAATGCCTGCTGAACTGTATTACCTTTAACTCCGCTCGCTACCTTACCCTGGGGGTCCTCCCCAGAGTCAACGTAAACCTGAAGCGTCTTCAAATCTTCATGCCTAGAAAATTGCAGCACCTTATTCACATCCATCAAAAAAAGAAGGTCAGGTCTGCTCTCGACTCATCCATAAAGTCTTAGTGTGGATGCTACTTGCCTGGCTAGCTGCCCTTACCTTTTCTGTTGAAACTTCTGCTAGAGTTGGAGACCTGGAGATTTTTTGACAGCCAAGTTGGGACACAGGGAAAAGGGGACATTCTTCTGTTTTGTTACAGTTTGCTGGCTTCCTGACCGGTCCTTATGGTAACATGGTGCTATTCCAAGAACCGCACGAGCTTCCATCGGAGGGATTTGCTACCACGTTTTGAACCGCGGCAACGCGCGGCAGGATGTGTTTCACGAGGGTGACGACCACCAGCGGTTCATCGAACCATCCAAGAGGCCTGTGCACTTGCTGCGACCCCGCGGGCGCCCACGAACCAGAGGCAAAAAAGTAGAATGTCCCCTTTTTCCCCATTAAGAAGGATTGGCTGCGGATGACTGTATTCCAACCATTCAGGAATATTTAAGGTGGACTGGCGAAAATTCCGCATATACCGATGACAAGAAGTTTTCGCCAACATGGCCCGCGTTCGAGACATTTTTGCCGCTTGACTACAACCCACCAATTTTATTAAGATGCTGTAGCAGGAGGCGGCCATGATCTGTCGCTTTCTTAAAGTTCCTTCAGGTGGGCTTTCGTTCGCGGCGCTCGCTTGGAGCATGGTGCTGATAATTGGGCCTAGTGCAGCGTGGTGCCAAGCGCCCGGGTATCCTCCGGCACAACCTGTGCCAGGTTATCCGCAGACCGTGCCCGCACAGCCAATGCAACCGCCGGCTCCGGGACCTCCTGTTCAGCCGCAGATGCAGGGAGAGTATGCATTTCGAGGGGATCTGACCAACCAGCAATACGGTGAATGTTTAGGACTGGAAAGAACCTGGCAAGCAAATTGGTATAGGTACACGGCCGAGTACCAGCGGGCAATGACGGTGAGTACCAAAGATCCTATTTACCCGCAGGTAACCTGGTACGTTCAGGGCCTCAAACAGCAATTGGATCAATCGTGGAATACCTTCAGCAGCAAATGCATCTATTTTCCGCACCCGAGAATAGACCCGCTTTTATTCCTTTCCTCTACAATAAAATAGCTCATGCAGACACTCCACTCCAGTGAAACAATAAAGCACGATAGAAAGGCTCCGGACACGGTTTCGATGGAGAGCCCATCAGCATTTATATCACCCCGTGTTATCAGGTCCATATTGATATTTGTGGTCGCAGGGGTGGTCCTATATGCCGGAGCGACAGTTGCATCTGATTATAAAACGACATCATAGCCTCTTTGTTGAGGTTTCCGACATTAATATTATGCGAGGTTATCGGACTGGTATTAATTGGCTGGCTCCTTAGAGGCTGGCGATTTTATTATTATTTGAAGCAAAACAGCAATGAAGTCCCTCTCGGATATTCAATAGCAGGCTTTTTGGCGGGATTTGCGCTGACCGGGACACCAGGAAAAATAGGGGAAGCAGTAAAAGCCGTATTTTTCAAGCAGGATTACAATATTCCGGTAACGCGTGTTTTAGGCATTGTCATGATGGAACGACTGATGGATCTCTGGGGCGTGCTTTTGCTGGGATTATTTTCTCTGGTGCTCTTTACCGGCTGGTCGCATTTGTTTCTTCTTTGCGCGGCAGCGGTGATTGCCGCGGGGATTTTCCTTTGCACTGAGCGTCTTTATCGCCCGGCTCTTGAATTTTGCGGCCGCATCTCTTTTCTCTCTTGGATAAGCGGTCGTGTTCTCGGGATCTTGGCTACGGGACGTGAGCTGATGACGCCTCGGATATTTGTCGTAGGGCTGCTGGTATCATCCGTCGCATGGGGAATGGAATCGGTATCACTCTATCTGATATTGCATGGGCTTGAACTTCCCTCGACTTTGCTGGAAGCGAACTTCGCCTACTGTTTTTCCACGATTGTCGGGGCCCTATCCATGTTGCCAGGTGGTATTGGCGGAACCGAGGTCAGCATGATCGGGATTTTCAAATTCATGGGAATCTCATACACCGAAGGTCTGCCCGCTGTGATACTGATCAGACTCTGCACCCTGTGGTTTGCGGTAGTGGTGGGCATAGTGTTCATGATTATCCTGCTGGCCCGATCAAAGAGTGAAAACAGTAGCGGAGGAAAATTTTTGCAAGAAGCCCCCCCCAGCCGCTCCTTTCAAGAACACCTGATATGGCGTCTTTGCCGGGTTTGGCGGCGTTGCCGCAAAAAACAAAAGCTCCTCTCAGACTAATCTTTTGCCGAAAAATAAGAAATTCCAAGCAGGATCCTAAAACAGTGGCCGGAATTGTCATCACTGCCTCACAAAATGGGACATTCCTCGCAATGGCCCGCGTTATGTGACTTGGTGGATATACAACCTGATTGTTACTTCTTGACGGTTTCGTCGCTACTTTGGTAATAGTACATGCTGGAGTTCTGTAAGGCTGACGACTTTTTCCCATCACGGACGGAGGGGCGATTGTTCGCCTCATCCGGAGGTGCACATTATCTAGTGGCCCTTGCTTTCCTTTTTCTAAAGAATAAGGATAGTTCCGGAGTATTGTTCCGGGAGGAGATTGGATTATGAGTGATGAGTACGACGTGGAGTTGACTGAGGAGCATATAATGCTCCGGGACACTGTGCGAAAATTCGCGGAGAATGAAATTGCCCCAGTCGCGGAGAAGGACGAGAACGAACATCGTTTTCAACGAGAGTTGGTTAACAAGATGGCCGAACTCGGTTTGTTCGGCTGCCCTGTTCCGGAGGAATACGGCGGAAACGGAATGGGGTACCTGGCCCACGCCATAGTCACTGAAGAAATTGGCAGAGTGTCGGGCTCTCTCAGAGTTGGATTCAACATGCAGACTATGGGGACCGCGATGTCGATCCTCAAATGGGGCAGCGAGGACCTGAAGCGGAAGTATATTCCCGCATTGATGTCTGCGGAGATGATCGGCTGTTTTGGAATCACCGAACCTGATGCGGGCTCTGATACGGCTGCAATGTCGACCATTGCCGTTAAGGACGGCGACAGTTACATCATCAATGGCCGAAAAATGTGGATAACGTGGTCGCCCGTGGCGGATATGTCGATAATTTTCGCCATGACGGACAGGAAAGCCAAACACAGGGGCATGAGCGCCTTTGTCATGGACATGCATTCGCCCGGGGTTACCGCACCTGCAATACCTGATAAACTCGGAATCTGGTCCTGTCCAACCGGCGAAATCATCATGGAAGATGTGAAAGTGCCTGCCGCAAATCTTCTCGGAAAAGAAGGAGACGGTTTCGGGTACTTAATGCGAGAATTGATCAGTACCAGACTATCAGCCGCGGCGGGAGCAGTCGGTTCGTGTCAAGCCGCTTTGGATGTGGCCATTAAATATGCTACCGAACGCAACCAGTTCGGTCAACCAATTGCGGGATTCCAGATGGTTCAGGAAGTGATCGCCCAGATGGTGGCGGAAACCGAGGCTGCCAGGGCACTGGTCTGGCGATGCGCAATTCAGAAGGACCGAGGACTGGTCAATAATATGCGTGAGACGTGTCTCGCAAAATACTATGCATCGCGCGCTGCGGACAACGTACCGGATCTTGCCCTTGAGGTTCTCGGCGCGTATGGATATTCCAATGAATATCCGATTGCACGAATTCTGCGGGACGGCAAGGTTTATAAGATCCTTGAAGGTTCAAGCAACATAATGAAGATGATCATAGCCACCGACGCACTTGGAATAAAAAAGGCCAACAGGTAATTTGACGAGGCGATCATTTTCAAGCTTTAAATGTAGGCAAGTAGATCGAGGATTGGAGAAGCAGTTTTCAATCCTCGATTTTTTTAAATGCTGTCAAATCTTGTAAATTCAGGGTAATTGCACAAAAGCTCATCTTGCGCGGTCATGTTTGTTGGCATTCAATATTGAATTGGGAAAATATCATAAACATATTGTCGACCAGGCGGATTTCCGAACTAGTATGCTACATCTTCATGTCGGGATTTGCTATTGTGGCCTGCCTCGTATCCCAAATCGTCCGAGAGACGATCGAAGAGAGAACAACGTGCAATGATGGTGTCTTTTCGAGATAATACTTCTAAGATCGAGGGGGAGTTTGATTGAACTTGATCAGAAATCGTTTCACCGCTGAGATCATTTTTGAGGGCGAGGCCGAGTCATTGAAATCCTTGATAGAGGAAGCGGTGACATTGCATATTGATTTGTCCGCTGCCAATCTAGCCGGCGCAGATCTGCGAGGCGCACAATTGGGCCATGGCATCTTCTGTGGAGCTAAACTAACAAAGGCTAATTTGACTGAGGCTAGATTATACGAGGCTAATTTGGAGGGGAGCGATCTAACGGGAGCGGATCTGTCGGACGCGAAGATTCTTACAGGTCGTTTGGCTAAAGCGTTTCTCATTGAGGCAAATCTTTCGAGAGCCAATCTTTACAAAACGAATTTATCGGAAGCTGATTTGTCGGGCGCCCAGATGGCAGGCGTGAACCTCATGATGGCGGATCTTTCAAACGCGAGGCTGGCATGGGCTGATCTGTCTAAGGCCAATTTAAGAGATGTGGATTTATCGGGCGCAAATCTTCACAAAGTTAATTTATCCAGGGCCAAGCTCATTCGGACGAGACTAAGTGGAGCCAGGCTAATCGAAGCTGATTTATCCGGCGCGGATTTGTCCAACGCTGTGCTGTTCAGGGCCGATCTTTTTTCAGCAGATCTGTCAACAGCGAGATTGTTCAAAGTCACACTCACCGAAGCAGATCTGACCGGGGCAAACCTTAAGAAAGCCACGTTGTGGGGAGCGATTCTCACCGGCGCGAATTTGTCAGGAGCGAACCTCAGCGAAGCAAATCTGGACGGCGCTGATTTAACAGGGGCGAATTTGGAGAAAGCAATGTTGGACGGGGTTGATCTCTCGACCGCTGATCTCACCGGAGCCAAGGGCTTATAGTATAATCCCCATGTCCGATTCGGATCTCAGAGAGGCTGAGTTTCAGTTGCTACAAGAAGAATTCAATGAAGCACGAAAGCGATCACGATAAATACTATTACAGATCTCTGCGCAGGAACATGGCTCTTATAATAATGATTGTATCGGCCATCCCGCTGATTCTTATTTCGGCTATTACACGCCATTATTTTCAAGTTTCCTATCGAGACAAGGTGCTGAACAACTCGAAGCTTGGAATAGCCAATCATCGCCAATTAATTGAGAATTTCCTGACCGAAAGGATTGGCGCACTGCGAGTCCAGGCAAAGTCGTTTACCTTTGATCAGCTGAGTGACGGGGCTTTCCTGAGAGACAGACTGGCTATTCTCCAGGAAGAATACGGCCCATCCTTCATGGATCTCGGAGTGGTGAATGACATTGGTAAACAGGTCGCGTATGCAGGACCTTACAAGCTGCAGAATGCGGACTATTCAGAGGCTGAATGGTTCCAGAAGGCGCTCAAGAAAGATTACTATGTCAGCGATGTCTTTTACGGTCTTCGAGGTTTTCCCCATCTGGCTTTAGCTGTTCGACAGGAACAAAGTGGACAAAAATGGCTTTTGCGTGCCACTATCAATTTTGAATCGTTTAAAACGTTGGTTGAAAACATCGGCTCCGGTCCTGCCGGAATTGCATTTATTTTTAATAAAGAAGGAAAGTTACAGGCCGGGATTCAACGCGCCGCGATTCTGCCGAAAGACGATTATTTGAATTTCCTTGCTTCCAAACGAGGATCGGATGATGAGGTCGGAATTGTCCAAAGATCCAATGACGAAGGAAGCGATTCCCTCGATCTTATGACGCGACTGAACGATGGTGGCTGGGTTTTGGTCCACCATCAAAGTGCGGAAGAAGCATACGCGGAATTGTATGCCGCTCGCAGATCCGCCATACTGGTCTTCTTCATCGGGATTCTCGGTATAGCTGTAGGCAGCGTGTTCCTCTCACAACGAATGGTAAAGCACATTGCTCAGGAAGCCCAAGAAAAGCAAACAATTAATCAGCAGCTGATCGAAGCTGGCAAACTGGCTTCCCTAGGTGAATTGGCGGCCGGAGTGGCCCATGAGGTCAACAATCCGCTGGGTATAATGTTGCAGGAAGCAGGTTGGATGCAAGATTTACTAGAGGAAGAGGACCTCAAGTCATTGCCAAACTTAGACGAATTCAATAAATCTCTGAACAGAATGCAAACCCAGGGAAGGCGTTGCAAGGAGATTACACACAAGCTCCTGAGTTTTGCCAGGAAAACGGAACCAACTGTAAAAACCACCCAACTGAACGAACTAATCAAAGAGGTGGTGGATTTGTGCCAGCAGAGGGCGCATTACAGCAATGTGCAGGTGAATACAAATCTTCAGGACAGCCTTCCATTGGTGAATGTTTCGCCGTCGGAAGTTCAGCAAGTGCTTCTTAATTTGATGAACAACAGCCTGGATGCTATGGGGGACAAAGGTGGAACCATCAGCGTGACCAGCCGCGTCGATGACAATAGTGTAATCGTAGACGTAGCTGATGACGGTCCGGGCATACCTGAAGCAAATTTACTGCGAGTATTTGAACCCTTTTTTACAACCAAGCCGGTTGGGCAGGGTACCGGCCTGGGGCTTTCTATATGTTACGGTATCGTTAAGAAAATGGGTGGTGATATCCGCGTGGAAAGCGAGCTAGGGTCAGGGACAACTTTCCACGTATACTTTCCGCAAACAGACAAGAAGTCCGGAACACTGTGAATAAATTCATTTCAACATCGACCCCCAACATTAACGTCAAATAGAAGCCCATACATCGCAAACGAAAGAAACCGCGAACGAAAGATGGCGGTCCAGAGGAACCGGAAACATTAAAGGCATTAGCACTGCAATGAGCTTTGGATTTACAATACTTCATAAAGATACCGGGAGCATGGCCCGGTCCGGCACGTTGATCACCGGTCGAACGCAGATCCCCACTCCGGCATTCATGCCCGTCGGCACACGAGGAGTGGTGAAGACGGTTTCAGCTCAGGACGTGTGGGAAATAGGATATAGGCTTATTCTTGGAAATGCTTATCATCTGTATCTGCGGCCGGGGCATCGGGTTGTAGAACAATTAGGTGGGCTCCACCATTTCATGAACTGGCCGGGCGCGATATTGACGGACAGCGGAGGATTCCAAGTCTTCAGCCTCGCGCGGCTGCGGAAAGTGACTGAGGAAGGCGTTCTGTTTCAGTCACATATCGACGGCAGCTCTCACATGTTCACTCCGGAACTCAGCGTTGAGGTGCAGGAATCATTGGGAGCCGACATAATAATGTGCCTTGATGATCTTAAAGGTTATCCGGTTGAAAAAAGTGAAGCGGAAGAGGCCGTACAGAGAACAACTCGCTGGGCCGGGCGATGTATGCAAGCCAAAAAAATGGTTGACCCGGCATTGTTCGGCATAGTACAAGGGTCGATGTACCCGGAGTTGAGGAAACTGAGCGCCCTCAGCCTCGGTTCACTAGGATTGGACGGATATGCCGTCGGCGGCCTGAGCGTCGGGGAACCTCGCGAGACAATGATCGAAATGATTGAGGTAACCGTTCCGTTGCTCCCCGAAACGGTGCCTCGATACGCGATGGGAATTGGAAAACCCCAGGACATACTGGACGGAGTTTTGAGAGGGGTGGATCTATTTGACTGCGTGATTCCCACCCGCAATGCCCGAAACGGGATGCTGTTTACTTCCCGTGGACCATTGAACATACGAAACGCCCGCTACAGTGATGACTCACTCCCTGTGGATTCCGACTGCAAATGTCCGCTGTGTAGAGATTATTCAAGGGCTTATTTGAAACACTTGTTCCTGGAAAAGGAGATTTTGGGCTTGCGTTTAGCAACGGTCCACAATCTTGTTTTTTATTTGAAATTAATGGAGAGTATTCGAAAGGCAGTCGAAACGAACCGACTCAATTATTTCGCGGCGGAATTCAAGGCACATATGGAGGAAACTGATGGTTGATACGGTTTATGCCATGGCCCCTGGGGGCGGCGCTTCAGGAGGCGGTGATATGAACACCCTCCTGAGCTTCGCGCCTATGGTATTGATTTTTGTGGTCTTTTATTTTCTATTGATAAGACCGCAACAGAAGAAAGCCAAGGACCAACGACTAATGTTGGAGAACCTTAAGAAGGGCGACTCAGTCATCACTCAAGGCGGTATCTATGGCAAGATAGCCTCGATTCAGGACCAGGTAGTCACTTTAGAGATCGCAGACAAGGTGCGGGTGCGTGTCGCCAGATCCCATATAGGCGGAATCGCCTCCACGGGTTCCGGTTCCGCTATTGAGCCGACTTGATTAGGAGTGCATAGAGATGATTCAGAGCCTGCAATGGCGCATAGCATTAATAGTGGCAGTCCTGGTCGTGAGTTTTTTCTTGGTCTATCCTTCCCTCGGGCCGGTGCCGCCGTGGTGGGCAAAATATCTCCCGAACAACGCTGTTCGGTTAGGCCTTGATCTTCAAGGCGGCCTTTATCTTGTGCTCGAAGTCGAAGCGGATAAGGCTATCGAAGCGCTTGTGGACCAGACAGTCTCGGAGACGTCGTCCCTTATGAAAGATGAAAAGATTCGATACAACGATATCCTCCGGACTTCATCTAACGGGTTGACGGTCTATTTGAAAGATCCCGATCAGGAACCACTTTTTGATGGAAAAGTGCTCGATAAGCTCCAAAACTTCAGGAAGATTTCATCCGGACCCTCGGACAAAGGTTTTGAAATCCAGCTTCAACTGGATCAAAAAGTAGTCGAGTCCACAGCGCAAAGGGCTGTGCGTCAGGCGGTGGACACGATCAGAAATCGTGTCGATCAATTCGGTGTGGCCGAACCCGATGTCACAATTCAAGGAACCGACAGAATTGTAGTTCAGCTCCCTGGGTTGGCGGAAGATCTTAGCCGAGCGATAGACATAATAAAGAGAACCGCTCGGCTCGAATTCAAATTGGTGGACGAAAAGGGTGACTTAAACGCCGCTCTAAAAGGAGATATTCCGCCCGGTGATGAAATCCTTTACGAGGTCCGCCGTAACGCCAGAACAGGCGCGACCACGCGCACCCCATATCTCTTAAAGAAACAGATTCTTCTCACCGGAGATGTAATCACCGACGCCAAAGTTAATCCGGACAATATGGGCCGAATGATCGTCCACATGGATTTTAATCGACAAGGGGCTACTGCATTCGAGAGAATAACCGGAGAGCATGTTCGAGAAAAACTCGCAATCGTTTTGGACAATAGGGTATATTCTGCCCCCGTGATTAAAGACCGAATCGCCGGTGGGTCCGCCATAATCGAGGGAACATTCACGCCTGAAGAAGCACATGACCTCGCATTGGTTCTCCGCGCGGGTTCGTTGCCGGCTCCGGTCAAAATTCTGGAGGAACGGAACGTTGGGCCATCATTGGGTGAGGATTCGATCCGCCTCGGTCGCGACGCAATATTATTGGGCATAATCCTTATCGCCATTGGTATGACAATTTATTATAAATGGTCGGGGATCGTGGCGGTTATTGCTCTCGTCACCAACCTTTTACTAATCCTGGCTGTCATGGTTTCGCCTGGGCTGCGGGCCACCCTGACCCTTCCGGGACTTGCCGGCGTTGCTCTGACCATTGGTATGGCCATCGATGCAAATATTTTGATATTTGAACGGGTAAGAGAAGAACTACGAATGGGGAAGTCCGCAAGGGCGGCAATGGACAATGGCTACACCAAGGCTTTTATAACTATTTTGGATACACACGTCACCAATATTCTGGCGGCGCTACCTCTCATACAATTTGGCACAGGGCCGATCAAAGGATTTGCCGTTACTTTATGCATAGGGCTTGTGATATCCCTGTTTACGGCTTATTTCCTCACACGTACTATTTTTGACTTTTTCTTTGATATTAAACGAATTACGCGTCTGAGCATTTGAATATAGGGCCGGTAAAGATTTGAACAAAGTATATTTCACGAAGTCAGAAGGATACGACCCGTGGAGCTTATAAAACCGAACACGAATATAAATTTTCTTGGAAATCGACACTATGCGTACGCGTTTACTAGCGTGATGCTCGTTCTGGCCCTGTTATCCATTCCGATCAAAGGCCATGTGCGTCTCGGGATAGACTTCAGTGGTGGTGTTGTAGCCCAGCTGCGCTTCAACAAAACAGTAGATACGGATCACGTAAGGGAAGCTTTGGCGCCTTTGGGGGAAAATGTTGTAGTCCAGAAGTTCTCAGCGGCTACTGAAGAATTTGTGCTTAGGATGGAATTGCCTGAAGGTGGAGCCGAAAAACTCTCGCAACGGATAAAAGAACTGCTAGAGACTAAATTTGGCAAAGGCAGCACAGAAATACGTAGCCTTGAGGCGGTAGGCCCAAAAGTTGGGAAGGATCTTCAAGAATCCGCAATCTGGGCCACAATTATCGCCCTTGGACTGCTTCTAATCTATATGGCAGGACGTTTTACTTTCACGATGGGTTTGGGAGCCATTTTCTGCCTTGTTCACGACCTGCTAATCGTTTATGGATTTTTCGCTTGGACCGGCAAGGAATTCAATCTAACCATTCTGGCCGCAATGTTGACCATTATAGGTTATGATGTTAACGACACCATAGTGGTTTGCGACAGGATAAGAGACAATTTAAAAATAATGAAAAAACAGCCCCTGATTCAGGTCTTCAACGATTCTATTAACCAGACGCTTTCCAGGACCGTGCTCACCAGCGGATTCACAATGCTTTCCGTCGTAGCTTTTTTGGTCTTTGAAACCACGGCCCTCAAGGATTTTGCCTGGGCGCTTATAGTGGGAATAATTTTTGGGACGTATTCTTCAATATTCGTTGCCACACCGTTGGTCCTGGAACTGGACCGTTACTTTCCCGTCAAACGCGGTGGTTAATCACTGCCGGCCAGATTCCGTTTATGAACCCACTTCCGCTTGGCCACGACCATATCTTAAATTTACTCCGGCAAACCGTTATTGAAGCACGGCCTGCACACGCATATCTTTTTTCCGGCCCTGATGGGGTCGGCAAGAAGTTAGTGGCCGTACCGATTTTCCGAGATGCTTAATTGCCCTAGATTACAGGATGATCCCAGTGCTTCCTGCCCTGTCTGCCGCCGTATATCTGAGGAAAAACATCCTGACTTTATTATTGAGAAGCCTCTAAGAGGTATGATTCGCATTGACCGAGTGCGATTCATTCAAGGTTTTTTCCAATTCGCTCCCGTCGAAGGATTCTTCAGGGTGGCTGTTATAGACGATGCGCACACAATGAATCGCGCCGCACAGAACGCTCTCCTGAAAACACTTGAAGAGCCGCCGGCCGGTAGAGTTCTGATCCTTGTTACATCCAAACCTTTTCTTTTATTACCCACTGTTCGGTCCAGGTGCCGTCGCATAAGATTCAGCCCTATCAGGAATGACGTAATGCTCGAAATCCTGAACCAGCGAGGGTTAAATCAAGAAAACGTACCACTGATCGGCACTATTTGCGGGGGCAGTGTGGGTCGTGCTTTGGAGATAAGTGCATCTCATTTCTTGGATCTTAGGCATCAAGTGATCGAACTGTTAGCTGATTCCCAAAGCATTGGAATTCGTGGTAACCTGGAATTATCGGCTGAGATCTCGAAGGATCGGGATGTTGCGCTTGACTCGATTGAAATCGCATTGTCCTGGGTTCGAGATCTTTTGGCTGTCAAAGAGGGTTCTTCCAGATCAGCAGTTATCAACTCGGATTTGCTTGACAGAATAGTTTTCTCAGCCGAACATCTCAGGTACAGAGCAGCTCTTTTCAATTTACGATGAACTCCTCAAAGCATCAGAACTTATTGAAGCTGAAATTAACGTCAACCGAAATCTGGTAATTGATGTGCTGCATCTCCGAATACGCCGAATTCTCGCCGGCGAGTTCGTGCCCGTTGTGGCGACCGTCGGACGAAGAGAGATAATACATGGATCCTGAGAAAACCAAAACATCATATCTACCTCGATCATGGGGCGCCGGCCGTGAGGAAAAACGTGAGGACAGCTCGGTTAAAACGGGTGACGTACAGAGTGACAGCCCGAAAAATGACACCGCTGAGAAAGATTCCCCAAAGCCCGTTTTGCAAAGCTCAAGAGATATCGACGGCGTAGGTGATCAATGTGATCAATCCGGAAACGCCGATGCGGAAAATGATGTGGATGGATCGACAAAGGCTCGGATTTTGGAAGTGCCAACTAAGGCATCCCCTCCTGCTCAGGCAATAGTGGAGGATGCTGATTCTGATGTGGAGCGTGTACCGGAAACCCTATCAGATACCGAATACTCCGGATCGGCGCCCGAGTACGATAACATGGCCCATTCGGTGGCACACGTGCAACGGGCAGAAGATAGGCGACCACGCCGAGTCAAAATCAACATAGTAGGTGTCCGATTCGCATACGCCTGTAAAGTTTACCGTTTTGACTCGGGAGATCTTGAATTAAAAGGCGATGATTGGGTCATAGTTAAGACAGAGAAAGGACTCGGCTTAGGACGCGTGGCACTGCCGCCCTCGGAGCATGAAATTGATGCATCTCAGCTTGAAGGGCTTCGAAAGGTGATCAGGAAAGCCGGCAAGGTGGACTTTGATCAAAAAGCCCGTCTTCTCCAAAAAGAGCGTGAAGCTTATACATTCTGTCTTGAACGGATCGACGAATTGGGATTGCCCATGAAACTCGTGGGAGTTGATTGCTTTTTTGATGGCTCAAAGTACGTCTTCTTTTTTACGGCGGAAGGCCGCGTTGACTTCCGTGAGCTTGTGAAGCAACTTGTCGTTCGATTCCCCGTGCGCATTGAAATGCGCCAGATCGGCGTCCGCCATGAGGCCAAAATGACCGGCGGTATAGCCTGCTGCGGGCAGGAACTCTGTTGCTCTCGATTCCTAACGGATTTCAGACCTGTTTCTGTAAAGATGGCAAAAGCTCAAAATCTATCTTTAAATCCGACCAAAATATCCGGGGTTTGCGGGCGATTGATGTGTTGCCTGGGCTACGAGCATGAAATTTACGAGCGGTTCAGGAAAGGACTTCCTAAGGTCGGGCGGGTAGTGGTCATTAACAAGGGACAAGGCGTTGTCACCAAACACAATGCCCTCGCCGAAACAGTATCTGTGCGACTGGAAGATGAAACCGTGGTGGAAGTCACTAAAGAAGATATACTTGAAATCATTGGTACATCACAGCGGAGCAACAACGAACCCGATGAAGCAGATGCGGACAATTTCTGCGATTCGGATGACGAAAAAGATTCTTTAGAATTCAATGAAGAGATCTGAGAAGGGCCAACGACCCTGCGATTTTGCCGGATAACACGGCCGTATTCTTGCTGATGCCCGTATTCGTGTCCGCCGAAAGCTGCCGCGCGTCGATACTGAACCTATTGCGATGGGACTCCGCCAGAAGCACTCCGCATGGCGAGACCTCATAAATTTCACGCTGCAAAATTTACGTAATGATGGCTCGCACAAAAAAAAATTTACGATAAATGGTTGGGAATGAATAGTGAACAGTGCTTCCTGTCAGTCGAAGAATCGACATCTCTCCACATTAGGGATACAATCGATTCTGCTTGTTCTTGATAAATAATATACAGAGACAAGCAATTTATGTCGCATCCTGTCTATCCTCACCTCCAGGCGATTGACAAAGGCCTGGAGAAAGGACAGCTGATTCCTTTTCCCAATTGTTGTGGAACAAGAGGGGATGAGGATCAGCCTCTAGATGGGTCGATAAATAACCCTGTTTTCGGGCCACGATTTCGATTGATTAATTCTCTTGGGGCACAACATGAATCGAGTCATATTGGGGACTGCCGGGCATATTGATCACGGAAAGACCGAATTGGTCCGAGCGCTGACCGGAATTGATACGGATCGCCTCAAAGAAGAAAAGCAGCGCGGAATAAGTATCGAACTCGGTTTCGCATTTTTGGATTTAGGGGACGACGTTAGGATCGGAATTGTAGATGTGCCCGGGCATGAAAAATTCGTACGCCAAATGGTGGCTGGTTCCGGCGGTATAGATATTGCCGCGTTGGTTGTGGCCCTGGATGAAGGAGTGATGCCCCAAACTACGGAGCATTTGGATATTCTGAAATTATTGGGGATTAGACTCGGACTGGTTGTTTTAACGAAACTCGATCTCGTTGACGATGAGCTTGCATTATTAGCCGAAGAGGACGTCAAGGAGCTAGTTAAGGATTCTTTTCTTGAAGACGCGCCTATGATGCGGGTTTCTTCACGCACAGGCGAGGGAATACCCGAGCTGCGGCAAATACTTACCAAACTGGCAAAGCAGGTTCAGGAGCGGCCGATCCATGGTCTGCTGCGCCTTCCAGTGGATAGAATTTTCACATTAAAGGGACACGGGACTGTTGTTACGGGGACGCTCATATCCGGATCCCTTGCTATTGGGGACGATGTCGAGATACTTCCCGGCGGTACTCGGTACTTCGGTTCGTGGGCTTGAATCACATAATCGACGTGAAGATAGAGCGTTTCCCGGCGAGCGAGTGGCGGCAAATCTTAGGGGTCTTGAGCAATCTGACATTCAGAGGGGAGAAGTAGTTGTTCATCCGGGCCAGTTTAAACCCTCTTCAATCATAGATGTCAAGCTGACGGTCCTTCCTCGGGCGCCTATCCCTGTGAGGAGCGGCCGAAAGGTGCGTATGCATCATTTCACTTCTGAAGTGGAAGCGCGAGTGATTCTACCGGATATGGCAGAACTTGAATCGGGCCGTTCTGCGATGGCTCAGTTGCGCACGTCGAGCCCAATAGTGCCCTCAGCGGGGGATCGATTTGTGATAAGGGCCTTGTCCCCTTCTGTTACCCTTGGAGGAGGGACAATACTCAATCCGCGTGGAATCAAACTAAGGGCACGTACCGCGAAATCACTGAGCGAATTGGATGTTGAAGATGATTTGAGTATTATAGCGGCTCTCGTACGAAGCAGCGGTTTGACAGGCGTTGCAAAAAACGAGCTTATCGGATTATCAGGTTTTACGGCTAAACGCTTGGAGAAGGCTCTTATATCACTATTAAATTCCCACACCGTAATCCGGTTCGATCCTTCCGAAAATCGTCTTATTCATCGTGATTTTGTGGAGTTGGTACAAAAGAAAATAACGAATCATCTTAATTCATTTCATGCGGATCAGCCGCTCAAACAAGGAATTTCCAAACAGGAGCTTCGCTCAGCGGTTCCGGGCGGTGACAAACTGTTCAAAATAGTGCTGGACGCTCTTGTCTCAAAAAACCAAGCGGTTGATCAAGGAGACACAGTGCGCTTGGCATCCCATCAGGTAAAACTCAAAGACGAAGAGAAAGACCTTAAGGATCGGTTGCTGAAAATGATCTCCCAAGGGCGACATTCCCCGCCTCTACTGAAGGAAATTATAGAAAGTATCAAGGGTGATCCCAAACAGATCAGGACGTTTCTGGGCATCTTGGAAAAAGAAGGCAAGCTGATTCGAGTGAAAGAGGATCTGTATTTTTCAGAAGCGTTTGTTAGCGATGTTAAACGCAAGTTGGCAGAATTTATCGCGAGGGAAGGTGGTATCACTCCGTCCCGTTTCAACGAAATCACCGGATCCTCAAGAAAGTACAATATACCTTTATTGGAATATTTTGATCGCGAGCGGTTCACAATAAGAGTGGGCGATCAGCGGGTGCTTAGAGGTTCGGGAAATTCCAGAGCAGGTGGCAAGGCAGAGTAGAAACTTTTGAGAGTCTTGATTTGTTCCCAACATTGAGTTCTCTGGTTCTCGAAATTCTTGGCTGTTTGTGTGGATCTCTGTTCTATATGTTTTGCCAACGCCCAAGCCTGAAGATCCATGCATGCGTAACCATTTTCGAGAAGACGTATGAGTTGCCTGTCGAGATCAGTAATACGTCTTTGGGAAACTGCTTTCAGTTTGGCACGAATTACGCGGATCCGCTTTTGGACATTTATCGTGTGTTCCAAAGCGGCTTCTTTTGTTACAATTTCGGAGACCAAGTAGTCCGCGGTCATCCCAAGCAGAAGAAAGCTATCATTAAGGTAAGCAGTTGCAGTTTCGGTAAAGGCGCTAAGGAAAAGCTCAGCATCTCCGGCAGCCTGGACCGTGACTGGGAGAAGCACCAAGAATATCATGGCTGAACAAAGAATTAGTTTCATGATTTTTTTCCAAAAGCGCGAAATTCATATCATGGAGCCAGAAAGGAGACAATATCTTTCATGAGAATCCTTCTTCACTCGTGCTGTGCCCCGTGCCTTGTGATTCCCCTGGATGATTTACGGTCCGAAGGGCACGAGGTCACGACGTTATTTTACAATCCGAATATTCATCCCTATTCGGAGTACCTTAGACGTCTGGATGCTTTTACCGCGTATACAAAAAATAAGGATGTTCCAATACTCACATTGGAACAGTTGGACAGCATGGATAGATGGTTCCAACAAGTCGTTTTTCGTGAGTCACAGAGATGCCGGATGTGTTTTAATTTTCGGATAGAGATGACGGCGCGATTGGCGGAATCCAAAGGTTTTGAGGCATTCTCCACGACATTGCTTTATAGTCGTTTTCAAAAACACGATCTCTTGAAAGCGACATCTGAAGCCATTGCCGAGAAATATGAGATTCCGTTCTTTTATAGGGACTGGCGAACAAGTTGGAACGAAGGCGTCCGAAGATACCGGACACTTGGGCTTTATAGACAGAAATACTGCGGGTGCATCTACAGCGAAAAGGAAAGGGTGTTAAAGATCATGTGACGACGCATGCATCATTTATGCAGGGCTAGGTAATGAAATTATTATTACCATGTGCTTTCCAGTATTTACCACACGCAAATGAAATTACCTGGCCATTGTCTTTTATGTTGCTTCGCCGGGACCTGATAGTGTATATAAGGGTCCAATCCGCACTCTCCAACAGGAAATTCATGAGAGATTTTTGCAGAGGGTTCCCCCTAAGGGTTCTGTGCATCGGCATAATCCTTGCGGTCATTCAAACATGCCTGGTATGGGCCGGTAACTCCCATTCAGCGTCGGGTTCCGGCGCGGAAGCTGATAGACCCTGGATTATGGTCAGTCTCGCGCGGGACGTTTGGTCCAAAGGCGGAAGACACGCTTTTTCAGTGATCAAGGAGATGAGCGGGAATCCGAACGGAATCAATGTCCATTTCAGTCAGATCACTCCCGAATTTATTGCTGATACTCAGCCCGCGTTCATAATCCTGAGCCCGCAGGGGACTCCGTGGTGCCGCTACTCAGGGGAGTCCGGGATTGCTTTACAGAATTTTCTGTGGATGCTTCCATTGTTGGCAGAGGAGCAGAATATCCCAATTCTTGGAATATGCGGTGGACATCAGGCTCT
The DNA here is from genome assembly GCA_963843165.1 of uncultured delta proteobacterium. GTDB lineage: Bacteria > Desulfobacterota > Desulfomonilia > Desulfomonilales > Desulfomonilaceae > DATJPW01. The sequence continues at coordinate 91,573 of CAWJJL010000010.1, read as the reverse complement.
GGCCTTAAGTTTCGGCGGAAAAGTAGGGCCGATAAGGGGAGGAGAAGATGACTGCCTTCCTTATTCCAAGGAAAGGCAGAGCGGAGTAGTTGCTTTGAAAGTAACTGCTGTCGACCCGTTGTTCAGCGGAGTAGACGGCGAATTACATATTCGCCAGAGTCACTATGATGAGGTTAAGGTGCTGCCCAAAGGGTTTATGGTTCTGGCGTCGGACCGGCTTTGTCCAATTCAGATAATGCGCCACCCCACAAAACCTGTTTATGGCATTCAGGGGCACCCGGAGTCTTTCTCAGGAAGTCGTCCGGATGGCGGAATCCTTCTTCGAAATTTCCTGGATATCGCTCGCACTCATAACAAGGGCGTGAGGCAAGCCCGCCCTCAAATTTCTCCGCAGGCTTTTTTGTGGCAAGATCCACTAATTAAATTCCGCAATGAGGCTCTAATAAAATAGTTATACTGCCGCCTTTAGCTCACGATCCGAAAGAGTGAGTCCTTGAATCAGCTTACGCAGCCCTGCCAAATTCCCTTTTGATACCTTCATTATTTCAAATCCCGAAACACATTCCCCATCGGAGTCATCGCGCTTCAGCCAGCGGCACCTTGCTCTGAACTCGACCGGGTCCACTTGAAAAAATTGATCAGCGGGGATCTGGAATTCTTTAATTTCACCAACTTCAGTACTGAAAACCCTTTATTCCGACACCCATGACTGTTATATCGCTGATGATTCCGCAAGATTCCGGGTTATCCGATTCGTAAATAGGAAGCGGGAATTCCACCTTATATCTTTGCAGAGCCCTAATATCATCAACATCAATAGTTTCATCGTATTCAGATTGACGGCCCTCCAGCTCTGATGCCCGTATGACATTGGCTGCCAAAAGTTTTCTAAACGCGCTGTGGAGTCCCCTTGCTGTTAATTTGTATTTTTCCATCAATGCCGAATCAGGCATACCAGACCGCATATCATCCACAAAACTCCTTGCAGGTATTTTCCGTCGGCCTGTGGAATCATCATCAGCTTTTTCTGCATAATTGCTCATTGTCCCTCCGTTCAATTCAGGCCCGGTTTCTCTTCGGGCAAATACATTTCTAAGATTTTGTGAAACCAGATGACTAATCAAAAACAAATATTAACTCGTATGATGTTCATTTTCAAAGACACATATGCAACCGGTTTGTTCGGCGGACCAACAGGTTTTCTTGCACATGCCAAACATCTTGGCAGACATTCCTATTGTACTGATGTTTTCCAGCAGAGAAATTGTTAGCGTGCCATTCTCTGTATGATTTAGACAACCTCAAAGCGGCCGTTAAGCCGTTATCAGTGAGTCCTACATCCAGTGCGACTCCCGATTGATCGGTACCCCCAAAAGTTCACTACAATTCCTCAGCAGCTGTTGTCATCAAATAAGTCCTACTCCCTTACTTCTTGCCAGTTACCGCCAAAAGATCGGTTCTTCAAAAATCCGTTTAGATTGGCCCCGAGTCCCCTCAGATATGCCACCAACTTCGGCGTGTCCCTCAAAGTAGGCTTCCATGAGCGGCGTCCATCCGAAGCTGTTTTTTGCATTGATATCGGCTCCTGCCGTCACAAGAAGTCGCGCGTTTTCCATTTGTCCGGCTGCTGCGGCTACCATCAAAGGTGTTTTGCGATCATTGTCCCTGGCGTCGACTTCTGCTTCTGAGTCCAATAGAAACTTAACAATTTCAGCGCCGCCTCTGCGGGCTGCCCAGAATAAAGGCGTGCTGCCGAATTTATTGCGGAGATCCACGGTTGCGCCCATATTGATGAGGAGTTTGACAAGATCTAAATGATTTCGATAGGCAGCCCAGTGTAGCGCCGTATTTTGGTATTTTGTATCCGTAGCGTCAATGTCTGCTCCGTTTTTCAGCAGTTTTTCCACCAACTCGTTGTTGCCCCAGGTTGACGCTTCTATAAGAGCTTTGTCGTGTCTGCGGCGGACGGCGAGCGCCTCTTTATCCGCGCTGAATAGCAACTCCGCTACACTCCCGTATTGTTTGCGCAAAGCGTACGCGCGGGCGGTATTGCCGATTACATCAGTCACTTGGGCATCTGCTCCTTGATCAAGAAGTAATTTGACCAGCATTTCGTGGCCACCATCAGACGCAGCCATCAGGGGAGTTTGGCCGGTCACATTGACGGAATTCACATTTGCGCTCGCTTCAATAAGCATTTCCGCCACTGCTAAGTGCCCCTTGCCGCAGGCCCAGAAAATTGCGGAATTGCCATGACGTGCATCAACAGCATTAATTGCTGCCCCACGACTCAAGAGCAGTTTCACAATTTCGAGATGCCCTTGGTACGAAGCCAAAGATAATGCACTATTGCCAAATCGTTCTTCCGTCGAATTTGGGTCCGCTCCATATGTTAGCAGAAGCTCTACAAGTTCAGTGTGTCCTTTAAAAGCGGCTCGGCAAAGAGAACTGCTTGATTGGCGGTTTTTGTCCTGAACTTTAGCTCCGCGTTTTAGCAGAAGGCCAGCCAGTTCCAGATCTCCTATGTTGCAAGCCCACAGCAAAGGCGTGTTGCCGCTCCTGCTCCGAGCATTCGGATCAGCTCCGCGATCTCAAAAGAAGCTCGACACCCGCCAATCTGGATTTGCGGCTCGCCCATAATAGAGGCGTGTTCAACGCAAAATCCTGTAATTCATGTTTCGCGCCCGCATGGAACAGAAGGTCCATTATTGAAATATCACCCTGGTAAGCAGCCCAGAAGAGCGCAGTTGTGCCGTATTTCCGTTCCCTCACATTCGCATCGGCGCCGGCGTTGATCAGCAGTTGCACAGCTTCGATCTTGCTGTTGGAAACCGCCCAGAAAAGTGGCGTCTGGTCTTGGAAATTTCTCGCATTAACCTGAGCACCCCTCGCCAGAAGTATCTTGGCAACTTCAATATGTCCCTTGTAACACGCCCAAAATAACGAAGAATTGCCATGCCGGCTCGCCGCGTTGACATCGGCATCCCACCGCAGCAGCAGTTCGACAATTTCCTCCGATCCTCCGCTTGCGCCATAAACCAGTGCGGTTTTTTCTCGTTTATCTCGGATGTGGACGTCCGCTCCGAGCTTTAGCAGCGCCTCAACTACTTTGATCTTGCCGGTTCCAGCAGCCACCATTAAGGGGGTCAGTCCTCGAACATTCCGGATATCAATTCTTGCGCCAAAGCTGCACAACCTCTCCACAATTTTCTCATGTCCCTTGAACGCCGCCCAAAATAGCGGGGTAGTCCCATTGTTATTTCTTGCGTTCGCGTTGGCGTTCCTCTCCAAGAGCAAATCCAACAATTCTACGTTGCCGGATTCAGCGGCCCAAAATATCGCGGCTGATCCAGTCTTCCCGTCTCTCGCGTTAACGTCCGCGCCGCGATCCAGGAGCAATTCGACAATTTCTAAATCCCATGCCTTGACTGCTGCAATTAATGGCCTGCTACCGCCTAAATCCTCCCGATCGGGATCTGCTCCGTTATCAAGAAAAAGCTGGACCAACTCCGTGCGCCCACTCATTGAAGCCGCCATAAGCGGGGTGCCTTCATGCGTTGACAAGTTGACGTCCGACCCATTCTGGATAAGTTGTCGTACTTTGTCAGTATTTCCCAATCTGATAGCTTCGAGCAACTCTGATTGCATTGCTATTCCGTAGAGGCAGGCTCGATTCAGAATCAAACCCGCGCACATGTGGACGAATCGGATCTAATAATCTCCGATTCTTCTACACGAAAATTATCTCTGATACCATGCTCCGATAGTTTTAATGATTGGCTTATAATAGCATATTTATTTATTTTTTTATAGATTCAAATCTATGAGGAATTCAGAAAACTCACCTTGAAAAGCTCATGGAAATAATGTACTTTACTGGAAAACGGTAACGTCGAATTCTTATTCCTGCCCATTATAGGCCTATAAGTCCTTGTATACTGTGGATATGCAAGCTTAAAGACTTGTTTACAGATAATTAACCCTTTAGATGAATAACGCATAATCAAACCTGCTTCACGGAAATTTAACGGAAAATTTCCGGATCGAAGTAATCATCCGTGGCATCAAGGTGAATCGGACCATGTACGAAGAGCGGTTTCGTCTGGTTCTCGACGAAGACATATTTCTCCGATTTTTTGCCAATCATCCACACGGCCTGGTGCTGTTTGATCTTGAAGGCAGCTGCAGGCTTGTGAACAGGGCATTGGCGGACATGCTGGGTTACTCCGCTGAAGACCTTTCGCTCTCGACGCCAGATTTTCACAGGGCGGTTTCCCAACGGCTGAAATTAGGGAATCAAAATGTGTGGGGCATGATCCAGACGGAGAGCCGTGTACTAAATCGGGAAATGGATCTCCTGAGCAAGAGCGGAGAAAAGCTTTCAGTTTTGATTAGCGGGACGATTGTGCGAGATGGAAGCGAAGGCAGTCCTCTTGCCTTGGTATCTATAATAGATATTACGGAGCGTAAACAAAAAGAAGATCAGTTGGTTCGCTCTGAGAAACAATCGACATCCTTGATTGAATCCTTGGAAAGCAAGCTGGAGGAAAACGTTGATGAACTTCAACTGTGGAAAAATGAGGTTCACCAATGTTATCGCAGTATTAAAAGTATGAATTATGCGATGCGATTGCTGATTAAGAGGATCAGAGACCAAAAGAGGGCCCTCAATGAACGCGTGGCTAAAAATTTCACTATGACCATCCAACCGATTTTGGATGAGTTGAAGATAGTGAACTTATCGGAACCACATCTTCATCTCATCGAAGCTCTTGAATTTAAGATGATGCATATAACATCTCTTTTCGATTTAAATAGTCGCAATACTGTGACACATCTAAGTCCGCGTGAAATGGAAATCTGTCAAATGATTTGCTCGGGCAAGGATTCTCACGACATAGCCAAAGCCCTTGGCCTAACCTACAACACAGTGATCGTGCATAGAAAAAGCATCAGGAAAAAGCTTGGATTAAAACTAAAGAAGCAAAACCTTGCCAGTTATTTAAAGGGTCACCTTGAGGCGATCAGGACCGCGTGATCTACTGCTTTTATGCCACACTCGCCGATGCTCTATAAATACCGTTTGCTCTAATACAGGCTGAAATAAGTCGCATTAACCACCGAGAAAAGAAACGGTGCCTTACTCTGCCGGAAAGACGACCGAATGCTTGCCCTAGTCAGGGTTGATCGTATTGACATCTAATTCATTTTCATAGACTATATGAAAAGGTGCTCCGCCGATCTCACACCTTGATTATCAGTTTTCCAGGAAGAGTATGGGCAGGCACAGCAATTATCGCATCGGTCTCTCGGATTGCTGTCAGGCCGACGTATTAGGTTGAATCCGCCTACCGAAGACGGATCCAACGGCAGTTCTTGTTTCTATAATCGAACGAAATATCACCTGAAAACACGGAGGTAGTCCATGGGTGATCCGGAACGTAAAATCCTAGTCGTCGGAGGCGGCATAAGTGGGATGACCGCGGCGGTGGAAGCCGCGGAAGCAGGAGCGGAAGTGGTCATTGTCGAAAAGAATCCGTATCTGGGCGGTCGCGTGGCGCTTCTCAACCAATATTTTCCTAAACTCTGTCCTCCGAGTTGCGGTCTCGAAATCAATTTCAGACGCATCAAGCAAAATCCCAAAATCAAATTCCATACCTTGGCCGAAGTGGAATCCATTTCCGGCGGCCCAGGTAATTACGAAGTAACAGTCCAGGTGAATCCTCGTTATGTGAACGATAACTGCACGGTATGCGGCAAGTGCGGTGAAGTTTGCGAAACCGAGATTTCGAACGCTGTGAATTACGACATGGATAAAACCAAAGCAGCGTACCTGCCTCATGCGATGGCGTTCCCATTCAAGTACGTCCTGGCGCCGGAGATCCTCGGGACCCCGGACGCTCAAAAATGCGCTGAGGCCTGTGCCTACAACGCTATAGATCTGAACATGCAGCCTGCAAAACTCACCTATAATGTGGGCGCCGTTGTTTGGGCGACGGGCTGGGATCCTTATGACGCCACAAAAGTGGATTACCTCGGTCTCGGCACGATCCCGAATGTTGTGACCAGCGTCATGTTCGAGCGCCTCGCGGCCCACAACGGACCTACTCAGGGTCGGATTCTCAGGCCGTCGGACGGCAAGGAAGTCAGCAGCGTAGCATTTGTTCAATGCGCAGGTTCACGCGATGAAAATCATCTAAAATATTGCTCCGGAATATGTTGCCTGGCATCTCTCAAGCAAGCCACCTACATCAGAGAACGTGTTCCTGAGAGCAAGGCCTACATTTACTACATCGATGTTCGAGCCATGGGCAAATATGAAGATTTTTATACTAAAGTTGACGAGGACGAAAACGTCAGCCTTATAAAGGGCAAAGTAGCCCGGATTTCCGCGGATCCTGAATCGGGAGGCGTACTTGTTGAAGGCGAAGACGTAGGCGCAGGTCAGAAGGTCAAGCAAGTGGTCGATCTTGCGGTCCTGGCGGTAGGCATGGTACCAGGAACCGCCACACTAAAGCCGAATGTTGAGATGGAATACGATGAGTTCGGGTTTGTAACATCATCAGGCGCGTCGGGCATTGTGCCGGCGGGTTGCGTTAAAGCTCCCATGGAAGTTGCGGCCTCGCTGCAGGATGCGACCGCAGCGGCACTAAAAGCTATTCAGCGTACGATGGGGAGGTAACCAATCATGGATCAGAAAATCGGAGTTTATATTTGCTCGGGATGCGGCATAGGAGAATCCATAGATGTGGGAGCGCTCTCCGCAGTCGCAAACGAGTCCACTATAGCAAAATGCGCAGATCATCCGATCATGTGCGGTGAAGAGGGGGCAGGCCTTATTAGGGCGGACCTCGAATCAGGAGAGATTAATTGCGCAGTAATCGCTGCATGTTCCGGCCGTGTCAAAACTGATGTTTTCTCGTTCGATCCCATGACAACCATTGTTGAACGAGTAAACATCAGAGAGCATGTCGCCTGGTGTCAACCTCCGGGACATGAAGACACGCAGATGATGGCCGAGGATTATCTGCGAATGGGAATAATCAAAGTCGAAAAAAGTCACTCTTCCGAAACCGTATTCGGAGGCAATAGACAAAGCCTTACTAGTGATCGGAGGCGGCGCCGCAGGTTTGCAGGCTTCTTTGGACGCTGCTCAGGCAGGCTATTCGGTTACTCTCGTCGAAAAGGAGCCCGAATTAGGCGGATACATGGCGAAATGCCATAAGAACACCCCGACAGGCCCGCCTTACCAGGAACTCGAGGACATAACTATTCAAAAAACTATTGATCAGGTGCAGGCGCACTCTGAAATCAAAGTCCATACCGGGACATCCATTCAGAAGATTTCCGGCGCGCCCGGAATGTTTGATGTGACCCTGAGCAACGGCGAAACCAAACGGATCGGCTCGATTGTTCTGGCGGCAGGCTGGAAGCCATACGACCCAACCAAACTCGAACATTTGAGTTATGGCAAATTTCCCGATGTCATTACCAATGTGCAGATGGAAGAAATGGCGAAGGCTGGCAAAATAACCTGTCCCTCAGATGGTTCCGAACCTTCCGTGGTTGCTTTTATTCAATGCGCAGGCTCAAGAGATCCTGAGCATCTACCCTACTGTAGCGCCGTATGTTGTCGGGTCTCCCTGAAACAGGCTCTTTATGTGAAAGAGCAGAATCCGGAAAACAAGGTGTTCGTCCTTTATAAGGACATACGGACACCGGAACAACATGAGGAATTTTATAAAAAGGTCCAAAAGGATGGTGTTGTTTTCGTCAAGACGGATACCTCAAAAGTCGCCATTGGCGAAGGATCCGAGCGGAAATTAAGTCTTGAAGCGATGGATCAATTGCTCGGGGAACCCCTGATGTTTGAGGCGGACCTCGTGGTTCTCGCGACCGGCATGCAACCTGCTGTATTGGATGATCCGATCCTCAATCTGGAATACCGCCAAGGGCCGGCCATACCGGAACTGAAGTACGGTTTTCCGGATTCGCATTTCGTGTGCTTCCCCTATGAGACAAGACGGACCGGCATTTACACCGCGGGCTGCGTCAGACAGCCGATGACCGCGACCAGGTCCACCAATGACGGAACCGGCGCTGCTATGAAAGCCATTCAGTGTGTGGAACTCACTGCCCAAGGCCGAGCGGTGCATCCCAGGGCCGGAGACATGTCTTATCCTGAGCTATTTCTCCAGCGCTGCACACAATGCAAACGCTGCACTGAAGAATGCCCGTTCGGGATGTACAATGAGGATGAGAAAGGGACGCCATTGCCCCATCCCACACGTTGTCGGCGATGCGCCATCTGCATGGGTTCGTGCCCGGAACGCATAATCTCGTTTAACAACTACTCGGTGGACATGATCGGTTCGATGATCAAGTCCATCCACGTTCCTGAAGAATATGACGAAAAGCCGCGAATCCTCGGCTTGATCTGCGAGAATGACTCTTTTCCTGCTGTGGATATGGTCGGGATGGACAAGCTGCAATATCCTCCATGGATCCGTTTTATACCTTTGAGGTGCCTGGGTTCCTTGAATCTGGTCTGGATTGCGGATGCCCTTTCTAAAGGCATAGACGGTGTAATCCTTTTCGGTTGCCGCTATGGTGACGACTACCAGTGCCATTTCATTAAAGGGAGCGAACTGGCCAACACTCGCATGGAGAAGATCAAAGAGACCCTTGACCGGCTGGTGCTCGAATCGGATCGGATCAGGGTCGAGCAACTTGCTATTGATGATTATCATCGGATCCCGGGCATTGTCGAGGAGTTCTCAGCTAGACTGGAAGAGCTCGGGGCAAACCCATACAAAGGTTTCTAAGAAGGAATTGAAATGGAAACGAAAATACCCTTTCTGGAAGTGAGTGATGCCATCGTAATGTCGGGCGCTGAAACCCTTTACTGGTGTATGCAATGCGGCCTTTGTACCGGGACTTGTCCGTATCGTCTGGTCCCTGGCGAAGCATCGGAACAGTTCAATGTCAGGCTTGTCCAGCGAATGGGTCAACTTGGCCTTGAAGGATTTGAATCCGAAAATTGCCTTTTTGCATGCACTACGTGCAGAGCTTGTGTGGATCGCTGTCCCCGCGGGGTAGATATAATAAGCAATGTCCGTGGAATGCGGAGCATGCTAGCGGAGGTTGGGACCATCCCTCCAAGTCTCAAGCCGATTGCCGGCAGTTTGCACTCACAGGGCAATCCATGGTCCGGGGATCGCAGCAAACGCACCGAATGGATCAAAGATGCTGATGTGCCGACCTTCTCATCGGAATCTACTGAGTACTTCCTCTTTGTTTGCTGCACTTCCTGCTACGACGTAAGAAGCCAAAAAATAGCTCGTTCCGTGTCAAAAGCGCTTAAAGCCGCTGGAATTAGCTTCGGGACTATCGGAAATGAAGAGAGTTGCTGCGGAGAGTCGATCCGCAAAGTGGGAGACGAGGCGCTATTTCAAAAGCTGGCTCAGGCCAACATTGAGCTTTATAAGAGCAAAGGTGTGAAAAAGATCATAGTCACTTCTCCGCATTGCCTATACACTTTCAAGAACGAGTACCCTGAATTGGGTGGAGAATGGGAAGTGGTGCACTATACCGAGGTCCTCTCTCAAGCAATCGCGGACGGGAAGTTAAAGTTGTCCGGCGACCCGGCCGGAGCTGTGGCTCTTCACGATCCTTGTTATCTCGGGCGTCACAGCGAAGTGTACAATCCGCCTCGAGACCTCATTTCGGCATTGCCGGGAGCGGAACTGAAGGAACTTTCCAGGAACCGCAAAAACAGCCTATGCTGTGGAGGCGGCGGCGGACGTGTCTGGATGGAGACAAAGGCCGGAGAGCGATTCGCAGAACTGCGGATCACCGAAGCTCTTGATGCAGGCGCTCAAACTCTGGTTACCGCATGTCCATACTGCATAACCATGCTGGAAGATTCCTGCAACGTTATGGGCAAAGCCGACCAACTCAAGGTGCTGGACCTCTCCGAAGTTATAGCGGAAAAGCTGTAAAGGAGAGAAGAGTGCGCTAGAGAGAAGAGAAGAAGAAATGCGGGGAGTACCGCGTCTGCGCGGTATTGCAAAAAAGTTTCTCCCCGCACCCCTATATGCGCTAACTTATAAGAGATGCACCAGTGATTTCAGTGTCTTGTCACCCTCCCCCTTCCCCCTCCCGTCAAGGGAGGGGGATTCCAAATCCCTCTCCCCTCGCGGGAGAGGGTAGGGAGAGGGGGAATCTGCGGTCCGCAAACATGGCGGTAAGTTAGCGCCTATGCCCCGCACCCCTCTTCAAAAAACTCTTATATGTGTAGTAATCCAACCGCTTGCAACTTTAGACAGATTCAATTTTTTCGGCGTTAGTCTGTCCACCATAATTCCTTGAAGAGAGGCAACATCGTGGGGGCAGGCGGGGTAGTTTGGCCTTTTGCCTCCCTACATTCCCCGATCAAATACCTGGCGCCACGGAACTGCAATCCAGGCAGTTAGTTCTTCTCTCCAGTGTTTCACACTGGATCGCGAATGATATTACCCTGGTGCTACTTCTTTATTCGTCCGACACTCTCAGCCACGGACTGTGCGGCGCCATGTGGCCGCGGAATCAAAGAATTGGCTGCGTGCGTAACTTCAAATACGGATTCTCAAAAGTAATCGCGAAAAGGAAGAGGATTTGGTGGCGACGTCCCGCGCCGAACGCGGGATTGCCCGTCACGTCTTGGTAGGACAGGCAATCTTGCCTGTCCTATTTAATAGACGGGCTGGAAGCCCGTCCTACCGGGATTAAGGGCTTCCAGCCTGTCCTGCCATTCTGCGTTGCGCTCCGATCCTATCCGTTACGGGTACAAAACTTTTGAGAACTGCTATACTTCTCAAAATCGCTATCACCACTTTTTTGCGAGATTATTGTAACTTTTCTTCCCTTTTTTCGTCTTAAAACAAAGACCAAAAATTTCGGCAAGTAATTTGCCTAAAAGAATCGTATAATTGTATTTTAACACCTCTTTCTGCTCCGACGGAGGTCGGCCATGCCCATAAACCCGATTGAATGCCAAATTCGTTCCGTTTTCAGCCTGAAGCCTCTCATCGATTTCTGGAATCAGACTGTAGCCGCGTCCGAGGACGGTTGGGGCCCATTGCTCGAAGGAGTCAGGGCCAAACTTGCACTCGCACCTGAACTTCAGAGCCCTTTGCAGAATCTGTCGATTCTCGAATCCCATAAGGATTTGCTCAAGACTCTGATGAGTGTTGTTTTTCCCTTGGCGTATTGGGAAACGCAGGCGATCGGGGCCCTAGTCCCGTTCTCGCTGGAGCCGATCCTGGTTTCACCCTCTTTCCAGCGCCTTTTTCTTAACGATGATGGTGATTTTCGCGGCCGGCTGAGTGGAGACCCGCAGGCCTTTCTTAAGGCTCGATTAATCCGTTGTTGCTTACTGATTCTTCAGAAATACTACGGAATTGATAAGGAAATAGATTTCCCCCTGGTTAGAATTATAAAGGATGCGGACACGGGACTGGACCGGTATTTCAAGATTAAACCCGACTTCCGTTTTGTCGATGTGCACGCGGTCAGACCGGTCAAGGATCTTACGGAGCAAGAGATCTCCACGATAATAGAGCACCTGATGCACCCGGAGATCGTCCTGGAAATTCTTCCATTCGACAATTTCGAGCTTCAAGGTTTTTGCGTCGTCCAGGCGGTTGAAGTGACGAACACAGAAGTAATATCGTCCCTTGAAAGGGATCTTATCGCCAGAGATTCAGTTATATCATCAGAGGGTTTCTCGCGACTGCAGGAAAACCTCCGAACTCTGCTACGCCGTCCTGAGTTACAAGCGGGACTTGCGGCCATTCAGGGTGACCAGATTTATATGCTTAATAGCGGCTGCCAAATGGCCGACCACTGTCTATTCGCAGATTCACGACATGTGCCGATCGAGGAGTTTGAGGGATCTGTTTTCGATCGGGCTGTGAAAGGCCAACAGATACTTACGATAGGAGACATCCTGCAGGAGCCTCGCACCAAGGTGGAGGAGGAAATCATTCGGTATGGTATCAGGTCCATGCTAATTGCCCCGCTCTTTTATCAAGGGCAACTCATCGGAACATTCGATCTTGGATCACCCTATCCAGCCGACTTCGGGCCTGCCGAGGCGCTGATAATGAAGCAGCTCCTGCCCCTATTTTCGGTGGCGCTCCAAAGGTCCGTGGATGACCTGAATAACAATGTGGAACGAATAATCAAAGAACAATGCACAGCGGTGCATCCTTCTGTGGAATGGCGCTTTAAGAAGGCTGTTTTGCGTGGTCTGGGACGTTCGGCCAAACGAGAGTCTTTGGAGCTGGAACCCATTATTTTCAGGGATGTTTTCGCTCTATATGGCGCTTCGGATGTGCGCGGCTCTTCTGAAGCCCGCAATCGCGCCATCCAGGCTGACATTGCAGACCATCTGAACCTCGCGCGCGATGTCGTCTGCTCAGCTCAACAAATCAAGCCTCTCCATATCTTGAACGAGCTGACTTATCGAATTGATCGCAACCTGGATATGATCCGGAACGGACTGAGCACAGGTGATGACGTGGTTGTCTTGAATTTCCTGCGAAACGAGTTGGAGCCTCTCTTTCCGACTATGCGAGAATATGGTCATGAGGTATCTGAAAGCATCGAGACTTACGTCAGCGCCATAGATCAGAATATGGGAACAGTGTACCGCGAACGTCGGGATTTTGAGCGGAGTATCGCATCGTTAAATCAGAGAATTTCGAGCTATCTTGACCGGCAAGAGATCGAAGCGCAGAAAATGTTCCCGCATTATTTCAACAAGCACCAGACGGACGGAGTGGATTATCTCGTATATCTCGGAGCTTCTATGGTCGAGAACGGTGATTTCAATGAAGTATATGTAAGAAACCTCAGACTTTGGCAACTTATGGTTGCTTGTGGCATCGCATGGCATGTGGAAAATTTGAAAACTGCCGGGAATATCCCGTTGGACGCCACCCACCTCATCCTGGTGAACCGCAGCCCTGTGTCCATACGTTTCCGCTTCGACGAAAAAAGGTTTGATGTCGATGGCGCTTACGATATTGCTCATGAAATTATCAGATCTCGCATCGACAAAGCAACCGTCAAGGGTGGAGCTGAAAGGCTGACCCAACCGGGGAAAATCGCCATAGTTTATTCCCGGCATGACGAACTCCAGGAGATGAGCCGGCACGTTGATTTCTTGATAAATCGGGGATTGCTTAATGATGATATCGAATCATTAGAATTGAATGATCTTCCGGGGGTGCAAGGATTGAAGGCCCTGCGGGTTGAGGTGAACCTGAAATCTAAAGCTTTGGCCGAGGCAGCCACAGAAACCGATTGAGTGCTTTAGGGGTTCGCAAAAAATAATTGGTGGCGACGTCCCACGGAGAACGCGGGATTGCCTGTCATGTATTGGTAGGATGTGCATCCAGCCTGGGAGCGTATCCCGCCGCGCCGCATCACGCTCCGATCCTTACTGCTTATGGGCACAAAATCCTTCAGAAACTTCTATATTGCGTGGAAACAATTCGGGCCGGTTTCAAGATGGGATCTACTTCTCGTTCCCAGGCTCCTTCTGGGAACGTATGACCTGGAGGCTCAGCCTCCATTATAGGCCATCAATTCAAGATAGATACCGGGCAGAGCCCGGAAGATATGGGTTCCCAGGCGGAGCCTGGGAACCAGGAACTGGGTGCACCGTGATCCGTGACTATTAACCTGGAACAACATCCGCGGTCACCTTATAAACGTATTTCACCCAATCGAGTAAAAGAGTAGGATGTGGTGAGCGAAGTGAACCGCATCGTCCGTGAAAACCTCGATTGATGCGGTTCCCCCGCGAAACGCAGGGTTACCGCATCCTACGGGAACTCTCCGATCCTATCGGTTATGGCTGCAAGACTTTTGAGAATTAGTCTATTTACCTGGAACAATATCTGCGGTCATCTTATAAACGTATTTCACCCAATCATATCCGTAGTAACCTTTTGCGACCACCCGCAGAGGAAAACCGTGCTTTTGCGGCAGAACCTTGCCATTGACTTGATAGGCCAGGAACACTTTGTCCGTGAGCACGTCATCTAATGGAACCCTTAGCACTTTTTCATAGTTACCTTCAGGCCCTCGGAATGTAACGTAATTCACATCCTTCGCTACATCAGCCCGCTTCAGCAGCCCCTTAACTGAAATCCCTTTCCAGAAACCGTTGTTGACGAAAAAACCCGGACAGATCAGCAGCACAGTTCTTTCAACCGCCGCAATAGATGCAAGCTCATGATAATTCAACGAAAGCGGCTTGCCTACTTCTCCGGCCACGATCAAGCGCCACTGATCGACGTCCACTTCCAAATCATCCAGACCCATTGTCTTGAATTCGGCCAGGGGCATAACTTCAAGATCGGTCGTATCCAAATCCTTGGGGTTCTTATCCTTGAGCGTTTCTCTCGGGGTCCCACGGGGAATCACAGTCTTTGCAAGTTTGGCAAACGCCAGCCCGGCGGCCGAAAATGCAGGCTCGAAGAAAAAACCCAGGCTGATGATGCCTCCAAGAACTGTCCTCACGAAATCCCGTCTGGTCTTCATACTCGGCCTCACTTTGCTCCGCCGGCACGACAAAGCCAACGGATCTTTTGGGAAAACCTTTTTTGCAATCCCGCGTTCAGCGCGTGACCCAAACCCTTTCCCAAATCCCGCGAAACGCCGGACTAAACGATTGAATTAGTCTTGAGCACCTTTGCCCGGCTGATCCGGGCTCGTGCGGTATGCATCAGGCCTGCCCTACATGCAACCCCGCTTACCGCAGCTCCACCCATTTAGGAGTTTTTGCCGGAGAGGGTGCGGGTCCACTCGGCGTGGAGCCAACATGCATCTTGAAACTGAGAGCTCTCGGCACACTCCGGTGCCAGTTGATGCATGGTCGCCGTGCGCGGAGCACCTTTTTTCAAATGGATTATTTCTTTTGCTCCGCAGGCTGCCCGGGGGCTGGATGGAGGAGAGAAAATTTCGGGAACCCGCTTTTTATGGTGCTCCGCGCACGGCGAGCATGCATAGCGCAACATCGGAGCATATCAATGGCTCTCAGCCTCACCATGCATGTTGGCGCCACGCCGAGTGGGCCCGAACAGTCCGGCAATCCCGCGTTCTGCGCGGGACAAATATTTTCACGGTTAACTGGAAACGTACCCATTTGTCGTGTGCGGGCGCCCCAATGGGTCATTTCTCCTCCCTGCGCCGCAACAGAATGGGAGTTTTCGGAAAGGGGGTCCAGGGGGAAAACCCTTTTGCAAAGGGAATTATATACTTGACTTTCATCTTCCTCTCTTTGGCTCTTTGGGTCTTTCTTACCCATTTTCACAAGGTCCTCGGTAAAGTTTTTGCCCCGTGGTCACATAGTGATAAAGTTCTGTGCCCCGGCATTCCTCTAGGCGTTGCAAGAGGGTCTTAATATCTCGTATATTCACCGTTTTAGGACAAACTTCTTTTCTCATTTCCACCCCCATCTCAAGAAGGAATTTTTTTGTCCAATTTGGCACGTCCTGTAGATTCAAGAGGCACCCAGGCGTGTGGCATTCCTCGCCTTCGCCATTGACGCAACTCTCGCAAATTCTTACGTTATCCAGTATTAATATCTTTGGTTCGTCCATTTTTACCTCACTTGAAAGTTAACGATATAATTCCCTTTGCAAAAGGGTTTTCCCCCTGGCGGTCGCCTTTCTGAAAGTCACTCTCCAAGGAACTCCCTCACCACAAATTCTTCATTTAAGGCGGAGGTCTCGATTCGTAGGTGGTCTCGGGTATCCTCAATACCAGGTAATAGAGCGCAGTTATCAGCATCAGGATCAGCACGCCGGACCAAAGTATGTCCGTGGGGAAATGCCCGCCCTGAACCAATCTGCCGATTCCTGCCGCGGTTCCGAATGCTATGCCTGCGGTAAGAGCAACTACCGAAATTACAGGATGCATTGGATAGAATGCCACAGCGGAACCGACCGAATACGCGGCCGCGCAATGACCGCACGTGAAAGATTTTCCTTGTCCGCGACCCATGGGTTCCCAGACTCTTTTGTACTCACGATCTCCGCCCATAATTGTGAGGTCTGCCGGCCGCGGTCTTCCCCAATTTGGCTTTAGTATGCCGTTGACCAGTAATCCCGGCCCCAGTGCGGCGGTCAATATGATCACCAGCGAAGGTCTTAGATATACTCGCGAGACTCTTCCCGACACCACACCTAGGCACATGAAGAGAGCGAAGGCCGCGAGCACCCATACAGGGTATTCTGCGTAATCATAGAAAAATGCCCAGGGCTGATCCCGGGTATGTGTCCAGCCTTGGTGGGCGCCGCCGGCCGTATAGAATTGAGCAGACCATGCAAGATCCCATCCGGTGAAATGTAGTACAGCGGTGGCCGCTACTCCAAAAATGAAGAGGCCGAAAAGGATTACTAGACCTTTCAATCGTGAATTTTGAGAAAACATTTCGTTCTCTGCGTTACCTATCTGTGCTCGGTTTCGGGGGATGGTGGATCCCGAGGCGGGCACGGGATTGCTTGCCGGGTCCAGCTTTGTTCAAATCAAAAACCTATATCCACCAGAACAGAATTATTCTTCCAGGGGCAATCAGGCCCACATACACCATAAACAGTAACTTTAAGTTCAATCTTAATTACGATTCTCCCCTCTCACTCACCTTTTCCGCCAGGGGAGAGGGTTTGTGAATCCGATTCCTTTCACTCTCCCGCCAGGGGAGGGGTTTGTGAATCCCATTCCCTTTACTCTCCCCACAGCGGAGACGGTTTTCCAGTCCCCCTCCTTGACGGGAGGGGGCAGGGGGAGGGTGACAACCATTTGAAATAACGAACTTAGGTTGTCATAAGTGAACGTCTATGCCCACATGCACTCCGTTCCTCTTGCTCTCAAATAGCATATCACACCTCTGAGAATTTTTCGGGTTGACCAAGGTGGTAGTTGTGATTTCGGGTGTTCGGGAATGGATTATCCGATCTCAGCAGCGTAATTCTTCAGTTGTAACAGGCCGAAGAGTGTCATTGCGAGCGGAGCGAAGCAATCTCCCAAAGCTTGGGCGATTGCCACGGCCTGACGACCTGGCAATGACAAATCCACGCCCCGCGTAACAGGGGGATTTCTTGGCAGCGGCATGGGATCTTGACACCGCAGGCGTAATATGATTATTCTTAGAAGTTAGGCTTCAGCAGCTAATTCGATTAGGGATTAGCTATCTATGCGGAAGCCGATATGGGCCGTTAACTCAGGAGGTAGAGTATCTGCCTTTTAAGCAGAGAGTCGTTGGTTCGAGTCCAACACGGCCCACCAAATTGAGTTGATTCTTCGGCCCGACTTTATCCATTGATGAGCTGGTTTGCTGTTACTGCAAACCGCACGGACTTGGGGAAGGGGGGTTGAAGCGATGCGTCCCCATCGTCTAGCCAGGCCTAGGACACCGGCCTTTCACGCCGGCGACAGGGGTTCGAATCCCCTTGGGGACGCCAAATAAGACACTGATATGACAGGGAAGTCGGGAAGCGCCAACTTCCCTGCCTTTGTTTAAGGCCCAATGTAGGGCCCGCCCAGGGCCCAGGGGGTTGGGAAGTGTGCTGGGGTGCTGTGTGTTCGTATGAACCGAAAATGAGAGAGAGCCCCTGAATTACAGGCCATCAAAAGATTTGGAGATCGCACATGGGTATGGATCCTGTTAGGGCAAAGCGACTATCGCTGGAGCTTGTAGGCCAGGACGTTGGCGGATGGGTCATTCAGCGTCATGTCGGTTCAGGAAAATCGGCAGTGGTGTTTGAGGCCGAGAATGGTGGGCAGCAAGCGGCATTGAAAGTTTTCGATTCGGAACTAGTCGAGAGGTATGGAAAGGCTAACCAACTCGCGAGAATAGATCGAGAGCGTAGCTTGATTGGAGAACATCACCCACACTTAGTCCAGATCTTCGATGGCGGGGAGTGCCCCAGGTCAGGCTACCTGTTCATAGCAATGGAATTCATCGATGCCCCGAACCTGGGGAATTCCCTGACGCTAGTGCCCCGCGAAAAGATTGCCATGATCCTTCACCAGATCGCATCTGCAGCTCGTTTCCTCGAAGAAAAGGACCTGGCACATCGGGATATCAAGCCGGAAAACATCGCTGTCTTGCCGGACTTCTCCCGTGCCGTTCTACTCGATTTGGGCGTTTTACGTCCCTTCGGGGATCCGAACCTTACCGATTTAGAGGCAAAGGAGTTCGTCGGTACGCTCCGATACAGTTCACCGGAATTCCTTTTGCGTACCGAAGAGGACACGCCTGAAGGTTGGCGAGCAATCACCTTCTACCAGTTGGGCGCTGTTTTGCATGACCTAATCATGCGACGACCGCTCTTCAAAGAATTCTCAGAGCCGTTCGCAATGCTGGTGGAGGCGGTCAAAAGCGAAAGACCAGGGATACACGCGGATGATGTGCCTGCGGATCTCGTTCTGTTGGCACAAAATTGCCTTGTCAAGCCACCAGACGCTCGCCTTGCTTTAGTTTCATGGAGCGACTTCGATTCGCCATCCGGTACGCGGCGATCAGCAGATAGCGCTAGGGAGCGAGTCCGGAAACGAACCTTGAGCGCTCGTTCGCAATCGGGTGAAACGGCTTCCCCCCCGCCTCCAACGGCCAGGCAAATTGCACAACTCATCGCGAAGCGCCTCGAAACTATTATTCGGAATGAGTGCGTAGGTAGCGATTCGTGTCCGCCGCTGCAAATCATTCCGAATATCGAAGGCCAGATACAGGTTACTGTCATATTCGCGGCCGCACCTGACCGTGCACTCCCACAGCCGCTCTCCATCCGTTTCGATTGTGAAATTGTGGACGAAGCAACGATGGCACTGCGCATCGCCGTTTCTGCTTGCTTTTTGCCAAACAATGCATCTCATGGCAATCCTCCCGCAACTGCGAACGTGTTTCGGGGACCACTGGACTCCCCCAAACTAGCGCCGCAAGTTCAAGACTTCGTGTGGTGTGCAATTGACCTCGCCCAACGCCAAGGAGTTCCCGCCGTATGGGGCGATGATGCAATTTGGTTAAATCTTGTTTAGGACTTGGGAGCCAACGATGAATGGAACATGGTGGGTCGGCCCCGGAGAGTTGGATGATGATCAGCGAAATATCATTTCGGTTCCCCTCGATAAGAACTTGCTCATCACCGGACCCCCAGGGTCAGGTAAAACAAACTTGCTTCTCTTAAGAGCCAATAACCTTTATCTTGCTGGTCAGCGGAACATCGCTATTGTGACGTTTACGCGAGCTCTTAGAGAGTTCATTTCGAGCGGGGCCACGCGGTACGATTTTCCTGTGACGAGAATTATGACGTGCCGAGAATGGCAAAATGATTTCCTGCATCAGTATGGTGGCCATGTAACACCGTCAGGAGATTTCGAAAAGGATCGCAAGGAATTCCTCTCCGCTATTGCGACATTGACGGACAACCTAAAACTGGTAAACATCTTCGAGGCAATACTTCTCGATGAGGCTCAGGACTATACCCCAGAGGAGATTCGCCTTTTCGCGAGATTGACTGAGCGGCTGATTTGTGTTGCCGATGAAAGGCAGAAGATTTACGACGGAGAAGATTCAATTGAGGAAATCAGGACATGCGTAGATGAGCAGCAAGCCTTGCGGTTTCACTACCGAAATGGCGTCAAAATCTGTCGTGTTGCAGACGAGATAGCGAAGAAATGGCATGACTATCGACCATTAACGGAATCGGCAAATTACAATGAGAAGGAAAATCCATCAACAGTTGACTGCACGCAATGCAAGTCGGTAGAGGAGCAAGCTGCCTTGATCGTGTCCCGGCTAGGCACGCAGATTCTCACGTTCCCGGGCCAACTTATCGGGGTTCTCTCCCCGACAAAGGACAGCATGAACACCATTTGGGAAGCGATCAAGGTTTCTGAACACGCCGATACGGCTTTCCTTCTCCATGGCAGCATTAGCGATGCGTTTCCTCCAGACAAGCAGGTACTCGTGTCAACATTTCATGCCGCAAAGGGATTGGAATTTCGGGCACTTCATTTGGCAGCATGTGATGAACTCAAATCGTTTGGTAACAACCGGCGCATGGCATTCACTGCGGTCACCAGAGCCAAGACCGCTCTATCAGTGTATCATTGTGATGACTTGCACGGATATTTTGAGGCGGCGCTTCAATCTCTGAAACCGGTGCCCGATCCGCCAACTTTGGACGAAATTTTTGGAGGATCGCGCTCGATGTACTTATGGTCATGTGATCGACGGCGTTTCGTGGACTTCATCGCGAACCGAAAGCCCTTGGGTGTGGCTGATGTGCGAAGCGCTGATAATCTTGAGGAGGTTCCCCTTCGTGGCGACGCTATCTTGCTTATATGGAAGAAGTCTCCCGCCGAAAAGTTTTCGTTACCACGTGCTGCAATTGTTGCCGAAGGAAGTTTACAGCACTTTCTCGCTTGGGTATTGACCTATTTTCGACACATCCGACCATTCACAGCGCATTGCCGTGTACTAACGCCTTCTAGCGCCATGCTGGCGGCACAATCAATTCCATCGCAGTCCCTGCTAGATATGAGATCGGCAGATATAGGCCTAATCTTGGCTGAAGGCATAGCTTATTCTGTTGGTCGAACCGACCTCAACTGGTTGCCGTATTCCGCTTTTGAGCGCACCCTCTCTTTCGCATACGCGCAAGGTGCCAAGCGGTATCAGCAAGTCTTCGCACGGAAGGGCGCAACCCTGGAGCAGGTCACAAGCGGGTGGATGGAGGTCCGGGAGCTGACGAATCAATCATCGCTGGATTTGTCCCCAGCCGATATTCGGGAAGTGTGGGCATTGGTTTTAAATGCCGTGGCAGCAGTTGGGTCAAATCGCGCCGAAGGCAAATCAGAAACATTTGGTGGTTGATGCGCTCCGAGGAGTGCGGGCAAATGGGCGTATCCCAGGTGATATATGGACGCAACTTTCTGATTCTCTGCTGGGAGCTGAATCGCTTATTCGGACAATGGAGGGTCCCCGCGAAGGTCGCGTGAAGGCTGCTGAGATCACAATACGGGAATTATCAAACGGCCCTCCGGAAACTCAAAGATGCAGAGCATTTATCGCAGGGTACATGACGAGCTGCATTCAACCTGGTAGCCTTGATCATTTTTCTATCCTATTTCCGGTGATTGCCAAACTCAGGGAAAGTTTCCTTTGGTACGGTGTATGTTCTGGTTTGACTCCTGAGACATCCATAGACAATTACGGAAATGGGCTTGGATGGATGATGAAAAGGGAGTTGGGACGGCCTTCATATTGGCTGGATCGTCCAACCTGTGACATCGCCCTCTCGGAAATGGGGATTCTGCTCCGGAACCGCGAAGATGCCGGGGTCAGTATTCGGACTATTGCAAACGGTGTTCTGAACGCGGAGATATTCCCGCTGATTTCTACAAGCATCAAATGGCAAGGATACGGGGAAGATCGCCTTGGCGAAAGGGATGCATGGGCTGGCAACCAGGGCATGTTGTTTGATGAATCTCCGGGGCTGAGGACCGCGGTATTGGAACTACTTCACAAGATCGAAGAGAGTTCCATGTCGCTTGACGCCATCCGCAGACAAGTGGAGAAAACATTCGGAGAGAAGGTGCCCCGAGGGCGCAAGCGGTGGAAGTAAAGCGTAACGTGAATTCCGGAAAACCAAATCCCAATTCTGGCAAATTCCTGGGTGGGGGATAGCCACGAGTGCGGCCCAGCGAAATGCACATCTCTCACAGGCAGTCGTCGCCGGTCATCCTCATCTCATCCCTCAGAAAGGCAATTGGTGGCAGCAGACCTTCTTACGCTTGACACTGGCGAGTTTATCGTCCACGTTGAGAAGATGCTGGGCCAAAGAAGAGGGTGAGAGGGAGTCTAATACGGAGAAATCACTACTTGGGCGCAGGTGAACACCGGGAATTCGAGTGCCTATGATGGATATCACATATCACTACCCTCCAGAACTCTTCAATCTGTTGATCGACACGATCCCCCGGTTGTCAAGAAGCAAGCAGAATCTATTGCTTTTCTTCCGAGGTGCCGGTGTTCGCAGGACCGACCTTTCCGACCTCGAAATGCAGGTTGCAAGTGATCGCCACTCAGTGAACAAGTTCGAGATCACTCGCACTGTTCTCCAGAGGCTCAACGAACGTGGCGAAGCGGCGTTAAGTGAACGAAGGGAACTGCTCAAGCGTGTAGTTGAGTTCGAAGACTTTTCGTCATGTTGGCCCTCTGATGAACTTGAGGCAAAGGGGTTAGTCGCTGAAGTAAGGCGTATCGTTGACGTCAAGGATTCATTCACTCGAATGAGGCAGGAAAGAGAGGATGAGCGCAGAAAGCGGCTCGCGGAAAAGGAGACTAAGATCAAGGCGGCACACGCAAGGCGGGTGAAGCTTGAAGGCATAAGGAGCGACTTGTGCGCTCTGTTCGCTAGCGAAAATCCACGCGAGCGTGGACTCTTACTGGAGGCAGTCGTAAACAGTCTGTTCGAGGCCAGCGAAATCCTGGTAAGGGAATCATTCCGCCGAACGGGTGAGAAGGGACAAGGAGTGATTGAACAGATCGATGGGGTTGTTGATTTAGACGGAGAGATTTACCTCGTCGAGATGAAATGGCTTAAGGACAAAGCGGGCGTGGGAGATGTGTCACAACATCTGGTCCGAGTCTTCACTCGCGGTTCGAGTCGTGGCGTTTTTATCTCAGCCACCGAATTCACTGAACCGGCTTTGCAGACATGCAAAGAAGCTCTGTCCAAGGCGGTGGTCTTCCTGTGCTCCGTACAAGAAATCGTGATGCTCCTGGAAAGGGCTGGAGATTTGAAGGAATTATTCCGGCAGAAGCTACAGGCAGCGATCGTAGACAAGAATCCTTTTATAAAGATACTGAATTAGCGTAGACGAAAAGGGGACATTCTACTTTTTTGTCCAGTTCACCATCAGGGTGGGGCGGACCACCGGGTGGAAGTGATTCGACATCAAACACCAAGCCAGGACCCGCATCGGCACTCGTGCACAGGCCTCTTGAATAAGTTAGATGAACCGCTGGTGGTCGTCGTCCTCGTGAAACACATCCTGCCCCGTTGCCGCGGTTCAAAACGTGATAGCAAATCCTTCCGATGGAAGCTCGTGCGGTTCTTGGCATGGCACCATGTTACCGTAAAAGCCGGTCGGGAAGCCAGCAAACATTAACAAAAAAGAAGAATGTCCCCTTTTCCCACTCCCGCACGCTCTTCTGCATTTCCAGCGATGTCGGTCCGGAGCAGCTCGGCCTCGCTCAGGCCACTCATCTCTTTATGGTTCCGAAAATATAAATGAATCGCTGCGACAGCGGCGGCCTCGTCACCTTTCACTTGATCGTTCATAATCAATTGATTGATCCGAGAGGGCGTCAGCCAAGCGGAACCGTCCGGAACCCAAGATCTAAAGCAGGATTGTACAACTTTCGAGAACGACGTCTCATCCGCTTCCACCCCGGTCGCAAGAGAGACACCAAATAGTAGGGCCATGGACAGAGAAATGATAATGAAGAATAAGGGCACATCTCTTCCGTTTCTCAGAAATTCCATAACTGCGCCTGCGTTATTGATATCACCTCATTGAATATATTTAATCATTTCGTTCAATCTGAAAAGGCTGGTCGTTTCAAGAAGCAATACGGATCATAACTTCATGGTCAAGCTGGGCTACAAGCTGGCACTCAATGGTTGTGGGGGAATGATCACGAACGAAGAACATTTGATATACAGGCTGGTAGATAGTGCTTACCTCGTCTGCAGTAGAGACGGGAGACGTTACTGATATGGTATTCCTGTACTCCCCGTTCGAGCGGGGAGTTGTCAGCTCCTCATAGCTCAAGAATTATTCTCGGTTACCGCATGGCGATAAAAATTAAACCTCAGTGTGGAAATCCAATTAGGTAGCGTGGGACAACCCAGGAAGACCATTTCGAGGTAAGCGCAGCTATCCCTCGACCCCTCAAGGGAACCAAAACTGGCAGAACGGCAAGGCCGCCGCATAATTCCTCTTTACGGTCAGCCTGGAGACCACTGACAATAGTGTGTCTACTCTCACTTGTGCCTGCTTTCAAAAAAACCGATTCCAACTATTGGAAATTTAAGCAAGATTCTCATTGACAGCTAGCCACGCATTTGTTAGCCTCAAATTCTCGAAACCAATATTTTTTGTGTTCAGCCATGTAAGGACTGATTCCGTTTGTCTGCCCGATAGATGGCAATGTAGGGCTTTTCACCGGGTCAGACGGTTTGTTCGTGACCCCCCGTGCGACGGGGTCTGTGTTTTCTTCGAAGGGATATGGGAATGAGGAAGCTCTCTGTAATACTTGTGGCTATTTTTCTGATGGCGTTCGCTCCGGCCCTCGTGTGGGGATTCTTTGGGACGAGATTTTCCGGCCTTTGGCCAGGCGCTAGGTTTGACCGAGCCGGAAATTGGGGCTACGGACTAGGCGCTGGTTCGTTTTATATCGGTGGGGAGGAGAGCAGCCCTAATGGCTTTGTCTTGTCGGCGAGTGGAAAAAGTGTGGCGGAAGTAGCGAATTTCGTTCACCGAATGCCGTTGAGGGGAGTCTGGTTGGGGGCATCCCAAGGGATTTCGCTCTGGAGAAATTGTGGTCTTGAAGTGTCAGGATGGTCCCTCGTACCTAAGAGTGTCACTGAAACGGAATTCTACAACGATTACACCCAAGCCACTACATGGGACGCGAAGCCGCAATGGGGATTCGTGGAGGCCTTGGCCACCTTCGGTTATGGAGGAATGTCTCTGATCGCGGGATTCCGGTACGATCATTTCAGCGCTCGCTTCACCAACGCTGTCGAATCTACATTCGGTTCCGAGGTAGACAATATCGCCGATGTTACAGCCAACTCGTACATCCCGATAGTGGGCGCTCAGTGCAGGTACAGCAGCGCCACATCCAGATTGATCGTCAGGACGGTTGGGTTTCCCGTTATCCCCGGCGATTTCAGTTACGTTGAGCCCACCGGAAGCACTACCAGCCTCATAGCCACCGGCCATTACAACAACAGCTATTTCCTCGAAATATTCGCCGAGTATGCATGGAAGTTCGGTCCCGCGGATATCGGTATATTTGGCCGGTACAATGGTACCCACATTAAATCTGACGCCGCCACGACCGGAAACCTTGGTGGAGTGATAAGTACTGAGACCTGGTCTTTTGGAATCAACAGGAATTCCATCACTGCCGGCGCCCAATTGGGCCTTGCTTTTTGAAGAAGATTCCGCACTAATCTTCTGTCTCGCGGCGTGGGCCAGTGGACAACAGGCCCAGCGGGCCTTCCAGGAATTTCTCAATACAACACCGTTGCTAAATCCAGGGGGAAAAGCGTCTCGGAAAACACGCTCCACCGTGTAAGGTACGCTTGGCTATAGGCGATATCCCAAAACGCAAAGATCTTATTTCAGGGAGTTGTCTGTGGTATGGCTCCTTGAATAGGAGTTACGTGCATGGATAAAGACAACCATATTGATTCGGATTAAGGCCCTCTAAATCAATTGTGCCTGACTTTCGTTCGCGGGCAAGACTCCTCTTACAAAGAGAGCGGCGTCTTGTAGAAGATTCCGTTAAGCCGAGATGCTGTCTCTGTACTTCGCTGTAGCGGCCTGGGATTCCGGGTACACCATACCTAATTGGTCACGAGAAATGCCTTTGGGCACTGGGGTGGAATATGAGTCCGGTTCCACGAGTGCTCACCGTAGGTTGTTCTCATCATATCACTCAGAAAGGCGATCCGCGGCAGCATGCCTTCTTGTCTTTGACACCGACGAGTTCATCGGCTACGTTTGAGGAAACGTGGGAACGGATGGTCCGAAGAAAAGCTGGCTCCAAAAGAGAAAGATGCGTGCAATTAGGGATGGTGTACCCGAAACTCACGGTTTTTTCCAAAACGGACCACTGGCGAGCTTGCGGAACGTGGAGTGTGATGTGGTAGATGAGCACCAGACAGGGGATCACCCGGCAGAAGAATTGCGTGAGCTGCGTGTCAGAGTGGAAGAGTTGACAAAAACCGCGGCAGAACTCCGAGAGGTATTGCGGCTGCTCCAGGAGACCGCTGTGTTCCCCCGAGCCCTCCTCGATAGTGTGCCCGATCTGGCGTGGATCAAAGACAGTGACGGTAAATTCGTCTTGGCCAATGAAGCATTTATCCAGCATTGCAGGGTGAGTCATGAAGAACTCATCGGAAAATCTGATTTCGACTTCTGGCCCCGCGAGCTTGCCGAGCGGTACCTGAATGATGATTTGGAAGTCATGCGAACGGGCCGGTCGAAAAAGATAGAAGAAACGTTGGTGCACACCAGCCAGGGAGAAATCTGGATCGAAACGATCAAATCACCGGTCCGAAATGAGGCTGGTCGGGTTATCGGAGTGGCGGGCATTGCCAGGAATATCTCTCAGCGCAAATGGTCTGTGGAAGAGCTTGCACGAAGCGAAGCTAAATACCGGGAGCTGGTACAGAACGCGAAAAGCATAATCATGCGGTTCGATAGACAGGGGAAAATCACCTTCTTCAACGAATACGCTCAGGAGTTCTTCGGCTTCACGGAGAAGGAGATACTGGGTCGACATGTGATCGGGTCCATTGTTCCTCCAACCGAATCGACGGGCAGAGATTTAGAGGCCATGATTCAATATCTCATAGCCGAGCCTGATCGCCATACCCTGAACGAAAATGAGAACATACGGTCAAGTGGTGAAAGGGTATGGATTGCTTGGACCAACCGCGGTTTGTCGTCCCGGTCGGGACAGGTGACAGAAATCCTCTCTGTGGGCACGGACATTAGCGCTCTGAAGAAAGCAGAGGCCAAGCTCCGTGAACTGGCTATAACCGACGGCCTCACCGGTTTATTCAACCGGCGCCATTTTATGGATTTGTGCAATATTGAGATCGATCGGGCACGACGCTACGGCCACTCACTTTCATTGCTGATGATGGACATAGATTTTTTCAAGTCCGTCAATGACAAGTATGGTCATGGTGTTGGAGACGAGACCCTCCGTTTTGTGTCCAGGATCGCGGCGAGCAATCTACGGAAAACTGATATAATTGGGCGCTTGGGTGGCGAGGAATTCGGTTTACTGCTCCTGGAAACTGACCTCTCCGGTGCCAGGATGGCTGGTGAGAAGGTGCGCAAAAGCATTGAGCAGGCAGATCTGAATACTGACATGGGGCCGCTTCGGATTACGGTCAGTGTTGGAGTGGCAAGTGGCTCAGACCACACCCTTGATATCGATTCACTCTTCATGTTGGCTGACAAGGCCCTCTACTCTGCCAAGAGAAGGGGAAGAAATCGGGTGGAAGTTGCCTGAAATGGCTCTTACCGCAGCAATCCGGGAAAAGGGGACATTCTACTTTGTTGCCTCGGTTTGTGGGCGTCCGCGGGATCCCAGCGTGAATTCCAGGCCCATGCGGCGAGCGGTTTTCTTCTGCCAGCGTTCACTTCCGAATGGAGCCCCACGCTGGAGACTAGTCCGTAGTGCGGCGAGTTCACCCTCGTTCCTGCTGGTGGTCGTCATCCTCGTGAAACAGATCCTGCCGCGCGTTGCCGCAGTTCAAAAGGTGATAGCAAATCCCTCCGATGGAAGCTCGTGCGGTTCTTGGCATAGCACCATGTTACCGTAAAAGCCGGTCGGGAAGCCAGCAAACATTAACAAAAAAGAAGAATGTCCCCTTTTCCCACTCATTCTGTTTACAATTTGGTCAAACAAGTTTCTTAAGTCCATAGTGATTTACTCCCGCATCTCTTTGCCTTTCCGCTGCCTGCGAGCCATTGGTGTCGAGGTCGGGGGCTATAAGAGTTTGTAGGAGGCTCAGAGGCCGTTTCGGCTACTGCTGAGGCTTGCTCTCCTCTAGCAGTCGCACCACGTCTTCATGCTTCTTCGATGAGGCCAGGGACAAGGCCGTTTTCCCAGTCTTTTCCTTAATGTTTGCATCGGCCCCCTTCTCCAGAAGTAGTTTGACCATTTCAGCCTGACCCTCATGTGCAGCCAGCATAAGAGCGGTGCCGCCTGACTTCTCGACGGCATTGACATCAGCCCCTTTTTCCAGGAGCAGCTTTGCCACTGAAACGCGCCCCTTCACCGAAGCATACATTAGAGGGGTGAAACCTTTCTTGTCCGCTGCGTTTGGATCGGCTCGTTTGTCCAGCAACCATCGGACCATTTCAGTGGATCCACCGAAAGAAACAGTCATCAGCACGGTTTTGCCGTCATTGTCCTTGGCATCCGGATCAGCCCCGCTTTCAATCAATGCGCTCACCACGTCTGTGCGGCCCTGGCGAGCCGCGCCCAAAAGGGCTGTTGTCCCTGCTTTGTCCCGCGGATTGACGCTGGCACCACTGGCCAGCAGCAGCTTTACCACTGTAAGATGGCCGTTCCAAGATGCGTCCATAAGTGCGGTCCCACCGTTATCGCTCGCGATGTTAGCGTCAGCCCCGGCTTCGAGCAGTTTCCTGACTATCTCGGTGTGACCTTTGTTGGATGCGGCCATCAACGCCGTGAGATTTTGTGAAGCTCTGGTATTCACGTCCATGCCTCCTGTCAGGAGACGTTCGACCTCTCCGAGCTTCCCATCTAATGCAGCTTGTGCAAGCTCGGCATTCTCATTCTTATATTTCACCGAGATGCCCATAAGAACCGCAGCCACTGAAATGCCGATCACGCCCAGAACGCTTTTTTTCAACAAAGGGGATCTCCTCGTTTCGAAAGTCGATGCCAACACTCACGAGTTTTGAAGAGTGAAGTATGAGTCAGCAACAGCGGAAGACTGTTTCTTGCCGCTCCAATAGCATACTTCACGATCCTCCTCCTGGTCAACTGACATGCCGTCCTTAAACGAAGACGGGGTCGCCTATCCGAGCCTCCGGGCAAAAAAATACCATCTCATCAATTGCCAAGGAAAGCGCCCCTCTGCGTAGAGCCTTGCGTGGAGAACCTCGTCTCGTAAAGAACCGTAATTGTGTGGCGGATTTTTGTTCGGTCCATCAAAGACATTGGTTTCGAGAACGAGGACATCTCAACCCGGCTTATTCTTCTTTGTTCAAGAGAAAAAGGGGACATTCTACTTTTTTGCTTGGGTTCGTGGGCGTCAGCGGGGTCGCAGCGTGGATTCCAGGCCCATGTGGCGCGGTTTTCTTCTGCCAGCGTTCACTTCCGAATGGAGCCCCACGCTCGACACTGGTCCGCAGTGCAGCGAGTTCACCCTCGTTCCCGGCGGTGGTCGTCATGCTCGTGAAACACATCCTGCCGCACGTTGCCGCGGTTCAAAACGTGAGAGCAAATCCCTCCGATGAAAGCTCGTGAGGTTCTTGGCGTAGCACCATGTTACCATAAAGGCCGGTCGGGGAGCCAACAAAGATTAACAAAAAAGAAAAATGTCCCCTTTTCCCGCCCCTTTTCCTCGGGAATTTTCTTGACTTTACCATGATCGGACAGTACACATACACTGTATTACTGGATTTCATAAATTCATTCGTGCCTTTCGCCTCTTCATAAGTGGGCGGTTGGCGCTTGCGTTTTTAGCGCGCGTTTTTGATGGGTGCAAACGGAGGTCAGGATGTGGTATGGGTTGCGTTGTTGTTTTTTCCTGTTGCTGATAGCTTGGTCTTGTCTAACTTGCCTTCCGCAGGACATTGCGCACGCTCAGGCGCCGGGCATGCCGTTCGGACTTGGATCGCAGTGGATAGCCGGTGTGAGGGTTACTCCTAGCGTCCAGATCGGATTCCAGTCAATTGGGTTGAACTTCGACCTGCCTATTTTCATCCCTTACCAGTCGTCGGCTCCGCCTACTGAAAGCCTCTCATTGCAGCTCTTGGATGCCAATGTGTGGATCGGGGGCGTCGGGCTCAAGGCGGACTTCCCTTCCGGTTTGTCGCTGATCGTCAAGGGACAGGCCAATGCCAAGCGGGACATACAGGTTTTCACACCTCAGGATTCACAAGGACAGGGCATAGGGGTCATATGGACAGGCAACAAACTGCAGTGGTGGACCCTTGACGCAGGCCTCGCTTACCCCCTACGACTCGGCTGGTCCATTATGGCGGGCTTTAGAAGAGACCAACTCACCACGGAGCTTCGCAACCCTTGGCTGCTCGGTGGAGTGGGCGGCCCAGGGCCCATAAACTTTTTTAGCGACCAAACCGACTTCTTTGGCGAGCAGATTCAGATACTCACTTACGTTGGAGATGTCAGCTCAAAGCTGTCGATACCGTACGTGGGTCTGAGACTGGATACCGGAAACTTGAGGGCTTGCTTCCTTTGGAGCCCGTTTGTCACGGCGAATGTGAAAATTCCTACTGCTGTGGACCACTTTTAACTCGTTCCATCAATTTTTCCCTCCCTCTTTCTCGACGGACAATCACAACTTCGGTTATGAATATAAGGTGAATAAGCCCGCGGCGTTTCTGGAGGCTTCCATAGAATACGACGTGCGTCTCACCTCCTCTCTGTCATTTAGCCTGTGGGGCCTGGTCAGTTGGGTGGGATTGTCTGGAAACGCAGATTTCCACCTGGCAGAGACGGACGTCCCTGTTATCGATGGCGTTATCCAGCAACCTTCAGGGCCGATGCTTTTGCCTCCAACACTGCCAGCTTCAACAGGCGTATCCTCGGAGGCGGAGTAGAGGCCATCCTCAACTTTTGACCCGCGAGGGACCCTGCAACATCCTCAGGTCGATACCGCAACCCCCATACAGCCCTGAACTCAACCCGGTTGAGTGTGTGTAGGAGGACCGGTGAACATAGCGAGCGTGGCGCGAGCTTTCAGCCTGCTCTCTGTACGACATTTCTTGTTTCAAGTAATCGGATTCAAATTTCTCAATATTATAATTTGATGTGTGGGACTGGTCCTGCGTTCCATGAGCTTTCAAAAACTCATGCGAACTCTGTACATCGAACCTGGCAGCCCTTGGGAAAACGGCTACTGCGAAAGCTTCAACAGCAAACTCAGAGATGAACTACTCAATGGGGAGATCTTCTACACCCTCAAAGAGGCGCAGGTGCTCATAGAAAGGTGGCGCAAGCAATACAATACCTTCAAACCACACAGCTCACTGAACTATCGACCGCCAGCTCCGGAGGCCATACTTATAACCCGGATCGTCGGTACTACGCCCGATGATCCTTTCCCTCTCAGAGCAGATCAAGAGACTGTACCTCTAACTTGACAAGTGGTACATAAACTGGGGGCAGGCCAAGTGTGACGAAGCGATGATCTATGGATACTTTGCGAGAAAAAAAGTTCTTGACAACGCTTATCCACTTATCTAGATAACTAAACAGGACCACATTTAGCAAAATGATTTGAGACGAGGTCGCTGTTGTGTTGGAGATCCGAAAAGTCACCAAAAACAGTCCCATCCCCATCTACTATCAACTCAAGAATATCATTCGTGAAAAGATAGACGGCGGTCACTGGAAACCGGGAGACAAAATCCCTTCCATCCCAGAGTTAAGCCGATATCATGCTATTAGCCAGATGACCGCCCGACAGGCCATCACTGAACTCTCCGATGAAGGATTGCTTTATAGACTCCGGGGTAAGGGGACTTTCGTCGCCAATCCTAAAATCACCAGAGACCTCTCCTGTCTTACTTATTTCACTGAACAGATCGCAAAGAGTGGATTCCACATCACCACGAAATTGCTAGAGACAGAGACTACTGCTGCTCCAAGGGATATTGCCGAGAGGATGGCTATAAAGACGAGAGATCTAGTTATCCTTGTGCATCGACTCCGGGAGATAGACGGCGAGCCGTTCTATATGGAAACCTCTTACTTTCCCAATGAACTATGCCAAGGCCTCCTGGAAAGAGACCTGTCCCAGCATTCTCTTCTATCGCTTCTGGAAAACCACCTGGGTTATCACATCGATCATGCGGCAATGACCATTGAAGCAATAGGCGCAAACGCCTATCAAAGCAAGATGATCAGAGTAAAACGGGGGACACCGCTTCTATCAATCACACAGACGACTTATCTGAGTGATGGAAGGGCCATTCAGTTCGTCAAGGCTGTGTCCAGAAGCGATAAGTTTAAATATAGCCTGATGCGACGGAAAGTCAGATGACATTCGAAACTGGATACGTGGCACGACCATGAATCAACAAGGCGCACCAAAGCATAAACCCACAACTTCTTATAGAGGCGCAGTGTGTTCTGGAGAATACGTCTTGGCCCTGGATGTGGGTAGTAGCGGGGTGCGGGGGATTCTTTATTCTCAGGATTTAGACCTCGTGGAGCGAGCCTACCTTAAATGTCCGCCGAAATATCCTAGACCAGGTTGGGTGGAGTACCGATCTTCAGGAAGTATGGGAGTCAGTCACAGCAGTTCTCCGCCGTTGTCTGGAGGCGAGCGGCCTTGAGGCCTCCGCCGTTGCAGCACTGGCCATCACCACACAAAGAAACGTTCTCGCTGTTTGGGACAAGGCCTCTGGCGAACCCGTAGAAAGGGCAATAGGCTGGCAGGATGCCAGGACCGAAGAAGCCCTAAAAGAGTTCCATTTCAGGGGTTTCGATCGGAGACTTGAGGAAATCTCCGGTCAGGTCTTGAATACCACTGGCTTGGGGCTCAAGATGAAATGGCTTCTGGATCACCAGCCTGAAATCGCAAAAGAGATAAAGGCAGGGAATCTCCTCGTCGGCACGTTGGATACATGGTTAGTATATCGATTCACCGAAGGCAGACTTTTCGTAACTGATCCTTCAAGCGCTTCCACCTCGGGGCTTTATAATATTTCCGAAAAAGTCTGGGAGAATAGGATCATCCGGACTCTGGGGCTCGAAGGAGTGAAATTGCCGGAGGTAGTCGCCTCTTCAGCGATCTTGGATAGAGTAGGGGCCTGGCTTTTAGGGGGAGAGGTCACACTGGCCGGACTCTGCGTGGATCAGCAGGCGGCCCTCTTCGGTCACCGATGCCTGGAACCAGGAGAGGCCAAGTGTACCATCGGCAGCGGAGCGTTCTTCTTGGTGAACCAGGGAAGTTTGCCCCAGCTTGTCCTGCCTGAGTTCAAGACTAGGATAGCATGGTCTTATGGGCAAAATACCACCTACGCCCTTGAGGGATTCATTTCGCACACAGGGACCTTGATGGAATGGCTGCTTTCTCTCGGGCTCGCAGAGTCGATTGAAGAGGCCGGGAAACTTGCTTCTGAGGTGCGGTCATCGGAAGGGGTATACCTGGTTCCTGCCTTGACCGGGCTCGCCTCACCTTACTGGGACCCTGGGGCACGAGGTTTGGTGAGCGGTTTGACAGTGGGCACGACACGAGGGCATATCTGGCGGGCAGCCTGGGAGTCTGTGGGATTGCAGATCTGGGAGATCTTGGAGGTGATTGAGCGGCGAACGGATATCCGTGTTCGATTTCTTCAGGTGGATGGCGGCGTCGCGGCCAATGACGGGCTTATGGCCTTGGTTGCCGATATCGTAAATGTCCCAGTGCACCGTTCCCGAAACCTGGAAAGAACCGCCCTGGGTGTTGCGGGTCTGGCGGGACTGGCCTTGGGCTGGTGGGATGGCGCCCACCAAATTCCTCTGTTACATGAGGGAGAGACCGTAGTCTTCAAACCGTCAATGGATTCCCTGACAAGAAAACGTCTTTGTCAGGGGTGGAAGCATGCAGTGGCAAACACGTTAAGCAAAGATTCGAACCAAAACTGGAGGGAGTGAAGAAAGGGTTTATGAAAATCTTGATTACCGGAGGAACCGGCTTCATAGGTAGCCACCTCGCCAAACAGCTGTTGGCAGAAAAGCATGACGTAATTTTGCTGGACGCCTTTCCCAACACCGATCTCCTTGGAGGGGGCGCCGAGCGGGTAGAGCTAGTGAAAGGAGACCTCTTTGATCTGGATGGTCTAAAAGCCCTTACAAGGAAATGGGAACCGGACGTAATTGTGCACTTAGCCGCTTTTCGCAACACTGAGTCCCAAGAGAAGCCATATGGAGCATTCAAGCTAAACTGTGAAGGCACCATGAATGTCTTGGAGGCAGCGAGGGAAAACCAGGTGAAGCGGATGGTCTATGCCAGCAGCGTGGCAGTGTACGGGGCACCCGATTATTACCGCAGACTGGGGTTCGACCCGCATCGACTCACCGAAGATGCGCCACCCAACCCTCACAATGTCTACGGGGTGACCAAGTTGTGCGCTGAAGGTATGGCGATCCAGTACCCGCGAGATCTATGGTCTTCAATCTATCGGCTTACGTCTCCCCATTATTCTTGGACCAGGCAAGAAACTGGGTAGCAAGACCAGCCTCTTCAATGATGTGATTGAGGCGCCTTTGAAGGGGGAAGCTGCGGAGATAGACTCATTTGGTGATCAAGTTCTAAATCTGATGTATGTGAAGGATGCAGCACATGCCCTGGCACGGGCGGCGCTGGCCAAAGCTCCTGGTCATCTTGTTTACAACGCGGGGGGTAGCTTGTGCCGCACCCGGGATCTGGTGGAGTCGGTTAAGAAAGCTTTGCCCAATGCTCGTCTCAAGGTGCGGGATACACAGAAGGAAAGATCGGTGACCTCAGGGATCGATTCAGAGTTGGCATCCGCTGAATTGGATTACCGACCTCGTTTTTCCATTGAAGAAGCTGTTAAGGATTACAGGAAAGAACTTGGCTAAGGGTGGACCTCGCCAGCGGAAGGTCAAAAACGAAAATTCAACCAAAAAGCAAGGGAGAACGAAGGTGAAAAGAGTGATGGCGAAAATAGGCATTTGGACCACTGGCGCTTTGATCATGCTGTCTATCATGGCGGGGACGACAGCTGCGGCCGAAAGTGTTCGCATCGGCTTGATTACTCCCCTGGCTGGCGCTCTGAGCTTCGGGGGCAACGAGGTGAAAAACGGCGTCACCTTGGCGGTGGAGCACAAGAAAACTCTTTTTGGCAAACCTATCGAGATGGTGGTGGGGAATGCGCCCGACTCCACTGCCGCGGTTGCGGAGATGGAGAGGCTGATTACCCGTGAAAACCTCAATGTGATATTCGCGGGTTACGGTTCCTCGATTGAAGAGGCATACCAGAAGGTGGCCGAACGTCACAAGGTATTGAATCTGGGTTTGGTTAATTGGTCGGACAAGCTAAACGAGGCGGGTCTCAAATACTATTACCGCTGGGCACCTCCTGTGAAGAAATTTTCCGCCACTTTGGGCGACGTGGCTGTCTTGCTTGCCAAGAAGTACCTTAACAAAGGCCCAGAGCAGGTCAAAGTGGGAGTGGTGAACTCCGATCTTACCGGGTACGTGACCACCCCCATTCTGGAAAGTCTGAAGAACAGCGGGGTCAAGAACATATACCATGAAAGCTACCCGGGAGACCTCAAAGATTTCACGCCGATTCTCCTTAAAATAAAACGACAAGACCTGGATGTACTCATCGCAGCGCAGTACACCGCTGACGGCCTGGCATTCAGGCGACAGATGTACTCAATGGACTATGAGCCACCCATCATGTTCGGCGCGGGGCTTATCTACGATCAGCCTGAATTCGCTGAGCTGGGACCTGCCGCGGACGGTGCCCTCGCCCTGAGCTACACGAACCCTGAAATGTCCCCCAAAGTCGCGCCGGGCGTTGGTGAGTTTAAGAAAGAGTATACCGACCGTTTCGGGCACCCACCCCTTACCCACGCTTTGCAGGCATATGCCGGGGCGCTTGTTTTCTTGGGTGTGATGGAAACCGTTGGGTCCCTGGATGTGGAAAAAATCCGTGCTGAGCTGGATGCCACCAATATTCCGCCTGGTTTGACTCCAGCCTACTGGGGGTGCAAATTCGACGAAACACACCTGAACGAGAGGGCTGGCGAGCCCTTCGTTCTGGCTCAGTGGAAGAAGGGAAAGTATGTGGTGGTATGGCCTGAAGCTTTCGCCACACAGGAACTCGATTTGCCTCTGAAACCCTTCAGCAAGCGTTAGTATTAAGTATTGTAGGAGGCAGACCCCTTTCGGGGTCTCCTCCTCCTGTGAACTAATCGTCACAAAGATGCCCAAGGCTTACGAATAAGCGACCGCGATTCCTTGAATCTGCGCTTCACATTTCGCAGACTGGAAAGAACTCGGCGGACTTTTGGACGGAAAATCTCATGGACTTGACTCTGTTTATTACAATCCTGATTGCAGGATTACTGACAGGCGGGATGTACAGTCTGATAGCCGTGAACTTCAATTTCCAGCTCGGTGCCCTTCGGGTGGTAAATTTCAGCTACGGCGCTTCCCTGATGCTGGCCATGTACTTGGTTTTCGCCCTTAGCGCACTGAAACTGCCCTTTCTCGCCACGCTGGGATTAGTGATAGTTCTGCTCTTGCCCTGCTACTTTTTGGTGGGATGGTTGCTGAGGCGATATGTGGTCTTCACAGAACTGGATGACGTCCAGATTTTATTGACCATGGGGTTGGCGATCTTCATAGAAAATATGGCTCAAGCTATCTGGGGTGCCTTTCCCAGGACACTTGGTGCCATGGAAAAAGGCATGTTACTGGGAGATATCTATATCAATGTCACACGCCTTCAGGTTTTTTTAGTTTCCCTTATTTTGCTGGCTGTGGGCTATCTGTTCCTTACCCGGACATGGTTTGGAAGGTGCATCAGGGCAGTGGTTCAGAATAAGGAAATGGCATCTGTTGTAGGCGTCAATGCCAGGAGAGTAGCGGTCGTTGCATTTGCTATCAGCTACTGTTTTCTGGTAATCGGCGCCTATCTGTTGATGATGTTTTACAGCGTTGAGCCCCATACCGGCGGAAGCTTCCTGACCATGGCGTTCCTGATATGCGTGCTGGGTGGGATCGGAAATCTGGCAGGGTCTTTCGCTGCTAGTTTCATTATCGGTATCATCTCCGCCTTTGTCTCCTTCTTTCTTCCCGGCTACCATGATCCCATCCTATTTTCGGCATTCATCCTCCTAATCCTTCTCAGGCCTTCCGGCCTGTTCGGGGAGGCGTAGCCGGTGTCATACAACGAAGTAGTTGTTCTGGGTCAAAAACACACTCGCGCGGTGCAGCTTTTTTTCTTAGGCGTCATCGTTGTTTTCGGGCTCCTACCTGTCACGAAAGTTAGTTCCTGGCATATCCACATTATAATAATGGTCATGCTTTATGCCAGTCTATCCTCAGCTTGGAATCTCCTGGGCGGATATTGCGGCCAGTTTTCCGTGGGGCATGCCGCATTTTTCGGTGCCAGCGGATACACCATGGGTATTCTGATGGCCCAGTTCAATCTGCATCCTGCCCTGGCCGGCGTGGCAGGAGTGGCGGTGTCCGGGGGATTGGCGCTGCTGGTTGGTCTGAGTTGCTTGCGGCTGACGGGCATATTTTTTGCGCTGGCAACTTTTGCTTTGGCTGAGATTTTGAGGAAACTTACCCTTTTCCAAGAAAAGTTGACCGGAGGTCCCTTGGGCCTGACTATAGTCTTTCCGGAGGAATCGAAGCTGGCTTTTTATGTGTTCGCCCTCGGCCTACTTGCGTGTTCATTTCTCGTGGTCTTCCTGGTTGAGCGGTCAAAGTTCGGGTACTGTTGCCAAGCCATACGCGAAAACGAAGATGCGGCTAAATCTGCAGGCATCAACACCATTAGAGTCAAGGTGTGGGCGGCATTTTTAAGCGCCGTGCTCACGGGAATAGGCGGTGCTTTTTACGCAGCATATATCGGCGTGATAGAACCGGATGTGGTTTTTGGTTTCAATCTGTCTATCAAGATAATCATCGTGACAGTCATCGGTGGCACAGGTACGCTTATCGGACCTTTATTGGGAGCCCTGATCGTTGTCATCCCTGACGAGCTTATCCGCGGTTGGCTCGGTGGGGCGTATGCCAGTTGGCCGGGGATGATTTACGGAGCCATGTTGGTGGTTGTGATTCTGGTTCGGCCGCAAGGTTTGAGAGTATTTCTTGATTTCCTGATACCCCCAAAGAGGGACTGATATGTCGATTCTCCGCGTTGAAGGGTTAACCAAAACATTTTCGGGAGTAATCGGGGTCGAAGACGTAGAATTCGATCTAGCTCAGGGAGAGATTGTCGGCCTCATCGGTCCAAACGGGGCAGGCAAATCAACCCTGTTCAATCTGATCACTGGCTTTCTTAAGCTCGACAAGGGACGCATCTTTTTCGAGGATAAAGAAATCACCCATTTGCGCCCCCACCAGATCTGCCGGATGGGAATAGCCATGACCTCCCAACTCACGCGGCCATTCATGCAGATGACCGCTCTTCAGAGCACCATGGCGGGCAGTCTGCTCCGTGCCGAGAATGTGGAGGACGCGCGCCGAACAGCGTTCGAGGTGCTCGATTACTTGGGTTTAGCTGATTTCTGGCACAAGCGTGTTGCGGAATTGAATCTTTCAGATCGCAAAATCGTGGAATTGGCGCGGGCCTTGGTGACCCAGCCCAGACTGCTTCTCCTTGACGAGTTGATGTCAGGACTCAATCCTCAAGAGGTAGATGCCGCTTTAGATCTACTACGGACCGTCAAGGAGGAACGGGGTCTCACGATTTTGCTTGTGGAACATCTCATGCGTGCTGTTATGAGCCTTTCACAGAGGGTTATTGTTTTGGATCATGGGTTAAAGATCGCCGAGGGACTGCCGAAGGACGTGAGCCGACAGGAAGCAGTCATCACAGCCTATCTGGGGAAAAGACATTATGCTGCGGCTTGAGGATGTGAAGGTAAGTTTTGGTGATATCCCCGTATTGCGTGGGATCTCTTTGGAAGTGAAGGCAGGAACCGTGACCGCCGTCGTTGGGAGCAACAACGCAGGCAAGTCCACCATACTGAGGGCGATTTCAGGTCTCCTGCCTCTGAGCAGCGGACGTATATTTTTTCACGATGACAGAGTCGATCACCTTGCGGCCCATCAGCGATCCAAGCTCGGGATTACTCTAATCCCTGAGGGTCGCCAGCTTTTTCCAGAGATGACCGTACGGGAAAACATCATGATGGGAGGGTTCCTCAAAAGGCAAGACAAGGACGGCTTGATGCAAAGAATGGAATGGGTGCTCAGCCTTTTTCCAACTTTGGCTGACAAATTAGACCGCCGTGCGAGAACTCTGAGTGGAGGAGAGCAACAGATGGTGAGCATGGGGCGAGGTCTAATGTCAGCCCCAAAACTGCTTCTCATCGATGAACCCTCGCTGGGGCTCGCCCCTGTTGTGGTGGAGCAGGTTTTCGAGATTATCGAAGAACTGCACCAGGAGGGGTTCAGCATCCTTCTCGTAGAACAAAATCTCCAGATGGCACTGTCCATTTCCCAAAATGGCTATGTCATCGAAAACGGAATGGTCGTGCTCAGCGACACCGGCCAGGCGCTCCTGAATGACGAAAAAGTTAGAGAGAAGTACCTTGGCATTTAGAAGTACAATCAAAGGAGAATAATGGAATGGCTGTGAAAACAGAGAAAATACTTGATCTGCAGACCATGGCCCAGGATGTTGCTAAGCAAGACTGGTACCGTCCTCTTACCGACATAGTGGGCACGGAAAATGTGCTTGCGGCCTTTAGTGACCGTCTTGCTTACGGGCGTGATCGCTGGCCATACGCGAATCTACGTTTCCGGTTCGGCAAAGTACCCGGAACGCTTCCCAGTGTTGCCGTCATGCCGGGCAGTTACGAGGAGGTAAGCGAAGTTCTGAAACTAATGCATGCCAACCGGCAGCCAGTGGTCCCTTACGGGGCCGGGTCGGGGGTTTTGGGCGGTGCTGTGCCCGTTTCCTGTGAGGTAACGATTGATTTGAAGCGTCTCAACAAAGTCTTAGAAGTGGATGACGTCAGCGGCCTTGCTACTGTGCAGGCCGGTATGAACGGGGAGTTATTCGAGGCGTATCTCAACAAGAGCCGGTTGACCCTAGGTCATTTCCCCCAGTCCCTTAATATTTCGACGGTGGGAGGTTGGCTTGCATGTCGTTCTGCAGGGCAGGCTTCCACATATTATGGAAAAATCGAAGATATGGTCAGAGGGATGAAGGTGGTTCTCGCTGACGGGCGCATGGTTGATATAAGACCAGCTCCCAGGCGCTCCGCCGGACCGAGCATTAAGGACATCTTTGTGGGCTCGGAGGGGACACTTGGGATTATCGTTGAGGGCACATTCCGGGTTTTGCCTTACCCTGAAAAAGAGACTATCATGGCTGTGGGATTTGAAGATTACCTCACCGGCCTCGAAGCCTTGAGATTGATCATGCAAGCCGGGTTGCATCCTGCAGTTACCCGTCTTTACGATGAGCATGAGTCCGCTAAGCGCATTGCCGATCATCCAGAATACGCATCAAAACCCTGTCTGTGCATGCTCAGCTTCATGGGCAGGAAAGAACTCGTAGATGTAGAGGAACGCATGACGGTCGAAATCTGCGAGAAACTAGGGGGGCAGATCGGAAGCACTGAACCGGTCTTCAAATGGATGCAACACCGTTATGAATCCTTTTCGGCCAAACCCGTTTCAGAAGGTCAGATGATGGATACAATTGAAATGGCGGCATCTTGGAGAGACTTGCCGGCGATCTATGAGGGTGCCAGCGACGCGGTGAAGAACTTGAACCTGGAAGCCCATTTTGGCTGCCACTGGTCCCATGTTTACTCGGACGGCGGTTGTATGTACATGACTTTTATCGTTCCAGCACCTGATGAAGAGAAGGCGGCGGCCGACCACGCAGCTATTTGGGACGCCGTCATGCAGCTTTGCCTAAAAGAGGGGGGGACTATAAGCCATCACCATGGAGTGGGACTCTTCCGGAGCAAATGGCTCATACAGGAGTTAGGAGTGGGTCATGATCTCTTACAGGCATTCAAGAATATTATCGATCCCAACCACATAATGAATCCGACAAAACTCGGTTTACGCTAGGGAGTCGTCATGAATCAAAAAGCTTTAGATCAGATCCGTTTCTGCGCATTCTGTCCTAATGTTTGCCGCTTCAATTACCCTACGGCAGGAGTATCACAAAAGGAATCACTAGCTCTCTCGGCGCTGGCTTATGTGGCGCATGCTGTGGTTAGCAAATTCATTATCTATACAAAAGAGGTTGAGAGACTATTGGCAGATCTGGAAGGAGCACGGAGCCGCAAAGAAGCTTGTCCGTACAACTTCGATATCCCATCTCTGTTGGATCAGTTGCGGGAAGAATCCAAAGCGGAATAGTAAGCTCTTGTTTAAGATTCTTGGGTCTCGCGTCCCAAGGACCTGGCAATTATCCTATCGTCTTCGACCACAAGAATTCGCCGCTTGTTCACATCGCGCCCCGACTCTTCTTGACCTCTTTAAAACGTACCCGTACGTCGGTTCCATTTACTCCGCTGATCTCCATCTGACCATCAAGCTGATCGACGAGGGCGCATACCAAATTTAAGCCGAACGACTTGGCATCCCTCCAGTGCGCATCGCCCGTCATTCCTACACCCTTGTCACTTACTATCAGTTCGTATTCTTGCTCTCCAACGGCCCGAATAGAGA
The DNA here is from genome assembly GCA_963843165.1 of uncultured delta proteobacterium. Classification (GTDB taxonomy): domain Bacteria; phylum Desulfobacterota; class Desulfomonilia; order Desulfomonilales; family Desulfomonilaceae; genus DATJPW01. The sequence continues at coordinate 50,075 of CAWJJL010000010.1, read as the reverse complement.
CTGCCACCTCTCCTGCACTTGCTTCAGGATAAGCGTGTTTCAGACAGTTTAGGACCAATTCAGTCAGAATCATGCCCAACGGGATTGCCGTATCAATCCCTAATGAAATTCTCTCAATTTCTTTCCTGAAAGTGACTCGTGTAGCGAGGTCCCCGTGATAACTAAAAAGCTGATCCACGATGGTCTTTGTGTACTCATCCACATTCACGACGGCCAGGTTTTCCGTTTGATACAGTTTCTCGTGGGCGATAGCCATAGCTCTTATACGATCCTGAACGCTCTCGAACATTTCCCTGACGTCACCCGTGCCGAACTGCGACTGGAGGTCGAGAAGAGCGTTAATCACGGCAAGGTTGTTTTTTACCCGGTGATGGATTTCGCGGAGGAGGACCTCTTTTTCCTTGAGGGAAGCCTTGATGCGCGCTTCGGCCGCCTTTCGTTCGGTGACGTCTATGCCGACACCTCTTATGCCCACAATCACGTTATCGCGTATGATGGGAGTCGACCACGTTTCTATCTGAGCAGTACCGCCGTTTTTCCTCACAAGCGTGAATGCTTCTCCATATACCCTTTCTCCGCTCAAAACTTTGGATCTGTTGTTGGCGGCTCTTTCCAGATCCCCCGGAATGAGCACGTCGGTGACATTCAATCCTCCGGCTAAGTCATCGTCCAGCGTGTACCCTCCCAGTTCCAACCCGCTGCGGTTCACGAAGGTGAACCTGCCCTTCTCGTCCAATTCATAAACAAACGCGGGCAGAAGCTCAGCCAATTCCTTGAATCTTTCTTCGCTCTGTCGAAGTGTCGATTCCGCCCGTTTGCGCTCTATGACTTCTGCTTCGAGTTCGGCTTTGGCCTCCTGAAGAGTGACTTGCGTCAGGAACTGCCTTCTTCTTGAATTGTTGAGGAGAACTGAAACAAAAATACCCAGCACGTTAACGCCTATCTGCGCTATAAATATTAGGATAAGCTCCTGAACCTGCAAGGTATTCCTGACGTAAAGACAAGCCCATATGGTGGCTATAGAAATCAGCATTGCCGGGAACGCACGGAAGATCAAATTCCCAGGCAAGACCAAGTACATACTTATCGAGAGTAACGGCTCTCCAGCCATGATCATCGTGTACGAAACAGGTCGACTATTGAACACATACAAGTGGATGATGACGCCTACAAGCGTCATAGCCAGAGCGGCACAATCATAGTGTTCGGGCTTCTTCAGCTTTTTTGAAACGGCGATGAAAGGTATAACCCCGCCTATAAAAAGCAATCTCAAAGCCGAGAGCACCCAGAATTGTCGACGTATTTCAATGAAAATGTAATCGTAGCAGATAAGCACCAGGAAAACGATGGATGCCAGCACCAGCGCTTGCGAAAACCTCTTCTTGTCCGCCTCAAGGAAAGACAGACGATACGCCTCTTCTCGGCTTCCAAGCGTTGGTTCGATGAGGGACAGGGCCTTATTTATCAAGTGCCCCGGATTCAAGGTCGGCTCCCTGGTGGTATTTATCCTGAATTATGCGGGCGGTCTTGCCGTTTCGGGGCAAAACCGTTGTCAGTTGCTCAAAACGCCAATTTTACCTGCTTTCTGAGCGTATCTCACCTCACCCCCCCGGTCAAGAACAATGGAGCAGGTGGCTTACACAACACATCGCATGATAGGAGACATCTGATTCGTTCATTTTGGGGAGCCGTTTGTGAGCAAATTGTCTTTTGAGCGCAAAAGGCACCCCAAAAGCTCCCCATGAGAATCGGGGATTTGCGGAAATAGAGCCATATTCCTGATTGTAGAGGCTGCGGGCGAATCCATGTCAGGTGCCTTTCAGGCTGGCGGCCGGGGTGCGAATCCCCGTGGGGACGCCAAAATGACACATGATATGACAGGGAAGGGAAGCACCAACTTCCCTGTTTTCATTAACCCCGGAATCCAGAGCCCTCAAAGGGCCCCCTTCCGAATTCGAACTAGAAATCTTCACGAAAAATTCCGTCTTGCCCACGTCATATTTCATTCGGTCGATGGCAATGATGCCCTTGTTCCTTCGCAAGGGCACTTCTAACATCGGTGAAGGCAAAGGCTACGGCTGCGGAAACATATACAATTCAGCCAAAAACCAATTCATGCCTAAACCTCTCTCGGAAATTGACCTGAGAAGGGGAGCATTCTGCGACATTTCGCATAGAAATGTTCGCCACTCGACTATTTGCCTTTCGGAAGTCCTACACTCTGAGCACCCATTATCTTTTGGGTTGGCCGCAACTTCAAAGCCTGACCCAATTTTTCCCTATCGATAGAAACACGGAAACAAGTTGGCAAATTCTCGGAAGCGCAATACAGATACACATTTTCGGCGATAAAGCCTGTATCCATTCCAGCCGCGACCATTTTTTCCTCTTCTTTCCTGTCCCCCATTTTCTGAAAATCCGCGACATAGACCAGATTAAGGGGCGCATCCTTGAACCGGTCCACTTGTGTGTAGGTCAGTGCACGAATGTCCCCCGGTACTACTGGGATCAAAGCATTTCCCTTCGGATCATAAAGATACATTCCCTGAGTGGTCGAGACGTAAAGATCAGTCTCCTGCCAATTTACCGCAGAAGGCGCAGTTCGTTTGCCTGAATCAGGGCGGTTTATGCCCCATGCAGCCCAAAGCAGGTTTGAGAGCGTCTGCTCGGGAAGTTTGTCACCGCTATATTCCCGTGTGGTCTTCCTATCTTTGAGCGCTTGCACCAAAGATTTGTTCGCGTCCAACTTCGGTGCCGGCAGTTGAATAGACTTTTGCTCCTGACCAAGAGCGGACAGGACAAAGACCATGGCGAAAGCGCAGGATGCCAAAGTTGCAATCAGTGTTCGGTATCTCATCGAATCCTCCTACGAAAAGTTTTCTTTAGATCAAGTGTGCGCTTTGCAGAGCTGGTCGCACAACCCCATAGTGTCAACTGTCCCCGGAATATGTTCCACTTGTTAAGTTAGAGGTACGGTACGTTTTCATCCTGCGAGAGAGAGAGGGGATCTCCGGACGCCAAATAACACACCGATATGACAGGCAAGTTGGGAAGAACCAGCTTCCCTGTTTCGTTCACATCTCAATCAAGAGCACCAAAGGACCCCAAGCCGCATTGAACGGCAGAGAAAGTGATTTCCGCTCAATCTCCCCCACCCGAGCGATAAGTGTACCCAGGGATTCGGAATCTCTAAGGAGTCCGGGCCAGTCCCAATACCGAACCGACGATCTCGCATTTCAAGACCTGACCCCCATTTTGTGGCGCTCTCTCGCCACATTATAATCAATTGCACTTGCTGATGAGAAGGAAATTAAGGGGCCGCTCCTCTGAAGAAAACCGGTTACACAATGTTACCAGTTCTTCGACACTGCGACGCTCCCAAGTTCCCGGCCGTCGAGCAGAACAGGTTCTTCAATGACGATTGTCTTTTCTTCATTCTCGGCGGGTCCAGTAACAATGACGGGCTGTAATTGTGGGGTCAGGCCGTGGCGGGAGAAGCCCCGAACGGGACTAAAATAAAAGCTACTGCCATTTCAGGTAATCCTCCATCCCTCTTAGTCATCCCTCATGACCGGCCTCAACTAAATTCTTGACTTCTTGTCTCATCGCATCAACTTGTTTGATAGCGTCCAATGCGGAATCGGATGTGATATGGGGCTTCAGGTTACAAATTTGTTTGGCACGAAACTTCTGTTGACCCTGTTTGATTTCGCGAGAAACGTAAAGGGCTGTGGCCAGACGTTCCAGGTCGGCTACTCCCTTGCCGTCCAGTGCTTCTGCCACGTAATCAAGACGTTTTCTATACCTATTCAGGGTTTTGGGGAAGCGGCCCTTCAATTCTTCCGCATTCGTGGTTGGTCTCAGGCTAGGTCCATATGGCATAGCCCTAGGTTCAAGCCGAAAAAGATCATCTATACGCAATTCGGTAATCTCGTCACGAAGATCGAAAGAAAATGGACCGTGTTTGTAAAGCAAATAGTGATATTCCAAGGGAACTTTGAATAGTTCTTGCAACAAATAAACGGCTTTTTGTATATGAGTCTCCCCACACCAGCTACCGTGAGCCCACATTTTATCAGCCAGTTCCGCTAATATTACCGCCTTTTGAAGCCTCTTCATGAAGTTTCCTCCTCAGGCTGAATGATCGAAGCTTTGTTGCTTTGAAGCCAATCTATCGCTTCCTTTAGCAATCCGCTGTCCACGAACACGCAATCCACAGAGGCCAGCGGAAGAGATTCCAAAACTTGGGATCTCGATGTGGAGGACACGATGCTATTGTGTGAGGCCAATACAGGGAAGTCGTAAACTTGCCCTTTTTCAGAGTATCTGTCATATCGCATACTCTGACATCCGAATTTTTCTTTCCCAGCCTCAAACACTTCGTACCCAGCTTCGGGATTGATTCTCCGATCATTCCTAGAGGGAATATAAAAACGCTTGAAATGTTTGTGCAATACGATTCGTTGAGCATGGTCGTGGCCACTTAGTGCAGGATCGACAGCTGCTTTCAGAATTGCTGCGCTAACCTCATTGTCGGTCAAAGTCAAATGCTTTTCAAGGTTGGTTGAAAACATTCGATCTGGAAGCCAGTCTCGAAGAAAATCCTTTAGATGAATGTCGTAAATCCGGCGGACCGGATGAAAATAAACCTGTGAATACATGAAATATCGTGCCAGCAATAGGGCTTCGGAAGATTGAAGCCCCCCATCTTCCACACCCAATGAAACCTCCCGAGAACCGCCAATATCTGTTTCAGATTCGTCCGACGGCGGCGCAGGAAGTATTCTCAATGTGTCGATCAATCTGAAGTGGTCAAATTTACCATACGCCACACCTATATGATGCGAATCCCGAAGGAGATAGTCCATACGATCTACTCCGAAAACGTCACCTACAATTATCTCAGAGAGAATAGTTTCCCAATTCGTGAATGAAAGTTCAGCTGGCGCCTTTTTCGGGCCAATGGCTAGCTTTACCAGCTCATCTGTGCGCAAGGGCGGCGTGACCCCATCCCATATCTCCTGCATCTCCTTGTAATGGATTATCTCCCCTGTAAGGCTTTCATGTCCCCAATCTTTGGGCAAAAGTTCCTTTTCCGCCGTATGAGAGAAAGGCAAATGACCGAGGTCGTGACAAAGCGCTGCCATGCGAAGCACGCGTCGCCAATATCGCCTTTTGTCCTCATCAGCAATTTCCGGCAATAGGTCTTTGACTTCGTCAGTAACATTTTCAGGCCGAGTGACCACATCAAATACTCTGGATGCCAGCTCCATGACGCCAAGTGAGTGCTCAAATCGTCTGTGCGTGGCCCCGGGATAGAGCAAATACGTCATCCCGAGTTGATGGATATGACGGAGGCGCTGAAACGGCTTGGAATCCAATACCTTGCGTTCGTCCGAATCCAAGCGCACAAAAACATGGATTGGATCGCGAATCTCGTGCACTGTTTTCAGCACATTAGTCCTCACATCGTACATGCCGACAGGACGGCATCCGGGGAGACTCGAAAAATCTCGTCTTCATTGTCATTAGCTTTGCACAATCAAGCTTTAATTACATCTTGCGCGCTCATGCGGGGCAAGGTAACTATTTTGAGTGACTCTCCGGGTCAAAGCCGATTACCAGAACAATGATCTGGGGTTTGGCTTTAATTTTGGAACCTTAGTTTGGGTCGGAATCCATAAATCCATCAATCTACTTGTGCCTCCCGATCCAGGTACCGGCGGGAATCTATTTCAGGACCACAGTAGGGTCAAGTGAAAAGCAGTACCACGGAAACACAGTGCTAAAGATATCTGTTAGAAAGCGCCTGCTCTATCTTGCCGAATTCCACTATGATCTGCTGGTCGTTCTTCGGTTGAAATTCGATCCCGGCCTGTTGGTCCGTGATTCACCTTCCATGAAAGGGCAGTATGGTGTACTCTCTCCCTGCAAAAATATTTTCTTCATGCAAAAACCGTACACCAACGGTACACCGGAGAAGCGGAGGAAACGCAGAAATGAGGCTATATTTCTGCTTAAAGGGCAGGGCGGCCAATGTGCGTCGAGAGCCTTTCACGCCGGCGACAGGAGTTCGAATCCCCTTGGGGACGCCAAATAAGACATTGATATGACGGGGAAGTTGGGAACCTTCCAACTTCCCTGTTTCGTTCACATCCCAATCAAGGGGACCAAAGGACTCCAAGCCGCATTGAAAGCTAGAGAAAGTGATTTCCGCTCAATCTCTGCCACCCGAGCGAGTAATGTACCCAGGAATTCGGAATTTCCAAGGAGTTCGGGCCGGTCCTAAAACCGAACTCACGATCTTGTATTTCAAGAGCTGACCCCCATTTTCCGAATAACGGCAGTAAAGACCTAATGGCCGGAAGGGACTGCATAGAAAAGGACTGCGAAAAAATGAAAAATGCTGCCTGCCAATACAAATACATGCCAAACAGCATGATGATACGGCAGCCGTCGCCAAATATAAAAAACGATTCCGCCCGTGTATGAGATCCCTCCGAGGAGAAGTAGCAAAACCCCCTCAGGTGAAACTGCTGCAAGCAACTGTTTCAAAGCTATAACGATTGCCCAGCCCATAAAGACATACAAGCCGACGGATATTCCGCGCCGTCTTTGTTTCAAAAAAACTTCAAGGAAAGTACCGCACAGTGCCAGGCCCCAAATCACACCGAAAAGAGACCAGCCCCAAGGGCCTTTAAGATTTACCAGAGCAAATGGCGCATAGGAGCCCGCAATCAGAAAGAATATCGCGGAATGATCCAACACTCTCATGATCGGTTTTACATTAGGTTGTTGAATGCCGTGATACAGGGTCGATACTGTGTAGAGGAGAATGAGAGTAGTACCCGAAAAAAATGCTGCTGATTATCCGCGAAACATCGCCCGAGCTCCCGGCGGAGATTAGAAGAAACAACCAGCCCCGTTAAAGATAAAACGATTCCCAATCCATGAGTAATGCTGTTTGCAATCTCCTCACCGATACTGTAATCGGCTGTCGTCGTCTCAACGTTCACTTATACTCCACACGGGGCTACCGATTCTGATTTTGTTGTCTGATTCTGAACATCGAAATCAAACTGCATTATGCAAGAGACGAAATTCCGCTCGGCCACTACCATACTACAACAAATACCACAAAAACTCTCACAGTCTCGCTTCATAATCCCGATCGCGGATTGTCTTTCGGGCAACAGTCTTGATCCTATCCGGAATTATGCGGCAAACACCCCATCCTGTGTGTCCTAGGAGGCTTGATCGGTCGTTCGATGGTCTCTCGGACCCGAAGTAAGCCCTGAAGCGCCTCGAACGCTGTTCGAAGGACGACAATCCGCCTCAACCTCCACCGATACGCCCAAGCCCGAAACCCATTTCGGCAACGGTTGCAGACTCCCGCCGCCCCATGCGAAGAAATGAATTCGGCAACCCTCGTGTAGTGTCTCCATGATAGCTTTACAGAGAGCCACGCGGTGGAGTTCTCCGGCCAAGGCCCCGCGCCATTCAGGTGTAAAGGTTTTTCGGAGACACAACATTAGCCGATACACTGAGGAACCGGTTGATCAATCGTTGTACAGGCTTCTAAGATCAAATCTCCGCGATTCTCCGGATAAGGTAGGGGGGAAAGATAAGGCGAAGAGAAACAAGTCTGAATTTCGCGGAGAATCGTTCTGAACTTGAATTAGGCTCTCAATTCGTCGGCACACATGTTAGCCACTTCACATGCGGCCTGGAAACCTTTGGAAGTCTTACCCACGAAAACCAAATTGTGCCTGCCTTTGGAGACCGTCCCGATATAGATATAATGATGCCCCTCACTGGAAACAGGAGAGCACGAAAGCCACTCGAAAGAGGGAAAGACATCATTTTCCGTCTTCTTCTTTCCGATGGCGATCTCGAAAAAATCGAGACAATCCCATAGGCCCGCGCCTTTCAGTGCCGTCTTCAAATCGGCATGAACGTCCTTAACAAGCCGTTTCGTTAATTTTCCCCCGTCATCTTTTACCTCAATCCGTATCATGGTGCCCCTCTTTGAACACACGACCGCTGACAGAGCTGCAGACAAGTTTAAGGAATCGGACCATTGTGTGAGCGTGATAAACCGAGAAGCCCATTGATGTCAATGGGCTTCCAACTGCTCCCAAGGTTTTCAGAGGTTTTAGGCAGGAAGGGCACCTTCCGGAAGCGACGGAGAAAACTCACCTTTGTGGAAATCGGGACATTCTACTTTATTTCCTCGGTTCGTGGGCGTCCGCGGGGTCGCAGCCTGAATGCCAGGCACATGCGGTGCGCGGTTTTCTTCTGCCAACGTTCACTTCCGAATGGTGCCCGACGCTGAACACCGGTCCGCAGTGCAGTGAGTTCAGCCTCGTTCCCGGTGGTGGTCGTCATCGTCATGAAACACATCATGCCGCGCGTTGCCGCGGTTCAAAACGTGATAGCAAATCCCTCAGATGGAGGCTCGTGTGGTTCTTGGCATAGCACCATTTTATCATGAAAGCCGGTCGGGAAGGCAGCAAAGATTAAGAAGAAAGAAGAATGTCCCCTTTTTCTTCCGTGAGAAGACGCTTGGCCGAGTGCTCCGCAGAAGAAACGCGGGGTTGGAGGGGAAGGTGGGACACAATTGAGTAGGGTTCGCGCAGAAACCAGATTAGGTAAGGGGCTCCGAGAAAACAAATAGGAGAAAACTATGCGTGCGGTGTTCACCGGTTTTGATTCAGCATGGGGAGCGGGCAACAAGGGTGCCATCTGTGAGTTGGTCCTCCGAGAGGACGGAGCCCTGTGGCTCCGGAAAGATTATCCGATTGCTGCAAGTTGGAACGAAGCAATCGACCTAGTAGGACGAACAGAAGATGCGGAACTGCGCATTTGGGCAGTCGACCAGCCCCTCTGCGTCGTCAATGAATCTGGTTGTCGTCCCGTGGAAGCAGACCTCGCACGAGCTCTGATGAAGGAGTTCGATTGTGGAGCGTACCCTTCCAATGTGAGTAATCCCTGCTGGACAAGCGGCGCGCGCATCTGGGACCTTCTACGGGAGCTGGTGGCAAACGGCTACCGCCACAATCCGATGGCTATACCCGAAGCAGAGGACGGACGTCACTACTTCGAATGTTATCCTCATCCCGCGGTCATCGGGCTCTTCGATTTGGATCACATCCTGAAATACAAGGTCGGCCGCCGCGATGTTCTGGCATGGCAACAGCTACTGGAGCTGCTTCAGAGCTTGGCGTCAGCGGACCTGCCAATCGCGAACATCGACAGCTTTGTGACGGGCCTGCTGGCACAAAACAAAGACAACGAAAACAAGCTGGACGCCATTATTTGCGCTTATGTTGCTGCCTATTGGTGGAAGTACGGCACCAAAAGGTCAACGATGATCGGGGATGTCAACACGGGTTATGTCGTGACTCCGCATAGCGATCGCACTCAGTTGGCTCTTGCCCGGGTCTTCCGCGGTCGGATGAACATGCGGGGGGACGCGTGTACGCCACCGCATGCGAAGAAACATTCCGCTGCGGTCCCCTGGCCGCCCAGGAATAGGGTACCGGCGGCTGCCAGTCTCCCAGTTGAGGGCCTGCCGGTTGAGCCGTCGAACGACTGGACAGGGCCCGTCACACTCCGTGCGACAGACACATCTAACCTCTGGCGGACTTCAAGGGGTGATGTGATCAATTCATGGATGGATGCGAATCGCATGGTGGGGTGGCGCCTTTGGGTTCGCTTTTTCGAAGAAGACGGTGAGCCCGCTGTCTTATTTGTTCCGTTTGATAATCAGGGGCGGCAGCAAGGGGGAATGAAGACTGCGATACAGCAGATGAATCGACAATTGTGGCACCTTCTGGTCTCTGAAGCGACTCGCGGCAATCCAATCGATTTTCGCATTCTATATCGCTACGATTCAATTTGGGAATGAAAAGCAAGGTCTAACGAAGGGCTGCAGAGCGAGCGGAGACACTTTACTTGCTTTCTTTTCGTTCATGACCGACACCGGGGGCAGGAGCGTGGATTCGCTGTCCATATACCGCACGTTGTCCCGCCGCTATCCCTCATTACCGAACATCATTTCTTCACCGATATCTCCGTATTCCCCGTATCGAACTTCATCATGTCAATGGCCATGATCAGATCTTCGTCGATGATCGTAAGGTAAAGGCTCTGCAAGGTTTTCTTCTTGTCTCTGTGGCCAACAATTGCGTCCGCTGTGGCCGGATGGATGCCGCTGCGCACTGAATTCGTGTGCCACCGATGCCGAAGGTCGTGGACCGTAGGCTTGGGATCGAAGCCCAGGGCTTTAATTCTAAACCCCTGCCTAGATTAATGGGTCTTCCAGTATGGAAATCTCAAGAATTACGCTGTGATTCCGGAAGTCGGAATCCACCATAATCACTAAACTCGGCATTTCATTGCAATATCTTTGACCTCCAGTGTGTCAGTTCATAGAAACAGCCGAGCAGAAATAGGCTGATGACGCGGATGAGCGGTTTGAAGAGGCAATGAGCGGGTACTGAAAGCAAAGCGAACAGAGAGACTAAGGGAAAACCAAAAACCTGGCTGAATGTACTAAAACTCACACTTGGCAGCTATTTCATCAAACCGTCTTAAAATGTCTACCAATCGAGCGAAACGTGGATGATCCGCTGGCAATATCTTTCTTTTGAATAACAGACCCAGGGTCATGTATGGATCATCCATGTGATGCCCCGAAATTATCGCTCGCACTTTGGCTTTGTACAATTTATCCTGTTTTTTCCATTTATCCGCCTCTGTACACGCCAGACATTTCATCAAACACTTTTCTGCCCTGGGCCAAGTCTCGTATAAAATGGGCAAGCAAAAGCTTTCCAAGTTTCCATGCATATAATCGTCTGGGAGCAATATAATGATTACCGGTTTGTCTCCTAGCTTGCCTATGCATTCTCCCGACTCAATTATTACCCCCGCTTTCTTTCTCAAATTCTTTTGAATTTCAGAGAGAACCCCCTTATGGTCATTATCAGTTACAATCCCAATCCCTGTTAACTTGTCAAATGCTTTGAATAATTCTAATCCTTTGAGTGCATGTCCAAAACCACTCCGCCCCCCGCCCTTACCGTTGTTGCATTCATCTGCGTGCCCGACCTGAAAAGTGCCCAATTTATTGGCTTTAATTAATGCTTGAAGGAAGTGTTTGTCGTTATCGCCCTCGCAGATAATCAGTCTCTTTGTCGTTAATCTCCAATTACCGCTGGAGGTTGTCCGTCTGATCTCTTTAGCGGATTTCACCACGCTGCTCCAGGGCTGCCAGAAATTTCTCGCCGTCAAAATGTTTTACTTGGTGCTTCCCCTTAGTAACTTCTGTTCGGATTAACGAAAAATTCTTTTCATGCCCCTTTATTGCCCTCGCAAGAGACTGAAGGCATTCATTGCTGTGTGTGGTTGCAAATATCTGTACGCTTCGACTAACACAGAGGTCTCGTAGTCTTTCCCAGATATTTGGCAGCTTATGCCAGTAAATTCCGTTTTCAATTTCATCAATTAGTACAACACCGTTCGTAGTGTTCGCAATTGCTAGCAAGATATTCAAATACCGCGCGGCTCCAGACGACACTACGGCTAAGGGTATTTTTGTTTTTGCAGCGGATTTAGTTGTGACAAACAACCCAGGCACATTCCCGTCCGTAAGGATCGAGATATTTGATATTTGTGGAAAGTCTTTTTGCATCGCCTCTATGACATAACCTTCCAAGTTTTGTCTGCTAAGCGCAGAAAAATAATCGACCATTTCTTGTGCATAGAATTGAGCAGTAGACGGAAGTATATAAACTGCTGGCGATTGGTCAAAAAGTCCCTCAAAGATAGGATTACCCTGCTCGTCTATTTTTATTTGAGTTTTGGTTATTGTGCTGCCGTTGGGCTCAGTGCGTTCAAACACCAATCTAGGAATAGAAGCCACCGGTGAGAATGCCGGTTCTGACACGGGCATTTCATAATAAACCCTGACTTTAAAATTGCCGATCAGAGAATCAGTGAATGTTGCTGTAATTGTTTTTGAGTGACTGAAATCAAAAAAGAGGTCTTCCCAAAAAGACTCGAAAAAATCCCGGCTCCAAGTAACTTGTCCTTGGGGACCAGGTCGGTTCCTGGCCATTCGTATGAATGTAGCTGCTTGTGGATGAGCCCTGGCTGCCAAGAGTAATGCTTCTAGCAACGCTGTTTTCCCGGACCCATTGTCGCCCACGATGATATTTATGGTACGAAGGTCTTTCAAGCTCAGTCGTTCGAAACAACGAAAATTCTGAATGTCAAAAGATGTGATCATTCGATAACCTCTGATTGGCGCGTCATCATCGCGCAGAGGCTTGTCTTTTTGCAAATCAAAAGCTAGGTTATGCACAATCCCCCTTCCTTGGGGTTATCAAGGTTAATATTGCGTTTGCAAAACGGCTTTTCCCCTGGCAATCCTCTTTCTGAAGGTGATTTGTCATCCTACAAACGGCGCTAATGCAATAATCCATTTGCAATCACAACTCCCCGAGCTTCCTCCGATCGAGTCGGTTTGGGTCGGCAGTCAAATCATCGGGGATACGTTCGATTCGTAGGTTATCTGCTCTTTCATCATCATACGCATGGCGGATTGCAGCATGATTCCTTTCTGGTGATCGTTGCCTCGGGTGAAATTTCTATGGTCCATGCAATAATCCAGGGCCATGCCTTCCAATTCATCATAATCGGCTTCCGATAGCTCCAAAATCACTTCGTCAAGCTCGTCGGGCGTCATGTGCGCTCCAGGATTTCCGCGATTTCGGCCTGGTGATGCTCTTCCCAACGCTGATGCCGGTGGATCTTTCCGGACACGGTCGGGAGCTTATTGCCCAATCGCCATTTGCGAATGCGTGTCTGATGCGTTTCGCAGATCCGGGCAATCGCATTGTCCGGAGCGCCGATCTGCCACAATTCCAGCCAAATATCGTGGTACGTGCGAGTCATGGGTTCCTCAAATAATTTGGCGGTTAGGGTAGGGGAGTTCCCCGGTTTCTTCCAGCCGGCTGTGCATTCGGTTTTCCTGCTCTGCGAGGTCTTCCAATCGCCAGACGAGCCAAATCAGCGCTTGTGCGATCGGATGTTTTTCGATGTCCTTGCGCACTTGAGCAAGCGTCCACTGGCAGATCTGGCAGCTTTTGTTGATAATGAGCTGTTTTTTGTGTGCGAGCCTCACGAGCCGATCGAGGCCTCCCTGGATATCCGTCCGGATGTAGTCCGGGACCGGGACGATAGCCGCAGTAGGACGTGAAGCCCGGAAATAGCGCCAGACCTTCTCCGGCTCCTTCACGTCCCAAAGCTCATTACCCAAGCGATCCTCGCCCCAGCTCTTGTAACAGGTCAGGCCGTCATGCCCCCGCAGTTGCTGAACGCTTCCCTGTGCGGTCCCGTCGCACCAGAAACGCTCCACGAGCAGGGCGTCCTTGACGTCCACGCACATGTCCGCGAGCTGCGCTGCATCGCCCTGATATTCGAGGAAGATCCGCAACCGGCCGTCTTCCTGCCTGCCACCCACGAGCAAGGCGTGCAAGGCTTCGTGATCCTCGCCCGCGGGATTGGACCAGCCGATAGATGCCTCCACGTGCGTAAATTTCGGGGCTGCATTATCATCCGCGACCACGTAAAGATTGTCTTTGAGATCGAGAGTTTTGAGGTTCATGCCGTCACCGTGCATATTTTGATAAGTGAGATCCTCCGGGAACCCCTTTTTGTGTAAAAAGTGTTTCCCGGAACCTTCCCCAAAAACTCTAAAATTACTTGCATTGGACTGCGTGCCCCACTCACTGGCACAGATGGAACTCGTGTGCGGAAAGTGAGCTTGTCGCTGGGCCATTGCTGATCCGCAATCGAATGGGAGTTTTCGGAAAAGGGGTTCCAGGTCCACTGGGCGTGGGGCCAACAATGCGCCCCAATGTCCCGCCCCCTCCGGCAAAAACTCTTATATTGCTGGCGGTGAGTCGAGGGTTATGCAGATAGTTCTAGATCGATGTGAAAAGTCTCGAGCCTCACGATGCATGTTGGCCCCACGCCCAGTGGGCCCGTTCCCTCCCGCAAAACCGCGTTCTCCGTGGGACTAAATGGCTGGCGGTGATTCAAGGGTGATGCAGGACTGTGGCTCCGGTTAAGTTAAAACCGTTTAGGAGTTTTTGGGGAAAGGTTCCGGATACCGCGAGAACGTGGATTGCAAAAGGGGTTTCCCCCTGGGCGTCTGATTTCGGGAAGTTCAAACAATGCCAATCTGCGGTCATGCTGCCACCCCATCCCATTCATCGGATTCGACTTTCGGGCAGAACCGTTTCCCGAACCGGTGCAGGCGCATGTCATAGGCAATGGCTGCGGCCATAATCAAGTCGTCGTTCGGGTTTTTGGTCAGGTCGTCCGTGTGATTCTGCTTATAACCTTTCCTTTTCGGGGTCTGTTCCCAGACGAAGCCCATCATCTGCAGGATCATGGCCGGCGATCTGGGAACAAACGTGCCGTCCCGGTGAGCTTCGGCCAACTGCGAAATGATTCTGTATTTGGAATTCTTGGTTGTGGGGAACCCGAGCCGTTTCGTTTCTTTCTCCACACGTTCGTCGTATTTCATTTCAAAGTACAGATGCTGATAGCGCCGCAGTTGCGGGTATTTCAGCTTCGTGGGATCGTCGGTCCGGCGTTCGTCAATCCCATGCTCCAGGGCGCCCAGGACCGCCTGACCTATGGCATTCCGCTCGATCCCCATAAGCGCGGAATTGTAAAAGATCCCCATCTGGTAGCACTTGATTGCATATTCTGTCGGCCGGACCGTATTGGACGCATATTCGGCCACCAATTCGGCAGTCTCGTCATCCAAGAAGACGCTCGCGCAGTAGTCCGCCTTGGTGCCTCCACCTTCAGACGGGTCGTGACCGGAACAATAGGTTCGACTCGGCTGCGGTTGCTTCCAGACCGTCAATGGACCCCGGCCATGCTGCAATTCAACGAGCTGCGGGACAGGTTCTGTGGAAGATTTGAATTCGATGTCTCCCACAAACAGAGGCTTTAACGCCTGTTGAGCGGTTTCCAACTGTTCACGCAGCAGCTTCTGGTCGAAGATCGGATAGCCTGAGTAGAGGAACGCGACCTCAGGAGCGACGGGATATTCCTGGTGGAATTTCTCCCAGGATCCGTGGCACTTGTCGTCTCGCTTGTATCTGGCCCATTTGATCTGTTCCAGCGTGAGGTTGTATTTATCCCGGAACTCGAGTTCCTGATCGTCCAGTTCAAACATTTCGCCGGGCAGGATCTCGATACGTGCATTCGGATCGTCCTTCCAGGAGAAGAAAATCGGGCTCCAGATGGAATCGGTCTGATGCGCTCGATCCCAATACTGCTTGAAGGAATTCAGACCGCGGGCCGTGGATTCGATTATGAAGATGGTATTGGCAACTTCATGGACCGCTTGTTCCAGAGCGGTCATCGTGGTCTCAGGATCCCGGAAGAATGCCTCCTCCGAGCAGTGGACGCCCTGAAGCGTTTCGGACCGGGCCACTTCCTCGGATTCCGCGGTTACGACGGCCATTTCGGAAGAATGCGGATGATCGTATTCCAGGCCGTCCTTGGATGGAACAAGCCTGCGTGAGCGTAGCGGTTTCCTCTCCGATTTCGGAAGATGCTGATAATACCTGCGGGTCATCCGGTAGAGGTTCCGGGCCGGGCCCTTCTGGTGCGCAATGACCATTGCTCGCCATTCCGGGTAGTGTGTGACCATGTAAAAGAGGACGGCCTGGACCGCAGTGGAAATCCCGAGCTGCCTGGACTTGAGCACTACCAGACGAACAGGGTTACCGAGCTTCAGGTATTTGACGATGAATGCGATGAGGATTTTCTGGAATTTGTTGAGCTTCAACGGTTCGATGCCGCCACCAATTGGACGAATCCATAGATTCGTGTCAATCCATCGAACCATGCCGAGGACGTGCTGCTCCTGCAGCGGCTCCGGTGTTTCGGACTGCGGTGCCTCAGCAGTTCGCTTCTGCGCTCGTCTTGTTTCAGCTCGTACGCTCACGCGCTTTGCGCTCCTCTCGGAAAGCGGGTTCCCGGGCTCTTTCTCGGTTCGGAAACGGGTTCCCGAAACTTCCTCTCTTCCTGCCGTAGCGCCATCATGCTGCCTCCGGTTTTGGCGGTTCCTGTTCTGGAATGTTGTCGGGGCCATAGCCGATCTCCAAGTAATTCCTCATCTCACGCATCGGCGCGAACAGGCCGTTTTGCATCTTTTCCAGTTGGCCCAAGGTTGTCTTATCGCCGACCCGCAGCAGGTATCGCTGGAGGCTGTTCATGTTCAGGTGAAGCATGTCGAAGAAATTACCGATGACCCACTTGTCTATCTTTGGCGGCATGAGAATCCTCTTCGCGTAAAATATACGTGGATAAGCGCAGAATGCCCTACGCCTGGTTTGGATCCCCTATCGCGCCTGTCAGAAATCCGTTAGCGGGCAGTTTCAGGGCAAGGTTCAACCCTTGGGCGACCCGAACAATTTGTGGGGCGGCCGGTACTACAGCAAACCGGCGGTTTACCACGGCTGCGTGACCGGCTACGCCCAATCGAATAAAGTGGAGGATCGTCTTTTCCTGATCGGAAATGTGGTCTGTCTCTAAGGGGGGGGTGGATTAGACATGAACGATCCTCCAAATCGTTCTGCAATAGGAGGAACCCCGCCGGACGCGGGGTTGCAAAAGGTGCTCCGCTGCCGGCGAGCAATATCCTTTGTGCAGGCATTAAGTTAATCGCACGCACGGGAAATTGAGGTGCATTGTCGGCCCCACGTCCGGTAGACCCGTGACCCTCTTGCGGAAAACTCCCGCTGTTGATTTGCGTCATCTGCGGCTTGTTCACTTGCTGTCTTCCGTTCCTTACGACGACATGGATGATTCGGTCGTTCGTGCATGCGTAGAGATGGTGATCTTCCCTGTGGATCTCCGGTATCTCTGGCCAGCCGCTCCTGTGCTTCAGATCGAGCATGATTCTTTGTGCGATTTCAGGTCCGGTCGTGGTTAAAAAGACCCACTGCTCCTTCCGCTAATACGGTATGAGTCACGCCCGGCGGATGCGGTGGATATTCAATACGACTGCAATGCATGTCATGGATCAGTCATAGCCAAGCGAACAGAGAAAGGTCCAGGCGTTGGCCGCGGATTCACGATCCATCTTCTGCAGGTTCGCAGAGCGCTGATCGCGGTTTCGAATAGAAGCCTCGACGCCCGCCTTGGTGAGTCCCCGCATGGCAGAACCCCGTAGTTTTTTCAGTGTGATTTCCTTGCGCAGCTTGAAGTGGCGGCATCTGATGCATCGGATAAATTCGGCACGGACTTTCCTTGTTAAATGCCGTTCGGACGATCCGCTCCATGTGTGCCTGAACCGCTCCTGTTTGGCCAAACACCACTTTTTGAGCATTTTGCAGTGGCATTTCCCGTCGGAGATGAGCTCGCTCTCGTGCTCCTGCTGCCATTGTGCCGCCTGAGACAGCGCATCAGGCACCGGGAGAGATTTCAGCGGTTTCTCTAATTTGGCCAGGTTCATGATTGATACTCCTCCGCCCTGATATTTCCTCTGGATAGTCCGAGTGCATCGCAGCCTAAGATGAGAGGTTTCTGAGAGATCTTCCGGGAACCCGCTTTTTGTGTAAAAAGCCGGTTCCCGAACCCTCCGGCAAAAACTCTAATATTTTCACGGTTAACCAGGAACGTACCGATTTGTCGTGTGCGGGCGCCCAAATCAGTCATTTCGCCTCCTTGCGCCGTAACATAATGGGAGTTTTCGGAAGGGGGGTCAGGGGGAAAACCCTTTTGCAAAAGGGTTTTCCCCCTGGTGGCCCGCCTTCTGAATCTCATCAGAGCTGTCCGGATGTCGCGGCTCAATGCCATTGCTGTGATGCAGGATCGATGACCCGGCGGTGTCGGGCGATTGAAGGTCAGATTGGATAACCGGATGTTCGTAGGATCACCGTCCCGGACAAGAGGGATAATGGCATCGTAGTTCGATGCTGTGGTCTTCCCGAATGCGATCAGCATCAGTTTCGCGACTGACCGATCCTTGTCTTCGTCGTGTTCTGTGAGGCGTACGGCTGGATGGGCGCCGAATTTCCCGAGCGGTTCCGTCTTGATGTATTTCCTTAATTTCCAGGAGTAATACGTCCAGCCCGTTATAGGGCGCCATTGTTCTGGATTCATGTGTCGCTCCATTACAGGCTCATGATGTCACAGGGTTCTTCGGACCGGTTTGGAGGCTGTAATCCGCTGTTTCGGGCGGACCGGTCAGGCCAGAGTTTGTCGAACATCGATTCCCAAAAGTGGTCTGCGTCTGCGACTACCCGCGGCCCCATTTCGTATTTCAGGTAAAGGACTGTGGTTCCCAGGCGTTCGGCGATGGCAAAAAGCGAGCTGTCATCGGGCATGGCTCCGCGGTCCCAATCGATGAGTTTTTTTGGTCGGATTCCGCAGATGCGGGCAAATCGGGACAGGGAATCGGGGGGATTCTTGAATGAGAAGATTCGCTTCACAACATCGGATTGGCGTGAGGCAGCGGATAATCGCTCGTTGAGAGACAGTTTTTTGGTTGACATACATCACCGTTTCGTGTAGGGAATAGGGGCTACTCACGGGGATACCAGTTGGTTTATCGATTCCCGTGCAGCATACCGCACGCAGCACGAGGTTGTCAAGAAAAAAATGACATCCAAATTCTGGGAAAAATTCAGCCAGTTACCGGAAGTGCGAGGGAAATCGCAAAATCAGATCGCCCGCGAACTCCAGGTAGCGCCGAACACAGTGGGGGCGTGGAGACGCATCGGGGTCTGGCCCGATTACTCCACTTTCGAGAAAATCAAAAAATTAACCGGCAAGGATCAGAAATGGTTCTTGCTGGAAAAGACCGAAGAATTCATCGCCATTCCGATGTACAGCCCTAAGTTGGCCGCGGGCGCCGGAGCTGTGCCTATCGCGGAAGAGGTGCTGGGAACTTACCAATTCAGGAGAGACTGGTATTCAACACTCGGCGCTTCAACAAGTCACAGCGGACTGTTTAAAGTGCAGGGCGACAGCATGAGCCCGGTATTGGAAGACGGCGATGTGGTCCTCGTCGACATGACCGACAGGAAGATTCGTGACGGCAAGACATATGCCATTGGCGAGGAAGACAACATCCAAATAAAGCAGCTTCGGACGGGCCAGAAAGGCATGCTCAGGATCATTAGCTTCAACCATGAAGCCTATCCCGAGTATACCCGCCGACAAGCTGATTTGCGCATCATCGGCCGCATTCGCTGGTCCGCCAGGACCTGGGATTAGCGATCCGGCAGCATTCCTACTCTCCTACCCAACTACCGAATTCCCTTGCCATGGAGATACTACGGTGTAAGAGCCCAGGGGGCATCCAACCAGGAGATATTGAAATCCTGATGTGACTCATAAAGATTGGTTCGGCTCTTCTAGTGCTTCTTTTTCTACTCTCCGGTTTAGCTTATGCGGAAACTTATGTTGTCTGCCGGCTACAGGCGGCGATGCCGCGCAAGAGCGCTTTGGGTCATCAGGCCGGCTGCACCGAATGCACAAAGATTTGTCCGCATGAGAGAATAGCATTGGCTGTTTGCCCCAACACGGTTTCTCGAGCTTCCCCGTCGTCATCCGGCGGCAAGGTACCTACATAGGCCCTGACTCACCGCCAGCCATATAAGTCCCGCGCAGAACGTGGGATTGCCGGAGGGTTCGGACCCACTGGGCGTGGCGCCAACATGCATCGTAAGGTTGAGAGCCATTGATGCAATTCGATGTTGCGTTATGCATGGTCGCCGTGCGCGGAGCACCTTTTTGCAAGAAGCGGGTTCCCCCGCAATTAACGTCTTCTAAAACGGTCGGCTACATGAGCTATTTTTCCGATTGCGCTTTGCGCACTGCAAAATGCTTTTTGGGCTGACGTGCGCAGGAAAGCAATACTGCGATTCCTTGACGTCCTCACCCACGGAACCACTATTCGCCTGGATCCGAACTTCAATTTATACTCGCCCCGGCCGATCAATTCAAAAGTGCTGATGCCACGCGCCTTCCAATACTGAATGGCATGCCACACCAGTATTTCATTTGGACGAACCTGTGATAAATGCCGCCAACTGGCGGCTCCCCAATGAAACATGATCTGATTCATAGCTGCAAAGATAGATGTGGCTATGCAAATACCGTCTTTATTGCGAGCTCGTAGCATAAGCAGGTTGCCTGATGGATGAACCAATTCTATAAGTCGCCGCACCCGATCCACGCCGAACGGCGGCACTGAATTCTTGACGGCAAATACATGTTTGAGTTGAGCGTAATGCTCGTCAGCAAACGAGAGATCAGTGGCTTCTTCAATTTGGACCTCGCATTTCTCCGCTTTTCTGATACACTGACGACACTCACGCCGCATATTTTTCCAGATCTGATCTTCCGTCAACGAGATGTCAACTTCGAAACTGTCGAAAATCGAGCACTCAAGATCGAGATCCGCGCAGTCTTCTCGAAGCATATGCCTGTCCATGAGTTCCAGGTGATCACAATGCAGGTCTCCGAAGGCAAAGTCAGTGAGGGCTTCGACAGCCGTGCGTCGGGATACCCCCGGCTTCAGGTTAAAGCCGATATATGGAGTGTTCCAGCCCGGGAAAGGGCTTCCAAGGATTTTGAAACCCAATCTCTTCACTAGCAGGCCGGTGAAGTAACCCATGGTCTCGTTATCTTCCCGAAGAGCAGCAATTACCGGTTCCGCGTTCTGGGTTTGTGCAATAAACTCCAGCCAGGGTCGCGTCTGAAAAATTATCCGATCCCCAAAAGAATCAAGTTCAGCACTGTTGACGGAGCCAAAGTCGAGATGGTGAAATGTCGGCTTCAATCGCTGTCTCCCCCCGTGCATGCGTTAATCGTTGCAGCCGCGAGTTTTAAGAAAGGACCTTATGCACTCCTGCGTATATATGTGCTCAGACAAAAGCCTAGCGCCTCCTGAATCTCTCAACTATGTGCGCCAATTTCCCGAATGTGTCTTGCGCTGCTCTGAACGTTTCTTCAGCCGAAAAGCGGAGGAACGCGATGCCGGGGCTTTTCGATTTCCTCACCCAAGGCACCGCAATGGGCTCCGAACCGTATTTCAGTTTGTAATCTCCTCGACCCACCAGGTCGAACGTGCGCATTCCGCGTGCCTTCCAGTACTTGATAGCATACCATTGGAGCAGCTCGTTGGGTCTTACCCGCGAGAAATGCCGCCAACTGGCAGCTCCCCATGCAAATACGGTCGTGTTCATGGCCAACCTGATCGATGTGGCGATGCAGATCCCTTCTTTATTTCGAGCCCGCAACATGAGGAGGTTGCCGGTGGGTTCCATAAATGCAATCAGCTGCCTTACCCGATCCACTCCGAAAGGCGGTACTGAATGCTTTACGGCAAAGACATGTTTAAGTTGTTCGTAGTAATCATCCGCAAACTCGATATCATGCGCCTCTTCAACTACAACGCCGGACCTTTTAGCCTTTCTGATCGATTCCCGGCAATCCTGCCGCATATTTCGCCACAGTCTATCTTTGCTCAAGGTGAGGTCGAGTTCAAAGCTGTCGAACACCGAAGTTTCAAATCCCAGGTGGTTGTAATCGCCTGGGACCATATTCCTGTCCATGAGTTCAATATGGTGACATCTCAGCTCATTAAACCCAAAATCAATAAGTGCTTCCGCCGCCAGAGCGCGACTGACATCCGGCCGGAGATTAAAGCCCATGTAAGGCGTGCTCCAGCCCGGAAAAGGACTGCCCAGAATCTTAAAACCGAATTTTTTTACGATTAAGCCGGTAAAATATCCCAGGGTCTCGTCATGGCGGCTCAAAACCGCCATAATCGGCTCCGCACATTGAGTGAAGGCAACAAATTTTATCCAGGGAAGGGTCTGATAAACAATCCGGTCGGGATATGCTTCAAGTTCCTGTGGGTCTATTGAGTCAATATTAATCCGCTGAAACGAGGGCTTCGATTGCGCCTTATCTGTGAGCTTGCTTCTCGGAAAGCAAGGTTTTAACCTCCTGTCCATATTTACTGAATCCCCCCCGTCAGGGTCTAATTTTGGCGAAGATATGCAGTCTCTTCCCCTAGGCCCAGTTCACATATTGTACCGCGCATGGCGCACGTCAAGGGGAAATGGTCAAAATTCAGCGCTTATGCAGCCGATTGAAGATACGACGGTCGGTTAATGGAAATTCCAGTGATATCGACTCATCGTCCTCAGTGTCTTCCCAGATGGGCAAACAACCAATAAATGCTAATCTCGCTGTGACTTGCCGACGAAAAATCCTTCAGTCCCAAAAATAACCAGCCCTGCCCAGACAAAGCTAAAGCCAATGAACAGTGATTGCGTAAATGGCTCCTGGTAGACGATTACGCCAAGCAGGAATTGTAGTGTCGGTGCGATGTACTGCAGAATGCCCAGGAGCGAGAGCGGGATACGGCGTGCGGCCTTGGCAAACATTAGCAGGGGAACAGCCGTCACCAATCCTGTACCGACAAGCAGCATATCCGAAACAGCACCGGTGTGGAGGAATGCCCCCTGGCCGAAGGTGTCGAAATACAACAGACAGATAAGCGCAGGCGCTGCCAGTATTCCTGTTTCCAGCATCAGGCCGAAAAGCGATCCTAGCGGGCCTATCTTTTTCACCAGACCGTAGAAGGCAAAGGTGAAGGCGAGAGTCAAAGCAATCCAGGGCAGACGGCCATAGGCAAGCGCCAAATAAAGCACGCCTGCTGTTGCGAATCCGATGGCAACCCACTGCCATTGGCGCGGGCGTTCACGCAACACGACTACGCCCAGGAATACGCTGACAAGAGGATTGATAAAATATCCGAGGCTCGCTTCGACGACGAATCCGGAATTTACCCCCCACACATACACAGACCAATTAATTGCAATCAGCAGCGCCGCCGCGATGTACACTTTGACGACACGAGGTGCCAGCAGCGCCTCGCGGAAAGCCGCCCATTGACGCGAGAGAAGGATCGCTCCGCATAGTATAAGTGAGCACCAGAGAATACGGTGGCTCACTATCTGTAATGCCGCGACGTGTTGAAGCAATTTCAAATAGACAGGAAGTAAACCCCAAATACTGTATGCTCCAACGGCGTACCAAAATCCTTTGTTCATAAATCTCCTAACCTGCTCCCGGAATATGTACCACTTGTTGAGTTGGAGGTATAGTGCCCCACCATGCCGGAAGAGGACCGCCGACGGAGGCGAGGAGGCGAGGAGAGGAAGAGGGGAAGTTTCGGGAACCCGCTTTTTATGTAAAAAGCCGGTTCCCGAGCCCTCCGGCAAAAACTCTCATATTTTCAAGGTTAAGCGGGAACGGGTCGATCTGACGTGTGCGGGCAAATGAAACTGTCGCCACACCATAGCTTCACCGCAAACACATAGGAGTTTTCGGAAAGGGGGTGTCGGGGGAAAACCCTTTTGCAAAAGGGTTTTCCCCCGACATATCCGCTTTCTGAAAGTCATTTCTCCTCCTGCTCCCTTCTTCTGCCGGGGGGCTAGAGTCCGTAGATTCTAATTGACCTGGTACATGCGGTGAGTTAGGTTCAAAACTTGGGGAAGATCGGCCTCTTTTATCAACGTCACGACGGCGTTGTCCTCTAGGCGAGTCTTGTAGGATATGGTAGCGGGACGTTCAGGGGTCCATAGAGCCGCCCCCTGCCCACACTGCCACCAGAGATGCACGAAGTTGCAGAACCCAAAGATTCCGCCCAAGGATAAGCCGTCCATGAGAGGGGGTTTATATGCACGTACTGTTTGTAATTTTAAGTCTGATCGCTGCTTTGGTCGCTGCGGTCCCGACCTATGCCGGACCGAAGATTGCCACCGAAACATTCCTAGTTCCGACATCGGATCCACAGATCAAGGTGTATGTGCGAAACAAGCACGCCGCGGACCAGCGAAAATTTTCTCCGGAGAAGGTAGTGCTTTGCGTCCACGGCGCCACCTATCCTTCGGAGACAGCATTTGACATCGATCTCCCCGGGGGCTCCTGGATGGATTATATGGTTAAGCGCGGCTTCGACACATACCTCGTGGACGTGCGGGGATATGGTGGCTCAACCCGTCCCGCCGCGATGGATGCGCCTGCCGATCAGAACCCGCCGTTCGCTACCACGGCTGATGCGGTGAAAGATATCGGCGCTGCGGTGGATTTCATTCTGAAACGCCGCAACATAAAGAAGCTCAATCTCGTCGGCTGGTCTTGGGGCACTACCATAATGGGCATCGTTCACTGCGGGAAACAATGATAAGGTGGTTAAGCTGGTGCTCTATGCGCCGCTATGGGTTCTCAAGGAACCCCCGCCAATTTCCGGTGCGGGCGCCTATCGCAGTGTGACGAAAGAAATGGCTCGTTCGAGAGGTTTGCGAGGAATCCCCGAAGCACGACAGGAAGAAATCAGCCCACAGAGCTGGTTCGACAAATGGTGGGCCGAAAACCTCGCCACCGATCCCGTGGGCGCAAAACAAAATCCACCGGTGCTGCGAGCCCCCAATGGCGTGATCAAGGACGTCGTCGAATTATTGGGAAAGGGCATACCGATCTACGACCCGGCCCAAATCCGTGTGCCGACGCTGCTCATCCTCGCTGAATGGGATCAGGACACGCCGCTATATATGGCGCAAGAGATTTTTGGCAAGCTGGTAAATACGCCTTACAAGCGTCACGTAATCCTAAGCGGGGGAACCCATGCCGTTGCGCTTGAGAAGAACCGAATGAGTCTAATTTCGCAAGTGCAGGCTTTTCTGGAAGAAAAACCGTAGGCTGTCCCTCATAATAAGGTTTTCCGGACCGCCAGAGGGAAAACTGTGCGATATTTTCCGGAGAGGGACTTTTTGTCCCGCGTTCTGCGCGGGATCCCTCCCCGGACCCCACCCCAAAAACTCTTAAATGGTTACGGAGTAAGAGTGCACATCCTTTAAACCTGAGGTGCGGTCAAGTCCTACATTAAGGACTTTGCCCCTAAGCGAACGCAAAGATTCACCATTAAAGCTTGTGAATCGCAATTCAGAAATAGAAACCGAGTAACATTAACCGTCTTCATCCTTTGACTTGGACGGACATCTCTGAGAGGCTTCACGAATAATTGCGATTCCTAATTATTGATAACAGCTTCCCAATTTAGATCCCGAATGACTACTTCAATCGAAGCTGCTGGATTCCCCGTAACCGTTTTATCCTCTGAAGTGGCGATGCAATAATAACGGTCCTCACCAGCATCCTGACCTGCATCCAGAATTTCGACCAATACATTTTGACGGTCGCCATTCTTCTTTCGTCGGCTGCACACAAATGAGGTCCTGTGCCTTGCGCTAAAAAAAATACCCGTCTCCTTCAGTATTGAAATTACCGCAATAGGGTTCATGGTAGCCATCCTTCCTTTCTTTACCGCGGTACTAACATTACCATAAGATTATCAATATAATTAGCCTGCGAATTGAACGGCGGATCAAGGTAAGCTAGGTCAACGCTTTCATCCGGGATATGCTCTCACATTATGGGCAAGTTACCCCCGCAGTAGAGTGCTCCGCAGGCTGCCCGGGGGCTGGATGGAAGAGGGAAAATTTCGGGAACCCGCTTTTTGTGGTGCTCCGCGCACGGCTATCCATGCCGTTGGGCAAAATTTAGGATAGGTTTCCAGGAATCTCCCGAAAACCCCTTTTTGCAAAAAGTGGTTTTCCGGGACCTTTCCCCAAAAACTCCTATATGATTTCGACCAACCGATGCAGCGGCACCAGCATTCACCTTTTGATATACCCTCAGCCATTTAGAGTTTTTGCCGGAGGGTTCGGGAACCGGCTTTTTACACAAAAAGCGGGTTCCCGGAGCTTTCGTACATCCATTCCGATCACCACGCTGCCTCTACATCACCACAGAAATCGACTGTCCCGTTTTTCAAAACAAGCGCTTTGGTTATTGATAGCGGCAATTCCCTGATTCTGTGCGTAACATAAACCAGAACAGTCCCCTTGGAGGCCAGTGAATCAAGGAGATTGAGGACTTGCGATCGGACTTTTTTATCCAGACCGGACAGAGGTTCATCCAGCAGAAGCATCACCGGGTTTGTGACCATGGCTCGCATTATGAGAAGAATACGGAGTTGGCCGTAAGATAAAGTCTGGATAT
This sequence comes from uncultured delta proteobacterium, assembly GCA_963843165.1. Taxonomy (GTDB): domain Bacteria; phylum Desulfobacterota; class Desulfomonilia; order Desulfomonilales; family Desulfomonilaceae; genus DATJPW01. The sequence goes on along the minus strand of CAWJJL010000010.1, from coordinate 23,888 downwards.
CCCTATCTGCAAGCTCTTCCAAATCGTAATCCTGGAGCCACTGCCGTGCCGCCAGGGATTGATATTCGGCCACGGCATTGTGGACTCCTATGCTCCCGAAGAAACCTGAAACTACCACATCCAGACCGGTTTGCCGATATTCGTGCCATGCCTGGAGATCCGCAGACACCAGGCTGAGCTTACGGCGGATTTCCCAGAGGTTATGGGAGGTTTCGGTCCCGAATCTGCTTATGCTGCCACCCCACGCCGGCGCCAGATCTCCCGAGATCAGTCTGAGCAGTGTGGTCTTTCCTGAGCCATTGCGTCCGAGAACAGCCCAGTTCTCTCTGGGCTTGATCGTCCAGTTGATCCTGTGCAGCACTGGATTGCCTTTTCGGAACACATCCACGTTCTTGATCGTAATCAACGGATTACCGTTGGAGACTGCCGAGTGCTCAGGCGTCCGGGGAGTGAACAGCTCGGCTGGCTCTTTTCTCTCCGCGGCAGGCATCTCCTCTTTGGGTCCGTTCGCCACGATCTTTCCCTCGTCCAATTGGAGAAAATGGGTTACCACGGATGGAAGGTCTTCTTCGATATGGGTGGAGCACAAAATCTGTGTCCCGTTTTCAGTCAGGCGCTGAACTATTTCCATGATCGTTTTCTTTGATTCCCTGTCCAGCCCGGTGCCGAGCTCGTCCAATATGAGCAGCCTAGGCCTATGGACTATTGCCCTGGCAATGAGAATTCTCTTGGCCTGCCCCAGGGACAGGCTCAGAAAATCTCTCTGGATCAAGTCATCTATGCTTAAAGACGCTATGACCTCTCTCGAGCGGGCAATTTGCTCCGCATCAGGCGCCTGGTGTAGATATGCGCTGTCAAAGAAGCCTGTCAGCACCACATCCCATCCCTTGACATTGCGGCCGTTTCGCTTGTAAGTGTCCAGAAGTTCAGACGAAACGACTCCGGTTTTCTCCCGGAAACCTATCGGGCTCTTCCGAACAGCGCCGTTAATGTGGAATAAGCGGAGACCGCAATTGGGGGCCGGCCAAATGTCGCCTCTCACCAATTTAAGGAACGTGGTCTTACCGGCTCCGTTGCGTCCGAGAATGGCCCAATTTTGGCCGGTGGAAAGCGTCCAATTAATGCCGGACAGTATGACTGCGCGGCCCTGGGAAACTGAGACATTGTGTAGTTCTACAAGGGTTTGCAAGGAATTATCCACTCTTTATGGTTTTTCTTATGATAAGATATGCCCGTGCTCCCTGCAACAGGTGGTAAAGATGCAAAGCGTGATGAAATAGGACTTCAGAACTGTAGTGCAGTGAGGTATCTGCCTAGAATGAATCATGATACGACAGCTGCGCGTCAGGAAAATACAGCATCTCCCAAGGGAGAGTGATACGAAGGTGAAATTTAGGAACTCCAATCTGGGCTAATCAGGGAATGCCTTGCCCACAACAGTCGTACCCTGGCGGAAAGGAGTGACCGAATATCCGAATCGTCTGGATTAGACGGCTGTGCTCTTTTCAGGAGGGATCCTGAAAAATGAGCAGAAATCGGCGGTTCGTCTAAAGACCCCCTACAGACAAAACACTTGCAGACCCAGAGCGAAACAAGCTCGTGCGAAAATGCAACCTGAACCAAGGACCGAAATCCACGGTCTAATTTTGTCATGGTATATGTATGGGGTCCCGTGGGAGTCGCAAGAGGTGTTCAGGGTCGAAATGGGACCCGAAAATTTGGTCCGGGTTCACGACTGTCTGATACTTATGTGCTTCCCCCCGATTCGGAGCTATTTTCTGAACGAGCTATTCCCGCGGGCTCTCCTCAGCCCCCGTGTGAGAGCCAGATCTTTCCCCCCTCGACATGCTCGGATTAGCCCGACTCCCAAAGAATCACCATCCTCCTTCGCGCTTGGAGAAGTATCCGGTTGGACGCATGCCCTCCAACGAGTCGAACGACAAGGCGCCGGGCATGCCTTAGCACTCGTCCCGGGACGTTGATCAGCCAGAAGCGGATCGCCTTCATGCGGCGATGCGCCCAATCTCCCCCCAATACCAACCGCTTCATGGCCACATTGAGATTAAAGGCAAGAATCATGATCTGCCACCAGGCAGCGTTTGAACCAAACAAGCCTGAAGGAAGCTTTCCCCCCGCCAGATCCTCCTTCATGATCGAATGGGCCTCTTCACTCTTGCCGCAGCGTTCTCTGTACCACCGGATTAACTCGTCGCCTGCGATATCTCGGTTCGTCACCACTCCGGTGACTTTGTATTTCACAGCGCCCCAATCCATGGTCTGAAAAGGAAAACCGAGCTGTTCATCCATTCCGGGAAGCGTCTGTTGCTCCAAGGGCTCACGAATCGCCAAGTACCTGTACACTGGCCCATTCTTCTTGGGTCCTACCAACCGGGGGACAAAACAAATCTCGGCATACTCCTGGACTCTGCCGCGGACCTTCCCGGGAAGAGGACGCCAATCAGCTTCGGCTACTTCCCTTACTGCTTTCTTGAACTCGGCCGTTACATCTACCCCCACAGCAAACTCGATGACCCCGAAGCGCTCGCTCTTCGCCTCAGCGCAATAGGTCAAGAGCTCCGCCTGATATCCAGCAGCATCCGAACGCAGACACACCTTCCTCACACCTCCGGAAATCAATTCCAATGCTCGTTGCAAAGGCCGAAGCAGATCAAAATTCGCAGAAACGTTCCCGTCCCGAAATTCACTCAACACCACAACACCCTGTTCCGCCCAATAGATGTTCAAAGGCTGATAGGCCTTGTGTTTCTTATAACAATACAGAGCCTCCTTCTTGTGGGTCTCCACCAACGTCGCATCCATATCTAAAGTCGCCGTCTTCGCCGGCGTGCGTCGCTGAACCTCTGCGACAAAATCCCCATTGGCCCGTACCAGACCATCAAGAGCCTTCTTGGCCGCTGGAATGAACGCTGTATGAGCTATCCTCAGCTTCTCCTGCTCGTCATCGTGAAACAGCTCCAGATATTCTCGAATTGCCGTTGGAGAGGGCATCGTTCGCATCCTCTTCTTCCGCCACCGCCTCCTCAGACTCCGCTTCTCCGATCCAGTCCGGCCCCAGTGCTCAACTTCTCTTAAAATCCGACTGAAACCCTCGTCTCCTTCCAGCACCGCCAAATCTTCTACGCAATCCCCTCCCGCAAGGTTCAGAAGCACCAAAGACATCACCATCTGTTCGTCAGTCCAGCCCTGTTCACCCTGGCGTGCCTGCACGTTCCGAGAAACTATCCGCCCAAAACCCATCACCTGCGCAAACTCCAAGTACACCGGCAATCCAGCCAATCCCGTCATCCCCCCATCTCTCTTCTCAATTTCATACTGGAAAGGAAGAAAACCCTGTGCCATAATCGCTTCACCTCGTTGGTGATAGATTCTTTGTAGCAAAAGCAGTCTATCTTCTTGATCTCTCAAGAACAACGAGGTTTTTCACTTTTTTTGACCCCCAATCAAGGTGTAGAACACGGGAAGAAATTTCTCTTGGCACCAGGATCGTCTGCTGATGATATAAGACCTTTATTTGATTTGATGGGTAAGCATCCTGAATTATTTACTGATACAGACAAGCAGCTTGCTGAAGCCTCATTGAAAGAAACTATAGGAGTTGTCGAATTTAACAGACGTGAATTTGATCCTGAATCATTGAGAGAGGAAGCAAGCGCTTTTGAACCGATGGCTGCACAATTGGGAATCGACATAAGCGCCCGAATATCCAATATTGAAGAATATGCCGATGAACAAGAATCCGAATGGCATGATAAGGGGTCCGATCTTATCCATTTCGGCAGTCATGCCGATAAAGAGGAATGGTGTGGTGATGATACAATAGCATCTCTATTCTCTACCATCCCCGATCAATAAACCCTGCCTGGGGCTCCCGCCTCTTAGGCATCCCGAAAATTGTGATAAATAGTGTAGGACTTCTTCCCTTTTATATTGCAAGTTCGTTCCTGTCTGCCTGTTGCATCGGACACATTGGCTCTGAATCGTGAATGAGATTGGAATTCGAAGAACACAACATTTATTTTTCTCTGAACGTGGACTACCATTTCGTGGCGTCGCTTTATGCCTCGTCTGTTGCGCATCGAAGTCCCTTATTATCGGCGCCATATCTCTTGTGGTATTCGCTGGATGGATGCTTTGCGGGAGGCGTTCGTGGTGCCGGTCGCGTGTCAGTAGGGAAGATCGCTTCCGTGTGTTGTCCAGGAAGGGGCATGTACGGCATTTCCGGCACGGCTGCGCACCTGTTGAATATCGCCGCTATCTCACCCGGCGCATTTGCTATCGGGGATTCCCGTTTTAGAATTAAGCATCGTGTCCCGGAATTCTGAATCCAGACTGCGATTCCTCAATTTTCACGCGATCAGCTTCTTCCGCAGCCAATTTGTTACGACACTTGATAGCTTCTGCGCCATATTTTTGCACGAATCATAAGCTCTGTAACCCAAGAGAAGATTGAACAAAGTTAGCAGAGAAAAAAACCAAAAAGCCCAGGCCTGCAATGAGAATAGGTTGGCCTTATTTAACCTTTCTGGTGTAGTCAAGAATACAGCCTCAACCAGTACGCCATACCAAAGGATCAACAAGACCAATGAGGTGCTCCGATAAATTGCTCGACCAAATCCGCCAATGAGCCCCTCAAGCTTGTTGTTTTGCGTAGTCATGTTAGCCGTGACATCTCTCAATTTAGCTGACAACTCTTCGGTATACTTCTTCTTAGCCTCAGCAAGGACTTCTTGAACGGTTCCGCGTACGATGTCATCTTGGCCAAGGGTAAGTTCCATTAATTTGTTCCGTGCCTCCAAGCTGTGAATCAACACGGCATAATCATTCTCATCAATTTTTCCCTTTTCTCTTAAGGTATCCGCCTCTTCCACGTAACGATTCCAAAGGTCGGCTGAGGGTTGAAGGGCGGCGAAGCAGTTCGCAACAAGCCTGTGCTTCGGAAGGTTAGGTGCCTTTTTCACGGCTTTAAGCCATATCAATGTAGTAAAGACCTGGTCGGACATACATACTGCTGCATCGGATACGCCATAATTATTATTAAAAAACCTCGTGGAAGCTCTTGCCAGAGCCGTATTTGTAGTTATAAAAATTGCATAGCAGGATTCTAGGTATTTCTGTGGCCTACCTCCGCGTAATCGATGTATCGAGGTTAGACAATCTATGTCATGATTTCTCGACGGCCCAGATTGAAATCTGACTTCTGCGGAAATTTCTTCACCCAGTGCGATCTCATCTACGGTCAAATTTTCCTCATGAAGCGGTTTATCCACGATCGCGATACCTATTTGATTGAGGTTTTTCTCAAGCATCGCCATATCCAATTCAACATCTGATAGCTTAGCTCCTTTGCCATTGTAGTACTCTGCAATATCGCCAGGGCGCTTTGATGTTATTCTCCCTCTTGTTTTCAGTTGGGACGATGCAGCGAACAGTATTCCGTAAACCTCGTCGTAACTGTGTCTAAAACAGCGCATTTTGACTGATATCGATCTGAGAATTTTGACTAATTCAAGACAGGGCTCTGAAAATTTGGTTTCACAGAGACCTATGGCTCGCAACAAAAACTGTGTATCAAAATATACAATAACCCCTCGCATTTTTCCTTGCAGGTCGGCAGGAGCGGAATAGTAAAACGTCTCCGTCAACATCGCGCCGCGTACGAATGACTCTATTGCTTCGAAAGATGGCTGGTCACATTTGTCCGCATACGAGACAAATTTGCTAACTAAATATTTCTTTTGTTGACCTTCCTCAATTTTTATCTCGTCAATATCGGAAACGCTTTTGAAAAGTAATGGCGCAATTTCATATAGTATTTCGAAGAAGTAATTGTTGACCTCCTCCTGTGCCAGGACTATTCCGAAGGTTCTTTTAGAGTACCTGTATGAATTTATCTTTGAGTCCATAGTATTTTCTTAATTCATTATCTCTTATTTCCTCATAGCGAGAAGTCGGTAATGACCGTCTGTTTATGACATATAGTCCTTCAGCATTTCTCGTGATGAAACCATAGCGTTTACTTGCTCTCTTGAGAAGACTTGCTATCGCTCCGGTAGGTATGTCAAATTCCGCTACGTTTTTGAATTCACTCTTGAAGTTTTCAAGTGAAATAATATCGTAATTGTAAACTTTCAATGTATAAGCAACCAGAGGAATATAGTTGTCTAGAAGATCTTTTTGACTGCTATCCCAATTCACCTTTACGACCGCCATATTTACCAGGAAATTTTCCACGGTACCTCCTCCTTGATTGGGGGTCAAAAAAAGTGAAAAACCTCGTTGTTCTTGAGAGATCAAGAAGATAGACTGCTTTTGCTACAAAGAATCTATCACCAACGAGGTGAAGCGATTATGGCACAGGGTTTTCTTCCTTTCCAGTATGAAATTGAGAAGAGAGATGGGGGGATGACGGGATTGGCTGGATTGCCGGTGTACTTGGAGTTTGCGCAGGTGATGGGTTTTGGGCGGATAGTTTCTCGGAACGTGCAGGCACGCCAGGGTGAACAGGGCTGGACTGACGAACAGATGGTGATGTCTTTGGTGCTTCTGAACCTTGCGGGAGGGGATTGCGTAGAAGATTTGGCGGTGCTGGAAGGAGACGAGGGTTTCAGTCGGATTTTAAGAGAAGTTGAGCACTGGGGCCGGACTGGATCGGAGAAGCGGAGTCTGAGGAGGCGGTGGCGGAAGAAGAGGATGCGAACGATGCCCTCTCCAACGGCAATTCGAGAATATCTGGAGCTGTTTCACGATGACGAGCAGGAGAAGCTGAGGATAGCTCATACAGCGTTCATTCCAGCGGCCAAGAAGGCTCTTGATGGTCTGGTACGGGCCAATGGGGATTTTGTCGCAGAGGTTCAGCGACGCACGCCGGCGAAGACGGCGACTTTAGATATGGATGCGACGTTGGTGGAGACCCACAAGAAGGAGGCTCTGTATTGTTATAAGAAACACAAGGCCTATCAGCCTTTGAACATCTATTGGGCGGAACAGGGTGTTGTGGTGTTGAGTGAATTTCGGGACGGGAACGTTTCTGCGAATTTTGATCTGCTTCGGCCTTTGCAACGAGCATTGGAATTGATTTCCGGAGGTGTGAGGAAGGTGTGTCTGCGTTCGGATGCTGCTGGATATCAGGCGGAGCTCTTGACCTATTGCGCTGAGGCGAAGAGCGAGCGCTTCGGGGTCATCGAGTTTGCTGTGGGGGTAGATGTAACGGCCGAGTTCAAGAAAGCAGTAAGGGAAGTAGCCGAAGCTGATTGGCGTCCTCTTCCCGGGAAGGTCCGCGGCAGAGTCCAGGAGTATGCCGAGATTTGTTTTGTCCCCCGGTTGGTAGGACCCAAGAAGAATGGGCCAGTGTACAGGTACTTGGCGATTCGTGAGCCCTTGGAGCAACAGACGCTTCCCGGAATGGATGAACAGCTCGGTTTTCCTTTTCAGACCATGGATTGGGGCGCTGTGAAATACAAAGTCACCGGAGTGGTGACGAACCGAGATATCGCAGGCGACGAGTTAATCCGGTGGTACAGAGAACGCTGCGGCAAGAGTGAAGAGGCCCATTCGATCATGAAGGAGGATCTGGCGGGGGGAAAGCTTCCTTCAGGCTTGTTTGGTTCAAACGCTGCCTGGTGGCAGATCATGATTCTTGCCTTTAATCTCAATGTGGCCATGAAGCGGTTGGTATTGGGGGGAGATTGGGCGCATCGCCGCATGAAGGCGATCCGCTTCTGGCTGATCAACGTCCCGGGACGAGTGCTAAGGCATGCCCGGCGCCTTGTCGTTCGACTCGTTGGAGGGCATGCGTCCAACCGGATACTTCTCCAAGCGCGAAGGAGGATGGTGATTCTTTGGGAGTCGGGCTAATCCGAGCATGTCGAGGGGGGAAAGATCTGGCTCTCACACGGGGGCTGAGGAGAGCCCGCGGGAATAGCTCGTTCAGAAAATAGCTCCGAATCGGGGGGAAGCACATAAGTATCAGACAGTCGTGAACCCGGACCAAATTTTCGGGTCCCATTTCGACCCTGAACACCTCTTGCGACTCCCACGGGACCCCATACATATACCATGACAAAATTAGACCGTGGATTTCGGTACAAGAGTGTTCATAGTTCCAGTATTCAACCGCATAGATGCTTCAAGAAGAAGGTCAAGTAATTCTCCTAAAAACTCTCGATTCGCGGTCGTCTTTTGAAGATTGATGAGAACTTTTGATAGCAGCTCCTTAAGCACGGGGTTTAGAAAGTCAATCTTGTCTTTGACCATCAACGCAATTAGACAGGCCTTTTCTTCCGAAGATGCCGTGGATTCTCTTTGTTTCAGAATTAGGTTGCCCTTCCGCACATTGATCAGTCCGCAAGAAGGAGCATTGATAGCCTGGCGCACCCGGTTAATCCAAAATTCCGAATCAGCCGCATTCAAACTTTTTATAATGTCACGTGCGCCATCTATGTCCCATATTGAATTCAACTGTTCGTAATACACTATAGAGAGTATGAGGATGCGGAGTTCGTCTGGGCTCGCGGCGAGATATTGTTTTATGAAATCTCTTACTGAAGGGTTGTGGTATTTGATCACTATTTCGGCTTCTTGTCTATTGTAAGTCAAGAAGGCTCCCTCCAATTCGCGAAGAGCGAACTGGAAATCTTGGGGACTCATTGATGTTCGATACCGCTCAGAATAAACTGAGCTGTACTGCTGGAAGGCGGGCCGCAAATCACTCATAAAAACCGCATAAGGGGTACTCATAAGGACAATGAGCAAATTGCGACCTGATTGCGACAGATGCTTTTCAAAAGCATGGGACCAGACAGCCAAGGGGTTATTTAAATTTTGGAGAAAAAAGCGGAGATAGATATCAGGACCTATGTCTCGCGTTCGCACGACCTCAGTCATTAACTGAATAATGCGGGGATTATAATTTTTGTGATCTATTATCTTTAGATAATTTCTGTCAGCAAGGATAGCTTTGCTATAAGAATTGTCAAGTTCTGAAAAATAAAGGTGATTAAAGAGGATTTTAGCTCTAATTATCCGTGTATATTTTGACAGATCAACGATACATTTTTGAGGCTCAAGCAGTTCGCGCGCAATTACCTCATACTGGTGACATGCTTGATTGAGAATATACTCTCTCGTCGTCAACACAAGTCTAGCTCCCTTGGATCGTCGGACAGCATCTATAAACTGTACTAACCGTTGGTCCTCATTCTTACGAAACTTTTCAGCAAAAGAAGTCTGGCCGAGAAAGTCATCGTAATAGAAGATCTTTTTCTCCGAACTAATTCCAAGGGACCATGCATCGGAGATGTCTTCGCTAATCTTCACTATTTCATAAGCCGCCTCTTTGCTATAACGCAAAAGGAGCATCTCTGCTAAAATAGTTTTTCCAATTCCCGGAATTCCAGAAATAATACAGAAATGAAACTCCTCCAAAATAGCAAGAGCTTCAGCGAAACTTTCATTATGGACATAGATTTTGGCATGTTCCTTAATATGCTCAATTTCGTCTCGTGAAAGATTCTTGATTTTTGAATAAAACATTTCTTCCATAACATTGACGCTTGAAAACCAGAGCTTGACTGTTTGAGACTCTATAGCCGGGAATTTGGCTAGAAGATTGTTGAGATCATCCTTTCCTAGAATATCGCCGGAAGATCGAATGAATGGCGATAAAGCGCTCTTTATCTGGTCTCGCTGCGAGGGACTGAGTGGGACGGAGGTGGTCAAAATATAGCGAGTTGGAGCGAGCTTTCTGATTTTTGGCAATTCTTCTTTTGTCAACTTCCTTAACAAGGAGTCAAAACCAGAATCTAAATAGTGTTTGCATTGAACGATCAACTTGTGATCTTGAGTAGGCCAAAATCGGAAATCAATTCCTAGATCTCTACCAGGTTTAAAACTTTCCAAAGTTATCCCAAGTTCCTTTTGGAGCAAATCCCTGGACAAGATCTCAAAGTCGATTGGAGAGAGGGAACGAAAATCATAATCGGGCACGAGAAGTCTCCTCAGCCAAATTATAATGTGAGAATCAGGCGAATGATACTTCAACAGGTCATCTTGCACTATGATTTTCGTTTTCTAGGGGACACAATACTTTTTTCTTTTTTACCCAAGGTGTTTCCGTTCCCCTGGTCGTCCCTGCGCTCAGGTCCCTGCCGGTCAGTTTCTTGACCGTTGCTACAAAAGCTTCAGTGCGATAAATTATACGTCGAGCGTACAACTCTCTGCGTGATACAACAATGAATGTTGTCTCCTCCGAATTCTCCCCAGGAATGGCTGATTGGTCGGGGAGGTGTGGTTTTGTTAAAGAATAGGACCCCAAGACCATTGCAAGATGACCTAAATTGTGAGGAGAGTGCCGGAAATGAAACTTTACCATCAATCGTTCCTTCAGATGAGGTTTGACAAATGTCGTTAGACAGCTCATTTAAAGCCATAGTTAATCTAACAAATGGGCCTGACCAGATTGAACATCTCAAGCGATTGGCGCTGATATTCGATGAGATTTATTATGTCTATCCACAGCTATATTGCATTGAAGACATGTCTCTGATAGGCCCCGCTGGCAGTTTTCACGTCGATGATTTCTTTGGAAATTGTGTACTTCATGAGATTTTGACCTTGCCCGATTTGCAAGAAACACTCTCCATCTTTGAAGGGGCAAAAATAGCAAAAGGAATTTCGGCACGAGATGAGGAGCTCGAGCAGCTTCGGCGTCAGATGGCACTAATTGACCATACAGATCCGGAATTCCGCAAATTGAGCCCAGATTCTCCGCCGGGCGGCCTGCGATTTACCGTCACTGATTTGTCCGGACCAGCAGCTGGCAAGAAGAGAGACTTGGTTGCCATATCTCCGTCGGTGCCGATTTCGGATTCTCTAATTCTGACCAACACATTGTTTCTAGCGAATAAGCGATCTTTATATCCAATTTTCCTCGAACCTCGGCATCGGCGAGAGATGGAATATCGTTACAACCAATATAAACAGGCATCAGTTAGGCTCGCATCGGCACATCCGGACCTGGTATCTCCCGTGAATTTTCCTACAGAATTCGGGGAACTGAGTTTTTCGATTTTCAACAATGTCTGGTCGCACGGAATGATGGCCAAGAAAAGTGCACAAGATGTACTTAAGTATCGGAATAATATGGCCCCAGCACGAGCAAAATACATTGCAAGCCTCACGGAGCTTGCGGGCATAGCGGAAAACAATCCATGGAATCAAAAGACTAGGGACAGAGTGACCAAATATCTTCTTAAGTTAGAAGCCGATTTGGTGACCTATAGGCAAGAAGCGGACATTATCAGCAATAAAATGTTCGATGATCTGAAAGTTCATGCCACAGAAGGAGTGCTTACTGGGTTGTCTGGATTCTTGGGGCGGGGGATTTCAGACTGGGTCTTAGTCTTAGCGGGTGCGCTGATGGCCGCAAAACCGATTCCCCAGGCGGTCAAAACGTTCCTGGATTACCTAAGAACACGTCAAGAGCACAAAAATAGCTCAATTGCTTACATAGCAGAATTCAAATGATCCATTCTAATTGGAATTCTGTGGACATAATACTGTTTTATTAAGGGAGCTGTTTCCGCGACCTCTGGGTCTTCCTTTGTTCAGGTCCCGGGCGGTCACTTTCTCGACCGGCGCCACAAACGCTTCACTCCCGCACGTATCCATCGAGCGAACACCACGGTCCGAGGTGCAATAATAAGTGTTGTGTCCCCCCCGAATTCACGGAAGGTGGAAAATCAAAAGCAGGCCCCTTTTTTAGCATCGAGGATTCGTATCTGATTGTGTGGCACGCTGGCATCCTTGATTATCCTGAAAATCAGATGTGATGGTTTGGGCGGCCGTAGTTGGTTCGTAGAAACTCCGTGCCCTTACCAGGCTCCCTACGCTGCAACAGGTTCGGTTTTCGCTGCCGAGAGCTATCCAAAACACAATATGGTCAGCCAAATTGTTCCGTTCCAAAGGTCGTTCACGCTTTGACTAATGAGTTGAGCTTGCACGGTGTATGTGAGGTTACCTGGTTGAAGTTTATTCACCACTGTGTCAAATCTCAGGCTGCTAAATGTCCCGTATCTATTACTCGTGGCGGAACCCAACCCCATGTCTATAGCCGTCACTGCAATATGTACGAAAGCCGTGTTCATCGGCACTGGAACCTGTTCCTGTTTGCTGAGACCACCTGGGCCGTCAAACACTATTTTGACGTATTTGAAAGAGATCAACCCAAGCGGCGTTGCAAAATCTTTGGCCGCATCGAATTTAACGGCAGTCATGTGCTTTAACTCCTTCCCAAAGTGCCCTTAGTAGTTCTTCAATGGACAGTAAGTTGCGCTATTGCTACATGATCTATATGTCTTCAAGAAGATCCATCGTGCGGCACCTAGATTATCGCTCTAATCTAAACCTTATCTAGTTCAAATGCGTTACATGGCTCATCGTCACACTTTGTCAGCGAGATTAACTGGCCCCCCGGCTTCGAAACTCTTCTCATCAAGGGGCATGGGGTCTTGAGTTCTCGCAGGTAGCGTTCCGTCACTCCGCTCTAAATATTTTGCGTAGTACTGGTCTTCTTGCATTTGGGTGCGGTATTTTGTTTGGAGTCGGTAAATACAAAAAAGAAACAGTGGCACGTTTGCTATAGCTGCTGAGACAAGTAATGTGGACAGCCACCAAGGTGTCGAAATCTGTGCCGCTGCAAGAAGAAATGAACCGTTAATTGTTACTAATCCTACTAACCATGCTGCAACAAGTTGGATTGGCTTTGTAATCTTGGTAGCGTCTAGTGCCTGCGACGTCATCATCTCCCTCCTCGGTTATAAGATCTGACGTTCAAGCTAAGGACAAGAGAGCACCGGGGGACCCAAAAACTTTCTGAGGGGCCAAAGAATTTAGTATAGCCCATACTTGTTCAAATGCAACTCCTTTGCGCCCCTGCACTCTCCAATTCTCGAAAAAGTGGAATCTAATGACTCCGAGTAGCCGCCCATTTAGATATATAGCCAATTTCCGACGGACTGTGCAAGAAATTCACAATCAGCAAGGCAAGGCTATTTGATTTCGGGCGGCAATTTTTTTACGGAAGGTGTTTCCGCTGCCTAACAGGTTTTCCTTTGGTCAGTTCCGGACCGGCCAGTTTCTCGACCGGCGCCACAAACGCTTTACTCCAGCAGGTATCCATCGAGTAAACACGCTGAGTGATACAAAAAATAAGTATTGTGTTGTCCGAATTGATAACTTGGCTTGCCGAACAGGTTACTCATCGTTATCGTCTTTAATAATATCATAAGGTTGTGCTCTCCTTATCCCAAACAGACCATTCGTAGAATAAAGCGCTTCTGGAAAGCGAGCATTTAAATCAAGGAACAATTGTTTTGTAAGGGCAAACAGATAGTTCGCCATCATTTGAAATCGCATCGCATTATCTGAATTGAGCATATCATACTTACGATATATATTTATTTGGATCGGGCGGAATGTAAACGTCTGGTGCGTCAAGAATTTATTTCGGAAAGTTCTGAGCACCTCACCGAACGTTGTCTCGCCAAGAGGGATAGCGAGAAGCTTTTCCACTGGTTCCAGCAAATCTCCGGATCCGACATCCTTGAGGATATTGAGAAGCTTGTGTGCTCCGCCTAGGTAATAATTGCAGCAGTACTGATAAAGAGAATTCATGTAGAATCGCATGGCGGCAGAGCCCTGCTCCACTTCATCAGACAAACGATCAGCCATGTCGAACCCAAACGCGAACTCCTTCAACGAGAACATCATGAGCTGGACTCGCTCCCGATCACCTTTCTTTAGCTGTTCCCAAGGAGTTGACATAAGACCTCCAAAATATAGTGAAGCATATTATCACAAAATCAAAATGAGTAATGGTTCGGCGCCATAATAGTATGTTGTGGCATTGTTTCCATGAATGCTATGGATTCCCGTTACTATGTCCCAGCCACTCAGTTTCTCCCGGCGGCATAAGCGCTTAATAGCAAAAGTATCTATATGGCTAATACGCACGCTGAGTGACACAGTAATTACTCTCGAGTTTCCGGTTCCAGGTTCACAGCTGGGGTAAGTGACGATTCAGGATTGACTGAGACATTGTCCAGAGGTAACTTACAAAACAGTCAAGTTTAGGTATGTAGCCTTAAAATCGCTATTGGGAGGTGTGAGGTGCCTTTCTATTGGGGGAATATGCGACAATCAATCAGAGGCATTTCTGTAGCCGTGTGGTTGTGGACAACGTCAGTCGTTGAACTGGTAGGGGGGGGCAGATATGGTTCCAATCTATGAACATTATCCGGAAGAAGGTGCCGGTTACACCATAAAATCGTTCCTTAAGCGTTTCGATGATATTTGCCGAAATCATCAAGAGAGCGGCCGTGCCAAGGCATTCGCTTTCATCTTTCATAGATTTCATGATCATGATCTCCACACTATCCTTCAAAAAAGGGGCGTCTTCGTTGATCTAGACCGCCTTTCCGGTAAGGATCTCACGGTCTTTTATTTACATGGTACCTCAACGAAATCTGCGCTGCAGAAGTTCAATTCAGAATTCTTATCAAAACTGAATTTGGACGAAATAGCCTCCCCACCCTGTGTGGTTTTCTTTAAGCTGGCCGAGAATGGGTTCAGCAATATCAGCGTCACCGAGCTACATAGAACAAATGTCGTCGAGGGATTCCATGAACTATACGGCATTCTTGAAGGATACATAAAATCTGAGCGCTTCACCGATAAAGAACTAATGCTAAGAGCCATAGAGTTGGCCCGAAAATGCAGGAGCGAGGAAGGGAAAACAAGCCCGAAGGTGGGGGCAGTTGTAGTCCGTGATGGAGAATTCATTGGTGAGGCCTATCGAGGCCAGGAGGAACCGGGCGAACATGCGGAATTTACGCTTCTTGAGAAAAAGTGTGTACACGAACGGCTTGCAGGTGCAACCTTATATACCACACTAGAACCGTGCACTACTCGGAATCACCCTAAAATTCCTTGTGCGGATAGAATAGCGGAGAGGAGGATAAGAAAGGTTGTGATCGGTATGCTTGATCCAAATCCGCAGATAATTGGCAGAGGCATACAACGATTGCGTAAAGCTGGAATCGAGGTCCAGCTGTCAGAGCGGGAGCTAATGGAAACGATTGAAGAGCTGAATAGAAACTTTATCCGGGAGCAAGAGGCAACGGATGAATCGCAGATGGCGAAAATCCAAACCGTACAGCCAGTAGTTTGGCCCAGATCGGTTTTTACATCAGAGAGGATTCCAAAAGGTAGTGCAATCCATTCGCTGGTGAGGTTAATGGCAGTGAATGGTGCCTTAATTACCGGTGCTCAGGTGGTTGCCATCGCAGACAATAACACGACGCAGGATGCATTAACCGATGAAGAAGGAAAGGCCATTTTACCAATTCCGACACACCGAGTTTACAGCTTATTGGTTGCACACCCACTTTACCCTGGGGCTGTTATAATACCTTGGGACCCACGACATGACTCCATTCTTAGGTTGGCGCCAACCGTGAAAACAGGCTCAGTTATCTGCCAGGGTACCGGATACATAAAAGGTCTTGAGGGCAGGTTAAATCCTATTCTCGATGCGCATGGTCGTACCTATCTATATGCGGACAACATAGCCATCAATGGCGGCAAACAACAGCCAGCCACATTCCAACTCAATGTCCCTTTCGAGTTGGAGGATTGCAACGGTGTAGTCATCCAAGTGCGTGTGCTGCATATTCAGGGCAGGATATCCTTACTGGAATACATGTGGCCCTAAATCATCTCTCGCTGGCTCATGGCCATTACGGAACGCTATGGGAGATAGCATGAAAGTCTCCGTTCGGACACTCCTCCGGATCTTTTTTTAAATTCTCGTAGTCCGCACATTTTAGAAACGATTTTCATCCTGTTTTTTCTGAAGGGAGCCCAAGGGGGATATCTTCTGCGAAAAGAGGTTTTTCCGTGGCGATTCAATTTTTGGAATGTCTTGCGTTCCGTACACGGATTTTCGTATCCAAAATTTAGAAATACTTTACCTCTAACCCAACATATGGCAGATAATTCAAGGGCAAGTCTGAGGGCTGTTGGGGCTCTCAAAGTTGAGGCTCAGTGACCAATCGCGTGACAGTTGCTCAGATGAGGACCATAGCTAAGCTCGAAAAAACAAAGGCATATAAGGAGTTGCTTTGAAAAAGAACCTCCTGATTCTGGTATTTCTGGTGATCGCAGCTGCAGCCGTGGGTGCCGGTCTGTTTCTCAAAAAGGGAGACAAAACCACGTCCCAATCAGGTCCCTCAAAGGTCGAGAGCACCGCGGAAAAACCCAAGGGAATCGGCCCAATCGCAATCATCCCCAAGGGGACGACCCATTCGTTCTGGAACTCGGTTCTCGCCGGCGCACAAAAGGCCGCCAAAGAGCACAATGTGGAGATCTTCTGGACGGGTCCGGACCGAGAGGGCGATCGTGAAAAACAGATCCAAATCGTCGAGGACTTCATCGTGAAAAAGGTGGCCGGGATCGTGCTGGCGCCCACCGACGCGGGAGCGCTCGTCCCGGTGGTCGAACGTGCAGCAGCCGCCAGGATACCAGTCGTCATCATCGACTCGGACATTGAAACCGACAAGCGGGTCTCCTTTGTGGCCACCGATAACTACGCGGGAGGCGCCCTCGCCGCGAAGCACATGGTGAAGCTCCTTGGCGGGAAGGGTAGGGTGGCCGTCATCAAGTACATGTCCGGTTCCGCGTCCACCACGGCTCGCGAAAACGGTTTCATGGAAACACTGAAGAAGGAGTTTCCCGGAATCGAAGTCGTTGAAGACCGATATGGTCAGGACACGGTAGAAACCGCACTCTCCGCGGCCGAAGACGTGCTCACCCGCCACAAAAATCTCGACGGCATCTTCGCGTGCAACGAGTCCACTTCCCGCGGCACCCTCCGAGCGCTGGAGAGCCAGGGACGTGCCGGAGCGGTGAAGATGATCGGCTTCGACGCTGCCGACGCCTTGCTCAAAGGTCTGGAATCCGGGCGCATCGAAGCGCTCGTAGTGCAGAATCCACAGGCCATGGGATACAAAGGCGTATCAAGCGTCGTTGCAGCGATCAAAGGCGAAAGCGTCCAGCCGAGAATCGACACCGGGGTGGAGCTCGTCACAAAAGATCGCTTGAACTCGCCCGAGATTCGAGCGCTGATCGGAAGCGAACGTTGATAGCGGTGAGCCAGCCACTCGAGTCTCCCCAATTCGCCCTTGAGATGCAGGGGATCACCAAGAGCTTCGGCCCCCTCAAGGCCCTCGATGATGTTACGTTACTCGTCCGGCACGGGACGGTTCACGCCCTGGTGGGCGAAAACGGCGCGGGCAAATCCACTTTGGTGAAGATCCTCTCTGGAGTTCATCAGCCCGACACCGGAACCATCGTGCGAGATGGTAAAACCTGTGCGTGGAAGCATCCTTCCAACTCGCTTGCGGCCGGGATCGCGATGATCTACCAGGAGCTCAGCCTCGCGCCGGATCTCACCATCGCGGAGAACGTGTGGCTCGGTATCGAGCCCCGCGGCCCGCTGCTCGGCACGTACTCCAAAAAGCGAATGCTCGCAGACACCCGCGGCCTTGCCGAAAGATACAGCTTCGATGTGGATCCCGATCAAAGAGTGGAAACCCTGCCGGCGAGCACGTGCCAGATTGTCGAAGTGCTGAAGGCCCTTGCTCGTAACGCCGAGATTCTGGTGATGGACGAACCGACTTCCTCGTGCGGAGAGCACGAAGTGGCTGTGCTTCTCGAAATGGTCAAGAAACTGAGCCGAACGGGGACCACAATCATCTATATCTCCCATCGGCTCGAAGAGGTTGTCGAGATCGCTGATGATATCACCGTTCTTCGCGATGGACGAGCCGTGCACACCGGGCCCATGAAGGGCCTGGAGATCCCCGATATCGTCAAACACATGGTCGGCCGCGACCTGGACGACTACTTCCCCAAAAGGCAGGTAGAAATTGGGGTCACAGCTCTGAGCGTGTCGGAGCTCTCGTCCGAAGGCGTCGAAAACATCAGTTTCGATCTGCACTGGGGAGAGATCGTCGGCGTGGCCGGATTGGTGGGCGCAGGTCGCACTGAGCTTGCCCGCGTCCTGTGTGGGCTCGACCCCGCAATCCGAGGCACCGTCAAGCTCGACGGGGAAAGCGTAGAAATCGCAACACCGGCCGATGCACTCTCCCGCGGAATCATGTACATCACGGAAGATCGAAAGCGCACTGGGCTGTGCCTCGATCTCCCGGCAGCGTGGAACATGACCCTGCCGTGCCTTGCGGAACTGGGCATGAAACATATCCTGCACCTCGGCCGTGAAAATCAAATCGCCGAAGAAACGGCCCAAAAGCTCTCGCTCAAGTGGTCCGGGCCGGGAGCGCCCGCGAGCGCTCTGTCGGGCGGCAATCAGCAAAAGCTGCTGCTCGGTCGCGCGCTCATCGCCCAATCGCGGCTCTGGGTGCTGGATGAGCCCACTCGTGGTATCGACATCGCGGCCAGGGTCGACATCTACGAGCTAATCGGACGGATGGCCGCTGAAGGCAAGGCCGTGCTCATCATCTCTTCGGAGCTGCCCGAGCTTTTCGGAATCACCGACCGCATCCTGGTGATGCGCCGGGGCCGCCTCGTCGCAGACCTCGTCACCTCGGAAACCACCCCCGAGGCAGTGATGCAACTCGCTGCCGTGGACAAGGCCGCAGCGCTCATTGGAATCGGGGAGGATGTTTTTGCAAAAACACCCTCCCCGAAGCCCCTCCCCAAAAACTCTTAAATGGCTGCCGGTAGGGTAAGCAGGTTACTCCAATGTGGAGCAGTCCTGTGTTCGGCGCGTGATTCCAGCCTGTCAGGTTCTTGCATTTGGTAGGACCGGCATCTTGCCGGTCATTTCTGGCACTAATGGTAGGGCGGCCCGTGGCCGCCGCGATCTTTTGCCGGCCACTGGCTGATACCAACACCCTTTCTAACAGGTAAATCGTAAGTGAGGGAAATTGGTCATTGAACGGAGTCTATCGGGATCATTCTCTAGTGCCATAAGTTCTTGACACAGTGCTTGTTCGACCTCATCCAGGGATTTGAATGCGGCATTTGGCATGGCCTTTTCCCGGATTTCTTCCCAAATGTGCTCTACGGGATTGAGTTCCGGGCTATGCGATGGTTGAGCGATAAGCCTTATATTCTCTGGGATTTTGAGGCGCTTACTCGTGTGCCATGCCGCTTGATCGACGATCATGATTACGAAAAAGTCTTTAAAATCGTGGGAAACATGATGAAGGAATATGTTCATCATGTGGATATTGACAAAGGGAAGAATCAGAGCGGTCATTTTCCCCAGGGCCGGACACACGGCTGCGAAGACGTACACGTAATTCCTCACAATTTGTCTGGGAGCCACAGGCCGGATACCCTTCGGTGCCCAACATGGTCTATGTTGATTTATGCGACCAAATCGGCCTTCATCCTGAGGCGCGAGTACCTACGGGTCTGGTGTCTTGTGGATCTCGTTGCGCGACTATAGCCTTTACCTGCTCGGGGAGTTTTTTTTAAATTCTTCCTGTACTTCTCTTTTTGCATCGACATGACGAGGACGCGGCATCACTTTGCGCCATTCGTTTCTATCCAAAAAACGGTAAATCGTGTAATGACCTATTGGATGCCCCACATGTTCTTCCAGGGCCACCTTAATCTCGGCAACAGTGGCTATTTGTCCTGTTTTTGCCCGTTCAAAAAACGGCGTTAAGAATTCTTTTTCCTCTTCCGGGCTCATCAATTCGTTTCTTCTCCCTCCCTTGCCCGGACCACATAATGCATCAAGGCCAAAACGGTTATACGTGGAAATCCAGTTGTGAACCGTCTGTAAGGCTACTCCACAGTGAATTGCAATCTTCTCAGCGGGCCGCGGATCAACGGAGGCATTCCAAATTACAAGTAATTTGCGGGTATGCCTTCCGTCCTTACAACGATCAATGCGCGCTGCAAGTTCATCAGCTGACACATGCTCTATTGCTTGTGTTACTCTTGCCATATCCACCTCCCCAAATCGGGGCAGGTGATAACATAAAACGCGAATCAACGCGAGATAAATTTACTCATGTGAACGGGTTCTGGTATGAGGTCATACAATTATGTCGGGCTCGCCCTGCCTCCTCCAGGCATTTCCAGGCGTAACGGATGTTTCCCGTCCCCTTCTCCAAAAACGCTAACATTATGGCACGTTAGACCGCATGGCCAATTTTTTCGGCACAGATTGAGATTCAACTCTGGTGCACGTTCTCAATATCCATTGGGCTGGTATGCGGGTAACTAGGCCGTCGCTAAACCTGTGCGTCTCCGAGGGATTCTAGCGTGCCGTTTTCTTGCATTTAGTAGGACCGGCATCTTGCCGGTCGTTTCTGGCAGGAGCCAATGCAATAATCGGTTCGGAGATTTGTCAGAAAACGCATAATGATCGGGGCTGAAGGAGGGTTTGGTCCCTTCAGAAAATATTGACATAAAGCGGTCATACGTGCTGCTATTATGCCTGAATGCGGAGGAAAGAGAGAGGATCGTTGCATGAAACCGTGGATGTATGCGCTCATTGGCGGGTTCTTGTGGTGCGCCTTTGAGGATGTGATTACCCCCGACTTGTCTGATACCAGACGAGTAATCGGGTCCGCCATCGGATTGACAGCAGTCCTGCCTCTCGCCATAGCTATCGCAAGATCAAGTGACAAGCATCGGAATAACACTGACGAGAAAACGACTCAAGATGAAAGCCCAAACTAAGACACTACCCACAAGGGTCTGCGCATGAACAAACTCGCTCGAGAACTGCTGCCGTTCGGGAGCCTCATCGTGATCATCGCAATCCTGTCGCTCTGGCTGCCCGACAGCTTTCTGACGCTCGACAATTTCCTCAACGTGCTGCGCCGCTCGTCGGTCTACGGCATCATCGCGGTTGGGATGACGTTCGTCATCATCTCCGGCGGCATCGATCTCTCCGTGGGCTCGCTCCTCGCGTTGTGCGGCATGTGCGCGGCAGGAACAATGATCGGGCTCGGCGGCGAAGCGCCTTCCATGGGGATGATCGCCCTCGGAACTGCGGTCGGGCTCCTGTCCGGTGCAGTGGGTGGTCTGGTCTCGGGCGCGTTGATCACCAAGCTGAGGCTCCAACCGTTCATTGCCACCCTAGGCACTATGAGTCTCTACCGCGGGATAGCGCTGGTCATGTACGATGGACAGCCGATTAACGTGTCGTCGTACCGCTACCTGGGTGAAGGCACTCTGCTCGGGATACCGATTTCAGTGGTCTTGTTTTTGGCCGTCATCGTCGTGGCAGGAGCCATACTGCAGTTCACACGGTTCGGCCGCCACACCTATGCCCTCGGTTCCAACGTGGAAGCCGCGCACCATGCAGGCGTAAGAGTCGATCGAACTCTGATCGGGATCTACACCCTCGGTGGCCTGCTCACCGGGCTCGCCGCGATGATCGCCATGAGCCGAACCGTCTCCGCGCAACCCACCGCGGGCGTGGGCGCAGAGCTGGACGTCATAGCCGCTGTGGTCATCGGCGGTGCGAGCCTCTCAGGAGGCCGCGGAACCGTCACGGGAACCATCGTAGGCACCTTGCTCATCAGCTTCCTGCGAAACGGATGCACCCTAGTGGGAATCTCAACCAACGCTCAGCTAATTGTGATCGGCGTGGTGATCGTCCTCGCTGTCGCCGTGGACCAGTTCACCCGCCGCCAAGCAGGCGACAGTGCGTGAGCGGTCCTCGAAGAGCATTCGGGGAGGATGTTTTTGCAAAAACACCCTCCCCGAACCCCTCCCCAAAAACTCCTATATGTTTTTGCATAACCCGCAACGTGGACCCATCAATTAAGCCCGATACACCGCCAGCCATACGAGAGTTTTTGCCGGAGAGGGTGCGGGGGAATCCGGCTTTTTACACAAAAAGCGGGTTCCTCCGCATTCTTTTCTCCCATGGGCTTTCTGTCTCATCAAGCCCTGGCAGGCAGCGGGAACACGTTGCGCAAAAAAATGGTATTATGTCGCCCGAAATTCGTCGAATGAGGAAGAAGAAATGTCCGGAACCAAAATCGGGATTTTCTGGCCCGGCGATTACCGTTCCAAACCAAACGATTTGGCTCGGCCAAACGCGGAGGAGGCCACGGTCCAACTGGAGCGAGCCTTGAAAAGACTCGGCCGTACGAGCTATCGCATCGAAGGTTTTCTCACGCGACCCCACGAAGCCATCGAGAAGCTCGGCCCAGTGGATGACCCTCTGGTCGGTATCTGCGTGCACTGGTGCTACGGGCCGCATACCACCGACGGCGTCGTCGGTAAAGACAGCCCTTTGCTGCTGGCGAGTAATTTCTCAGGGCAGTGGCCGGGTCTCGTCGGCCTGCTCAACACTGGAGCTTGCCTGGAAAGCCTGGGCCGCAAATTCTCTCGTGTGTGGAGCGACGCCGAAGACTGGACCGCAGACGACGCATTCATGGCTCGTTTGGGCGAGTGGTGCAGCACCGGCCGTATCGGCTACTCTGCCGAGCAGATCGGCTATGGCGTTCCCATATCCAAAGAGGCACACGCCCGCTCAAGGAGCGTAGCGGAGGCGATCCGGAAAAGAAGGATTCTGGCCCTGATGCTCGGCGACACCTCCATGGGGATGATCAACGGGTACTTTGGCCCGCGGCGGCTGGCTCCCATCGGATTCTCGGAACACAAAGTCGACCAGACCTGGATCATCGACCGGGGGCGTTCCATCTCCGATGACCGGCTCAACGCAGCGATGGCCTTCGTGAAGCAAAGCGGCGTCAGGTTTCACTGGGGCGAAGACGGCGCGGACGACTTCGACGAAAAAGCCACTCGGGAACAGCTGCGGGACTACCTGACCGTCCTGGACCTAGTGAGCGAATTCAAGGCCGACTGCGTGGGTTGGCAGTATCAGCTCGGTTTGGTGCCCCTGCGGCCGCCGTCTGATTTCGCCGAAGGACTGCTCAATTCCGTTTGCCGGCCGGAGAGCAATGGCGACGTGATCATCACGTCCACGGAGGGCGATCAGGGCAACCTCGTCCCCATGGAGCTGATGAAGCGCCTGCTCAAGGCCAAGGGGCTGCACCAGGCGGTGATGTTCCACGATGTGCGCTGGGGCGCGGAATATCAGGGACGATTCCTGTGGGTGCTGCTAAACTCGGGCTCGTGCGGAGGGTACGCCATGAGCGGCGAGCCCGACACGCTCAGTGGAGTCCACTCGTATCGGCAACCCGCGGAGTACTTCCCGATACCTGGCGGCACATTCGCCGGTGAAGCGCTGCCCGGCGGCATTACTTGGGCGAGGGCCTATCTCAAAGACAACGAGCTGTGGATGGACGTCGGGCAAGGAGAAGTTGTCAAGCTGCCCGAGCAAATCCGCGAGCAGTGGTGGCGCGGAACCACGCGTCAATGGCCGTTCATGGCAGCCGATCTGGGCATCTCGCGAGAGACCCTGATGGCGCACTATCTGAGCAACCACATCGCCGTGGCCTACGGCGACATCCTCGAGGAAATGGCCGCACTCTCGCAAATGCTCGGCTTCAGAGTTCGCTTTCTGGGAAGGAGCGCATGATATGACGCAGGACCGCCGCTGCTACATCGGCATCGACGTGGGGACCGGGAGCGCTCGGGCGGGAGTGTTCGACGCAAGCGGCAAGATGCTCGGACAAAACTCGCAGCCCATCAAAATGTGGAAGCCGCAGGCGGATTTCGTGGAGCAATCGTCGGACGACATCTGGGCCGCGGTCGCAGCCGCGGTTCGACAAGCCGTCACAGAGGCTGACATCGACGCAACGAACGTGCGAGGGCTTGGCTTCGATGCGACCTGCTCCCTGGTTGCA
>CAWJJL010000009.1:0-68977 GCA_963843165.1 uncultured delta proteobacterium | reverse complement strand
AATTGCAATGGTAAGTGAGAATTGACGGAATAGCTGGCCGGTGATGCCTCCGAGGAAGGCCGGCGGAACAAAAACAGCCATAAGCACAAGCGTAATGCCGATGATCGCGCCGCTGACTTCTTCCATTGATTTGATAGCAGCTTCTTTGGGAGTCAAGCCGGACTCGGCCATGTTGCGTTCAACGTTCTCCACAACGACGATTGCGTCATCCACGACTAAACCTATTGCAAGGACGAGCCCGAAAAGCGTCACCATGTTTATGGAGAATCCCAGCAAAGCCATTACGGCAAACGTGCCTATGAGAGCCACCGGGATGGTGATCATCGGAATCAGCGTCGCACGCCAGCTCTGCAGGAAGATGAAAACCACTATGATTACAAGTACGAAAGCCTCGAAAAGAGTTTTTATAACTTCATGAATTGATGCGTTCACAAAATCGGCAATTTTGTAGATGACACGGTACTCGAGGCCTTGCGGGAAGGTCTTTTTGAGTCCTTCCAGCGCTTTGTTCAACTCGTTAGTGACCTCTATGGCGTTGGAACCGGGCGACTGGTAGACAATCATAGTGGCCGCAGGTTGTCCGTTGAACAGCGACAGGAAATCGTATGCTTTGCCGCCCAAATCGACTTTCCCCACGTCCTTGACACGAATAGCCCTCGTGCCTTCGCCGGTCTTGATAATTACGTCTTCGAACTCCTCGACGTTCGCAAGCCGACCCAGAGTGTTTACGTTGAGCTGATAGACCTGATCCTTGGGGACGGGAGGCTGGCCGAGTTGGCCTGCTGCGATCTGAACATTCTGCTGGCGCAACGCGCCTACCACATCGTCAACGGTGAGATCCCTCGCCCGCAGTTTGTCCGCGTCGAGCCACACCCGCATGGAGTAATCCTTGCTCGGGTACAAGACTATATTGCCGACGCCCGGTATGCGGCTCAAGGTATCTTTCATATTTATCGTGACGTAGTTCGTCACGAAGAGGTCGTCATACCGATTGTCCGGAGAGAAGACGCTCAAAACCATGACAAGGGCGCTGGAAACCTTTTTCGTTGTCACCCCTTGTCGTTGGACATCCTCGGGCAACTGGGCCACCGCTGCCGAGACGCGGTTTTGCGTCAGCACGGTGTTCATGTCGATGTTAGTCCCAAGCTCAAAGGTAACATTGAGCGTGTAAGACCCGTCAGCAGCGCTCTGGCTCGACATGTAAAGCATGTTTTCGACGCCGTTTACTTGCTGCTCAATAGGGGCAGCGACCGTCTCAGCAATCACCTGCGGATCGGCGCCGGGATAGTAGGCGGTTACTTGAACAACTGGTGGAACAATTTCAGGATATTGAGCGATGGGCAGGCCGAACATCGAAACTGCGCCGGCAAAAACAATCAGAATAGATACCACTGAGGCAAGAATGGGTCTTTCAATGAAATAGCGACTCAGCATGATGGATCTCCACTACTTTCTGGAGGATGGAGCCGCCTTTTCGGAGGCCTGAGGTGTTTCAGAGATGGTTGATTCCTTGGGACTGACTTTCGCGCCCGGTCTTGCCCGCTGGATGGCATTGACCACCACCCATTCGTCCTTGGCAAGCCCTTCCTCGACAACCCGAAGGGTTCCCTCAAGCTGACCGGTCTTGACGAGCCGCTGCTCTACTATCTGATCCTTGTTTACAACAAGAACGTACCTTCCGGCTTGGCTGATACCCACAGCAAGCTCAGGTACCAGGACGGCCTCTTTTTGCTCTATAGGAACACGAACGCGACCGAACAGCCCTGGAACGAGAAGACCTTTGTCATTGGAAAAAATTGCGCGAACCCTCAGGGTGCCTGTGCTTGGATCGATTCGCGATTCTACAAAATCGACTTTTCCTTCATGCGGAAAGCTGGTCTCATCGGCCAATTGGAGGATAAGCAGCAGGTTTCTCTCTGTCGGAAGTCGCTCGCTTTCGATCTTTGGCCACTTCCTCATTAGCATTAGCAGGTCCCGCTCACTGACATCAAAATAAAGGTATACCGAGCTGTCGTTCACAATTTCAGTCAGCAGCGTCTTTCTTTGGCCCCCACAAGATTCCCTATATCCACATAGTTGCGGCTGACGCGTCCGCTGGTGGGAGCGTTCACCTTTGCGTACGCGAGATCCAGTTTTGCTTTTTCCAGATCGGCCTTGGCGATTCCAACCTGGGCAGCAGCCACTGCCTCTTCAGCAAAATTAATGTCGTACTGCAGTTGGCTGATTGAGGCCGAGGAGAGTAGCTGTTGTGCACGCTTGAGATTCGCCTGCTTCAACTGCAGATCTGCCTGTTTTCCTTTCAGAGCCGCTTCGCTCTGATCGACTTGGGCCTGGAACGGCCTGGGATCTATGACAAAAAGCAGATCTCCTTTTTTGACTTGAGATCCGGGGGCAAAATGAACGCTCTCCAACCATCCTTCGACCCTGGCCCTGATCTCAACGAATTCCAGAGCGGCGGTTGTCCCTGTGAATTCAAGATATTGAGTCACTTCCTTTTTCAGCGGATGGCTGACGATGACCTCTGCTGGAGGAGGCACAGCCACCTGCGCCTTTTCGCTGCAGCCTATGATGCTCACGCAACCGAACGCGATAAGTATGAAGAATGCTGACAATCTCAGATTGGACACGACCGACACTCCTGACTCTGGTAATAGGGGATTTGATTTTTCACTATAGTGTTGATCCGGCCATCGGGTCAATGAAAAACGCCCCTTGAGTGACCCCTCCTTGGGGTCACCCTCCTTGGGGTCAGGTCTTGCTTCTTGAATGTCAAAATACAAGACCTGACCCCCGCTGCCTGATTCATCGCGTTTGAGAGGATCGTGTCAAAAGTTCGGAGCTTTAGGCTAGCATTTCCTCATGCTGGCCATATAATAAATACATACCGGCGATGTCCGCGGCTATCTCGAAGGAGAATGATCATGAGCAAAGTATGGTTTGTCACAGGGGCCAGCAGCGGGAATCGATGTCGGCATGTTGCGCTCATGAAGACCTGTCCGAGTGGACGAATGGCATCTTCTGACGAACACGCAAAGCGTTGTCATCTTAATTCCTACGACGGCACCAGTTTGCCGTGGGAGGCTTCCAACCATTAGGTACTGAATCGAAAGGAGGACGGAAATGAGACTGCTCGCCGCGACGGTCATGTCGCTTTCTTTGCTCGCTTTGGCGTTCGCCTACGCAAACCAGGCGAGAGCCGCCTCGGGGTCGGACGCTCCGCGGGTCGCTTCAAGCGAGGATTCGCAGACAATCAGCATCACGCGAAGCGGCTCGCAGCCTTCCGTCAAGGGAGCAGCCGAATACTTCACTGGTTCCGTACGCATTGATCCCCTGTTCAAGGCCAACGATCCGTCACGCACGTCCGGCGGCCTGGTCACGTTTGAGCCCGGCGCTCGGACAGCATGGCACACCCACCCGCTCGGTCAGATACTGATCGTGACGGCTGGTACCGGCTGGATTCGGCAATGGGGCGGTCAAATCGAGGAAATCCGGCAAGGTGATGTTGTCCGGATCCCGCCAGGTCAGAAACACTGGCATGGAGCCACGGCAACCACGGGTATGACGCATATCGCCATTCAGGAACAGCTCGACGGAAAGGCCGTCGATTGGATGGAACAGGTCAGCGACGAGCAATATCGCAGGTGATCCCATGCAATTTCAAGAGGCCAAAATGATGAGGTGCATCAAGAGGGCCATCCACAAGGGAACCGATACGAAGATTTGGACTTGTCTTGTTATCATGGTTTGCATATTCACGGTGGCCGAAATCGTCGAAGGGGAGCAGAAGGGAAAGATGAATCCAGAGATCTTCCTGCCCGCTGAAGCGGCGGGCTGGACGTGGGACGGGAAAGAGATGAAATACAATTCCAAAACCCTTTTCGACTATATCGATGGAGCGGCGGAACTCTATCTAGCCTATGGTTTTCAGGGCCTCAACGTTCGAAAGTTCGAGAAGTCCAGTCAACCCCCTATCACCGTTGAACTCTATGAGATGGCTTCTTCAGAGGATGCTTATGGACTCTTCTCTTTTGAGCGCCAGGATGAAGCCGTAGGGATCGGCCAGGGATCGGAGTTTGGAGGGGGATTGCTCCGGTTCTGGAAAGGAAAGTATTTTGTCAGCATTTATGCAGACGGGGGAGGGGTGGAGGCCGAATCGGCTATTCTCACGATGGGCAGGGCCACGGCAGATTTAATCCAGGGGACAGGGCCGGAGCCCGAATTGGTTGACCTTATCCCCGGCAAGGACCTTGGACTGGTCGATCGGAGTGTTCGCTATCTCAAGAGCCATATTCTCCTGAACCAGCGGTTCTTCATAGCCCACGAGAATATCTTAAACCTGAGCCGGAGGACGGAAGCTGTACTCGCCCAATACACTCAAGAAAAACAGAAAACCCACCTGCTCCTCATTCGATATCCCAGCGTGAAGGAGGCAACAGATGCCTATCAAAGTTTCATGGGCGCCTACCTTCCTGATGCCGGGGGGAAGGATCTTTTAAAAACGGAAGACCAGAAATGGACCATGGCCCGGCAAAAGGGTGAAGTTGTTATCGTCGTTTTTGGAGCTCCCACGGCAGCCGATGCCGAGGCGTTGTTCAAGGCAACAGAAGAGAAATTGCTTCGACGACGTTAGCGAGAGAATAAGAAGTGGGACCTCATCTACAGGAAATATTTTCTGCGGGTATTTGCAACCGATACAGCAAGGAGTTTGAGTCAGATGGAAGAAAAAATTATCACCCGGAGGGATTTTCTTGGGGTCGCAGCAGGAACCGCGATGGCCGCTACCCTGGGGGCAGGGATCCTCGGAGAGGCTAAGGCGGAGCCAACCGCAAGAGTTGTGCTCATCCGGAATGCTGAGGTGGTAGGAAGCGATGGCAAAGTCCGAGGAGAGATTCTGCAAACCATGCTGGATGAAGCCGTCAGGAGTCTCTTAGGAACAAAGGACTCGGCGGAAGCCTGGCAGCAGCTCATCAAGAGTTCGGACATCGTGGGAATTAAGAGTAACTCATGGTCTCGGATGCCGACTCCCAAAGAATTGGAAGCAGCCATTAAGCGTCGTCTGCTGGATGTGGGAGTCGCAGAAAAAAATATGGATATTGACGACCGGGGGGTCCTGCATAACCAGGTCTTTCTCAAAGCTACCGCTCTAATCAATGTGCGGCCATTGAGGACCCATCATTGGGCCGGTGTCGGGACCTGTCTGAAGAATTACATCATGTTTGTCCCCGATCCATCCTCTTACCACGATGAGGGTTGTTCGCCCCTGGGTAAAATATGGACCTATCCCATTGTAAAGGGAAAGACCCGCCTGAACATTCTCAGTGCCCTCACCCCTCAGTTTTATGGAAGGGGAGCCAATTTCTTTGACAGAAGATATGTCTGGCCCTACGGGGGGCTTATCGTGGGAACCGATCCTGTAGCAGTAGATGCCATAGGCGCTCATCTGCTTCAGGCAAAGCGGATCGCTTTTTTCGGCGAAGACCGGGCTCTGGACGTTGCTCCCATACATATCATGGCGGCTGATAAAACATATCACGTCGGGATCAGTGACCTGAGCCGCATTCAGCTTATCAAATTAGGCTGGGCGGATGAATTACTGATCTAAGCCTTGGGAGCAGGATGCCCTTGGGGGGCGCTCATCCATCGACTCTGACCCACTGTTTGGCAAGACGGAGGGACGGTAATTGAAAACGGACATTTGTAGGCCGTTGCAGTTAAAACAGTTACAGGAGAAAAAGTATAGGAGCAAAAATGCAGAAGCGCAAATTGGGAAACAGCAACCTGGAAGTCTCGGCTATCGGGCTCGGCTGCATGGGAATGAGCTTTGGCTACGGTCCGGCGCGAGACAAGCAGGAGATGATCTCCCTGATTCGGTCGGCAGTCGAACGCGGCATCACCTTCTTCGATACCGCTGAAGTCTATGGCCCGTTCACCAACGAAGAGCTCGTGGGCGAAGCCCTCGCTCCCTTCCGTGAGCAAGTGGTGATTGCCACCAAGTTCGGGTTCAACGTTCGATGCCGGTGTGCAGCAGGCCTCGGATAGTCGACCAGAGCACATCAAGCAGGTCGCCGAGGCCTCGCTCAAGCGACTCAAGATCGATGCCATCGATCTGTTCTATCAACACCGCGTTGACCCGGACGTGCCGATCGAAGACGTGGCGGGAGCGGTGAAGGACCTGATTCAAGAAGGTAAGGTTAAGCACTTCGGCCTTTCGGAGGCAGGAGCAAAGACGATCCGTCGAGCACACGCAGTCCAGCCGGTCACTGCCGTCCAGAGCGAATACTCGCTGTGGTGGAGACGCCCTGAAGCGGAACTGATACCGACGCTCGAGGAACTAGGGATCGGCTTCGTTCCCTACAGCCCTCTGGGCAAGGGCTTCCTCACGGGAAAGATCAATGAAAACACGACGTTCGACAGTTCCGACTTCCGCAACATCGTTCCTCGCTTTACGCCGGAGGCTCGGAAGGCGAATCAGGCCTTGGTTGATCTGCTTCGCAAGATCGCAGAGCGGAAGAAGGCGACACCTGCTCAGATCGCACTCGCTTGGCTGCTCGCCCAGAAGCTGTGGATCGTTCCAATCCCAGGCACCCGGAAGCTGGAACGCCTGGACGAGAACATCGGAGCAGTTGAAGTCGAACTTACGCCCGACGATCTCCGTGAGATCGATAGCGCCTCCTCAAAGATCACGGTGCAAGGGGCTCGGTACCCCGAAAAGCTGGAGCAAATGACCGGTCGCTGATCTGCAAACATTGCAAGAAACCCTGTGGCAATTGGCTAGCATTACAGTAAAGACGAACGAATGGTATACTTTTCTCAACTGGGCATAGTCCAAGCATTTGCATCCAATTTGCGCAACCACAATATATGGAGGAGAAATATGAGTAGACAGCCTTCAGCAGCCGAGAAGATGGACGGACGGCACTTTCGGACAGACCTTGCCGGGGGGCACTACCAATGAAGTCTATTTACAACAACTCAGATCCACAGCAAGCAGACACCGTCGTGGGGGCAAGCGAACCAGACGTGGTCAGGTTGGCCAGTTTGATTAGCGCTTATGCCCCCCATGACGGTTGCTTTGAGTTACGCATCCCAGGGGTGCACGCCATTCGCCGCTCACGAACGAACAGGGAGTTGGTGCATGCCATGGCGCAACCAGCCTTGTGCATCGTCGCGCAAGGAGCAAAGAGCGTGATGCTGGGGCAGGAGGTCTATGAGTACGACGCGTCGCGTATGATCGCTTTCTCCGTTGATCTGCCGGTGACTGCCCAGATCACGCGTGCCAGCCACTCCGAGCCTTTCCTCGGTTTCAGGCTGGATCTCGATCCGCACAAGGTCGCCGAGCTGGTCTTGAAGGTGTATCCGCACGGTCTGCCTCGAGTTCACGAGAGCCGCGGCGTGTACGTCGGCCAGGTCAACGTTAGCATTATCAACGCGGCAAGAAGGTTGCTCGAGTTGATGGCGAAGCCCGGAGACGCTGAACTGCTCGGCCCACTTGTGATCGATGAGATTCTGATCCGTGTGCTACGCAGTCCCATTGGTGTCCGGGTGGCACAGATCGGCCTTGCGGAATCCAATGTAAACGGAATCGCAAAAGCAGTATCCTGGTTGCGCGCGAATTTCTCCCAGTCAATGAAAGTCGAAGATCTGGCCGAGTTGGCGCACATGAGTGTTTCGTCTTTCCACCAGCATTTCAAGTCGGTCACCTCAATGAGCCCTCTGCAGTTCCAAAAGGCGCTGCGTCTTCAAGAGACGAGGCGTCTCATGTTATCCACGATGATGGACGCGGGTACTGCGAGTTCGCATGTGGGGTATGTAAGCGCCTCGCAGTTCAGCAGAGAATACAGCCGTCTCTTCGGGAGTGCGCCAACCAAAGACATCTCCAGGTTGCGTGAGCACTCGACTGTGGATCTGACCCAATTCGGATTGTAGGTCGCTCATGCAAAAGGAGACGTGCTCGACCTCTTTCAGGTGAAATAGATTCTCTTTGCCGGAGCCTTAGCTGTCCCTGCTGCTCAAAACCTTGCTCAGAATTTCGTTCGCATTATCCGCCTCTTTCTTGCCAACTTTGGATTCGAGAACGGATATCAGGCTCCTCATCTGCGCTTCGGTCAGCCCGACATTCATCCCGGCGTTAAGATGGAACTGCAGCATGGGGTTAACGCCTTCCATGCTTGCCAGGGCCGAAATGGTTGCGATCTCTCTGCTCTGAATATCCAGGTTGTCACGTCCGAAGATGTCCGCGAACAGGTGTTCCTTCAAGAACACATCAATGGCCGGGGCGAATAATTGGTACCCGCCTTTGGCCGGTGCGACCTTCGTTCCCGACAATCTTGAACGAACTTCCTCTCCGTATTTGTCCTTGTTCATGTTCGTAGGCAGGGGACTTGCTTCCTTACCAGGCTCGTCCTTAATCCCTTTCTGGTTCCGTTCTTCCAGGATGCCCATAAAGGTATTTATACCGTTCAGGCTCCGGGGAAATCCCGCATAGGCGTACATCTGCACGAGGATTTCCTTGATTTCATTGATGGTCAAACCGGCACCCAGCCCTTCGTTCAGGGCCGTTTTCAGTTTCTGCAGATCGCCGTTGGCCATGAAAGCCGCAATGGTGACGATTTTTTCCTGTTTGGCGTTCAAGCCTTCGCTTTTCATGGTCTGCGCCTCCGGACTGGCTGCAATGCTAAACACTGACATAAAAGTGCCTGCCAAAATTCCAGTGAGTTTTCCGTTCATGATACTGCCCATTTCTTCCATTTTACCTTTTATAATTCCGAAAGGCCTTACACCTTGACCAGTTCATAGTCGAGTGAGCCCATGCCGATTGCCTCGGCATACTCTATCTGATGCCGGCCGCGGTATTCGGACGGAGCGCCGCGAATTTGTCATAGCCGCAAGAATGCAGATCATGCCCGTCCAAATGGATGAGGTTGGGGGCCTTGTTCACCAAATCGAAGCAGGCCGTATCCAGAGCAACGGGATCGTCTGACGCTAGTATGCCCAGATCCGGCACGAGCGCCGGCTCCGACCACCCGGCGCAGTCGCACTGCGTGGTCACGTTCATTAGGAAATTCAAGTAGCAGATGCGGCCTTCCTTGCCTTGCACCGCGCCGTAGGCGTATTCCATCATGCGTTCGACGAAGGAGGCGTATTCACCGGGTTCGTCAATGCCTATCACCCCCTGTCTGCACACGGTCACACATTCGTAGCAGCCGATGCAGCGGGATTTGTCGATGGCCGCGTGGCGGCCTTTTTTGGCTTTTTCCAACGAAAGCGCAGATTGCGGGCAAACCTTCACGCACTCGCCGCAGCCGATGCAGCCGGGGTATATCACCACGTTCCTGCCGTGTTGGTCGATTTTCCCGGCCTGTGGGGCGCAACCCATGGCGAGGTTCTTGAGCGCGCCGCCGAAGCCGCCCATCATGTGAGCCTTGAAGTGGGAGAGCACCACCATGGCGTTCGCGGAACGGAAGGCCTGTGCTATCTTGACCGCGGCGAAGTGCTTCAGATTGACGGGGACTTCCTCATAGCACTTGCTCGTCACGCCGTCGGCGATAATCACCGGCGCGTCCACGACGTAGGGCGTGAAGCCGTGACGGTAGGCTGTTTCCAGATGATCCACGGCGTTGTGTCGGGTGGACTTGTAAAGCGTGCACGTGTCCGCGAGGAAGGGACGGCCATCCGCCGCCTTCACACAGTCCACAACCTGCCGCGCGAAGGTCGGGTGCAAGTAGGTGTCGTTGCCCGTTTCGCCGAAATGTAGCTTGATGGCAACTACCTCGTCCTCGCCACCTTTTCCGAGCGGCTTTACCTTCTCCGCAAGGCCGACTGCATCGCAAAGCCGTTTGATCTTGGCCGGACGGTGATCCGATGGCTTCTTCACAGTGAGCTCCGCCAGATAGACGGGAACAGACATGGCGCCTCCTGTCTTTGTTTCCAGGACTGTTTTTCTTTTGGACGTTACTGTGACGACAACATCGAAAAGGGCTTCCGGGAAATCCGCTTCCCGCGTTTTTTTTGGGTAATGTGGTTTTTGAGTATGCGTCGCTCAAGAGCCGGATACCCTTTTCCCTCAGAGGGTGATCAGCTCATACTGATCATCGCCCATATGCAAGATCTTCATGTATTCAAGCTGATGCAACCCGCTTCGGGACTCAATGCGTTCCACAATATCGCG
The DNA here is from genome assembly GCA_963843165.1 of uncultured delta proteobacterium. Lineage (GTDB taxonomy): Bacteria > Desulfobacterota > Desulfomonilia > Desulfomonilales > Desulfomonilaceae > DATJPW01. The sequence continues at coordinate 58,809 of CAWJJL010000009.1, read as the reverse complement.
TCGTTGCTCTTCCGGCAGCGCATACACCAAATCGACCGAAGCCTTGTCTATGGCCAAAATATCCGTTGAACCGAGTACGCCGACATCGTCGCAGGTAGGCTTTGCTCCATGCGCATCGCAGTCGCAGTCCACGGAGACGTTCTTCAGGACATTGATATACGTGATATGCGGCCCGAAATACCCGGTGATCCCCTTGCCGGCCTCGACCATGCGCTCCAAAAAGAGCGGCCCTTTGGGCCAACCCTCGCCGTGTATCTGCCGCTTGCCCACCTGCCCGGACGCGCAGCCTATGGCGATGTTTTTGAGCGATCCTCCGAAACCGCCGCTCGTATGGCCCTTGAAGTGCGTATAGACCAAGAGGGCATCGTAGTTCAAAAGATTTTTGCCTACGGCGACCTCTGTGAGATGCACCCCCGGAATAAAGGGGCGCTCCGTTAACGAGGGGTCCAACCACGCATCAAAATACTCACGCATTCCCGGTATGGGAAGCATAACATCGCCGTCCGCGTCCATTATGTCGACTGGACAAAAGTCGAAGCCGTTAATTTTCAGAGTTTCCAGATGCTCCTTTGTGGTTTTCCTCGGACTTGGATAGAGTAACGTTGCATTCCACGATGGTGCTGTTTGGAATATGCGGCTGCAAGCCCTTGATGAGCTCTATAGGCAACAGGTTCGGCCCATGCTGCTCACCGCTGTGTAACTTGATGCCTATTTTGCCTGTCATTCCTTGATTGATCTTGGAATAGATTTTCAGCAATCCGTTGACACTGATATCCTTCGTAAAAAATACTTGGGATTTGTTCTGTCGTGCGGCAACAGCGCTACCTACACCTTTGAAATCGCATACGGCAACAGTACCCAGCGCGATGGCACTTTTCTTCAGAAAGCTGCGACGCGAAATTTGCCTTTCCATGTTTTTTCTTCCTTTCGATAAGAGGCCATTTCAAATGGCGTAGGCACTATTCTTCTCGCAAGTTGCTGAGCCGGGAATCGAGAGTTTTATAAACCTCGCCTTCCCTGGCTTGCTGCGGCTTGTACAAGTCGAGACCTTCATGGAGTCTGGCTCTTAGTTCCCGGCATGATCTCAAAATCCGGGGTAAATTGTACCAAGATGCTCATTAGTTGTGTCAAAGGTGCTGCTTTACCTAACAGCTTTGCTCTACCCGCTTTGACCTGCTCATCGAACGAAGCCTTGCCCATCATCACTGTTTCAAGATCAGAGCGGTTAATTGTTAAGGTGAGATCCGGGTCCTTCGCCTGAAAACCTTTTGCGTTGGTAAGCGTGGCATTACTCATTTCCACCACGTACTTCTCGTCAATATCGGGGAGAACCAAATTGATTATGAATTTCATCCCTTCGGCCTTCTTGCTGTCAATCCGAATTCCCATGAAGTCGAGCCACTGATCGGTCGAAATTGCCCGAATAATATCCGGCGCGAGGGTCTTCGGCGATGCGCCGCTCGGAATACCAGACCTCAGTTCATAGGCAGCTGCGAGAAAGCTGTTACGAAGACTGCTGCTTTCTTTCTGGTAACCGATCTGCTCAAACACATCTGCCAGCAGATCCTTCGCCGCCTGGTTAGCTGGTTCAGCGTAGACGAGTTTGTTCAAAATCTCTTGAGCGTGCAGATACTTGCCCTGGTCATACAGCTCTTTTCCTTTGGCTATTATCTTGTCGGCGCCCCCCATCAATTCAACATAAAGAGGGGCCGAGTCGCTGCGGCGAAAGCGGCGTCAGGGTAGCCGGATTGCAATCCCAGTAGCCAAGATAACGGTTGATGACGCCACGGCTATTGTGTTCCTCAGAGCCGTGATAGCTGTGAGCGGTCCACTGCTTCTGCAAGCTCTTTGGTGGCTCATAAACATTGTGTACCTCGTTGATTGTCACGCCCTGGTTGGCCAGGTGAAGAACCTCGTTGTTGAGGTTGGCATAGATATCGCGCTGCGTTCGCATAACCTCCTGGATACGGGCATTTCCCCAACGTGGCCAGTTATGCCCCGAAAACATCACCTCAGCCTCCTGGCCGAAAAGATAGAGCGCTTGGTTGATCTTTTTAGACCACACAAGCGAATCTCGGATCAGGGCGCCGCGAAGTGTGTAAATATTGTGAACTGTCCCAGTGATATTCTCCGCTGCCCAAAAAGCCTTGAATTGAGGCAACCATGTGTTCATTTCCGCAGGCGCCTCAGTACCAGGCGTATTTTGGAATACCATTTTCACACCGTCGATGGTTAATTCCTCAATGTCTTTGTCGATTATCCGAGTTGGCGCAATTAAACCCTGACTGCCCGACGGCAGATTCTTACCAATGGCTTGGTCTACATGCCCGAACGGGCTTCTGGGCAATAGGACGCCGTACTGGTAGGTCCAAACGCCTGTTCATTGCATTACCAGCAAAGACGTTCTCGGAAACCGCATGCTCCATGAAGCCTATCGGCGCGATTACAGGTACTTTACCGCTCTGTACATCTTTTTCATCCACTACGGCTCGAACCCCTCCGAAATGGTCTCCGTGTGAATGGGAATAGATGACCGCGACAACTGGACGCTGGCCCTTCTTTTCGTTGACGAAGGCCAGCGCTGCCTTTGCAGTTTCCTTGGTCGTTAGCGTATCGAGCACTATCCAGCCCGTGTCACTCTTGATAAAGTTCATGTTGGCAAGATCAAAGCCACGCACTTGGTAAATCTTATCCGGCACAACTTCGTACAGGCCGTAAGCCATGTTCAGGATGGCCTGTCTCTGCAAAGAGGGATGAATGGAGTCGAAGTCCTTGCCCTGAAGAAGGAACTCGTAGCTGCCCATGTCCCACGCCACATGTCCCGCCTCGGCCTTGATCTGTTTGTAAGGCGGCGCAGCGATGAAGCCCTTTTTGCTTTCCTCAAAATCCCGTTTATCTTCAAATGGGAGAGCCTTGCGCAGCCCTTCCTGCAATTCCACAGTGAATTTCGAAGGCATTTTCCCCTTTGGATGGAAATGCTTGAGATCGGCTCCGGCAAAGACGCATACAGATGCTCCAAAAACAATCACGGCGACTGATACGAACACTAGTAAACTTCTCATGAATATTTCCCTCACTTGTCACTACTTTCTTGAACAGTTTAACCGAAATTCCGCCAAATCCTTGCCATTCAAGGCTCTGGGAAACAATAAAGCTGATTTTAATTGCGCTGCATGTCCGCGTCGCAGCTAAAATGATAGCATGCTGACCCTTCGGGTGTTTGCCTATTTGAGTAAAGTTCTTGCCAGATCCTCCGATACTCCACCCAAATCGCGATCCCGCTCCCATTCCGGATCACCATGCAGATTTGCGCCAGCTAGGCTCTAAACTCATGGTTGCGCGGAGCCTTGTTATACCCTGATCCTCCGGCCATAAAGCCCTGCCGGTGTACCTTCGGTGGACGCATCGGGGAAACCGTGTATCGCGGATCGGTAGAAGAACTGAAAATTGGCTCGATTACATGAAGATTAAGAGGCGAGGCATGTGAAGCTCGTCCGGCAGAGATTCTCTCAAAAAGCCACCTCAAGCGCTGCAGCAATAGCAGTGTCTCGTTTTTCATTCGATGTCTACTTCAAGAGCGAGCCAACAATAAGGGTTGCTTGGCCGGTTGCGTCATCGACAATTCCGCTGTTTGACAGGGCTTGCAGATCGGCACACTCTCATTCGGTCTTTCTTTCGGTCTTGCCTAAACAATCAATCGTTCCGCCAATGCGATTGACTAAAACAAAGTTAAGGCCCACTGCGGATTTTGCTATCCTATCCCTGCATCTCATGAGCGGCCGGAATTCTTCCGGGGTGTTTTGCGTCAGAATCCCATACAGTAACCCCGAAATCAGATGTCATACCGAGGAAACCGGATTTTCGTTGAGCATGGTCCTAAAAGTCGGTACGAATCGTGCGACCGCCGGTATTTTCTCTTCTTTCAATTTCTCACTTGTATCATATAGTGAAAAGGCCATGGACAATCAGGTATAGCTGTCCGGAGAATTTTTCAAGGGGATTTGCCTGATGATGCGTGTTTGATTATCTGTTCTTATAGTTGCTACAAGGGCGTTGTCCCGGAAAATCCCGAAAGCTCGTTTTGACCGAGCGGAGTCCACTCCGGAAGGCAGCGCATCAAAAGGAGGTTATCTTGAGATGTTACGCAATTGAATCGGAATTCGGCATTGATAATTTGAGGATGTTGGAGCATGACGCGCCCAAGCCCGGTCATGGACAAGTTCTGGTAAGGATTAGGGCGGCTTCGGTGAACTATCGTGATCTCCTCGTGATCAGCGGTAAGTACTCACCCAACCTTCCTCTTCCCTTGATTCCGTTCTCCGACGGGGCAGGCGAAGTCGTAGAGGTCGGCGAGCGACGTTTCGCGTTGGAAACCTGGCGATAGGGTTGCCGGGATCTTTTTCCAAGAGTGGCTTGGAGGAAAAATTAGCGAAGCCGCTGGAAGATCAGCCCTTGGAGGAGGCATCAACGGTGTCCTGGCCGAATTCGTGGTATTTCACGAGCGATGGCCTGGTGATGGTCCCGCACCACCTCTCCTATGAAGAAGCGGCCACTCTCCCCTGTGCAGCAGTCACGGCCTGGAATGCGCTCACAAGTGGTGGACTAACGTGTGGCCAAAGCGTTCTCACGCTGGGTACCGGAGGCGTATCAACTTTTGCCTTGCAGTTCGCTAAGGCAGCGGGCGCTCGGATTATTGCCACCTCCAGTAGCGACGAAAAGCTGGAGCGGGCGATGAAGATGGGAGCGAGCGACGGGATTAACTATAAGACCGTACCGGACTGGGAAAAGCGCGTAGCGGAACTTACCGGAGGAACCGGCGTCGACCTGGTGGTTGAAGTCGGTGGAGCGGGAACGCTAGGAAAGTCCCTCAGAGCGGTTCGCTTGGGTGGGCATATCAGTCTGATCGGGGTCCTTTCGGGTCAGTCCGGCGAGGTTAACCCACTCCCGGCGACCATGAAGGGCGTGCGAATACAGGGTATATTCGTGGGCTCGCGAGAGATGTTCGAAGCGATGAATCGAGCGGTGGCACTTCACCAGATTAGGCCGGTGATCGACAGGGTATTCCCATTTGAAGAGGCGAAGGAAGCCCTCCATTACATGCAAAGTGGCGCCCATTTCGGTAAGGTTGTCATCGCTTTTTGACACCGGCGTGATGGCAAACAGTCGCACAAGATCAATCAAAGCCTGAGGCGATTTCCTTCGGGCAGGCCGAAGCGGAATTCGGAATGGCAATCGGCAGGTTAATCGGGGCGGAGGCGAAAATGGGGTTTGTAGGGTGTAGGGGTCACGTCTGCTTCGCTGCGCCCGCGTTGACAGACCTGTCATTGCGAGGAGTGAAGTCCCGCGTTCCGCGGGAAAGCAATCTCGGATTTCGTCCTGCCATTGTCCGGAAGTAGAGATTGCTTCACTGCGCTCGCAATGACACTTCACAGACCCCGCCAGCGAATCGCGGGGCGCCGCCGCTACCATAAGACACTGCGGCCACGGGCCGCCCCAGCATCTCGCTGTACCTGCCTCGCGTTCGACCTACCGCCAGCCATACAAAAGTTCTTGCCGGAAGGGGTGCGTGCCACTCGGCGTGGGGTTGATAAGTGATTCTCGCCGTTGATCAACACGACCGGCAGGGAGAGGCTGTCTCAAAACTCAGAATCGAGAAAGAATCGTGCCACACTTCTCGTTCCCAGGCTCCGCCTGGGAACGCATGACCTGGAGGCTCCGCCTCCATTATAGGTCAGAATGCCAGATAGTTACCGGGCAGAGCCCGGAAGATATGGGTTCCCAGGCGGAGCCTGGGAACCAGGAAAATGATAATTTTCGTAGCACGGTTTGGGCAGGCTAGGTAATTCTGAGACAGCCTCGGGACGCCGGCCGCTACCGGAATTCGAACTAGGCGCCCGTTTTGCACCGCCTTTGATACACCGCCAGCCATCTAAGAGTCTTTTACCGGAGGGGGGTGTGGGGGAATCCGGCTTTTTTGCAAAAAAACGGGTTCCCCGGATTCTCTTTGGCTCCGAGAAAAGCGGGTTCCCGGTGGCCTTCTCAGCGCCCCTATTCATTCAAGGTTCGCCGCCAGCGTTGCAGGTGAGGGGAGGTCGCTAATATGCTTACCGTAATAAGCATATGTAACGATCTTCATCGAGTTTACCGCAAACGCAGCGGGAAGTTGTGTTTCCTTCCCTTCAAATTTTCCATGCCTGAAGCCTTGGCTGACTGCTTTGACGGCAGCGATTATCCCTGCTGGATGAAGATATTTTAAAATGCCGCCGGATTCTACGGCATACTTCTGAAAGATAGCCCCTTGAGGATCGCAGACAATTAAGAAAGGCCAATCTTCCTCGTTCGAAGCGGAAGCAACCGTTTCATGAGAGCTTTGCAAGAAAACGAACACCTTGGTTTGCTTTTGCATAAACAATCCAATCTCTCGTTTCAACCGGGCCATCTCCATCTGGCAAACCGGGCAACCTTGGTAGCGTAGGAACACTAGAATTGCAGGTTTGTTTTCAATTGTTTCATAGAAGTTTTGTCGTGGTGCCCATGGGGTCTGGAAGTAGAAGTCGTGTGTTTTGTCCCCTACCCGTAATCTTTGGTAACTCATGTCGATAGCTCTTTCTTGTATGAGAATTGTGTCAGGCCTGAGATAACCAGGGAGAGGAGCGGCCCTGGTTGAGCCAAGTGACATCGGGATTAAAATATTCATTGACTCGTAGAGTTGACACGGTAAGAATAGATCTAATTGATATTCGATTGCCTTCGAAGGTGTTTTTCACCCGACCAACGAAAGGAGCTTTATGGTAGAAGAAACCAATGGCTTCAAACATAGTAGGGGGGAAAAACATACGACGGGAACTCCTGTCGTAACAAACGTGAGTTTCTGAACTCATGAGACGGAGTCAATTAGATTTGGCTCCGTCTTTCGTTCTCAGGCAACCACTCGATTCAACGGTGGGCAGCGCACTCTGACCACGTATTGCCCTGAAGATCCGAAATTACTCTTGGCCTGAGATTCGTTCTCAGAAGCCCTCAGATCAATTCTGAGTGACTTTCTTAACCGCGCAATGGCTTAAGTATACCCGTTTCAGACAAAATTGGTTTCCGAGGCTCTTCCTCTAATGTAACATACTATTATTTAAAGACATATACAGAACTGTATATATCTATGAATTGTGAGGTCGAGTCTCCTCTTAACTCATGTTTCAGAGCTAAGAGCAGACCTGATAATAACATAAGAGGCTTTATGGCTGTCACGGGTGACGCCGAATGACCGATGCGGTGAAGATCTGCAGGGCAGATCCATTGACACCACCTGAGAAACATATTGGCAAAGGCGAAGAATGTACACGCCACACGACCGTACTTCAGCAGGGCGCCAATAATTGTTGCGCCGCCAGGAGAAGTATTTTCCTTGAAAGAGAACCTCTAATGGGTGACCCGGTAACCATGGTAATCCTTCACCCCAAGAATTTTGTCGCATTGGGACCGGAAGATTGGTAAGATATCATCCGAGCTTGGTGCCTGGAGCCGGTCTTAAAACCACAGAGTGACACAATTTGGTGCGTTGCATGTATTTCAGCCCGGCCACCGGCAGCGGTAGCAGGGCCCAACAATAGGAGTTTGGGGGAAAGGCTCCGACGTGGGGGTTCGCTGAGAGAAACCACTTCCCGGTCGCCCTGCAATTATTGCCCGGATCGAGCAACCAGCTCCGGTTCTGTCAACGGCTCGCGATTCATTGGCCAGGCGGAGGGGAGGCCGTATGCCAACCAAGAAGGTAATAAAGGCTAGAGATCTCATCCGTGATATTGGCGACGGGATGACCGACTCAGAGTTGATGGAAAAGTATCAACTCTCCAGCCAAAGGCTTCAACAGATTCGCAAACGGCTTCCGGAATCGGGCAGGCTCGAAATCAAAGCAATTGTGGCTGACATTCGGGCTCGGGCAACAGATTTTGAGTTGTGTCACAAATATGATTTGTCTCTTGAAGAGCTTCCAGGCGTTTTCGAGAAACTTGTGGAATTAGGTGTTATAAGGGCGGCTGAACTAAAGGAGCGGTCCGCGTTCTATGACGAACCGCAGAATAGATCGGTTACTCGAAGGTTTCCGAGGACGCTACTCGGTTTGGAACTTCCCATCTATGACCCCGATGACCCGGCTCGCAAGGGCCTCGTAAGGGACTTGTCAGAGAGGGGATTGCGAGTGGCAAGCTTGAGGCCCGACATTAATTTGGCCAAACGTTTCGTGATTCGCCCAGACTGGTTCCCCCCCATCCGCCCTTTCGATATTGGAGTGGAATGCAGGTGGATAAAAAAGAAGGAACCGTCGAGGAAATACTTCCTGGCCGGGTTTGAAATTACGTTCATTTCCAGCCGCTCCCAGGCAGAGCTTCGAAAGCTGTTGTTGCATGCCAGGCTCACGGATGGCTTGTTTCGACCGAAACTCCCATGAGTCGATGCAGCACTTGGCGCACTCTGGACGGAATGTCAGTGGTCAGTGGGGTCAGGTCGTTCATCTGAAACTCCCGCTCGATGCGCCTTTACGCAGGCCCGCGTCTGCCCTGATCTCATTGTTCAAGCGAGAAACCACGCTGCTCAGACTGCTGTGCCAGTAGTCTCATTTCTGTTCCCGGTCTAAACAATGAGTCAAGAGCAGATCTGATAATCATCTAAGAGGCTGTCCGGTGACAGCCTCTTAGATGATTATCAAGTCTCTTCTTGACTGATCTTGCCTCTTTGTAATGCTCTCACTGTGTATCAGACCATTGTCCGGGACAGGTCCACCGGCGCCGTCTGAGAAACATAACGGCAAACGCGAAGAAAAGGCTCTGACAAAGGCTGTACACAACACGGCCCCACCTGAGCACGGCGCCAATAATTGTTTCCTCGCCAGGGGAAGTATTTCCCTTGACAAGGGGCCTCCTAATGGGTGAGCCCACCCACAGCGACCTCCTCCGGGATGTGAAAAATGCCTGCCCCTGGGGGACTATGGCACAGGTGGCTCGTGCTGCTGGCAGAATGGCAGTGCCCCAGCCACCGGCGTTCCACAGACCTTGCAAAGTCCCCTTCTGACAGGATCCTCAATCCTGTTACATTGTGCATAGATCTCTTCGGCTTTTCCAGTTTCCGATTCGAATCTCTTTTCCAGTTCTTCTGTAATCTCGGCCATGTCTGCACCTCCACTGTGTCACCTTATCCTTTAGACGACGAAAATAGACAAAAGGATTCAAAATTGGGGTTGAGGTCCGAATTGGGGTCGAGTCCGCTCTTGACTCATGTTTCAGAGCAAAGAGCAGACCTGATAATGACATGAGAGGCTTTATAGCTGTCACGGGCGACGGCGAATGACCAGTCGCAGTGAAGATCTGCAGGCTAGATCCACCGACACCACCTGAGAAACATACCGGCAGGAAGATAAGGAAGAAGGAGGGAGAAATGAGAATCGGGAAGGGGCGTTTTTGCAAAAAGTGCTCCGCGGACGGCGAGAATGAACCACGAACAGGAGCGATGTTGGTCAACGGAGAGGCGTTTCCGGCGCATTATTGGCCCCCCACCGAGTGGACCGAACCTCTCCCCCAAAAACCCGTATGGTTGGCGGCAGGGTAAACACCGTTTTCCAATGGAGGTAGGTCGGGTCGTGCCCGACACGCCTTCCATTGACAGGTCTCGGGCTTATGCGCTCGCATCACAGCGGACAACGTGTCATTGCGAGGATTGAAACGACGAAGCAATCTGTTCTTGCCGGTCGCGAGATTGCTTCGGGCATACGCCCTCGCAATGACGGTTGAATTCTTTAGGCGCCGCACCGGTTTTCGAAGACATGAAGCCATGCACTGCAACTGGCCTACGAATTCTCCGTTGGACAAGCATAAGTTCGCTAGAGTATAGTAAATGCCAAATACTGGAACCGTGACGATTAGCGCACAAAAGGCTCATGCAATAGGAGGGCAAAGTGAATATCAATTGTTCACCCACACGGAAGAGACAGGCTTCTGAAAAGGCCTGTGGGAGCTTTAGAGGTTTTGCTCGGGAATTGCCCTCATTTTATGCTCTGTTTCGTTGGACCCTTTTGCTGAGCGTCCTGTTGCTGATGATCTCGGGATGCGGAAGGAAGGAGTTGGAAGACGCTAAACAGCAGATCAATAATTTGACCGCTGAAAACCAAAAATTAACCGAGTTATCCGCCAGTCTGGACAAGGATAAGAACCGGTTAAACGAAGAAATCAAGACGCTCTCCGATAAAAGCTCACGCATGCAGCGAGAACTGGATGATTCGAATAAATCCAAAGCGGCTCTCACCGATGAAAGTAAAAAGCTCAAAGATAAAATAACCCTCATGGAAGAGGAACTGGCCAGATTGAATCGCGAGAAAGCACAGCACGCGGAAGAGATCGAAGAATATAAGAGACGTCTGGCCGAGTCAGTCCCGCTATCGAAACCCTCCGGAATTGTCCCTGGCCAGATTGGGTCTACCGGAAAAACCGAAGAAGAACTCAGCCCCTGTGATGCTGTAATTGCTTTCATGAAGTCGAGCGAACAAGTGATCAGGCAGCAAAAAGGAAATGAACGCACGAAATCCCTGGAACAGGTCAAAACACAGTTCTCTCCCCGAATGCAAGGGGCCCCGGCCAAGGCGGTGAAAGCGGCTGAAGATTGGGTGAAAGAGGGTGCCAAATTCTGGGATAAATCCCCTGACGATGCGGTTTTCCGTTTGCTTAAATTGAGAAATATTGTTCTGGATGCTTGTGGAAAATCGCCGGATACGAGCGGATTCAAGTAATTCGACATAATACCGACCACTGTCTCTATTCCAATTTAGCCTCCAAAGCGGCGACTGTCTCCTGATACATTTGGTTCATGGCCTGCACGTACTCCTCTAATGGCATAAGTGTACGACTGATAGCAGCTAAGGTCTGGCTCGACATCTCGCCTTCCTTGACCAACTGGTGGCCGGCCTCCCTCGCCGCGTCGAATATACCGTTCATCGAAGAACCTCTGGACGCCATTATCTCAATGGAAGGTCTCTCAACGACAACCACAGGGTTTTCTGTTCCCTGGCCTCTGAGCATATGTCATATCATCCGTTCCGGCTGACCGGTGCAGGAAAGCACATTACTCCAGAGCCTTCCGTCGGGCTCTATCTTCTTCCGAGCAGCAACGGCCAGGCAATGGGAACGTGCGTGAACTGACGTTGCCAATTGCCGACTACCATGTTGGTCCTCCCCGCCATTGCAGCATGGACGGCATTGTGTCCCAGCATCAAGCAAAAGGCGGAGTCGTAAGGACTTGCGGGCATACTCCGAATCGTGTAGCTCGGATCAATGTATTTCAGGTTGAGTTCACGTGCCGGTCTTCTTGAAATGCTGAACTATCCGGTCCTTTAGATACAATCCCACGTCAGTGAACCTGACGTTTCCCGACGCGTCCCTGTCTCCTGTGGCCTGAACGAGGTCTTGCCCGGCACCCTCAGCTACAACGATAACCGCATGGCCGCGACGATTCAGCCTTTCCTCCAGGGCTCGAAGGAATGCTTCCACAGTGAATCGAACCTCGGGAACCAGGCAGAAGTTGACATGGTTTGTGGCAACAGATGCGTAAGCTGCTATAAAACCCGAGTCTCTCCCCATCAGTTTTACGAGTCCTACTCCGTTTCTCGCCCCCAGGGCTTCCGAATGTGCAGCATAGATGGATCCTCTCGCTTCGCTAACAGCCGTAACAAAACCGAACGACATATCCACGCAGGAGATATCGTTGTCGATGGTCTTTGGGACTCCGATAACAGAGATCGCCAAATTGCGTCGGCTGACCTCTTGTGCGATGGCGCCCGCTCCCCGGAGTGTTCCGTCTCCGCCGACTGCGAATAGGATGCCCACATTCATGCGTTCGAGCGTGTCAACCATCTCGCCGACATCCTGCGGCCCGCGAGATGATCCCAGAATTGTACCGCCTTTTTCTTGAATCTCCGCAACGAGGTCGGGGGTGAGTTCGATAGGTCGGTGTCCGTGCTTTTGTGTGAGTCCTTCATAGCCGTATCGGAATCCGAATACGGTGCGGACTCCGTAATGGTGGAACAGGCCGAGCACTATGGATCGTATCACGTCGTTAAGGCCCGGGCACAATCCCCCACAAGTTACTATTCCGCATTTGAGGTTCGATGGATCAAAAAAGATTCGCTCTCTAGGGCCTGCCATTTCGAACGTGGGTGGCTGTTGGCCGGAACCGAGGAACTCCTGAATTTGTGTGAGCGTCTCATGATAGAGGACCCGTTCGTCATCGCCCACGAAACTGGCCGCAGGCATGGGAGAAGGAATATTGCATTCGCCGAGCCTTTGTATTTCGAAATCAGAACTCTTCAATTCCGTCATGAATTGTTTCCTTTCGATTGATGATATCTAAGCTCCGCAGAAGTATCCTCCGGTATCCGATCAGCGCAACAGGAGCGTAGGTGACTCATCGATAGCAGCGTGGTCGATTCGCTGACCGATTCGGGGCCAAAAGCAATCTTTTGAGAGTCCCGGAGGGACTTCCAGATGGTAGTCCCGCGGGACGCGGGATGCAAACCAGTGGGAAGGATAATGTTTAAAAGTCAGGCCCCTGAAAGGTTCTCCCATTCCTTCTTGCCTGAGCACATATCGCTATAGCGCCATCTGACAGATTTGTGGACCCCTTGTATGCTTACTCCAGGTACTTGTTCTTTTCCACAACGTACCTCTTACACTTCCCGTCCGTAATTGATAGATACACCGCCTTCCCGGACTGACTGGTTCCCGGGTCAGTGCGGGAACGCAATTTTGAATTCAAATCACTTCTTTGAAAGTGAATTGATATAATTTGAATCAGAGCGGGAGTAAGAGTGGGAGAGAGGAACAGCCGATACGCCATGCAAAAAAACACTCAGCAGCACGGTCAGGGTTATCACGGCGAACTCTCTTTCATATCCGGCGATACCAATTGCGGTTACGGCCATAAGCGCATACAGGACGGAAGCGATGCCGCGCGGGCCGAACCATGCTATCATCCAAACTTCCCGCGTATCGAGACCGGTGCCGCGGAGGGATAAGGCAACGGGGACCATGCGGATCACTGTAAGGCTCAATATAGCATACAATAACGCCCACATATCCCAATGAGCAACCATCGCCGGAACCATCACAAGACCAAAGAGCAAGAAAACGAATAAAGACATCTGCTGGCCTTCCGCCTCGCCAAACTCCTGAATTCGCTCACGCACTTCAGGGGTCTGAGTGCTGAGAAAGAGCCCTGCACAATATGCCGCGATAAAACCGTTACCGTGAAACTCCTCTGCAACAGCATACGCAAGCACCGCGAGCGACCCGGCTACCAGTCGCTGGAAGGTCGGCTGCATCCAGCCTCGATGGGAGGCCGCTTCGACCAGCCAGCCTCCGCACCAGCCGACGAATATTCCGGCGATTGGCCCTAGGGTAAGCTGCCGCACCACAAATAAAAGCCAGGAACCCGATCCATGCCCGGAATGTTCTCCTCCCGAAAGGGCAGCGAGACACATCAGGATTGGAGCCAAAGCGATCCCGTCATTGAGTCCGCTTTCCACATTAATAGCCTGTCGCAATCTCTCGGGCAGCTTTTCGCTTGTTACCACGGCCTGGCCGAGCGCGGCATCGGTGGGAGAAAGGATCAGCGCGACTAATGCGGCAAGCCACAGGTTTTCATTGTTCACCAGCAAGGCCGCTCCGCCGAAGCCCAATAACATCGTCAGCGGGAGTCCTATCCCAAGCAAACGCAGCGGTGTTCCTCGCTGTATTCTCAGCGTCTCCAGCTTCACCGTTGAGGCGTCTACGAACAAAATTATTACCAGAGTGACTTCCGCGATAAGTTTCACAACCGTCGCGCCGGGCTTTACATCCAGAAGATTGAAGCACATGGGGCTGGCCAGGATTCCAATCCCGGCAAAAACCATTGGCCCGGTGATCGGCGACTTCTCGGAAATGCGAGAGATCAGACCGTAGAAGAAGATCAATAGGGCGGCGAAAATGATGGTAGGGTAATCAGCCATGCGGTTCTTCCATCCGCCGGGTCGGGGTTCACAAGTTGCTAGGCGGAAATATCCGAATCTCTCTCACGGTTTGACTCGGGGTCGCTGACCTGAATACGGCGGCCCACATAAACGCTAACCAGGTAGGCCACCACAAGCCATCCGAAAAACTGTCCCATTACCGCTTCACTTATGGCCAACCTCTGGGCGAACTCCGTTTTAGGCGTGATATCCCCGTAGCCCAGAGTGGCCAGAGTGACGAAACTGAAATATACGAAATGTGACGCGGACTCTCGCTCCAAAACTTGCAATGCAAACGATTCAGGATGGAACCAGTCGAGTATTGTGTAAATATGTGCGTAGAACATACCGAGGATTATGTAACAGTTCACGGCTGAAATGATTAGCTGGTGGGTGACTTCCTTGGCTTTTACCACTGCCGACAGAATCAGAGAGCCGCACCATGTATATAAAATAACAGTAAAAATCAAGAGCACAATCCCGATCGGGATACGTACGGGTCCGAGAATGTCCTCGGGAAGAAACTTTCCCAAGATTATGGCAATTGCTGCAGCCGATGAAGACGCAACGATAATTTTTCGTGAATAGCTTTTTGGGGCGCTGAGAAGCCATGCCCCGGCCACACCTATCACAGCGAAAGAAAGATTCGTAATCGCACCAGGTATCAGCGGGTCAAGAAGCAGAAGTCCGACAAATAAGATGAGCACTAACGTGGCCTTTTCTTGAAGGATCGTCTGATGAATGCTCATGGCTCCAGCTCTCTTTCGAATTATCAAGCTTAGGTGCGCATATCATAATTTAGGAAAAACAGGAAATATTTTGGGCTTAAAGGAAGACTGTACAGTCCCTAGGAGGCTGTCTCAACACTCAGAATCGAGAAAAAATAGTGCCACACTTCTCGTTCCCAGGCTCGGCCTCCATTACAGGCGAGAAGTCCGGATAATTACCGGGCAGAGCCCGGAAGATATGGGTTCCCAGGCGCAGCCTTAGGCGGAACCTGGGAACCAGAAAATTGCACAAAAGAAAACCAAAGCCCGCTTAAAGCATTGGGAGCTATACCAAGCGGCGTCCTTCTTGCCCGGCAAGTGAGCTTTAAGCCTATAGAATTCTTGATTATGAAAATACTTAGAATCCACAGATTGAAGGGCAGGTTTTCGCTTCTTTAAGATCCAACCCGTCATCAAGACATTCTTTATAACAGTCGAGTTCCTTTTCTTTACCCCAAAACGGCTCCTGCTCTTTCATGAACTCCAAAGTTTCTTCCGACATGGCTCTAGGGCGTCTTGCATTTTCTTCCATAACAATCACCTCCGTACCCTCCGCTATTATATTGAACATCATTAGTAGGATGGAAAGATGTAGACGGGTACTTTAACTTATGAAGAATGAAATGAGCTCCCCCCACGAGCTATTTCTTCAATAGTTCCCTTTTGCAAACTTGGCGCTCTCTTTTCGGATATCGAATGAAACTAAAATACTCGTACGGCATCAATTATCTATTAGCGAGGAGAATGAAAAAGGGGGTGAGGGAATGAAAAACAACACAGACAAATTATTTAAGAATGCCTCGCCGATCATAATGTTAATTTTGGTATGTATATTACTAGGTTCCGGTTCTTTGTTCGCAGCCAGTCCTAAATCGGACAATACCGGGAAACCTCAAAGAATTCAGGATTCCGAGAAACTTCAAAAGGTTATGTATGCATTATTACAAAAGGCCAATGTGCAACATAAATTGATAACTGACTGGCATCAAAGGGTGCGGTTAGAGAACAATAAAAAGCAAGCCAAAAATCATGGACAAAGTACCAAAGCTATTGCTGCAGCTGCGTCAAAACGTGCGTGTCAAATACAATTAGCCATGGCACGGACTCCGGAGGACATTACTATTCCGGGATGCCGTGCAACTGGCAAAATTCGTTGATCTGGCGAAGATTCATCTGTAAATTGGGTATCAATAATCAGCTTCTCGTACTATTTGTCAGACTATAATTTCGATTTATCGTAGGGTTGGCGGTCTCGGCCCCCAGGGTCCTCGAAAATCCCGGGCAGTTCCCGGAACTCCCATACCGACATGCACGCCGTAATGGTTTCTATAATCTACAGCCCCTTTTCCGTCGGGCACCTCAACAGCAATATAAATCGGATTTCTGTAATTATCGTACGCATATGTGGTGCTGCCATGCATTTGTCTGATTTCGATTACACGGCCGGAAGCATCCCGCACCTGTTCTTCTGCACGGATCAGGGTTGGCGCTAACATCATAACCGTAATATTAAGGACCAGGAGTAAAGTTTTCATTCACTTTCACCCTGCAATTCTTTGTTTGTGCTAATGAATTTTATCACAATTATATATGCAAGATCAATGGATGGTCGGCGTCTCGCTAGTGGTCCGGTATCTGTCCGGCAAGGCTGTTGCGCGAGATATATTCTGCGAGGCAAAAGGGGCACCTATCGTTTACGAAAGTAAAACTTCAAAGCCTGCTTTTTGGAAATGTTTATCAGTTGTGAGAGCTTGGCGGATGCCGCGTTCTTTCATGAGACAAAAGCTGATGCAATCCACCAAAGAATATCCTTCCCCCGTGCGCTGTTTGATGAACTTTTTAGCGGACGCGAGTAAAAAATCATCAGGATTGACAGATAGAAGAGCGGTGCTGCGCTCGATGTAATCCAAAAATGAAACAACAAGATGATGTTTCTTGCGGAAAACAAAAAGCGTGCATGTTTCGCCGATGACCCATTCGGTAGTAACAATCCGAACGCGTCCTTCGAATTCCTTCATCCATTTTAATGCTTCTTCATATGCCGGATCACGGGGATTAAATAATGCGAAAAATCCACCCGTATCGCAAAAAATTTCATGTGTCATAAATCGCTTTATCAATCTCTTCGTTCGTTAACGGTTCCATAGGTTCGGCAAGTTCGTACAAATGATAAATCGGATCATCCCTGGACAAAGCAGGTTCATCCTTGATGGGGACAATGCGAGCCAAAGGTTTATTTCGATACGTAAGAGTCAGGCTGCGACCTTTTTTTACGGATTCCAAAACACGGGAAAAGTTAAAGCGAAGATCATTGGTGCTAATAAATTCCGCATCTGTCTTTTTAATTATCATAATGATAATGATAACATTACTTCGCGAAAAATCAAGCGGAATTCTGCCGCCTCGAAAGATGTGGTCGAAACTAGATAGATGAGTCAAAGGCCGTTTCAGTTCCACAACGCTATCTAAAAATCCTTGACACGAGATGCATTAACCCGTACTTATTCTTTTAATAAATACTTAATATTTTCAGTATTGATCTCCTCGCGGAAAGGGACCCCCAATGGCTCAATTACCTGAAGTAAAGAAACATTACGGAAAACTCAAACTCTTGATTGATGGTGAATGGGTGGATTCCGAATCCACCCAAATCCACGAGAATCCAAATCCTGCCACAGGCGAAGTCATAGCCGAATTTCCGACTGCAACGAAAAATGAAGCACGGCAAGCCGTGGAAGCTGCCCAGCGCGGTTTCGAAGCCATGAAAAGAATACCATTGCGCGAAAGGGCAAAAATGCTCTTCGATATGAGACAAAAATTCGAGGAGCATTTTGACGAGTTAACGCGGGTCCTAACGCAAGACCACGGTCGTACAATCAAGGAATCAAGAGGCTCGGTCCGACGAGTAATTGAGAATATCGAATCCGCCTGCTCCGCGGCGTACGGTCTGGTTGCTCGAAACGAGCATCTCGACGAACTGGCCAACGGCATTGATATGTGGTTGACCTGGGAACCTGTGGGCCCTTTCCTAATAGTGACCCCCGGTAATATCCCTATGCACGCCTGGTCTTCTTTTGTCCCATATGCGTTTGCTGCAGGCTGTTCGGTGGTAGTCAGCCCCAGTCGGCAGGACCCTGTGGCAGCGGAGTATATTTCCCGCGTGACATTGGAGGCCGGTTGGCCCAAGGGCGCCCTGAATATGATTCACGGCGGCCGTGAAATAAATAAGTACATTCTCGAGCAGCCTGAAATCCAGGGTTTAGGTTTTATTGGATCGACAAAAGCCGGGTGGGAGCTTTTTAAGCTGTGCGGTCAACTTGGTAAAAATTCCTCGATTAACGGCAACGGCAAGAACACGGTTGTTATTATGCCCGACGCCGACCCGAAAACGATTGTTCCGTATGTGCGTCAGGGATGTTTCGGTATGACAGGTCAGCGCTGCCTCGGTTCGGATAACGTGGTGGTCATTGGCGATCTCTATGATGAGTTCAAGCAGCGCTTCGCGGATGAAGCGAGGAATATGAAGCTTGGCTACGGCTTGAATGAATCGACCGACCTGGGTCCGTACTGCACGGCATCGGGTCGAGATAAAGTCGCGGCATGGGTGGAACGTGGTTTGGCGCAAGGAGCGACAATGGTGCACGACGGCCGAATTCTTGGGCCGCAGTTGTCCAAAGGTTTCTTTATGGGCCCGACTATCATCGAGAACGTCAACCCTGATATGGACATCGCCAAAGAAGAGGCTTTTGGTGCCGTGGCCGGCCTGATTCGAGCTGACAATCTCGATCAGGTTATAGAGTGGATCAATGGCAGGACCGATTTGGGCCATTCCGCTTGTATTATGACGGAAAGCGGGCGCAATGCACGCAAATTTGCACGCGAAGTTATAGTAGGCAATGTCGGCATCAATGTAGGAGTCCCTCAACCATACGCGTTTTTTCCCCTGGGTTCCAAGCGCAAGTCTTTCTTCGGCGGCGCCAAGAGCAGGATGGCGTCCATGAGGCTTTTCCTTGACGAGAAGACGGTGACCGCGCGTTGGGTCTAGTTAGTCGCATTGATGAAACGCGACTCGCATAAGTGGAAATTTTCACTCATGCCCTGCTCTCCGCGGTCATAGAGCGCTTAGGGCTTTTTCTTGCATGCCGTACCACATCCCAAACTGCGTCCGGATGGGCAGCGGCGATCTCCAGCAAGACCCGGGCCGGTCCTTTTGGTATCCGACGCTTTTGCTCCCAGTTTTCGAGCGTTCTGACGCTGATGCCAAGCAGTGAGGCAAACTCGTCCCGAGAAACTCCAAGCTTGGCTCTGATAGCCTTAACATCCGGTGCGTCAACCACAAAAACCCTGGAAGGCTCCATTTCGCCTCTCTTTATTGCGCCGGCTTGCCGGACGCTTTCGAGCAGTTCCTTGAACATGTCTTCCTTCATGAGAATTCCTTTTCCACCGTCTTTTTCAGTGCCTTGAGTTGTTCGGGAGAAAGGTCGTCCTGCTTGCTCTTCCGGTATAGGTAAACCAAAAAGATCCGATCTTCAGCAACCACCCAATAGTAAATAACCCGAACTCCGCCACTCTTTCCTTGTCCTTCAATCCGCCAGCGCAATTTTCGAAGACCGCCTGAACCTTTGATCTGAGGCCCCGCATCAGGATGCTTCCTCAGCTCATCTTGAAGCCACCGATACTGCTCTTCTGAGAGGAGGTTCTCTACTTGGCGAGTAAAAATTGCAGTCTCAACAAAGACTATCACCGCCTCCTCTACAAGAGGTACGCCATTGGCGTGGCAATGTCAACGAAGAATCTTTTGAAGAAATTTTATAACAACCAAGCTGCACAATTTTTATTGACAAGCGCAGAAAATATTAAATAATACTTTTTATATTAAGGAATACTTAATAGATCTTGGGAGTTTTTTATGGGCCTGGAGTCAAAAATAGGCCAACGGATAAAGATGCAACGGCAGAGCAACAATTTAACCTTGAAGCAGTTGGCCGAAAGGGTAGGCTGCACGGATGCTTACCTGTCTCAGATTGAAAACGGGAAAGTTTCCCCTTCAATCGCGAGCCTTAAGAGAATAGCCGATGGACTTCAAACCAAAATAATGGATTTCTTCGTGGAGTCACAGGATGACGAGCCTGTGGTTTTGACCACGGATCGCAGGACTGTTCTGTCTCTTGAGCGATGGAACGCCAAGATTGAGTCTTTGGTGGTGAATCCCAAAAATAAGCGGATGCACCCATTCTTCACAACAATAAAACCCGGCGGTGGTTCACACGGGCTGTACAACCATGTGGGCGAAGAATTCGGAATTGTTTTGAAAGGTGAGCTGGAAATCGATTTGGAGGGAGTCATTCACCGAGTGAAAAAGTTTGAGACCTTCTATTATAATTCATCACGACCACATAGCTGGACCAATCCGGGCAAAACTGAAACAGTAGTAGTGTGGGTAATCAGCCCACCCAGTTTTTAAAGGTTTATCAAATATAAGCAGGCTTGTGCCTGGTCGGAACATTCCCAACATGGAGGAGTGAAACATGCATCGCAACGGAATCATTCTATTGGCAATTGCGCTGTTATTTTGCTTTTTATCCGAAGCAGCTGTCCAGGCTCAAGACGCCAAGCCGTTCAAAATCGGTGTGGCTGTTTCGCTTACGGGCAGGTTCGGCAAAGACGGCACGCTGGTGAGAGATGCCTATACTCTCTGGATGGACAAGGTGAATGCAGCTGGGGGCATTAATGGGCATAAAGTGGAAATGATTGTCTACGACGATAAGAGTGATGCTCCTACAGCCGCAAAACTGACCGAACAGCTTATAGAGAGCGATAAAGTGGATCTGCTCCTGGGTGGGTTCGGGAGTGATGCAGTCTTTGCAGCGAGCGCTGTGGCCGAGAAGCGCGGATATCCGCTAATCAGCGGCGGGGCAAGTTCCAATAAGCTCTTCGAAAGAGGTTTCAAATATTATTTCGCTACGCTGGGCAAAGCGACCGAAGAAGTCCGCGGCTGTGTAGATTTCTCTCAAGCTGTTCAGCCCAAACCTAAAACAGCAGCCATTGTGGGAGCCGACATTCTTTTCACCTCCTTGGCCTGTGAGGGGTTTAAGAAGTATTGCGGCGAAAACGGCATAGAAGTCGTTCATTTCGAACTGTTTCCGATGACCCTTGAGGACTACAATTCGTTATTTCTGAAAGTCAAAGCCAAGAACCCCGATCTTCTTCTTGTAGGTTCGCACCTTCTGGTGGCCATGAAGACGATGAAAGCTCTCAAGGAAATCGATTTCAGCCCGAAGGCTGTCGCATTCAGCTATGGACCGACGGTCCCCGAGTTCATTGGTCAATTGAAAGGCGATGCAGAGTACGTGATGGCGGCATCGGAATGGACTCCTAATATGCCGCATACAGGCGCCGTGTTCGGATCGGCACGAGATTTTAATAACGCCTATTTTGAGAAATTTAAGCGAAATCCTGATTATGTCGAAGCGGCATCGGCAGGTGGGGCGTTGGCTCAGCAGATGGTAATCGAAAAGCTTGCGCTGAAGCCACCGCTGTCAAGCAAAGATCGAGAAGCAATAATGGAAAAACTGCATGCCGGGGTCTTCGACACCTTTTACGGAAAAATTCAGTTCGGCCCGGACGGGGCTAATGTCGCTCATCCACCCGTAATGGTCCAGATTCAAAATGGAAAGCTTGTGAATGCGTTCCCTCTAGAGTTTGCGGAATCAAAAATCTGGTATCCATTCAAACCTTGGAAAGAGCGATAGATAGATATACCGGAATTTTTGTTGGGAAATTTACGGGGGGAACTTCATTACAAGTTCCCTTCCTGATTTTCAGTTCAGCCGGTACGCGGCGAAATTTCGCAGCATTTTAAAAACATGGACGCTGTACTAATTCAAGCAATAATCAACGGTCTGCTGCTGGGCGGTGTTTACGCAACGTATTCTGCCGGTTTTTCGCTGATTTTCGGGGTCATGGGCGTAGTAAATCTCGCTCATGGCGAATTGATCATGCTAGGGGCATTCACTTCTTATTGGCTGTTTATATGGTTTAATATCGACCCATACTTCACGGCCCCGATATCAATGGGCGTTCTTTTCATTCTAGGTTATGCGATACAAAAATTCATAATAAATCGTGTAATCGAACTGCCCCACATTATGAGTTACATTCTAACTTTCGGCCTACATTTGATTGTTGCTAACACCGCCCTGCAGCTATGGACACATGATTTCAGAACTGTCACCACAACCTATTCCGGGGCGAACGCGGCTCTTTGGGGGCTGAATATCCCATATGCGCGACTGATCACATTTTTCTTAGCGTTGGTCATAATTGCGGTTTTGTGGTTCTTTATGTCTCGAACGGAAACCGGTCGGGCGATTCGTGCCACATCAATGGACAAGGAGGTGGCGCGAATTATGGGGGTCAATATTCGTGAGATTTACGCGATAACCTTCGGAATAGGCGCTGCCATAAGTGGTCTAGCAGGCACTCTCATATGCCCTTTTGTTATTATCTTCCCTGAAATGGGCCTTAATTACACGATAACAGCATTCTGTGTGGTCGTTTTAGGTGGCATGGGTTACATGCCCGGGGCCCTGTGGGGTGGGATCATACTTGGGTTGGCCCAATCTTTAACCGCTACTTATTTGAGCGCTGGGATTTCAGTGGCTATGACATTTCTAATTCTATTCGCTATGTTAATTTTTCGCCCTTCGGGAATCGTGGGTAAAGGGATTGTTGCTTAACTTATTCTGAGTAAACGAATTTACACATGCGGCAAGTCAGCACCTCAAAAACTTTTTGGATTTTATTCATTCTCGGTTCTGGAGCTGTGGGACTCATTCCTTTTTTCACGAGTTCCGAATATTCGCTACGTATCAGCGCCGTAGTAATATTTTGGATCGGTATGTCCGGTTGCTGGAACATCATGAGTGGCTATACCGGGTACATTGATTTTGGGCCGGTTGTCTATTTCGGGATAGGTTCATATACCACGGCCATATGCATGGCAAAATTCGGGGCTCTGTTTTTTCCTTCTGCAATTCTCTCGGGAATCGTCGCCGGTCTAATAGCTCTGCCCATTGGTATTCCGACACTTCGTCTCAAAGGCGCTTATTTCGCAATTGCCACATTTGCGTTCGCTGAAACTATGAAACAGATAACTCTGGAGTTCGATCGGACTTTCGGCGTGTCATTTTTCGAAGGAAGCCACGGGATCACTCTGCCCATAAGCGGTCATGATAACACTTTCTTTTTTTACTCAATATTTGTGGTCACTCTGGCGATTGTCCTGGTCCACTATTTCATAGAGCATTCCAAATTCGGTTATGGTCTAAAGGCCATCAATGAAGCAGAGACATCCGCTGAAATCTCAGGAGTGAATACTACAGGCGTGAAGCTCAGGGCCTACGTAACAAGCGCATTCTTTCTAGGAATATTGGGCGGTATCGAAGCGTATTGGATCACATACATAACACCGCCGGACGTCTTCAGCGTACATAAGACGGTGCAGATGGTAATTATGACCCTTTTGGGCGGTATGGGAACTTTTTTGGGACCGATAGTAGGGGCGTCTTTTTTGACTCTGTTGTCGGAGGTGCTCGGCACAAAATTCGTCGAGTATTATTTGATAATGGTTGGGGCAATTATCATCGGAATCATTCTGATTGTGCCTAGAGGCATAGTAGGCACCATCAAGGTTAAAAAAGGGCTGAGGTTCATCTGAAGTTGGATACGCCGGTTCTTGAATGCAGAAAGGTCAGCAAGAACTTTGGAGCGCTCGCTGCGGTTCAGTTGGTGAGCTTTGCCCTGAATCGAAATGAGATACTCGGAATGATCGGCCCTAATGGAGCCGGAAAAACAACGCTGTTCAACTGCATCATTGGGATACATCCGCCGGACGAGGGGCAAGTGATTCTTAATTCAAGGGATGTGACCGGCCGGAAACCTCACGCCATCTGTAGAATGGGATTAGCAAAAACTTCCCAGATAATGGAACCTTTTCGAACGATGTCGGTTTTCGAAAATGTGCTTATCGGGGCACTCTACGGTGGCCAAATGGGCATGAAAAATGCCCGCGAGGAGGCCGACCGAGTGATCGAACTCGTCGGGCTTAAAGAAGTAAGCGAAAAGCCGTCAGCGGCGATTTCCGTTCCTGCTCGTAGACGTCTGGAACTGGCCAGAGTCTTAGCGACCGGCGCAGAGGTGTTGCTGCTTGATGAAAATATGGCAGGCTTGAATCCGTCTGAAATCGATGCGGCATTGGAGCTGTTGAGAAAGATTCGGCAAACAGGAAAAGCATTGGTGGTCGTCGAGCATATAATGCGGGCAGTGATGGGCATATCGGATCGGATCATTGTCCTCAATTACGGCGCCAAGATAGCTGAAGGAACGCCGGAACAGGTTGCGAATAACGAGGACGTAATTGAAGCGTATTTGGGACGGAAGGCGTCTTAAATTTTAACCGAGTAGGCCTATTGAATGGATGAATCACTCTTGAAAATTTCCGGCATGGATGTCTTCTATCGGGACGTACAGGTGTTGCACGATGTCAGCCTTGATGTGGCCGAAGGAGAAATTACAACCGTTATAGGTCCCAACGGAGCCGGAAAGAGTACACTGTTGCGCACCATAACAGGTTTTGAGCACCCCACCGCGGGCTCCATTAGATTCGATGGCAAAGATATCGGTACGATTCCGCCCGAGAAAACAGTGCGACTTGGATTGACTATCGTGCCGGAAGGCGCTCGAGTCTTCGCGGATATGAGTGTGCTCGACAACCTCAAGATGGGGTCCTATATTAAGGCAGCACGCCTGGCAAGAGATCAAAGCCTACAACAAGTTTTCAGACTGTTTCCAAGACTATCCGAGCGTATTGACCAAAAAGGCGGCACTCTCAGCGGCGGTGAACGTCAGATGTTGGCTATCGGTCGAGCTCTTATGTCGATTCCCAAATTGCTGCTGCTGGATGAACCGTCGCTCGGTCTGGCGCCCATGCTCGTGGATTCTGTTTTTAAAGCGATAAAGGATATTGCCGATTCGGGTGTTACCGTCATGTTGGTCGAACAGAATGTCCATTATTCCCTGGAAATATCACGTAAAGCCTATGTGCTGGAGAACGGTCGTGTGGTGATGGAGGGCTCAGGCCCTGAACTTATGGGCAACGATCACGTTCGGAAATCATATCTAGCTCTGTAAACGAGGATCATCTCAATGTCCCAAACGGCAACCGATAAACCTCTTTCGCGGATAAATATCTCATTCGTGCTCAACGGCAAAACCGTGAAAATCGAAGTGGACGCCTGGGAAACGGCTCTCAATGTCATTCGAGATCAATTGGGTCTCAAAGGAACAAAAGAAGGATGCGGTATTGGGGAATGCGGAGCATGCACCATACTGTTCGACGGAAAGCCGGTCGATTCCTGTCTGATAGCCGCCCCTCAATTGGATGGCCGAAAAATCCAAACTGTAGAAGGATTCAGCAAAAGTGAAGCCCTAGAACCATTGCAACAAGCATTTTTGTCGTGCGGTTCGGTTCAATGCGGCTATTGCATGCCCGGCATGCTCATGTCATCAAAAGCCCTTCTAGAAACGAATCCCAGGCCAACTCGGGAGGACATAGTAGAAGCGTTATCGGGTAATTTATGCCGATGCACCGGGTACACTCAAATATTAGAGGCGGTTGAAGCTGCCGCAAAGAAGAATCCCGGTCACAGGTCGGAAAAGTGAGAGCCAGATTCGAATATTTTCGACCGGAATCTCTTATAAGCGCCCTGCAATTTCTTGACGCCCATGGCGATCAGACTTCCTTACTGGCAGGCGGCACCGATCTGATGATCGCCGCCAGAAATGGCGAGTTAAAAAGCCGATTTGTTGTGGATATTTCACGGCTTGACGAACTCAACCGTATCGAGAAAGTCGATGGTCTATGTGCTGTGGGAGCAGGCGTTACTTTTACGGAAATCTGCAATTCGCCGGAAATATTGGAGTCCGCCCCATTGCTGGCCCGAGCGGCTAAAACTGTGGGAAGTCCTCAAATCCGCAATCTTGGGACAATTGGCGGCAATGTTGCCAATGCTTCTCCCGCGGCGGATGGCGTCCCGCCTCTAGTGGTTCTCCGTGCCCGGGTTCATATTCGGAGCTTCTCGTCTGAACGAACTCCATTTGTGGAAGAATTCATCACAGCGCCCTATCGCACGAGCTTGAAACCGGACGAGCTGATCGTGAGATTTCTCATTGAACCCATCCCCAGTGGCAGTCGCTGGAGCTTTCAGCGTATTGCCCGTCGGAAGTCGCTCGCCATAGCTCGGGCTAATGTGGCGGTATTGGCGTTGCTGGGCTCTCAAGGCATTGTCGAAGATTTAAGATTGTGCGTAGGTTCTATTTTGCCGCAACCCGCTCGCATGACAATGGCTGAAGAAACTCTGAAAGGTAACGTTCCCAATCCTGAACTGATTCGTCGGGCCTCCGAAACAGTTTCTTCTGAGATGATTCGTCGCAGTGGTATACGGCCCGACGACGGAGTACAAAAAACCTGCGGTCGAAGGCTTGGTTATAAAGGCCCTTTCGGAAACTCTTTTGGAAACGAAACACCATGCCTGAACAGGCCTTGAAAATTGTCGGCCAAAGCGAACAGAGGATCGGAGCTGTCGAAAGGCTCTCGGGTGAGTGCCGTTTCGCGGCCGATATTGACATGGAGAATGTTGTCGCGCTGCAAGTATTGCGGAGTGACAGGCCGCACGCCCGCATTGTTCAGCTGGATATTTCAGTTGCGCGGCGAGTCCCCGGATGCATTGCCGTATTCACGGCATCGGATATTCCGGGCCGGAACCGTCTGGGAATCATCAAAAAAGATCAAAGATTGCTGGCTGACGGCAAGGTCCGGTGTGTGGGTGATCCAATAGCCCTTGTAGCGGCGGAGACATTAACGGCTGCTGAAGAAGCCACCAAAGCCATCCGGGTTGTTTACGAGGATCTCCCTGCGATCTTTGATCCGGAGGAGGCTCTTAAACCCGACGCAGCCCTAATCCATGATGAAGGTAATCTTTTGGGACGGCGGGTTACCGAACGCGGGAATCCTGAGGCAGCTTTCCGAGAAGCGGAAATCATCATTGAGAGGACTTATACAACTCCTCAAATCGAGCATAATTATCTCGAGCCCGATGCGGGCCTTGGATACTTGGATTCCGACGGAGTCCTGACGGTTTACGCTTCTACGCAGAATCCTCATTATGATCGGAAGGATGTGGCCGATCTGCTGGGACTCGAAGAGCACCGAGTACGCATAATTCAAGCCGCCACCGGTGGTGGATTCGGCTCCAAGCTGGATCTCAATGTTCAGGGCTTTGTTGGTTTGGCTGCTTATCTGCTGCAAAGGCCCGCCCGATTGGTCTACACTAGAGAAGAAGCCTATCTTTGCACAGCCAAACGCCATCCATTCAGAATCCATTATAAAACCGCAGCCACCAAAGACGGTAAACTGATTGGGGCTGATGTTCGAATTATCGGTGACACAGGCGCTTACGCCTCATATGGCCCTGCAGTATTGGCTCGGACCGGGAGTCATTCCACCGGTCCTTATGACGTGCCCAATGTTCATGTAGAGTCAATTTTCGCTTACACGAATAATCCAATGTCCGGTGCCATGAGAGGATTCGGAGTTCCACAGGTTGCTTTTGCTCACGAGTCTCAGATGGATCTGCTAGCTCAAGAATTGGGAATCGATCCGTTTGAAATTCGCGTAAGGAACTGCTTTCGCAAAGGGTCGATTACTGCAACAGGACAGGAACTCAAAGCCAGCGTAGGTATCGCGAGCGACCCTTGAGGCGGTAAAATCCTATTACAAAGAATCAGTTGAGAACAAAGCCAAAAAATTAGCTGGTTACATCCGTCGCGGTGTTGGATTGGGTTCAATGTTTTACGGTATCGGCAACACTGGAATGCAAAATCCTGCCACTGCTGAAATGGAATTGAATGATAAGGGACAAATCGTTTTATATACTGGCGCGGCTGATATGGGCCAGGGCTCTTCGACTGCGCTCGCCCAAATTGCCGCAGAGCGATTAAATCTTAAACTCGAAAACATTCGTCTTGTAATCGCCGATACTGCGCACACGACATCCGCTGGCGCTACTTCTGCAAGCAGACAGACCTATATTTCAGGAAATGCGGTGCTTCAGGCCGCTGGCGAACTCAAAGAAATGCTGCTCACTGAAGCTGCCGGCATGTTGAAGGTCAACCCGACCGAATTGGTGATCCAGGCAGGAATCGTCTATGTGAAAACTCATCCCGAAAAGATGGTTTCATTCAAGGAAATTGCAGATCGAGGCAAGCAACGTGGGCTGCAGTTGAAATTCCAAGGCTATTTCAATCCGGAGACAACAGCCTTGGATGCTGAAACAGGGCAAGGAATTCCATACGCCACCTATGCATTCGCTACCCATATGGCGGAGGTTGAAGTGGATATCCTCACCGGAGAAGTCCGGGTCGTCAGAGTTGTGGCAGCTCATGATGTGGGAAAGGCGATTAATCCATCTAACGTCAGAGGCCAGATCTGCAGCGGTGTGGCAATGGGAATAGGATTCGCGCTGATGGAGGAGTTTATTCCGGGCCGGACCGAATCCATGAAAGATTACCACATACCATGCATTGCCGACATGCCGGAAATTCTGCCCATAATTGTAGAGGATCCGGAACCTACCGGTCCATTCGGAGCAAAAGGCGTAGGCGAGCCCGCACTCATTCCAACAGCGCCTGCTATTTTGAATGCCATAGCGGACGCGCTCGGCACACGCGTATATGATCTTCCCGCAAATCTAGAGCGAGTTTTAAAAGCAAGTTTAATGTCGAACAGCTATAAGGAGGTGTCATGTCTGGAACATTGATCAAGAATATAGGTACATTGGTCAGCGGGGACATAACAAACCCGATTCTTAATGCCGACGCGATACTCATCGCTGACGGTAAAATTCAGAAGATCGGTAAAGCCTCAGATCTCGAAAAATCTAACGTGGAGAAGGTGATCGATGCTGGTGGGAGCACTATTACGCCGGGATTGATCGATTCTCACTGTCATGTGGTGCTCGGAGACTACACGCCACGCCAGAATCAAGTAGGATATCTCGATAGCGAAGTTCATGGCGGGGTAACAACGTTCATTTCCGCGGGCGAGGTTCATCTTCCGGGCAGACCCAAGGACCCGGCCGGTACCAAGGCACTGGCTATTCTCGCCGCAAAGAGCTTCGCAAATTTTAGACCGGGCGGTGCTAAAGTTATTGGAGGATCGGTCATACTCGAAAAAGGACTGAAGGAAGAGGATTTCGCTGAGATGGCCCGCGAAGGAGTAAAGTAGTGGGCGAAATAGGTCTCGGTTCCGTGAAATTCGCCGAGGATGCCGTCCCAATGGTGAAATGGGCAAAAAAATATGGCATGAAAGTAATGATGCACACCGGTGGCACCTCAATACCCGGTAGCGACACGGTAACTGCCGATCAGGTAATTGCCGTAGATCCGCATATAGCCTGCCATGTTAATGGAGGCCCGACGTCAGTATCTCCTGAGGAAATAGAAAAACTGGTACGGGACACCTCATATACGCTTGAGCTTGTCCACTGCGGTAATCCCAAAGCGACTGTCGATGCACTGAATTTCGGTCTGCAATATAATGCTTTGAGTCGTTTTATTATCGGGAACGATGCTCCATCCGGAACAGGCGTGGTGCCGCTCGGAATTCTTCGTGTGATCTGTATGGCAGCTTCTTTAACTAAAGTGAAACCCGAGCAGGCTCTGTGTATGGCGACCGGCAACACAGCCAAGGTCTTCGGTCTGGAGACCGGATTTGTGCGCGAAGGATTGGCTGCTGACCTTACCGCCATGGACGGTCCAATGGGATCGATCGGGAAGGATGCTCTCCAGGCCATTGCAGCGGGTGATGTTCCCGGCATATCGATGGTGATGGTCGATGGTAAAATACAGGTCATGGTAAGCCGCAACACACCGCCTGCGGTAAGAAAGGCAAAAGTGCTCTAGCCGGGGAAAAGCATTGGTGGGGACCGGCGCGCCGTACCGGTCTTATTATACAGCGCAGGATGTGGTGAGCGCACAGCAAATCGCATCACTGGCGAACAAAATGGGATGATGAAGTGCAAGTCATAATCGAAAAATGTAAGGGCTGTGGAACCTGCGTTCTGGACTGCCCTCAAGGCGCCATAAAAGTGGTGAAAAAAAAGGCTACGATCGGAGACAAATGCTCGGAATGCAAAGCATGTATACGGGTCTGCCCCGAAGAGGCCCTGTTTTCCGAGGACGCACCGATCCCGGGCGCAGTAACCTGTGAGGCCTGCCCGATAAGATGCCGCATTAAAGAAGGATACTTCGGCGCATGCCAAAGATTCATCAATCGAGACGGCTCTCTGGAGCGCACTGTCTCTTTAAAAACATATGAAGAAGTGAAGCATCTTGTCGGCCCTGATTGGAAGCCGGCAATCCGACAACCTTTGATAACGGCTATAGGAGCCGGAACAACTTACCCTGACTGCAAGCCGGCTCCCCATATAGTTCACTCAAAAGTTGATGGAGTGGACGTAGTCACTGTAGTCACTGAAGCGCCTTTGAGCTATTCGGGGATAAAGGTCAAGGTCGACACTGATACAAATCTTGGTGAGGAAGGTGCGCCGGTCATCTATCGCAAAAAGAAAGTCGGTCACCTTACTACCGAAGAATACGGTTCCAAGATCTTATCTTTGGGCGGTGTAAATCTGCTTACGGGTCCGGACGGGCTCAGTATTGCAAGACTTGTCTGTGATCTCGCCAACCGAAAGAAAGTAAACGTCCGTGTGGAAGGAGGAAGCCGGCTTGAGCTTCAAGTAGGCACACGCCCCGTAATAGATGGAAAAGTTGAAGATGTAATGCGTGTCGGCTGCGGGAGCGCTACACTGGGACTGTTTGCTGAGCTTTTCAAAGACGCGGCTGACGAAGTGATAGTACTGGATTCACATCTGACCGGACTTATGAGCGAGCATGCAGCCGGTCTTTATGTGGGTGCCAGGCCAAGTGGGGTACGCCTACGGTTTAAGCAGAGCACTCCGGGGCGATATTTTGGAGATCACGGCAAAGGTTGGGGCGGGACTTCCATAATCGATCCACGCGATATCATGGAATCGATAGACATGGCGGTTGCCAGGCCCGGCATGAAAATCATGGTCACTGAAACCACGGGCCGAAATGCTGCTATGTTCCGCGTTGTGCGAGAAGGCGAACTGGAAGAGATCGAACTGACATCCACGGCGAAGAGCGCAATAGCCGAACTCGCAGACACATGCCAGGAATCCCGGGTCTCTGCGGTATACTGCGGCGGCAGTGGCGGCAGTGCTCGTGCGGGGGTTGCGCGTTATCCAATTAAGCTGACCCGAGCTGTCCATTCCATGACGGCCCGACTTACCGTGGGTGGCGCTGGCACATTTGTGCTTCCAGGCGGAGGCATCAACTTCATGGTGGATGTGGAAAAGGTTATGCCCGGCGCATTTACCTGGGTCCCCACACCGGCTACTGTTTGTCCCATCGAGTACACGATGACTCTGGAGGACTATTTGGATATGGGAGGCCATGAACAGGCGATCAGACCTTTTACTTTAAAGGAATAGCGGAAACACGAGTGTGGGAAAGCCGGATTCTAACTCTAGACGATCAGGTGGTTCTCGTGGAATGCGGGCCGATGCGCATGTTCATCGATGGATCCTACGAAGGAGTGCGACAACCGGAACTTTGCCGACGCGGCGGCGAAACTGCTATAGGATTTCTTGAGCAGATAGCAAACCATTGGGATGCTCTGAAGATGCCGGCTATCAGTTACTCCGCGGCGCCTGAAGGACTGCTGGCACATACGATGTGGTTGGCGGCATTTACGATCGGGGACAGCGATCTCACTCCTATGGCGGCTGTAGCGGGAACCATAGCGGATGCCACTGCGGATTTCCTGGCAGAATCGGGATTGACCCGGGTAATCGTTAATAACGGCGGCGATGTAGCGGTTCGAATGACCAGAGGAGAGACAGTCTCGCGTCGGTATTAGACCTGATGTTAATCTGCCAAGGGTCAGCCATCGGCTGCTCCTGCGTTACGAAGAGGGAGTTGGAGGTATTTGCACCAGCGGCCTGGGTGGAAGAAGTTTTACAAGGGGTGTTGCTTCTGCGGCAACGGTATTTGCAAACCGGGCTGCAATTGCGGATGCGGCGGCCACATCAATAGCCAACGCCACATTCATTAAAACAGCGGAGGTCGATAGACAGTTTGCGGATAAGATAGACCCGGATACGGATCTGAAAGGCATCGAAGTGACTACTTCCGTAGGAAGCCTATCGGAAGATGAAATAGACACGGCTCTGGAACAAGGGATCGCAAGAACTGAGGAGTTGGTCAGGCGAGGCTTGATAAAAGGGGCTTGCGTTGCAGTGAAATCCAGGATGAGATGCACGAAAAACATCTCTGCCCTGTTGGAGCCCCTTCCTGAATAATGCCAATATTACGAAAGGAGATGTCAGCATGGAAATACGCAAGATCGTGAAAATCGTAGAGGAAACTCGAATGGAAATGGGTAAACCTGTGAATCCCCCCACAAGAAGAGCCGCTGCGGTGGCAGTGATAAAGAATCCCTTTGCCGGAAAGTATCAGGAAAATTTGGAAGAGTTGATCAATGTGGGTGAAGAACTGGGAGGCATGCTCGGGAAAATCGCCCTGGAAGCCTTGGGGATTCCTCCGGAGAAGGCCGAGAGCTATGGAAAAGCATGTATAGTTGGACCTATGGGAGAGCTGGAGCATGCCGCGGCAATTATGCATCCAAAACTTGGGGGACCCTTCAGGGACGCTCTTGGCGGAGGAAAAGCCATAATCCCATCCGCGAAGAAGATAGGCGGACCCGGCACTGAGATTGATGTTCCGGTGCATTATAAGGATGCCGCTTTTGTTCGCACGCACTTCGACGCCATGCCGGTGCGAGTTCAGGACGCTCCCCGGGGCGATGAAATAGTAGTTGCGCTGGTAGTGACTGATTCGGGGAGACCGTTGCCCAGGGTAGGTGGCCTTCTGAAAGATCAAGCGAAGAAAGAGGATGGGCTTAGATAATACATCGAGCGGACGAAAGAGTCTCTTCAGGATTTCTAACATCAATTATTACTGCTATTGGCGAAAACTGATTCGTGAGAGCGTCGAGGCAATATCCAACTGTTGATATTGTTTCGACGCTCCTCGAAATAAACCGACTTCCTTGCAGTCCCGCGCTGGAACGATCCTTCCATACAACTTCTGTTTTCCAGGTACTGTTCATCGACAATACCCAAGGCGCCATTTTACGACCTGTAAAAAAGTTGGACAGCCGGACGTACACAGTTTGTGTGGTACTGGGTTCAATACGGTGTGCTATTCGCATGATCTGCAGTCGGATTCCCCATAGCCACTTTGCTGGCATGATCATTGCTTGTCAATAATCCAGCATTTTTCTAGATTTTCCGAATAGCACACCACAGTTCTTCTTGCGAAATATGGTTCAAGGGTTGCCGCCCCGGAGATTACCCATGCCGGAAGTTCGCAATAAATGAACAAGACGGGATTGCTAACAATTTAGGGAATTAGAAAATTGCTGACCAGGAGACCTGTGTGGTTCCGAATTTTTTCAATGAGCAGGAGGGGAATATGGTTATCAGAAAAAGTTTACTACTGAGCGCTATCATTTGCGGCGCAATCGCAACCCATTTATTTGTGCCGGTTTTGGGCGCTGATACTGCTGCGAAACCCGCTTTGAGAGTGAATGGCGCAGCCATGGCTTCAGATCAAGTTCAAAAGTGGGCCAACTCTTTTATGCAAGCCAACCCTGAAGCCAAGGTGCTGGTGATTGGGTCCAGCGCAGGGAATGGGTTTGAGGCCCTTTTTGAAGGAAACGCGGATATAGCTCTGGCAAGCCGGGCCATTTCAGCGGAAGAGCAAAAAAAGGCCTCAGCCAAGGGCCTGGTGCTCACGAACAAGCTTATCGGTTACTCAGGAATGGCAGTAATGACTAATCCGCGGAATACGATCAATGAGCTTACCTTAGAGCAACTTCGTAAAGTATTTACCGGGGAGTACACCAATTGGAAGCAGGTGGGCGGCCCTGATGCCCAAATTAGAACCTTAACGAGACGCATTCCGGAATCCGGCGGCGCCATGTTCTTCATGGAAGAGGTACTTCAGAACAAAGCGTATGGTTCGACTACGGTTTTTGCGGAAAGCTGGACCTCCATAGTTCAGGTTTGCTCGGCGGCCAATGATCTGCCGATAGGAATAGGTCCGGCACTTATAGCCAAGTCGCAAATCAAACTATTAGCCATCAAACCGGATGAAAATTCGCCGGCAGTCAAACCCTCGGAAGATGCCTTAAAAGATGCCTCGTACCCGATACTTAATCCCATATACATATATTGGGACAGTAAATCGGAGGACGAACGGATCAAGAGTTTCGTTGAATATTGTGCGCGGGAAGGGTTAGGGGATTCCGTGAAACAGGATAAATGACGGACTAGTGCTGCGTGACATATACAGCAGTTCACAAAAGTCTTGCACCCGTAACGGATGGGATCGGAGGGTAATACAGAATGGTAGGATAGGCTTCCAGCCTGTAATCCCGGTAGGACGGGCTTCCAGCCCGTCTATTAAATGGGACGGGCAAGATGCCCATCCTACCAAGACATGACGGGCAGGATGCCCGTCCCCAGTGCGCCTGCGGGCGTGCTCACACAGAGAGGTGCAAGTCCTCTCCAGGTGTACGCTACAGCCTGTAACCGACTGTAACTGCGTCGTCGTGAGGCGGGGTGGAGAGCAACAGGAGGTGAACGACCAGTCCGTAGGATAACGAACCCGTTTCGGCCGGGTGGTTTCGGCGAGCCTGCTAGGGAGTGGCGAAGCCTAGACCCATTCTGACGATGGCCTGAGTCGATGGAAAAGACAGAGGGTCTTGAGATGGGAGACCTGTCGAGCTGAGAACAAGGTAGCGGGTATAAAGCGACGACAGGGGAACACCAGGTGGTTGGGGACGGAATGGTCAGGAAGGGTGAGTACGTGAAGCAGGGAGACCTGTACGTTGGCGAGAGGCGTACAGGAGTCAGAGCCTCCATAGTAGCGATGAAGCGCCGTAACGGGTGTGGAGCCAAGGAGAGGCAGGAAGGTGGGTGAGCTACAGTTAGTCACACGGAATACACACCGGTATCGAGTGGCCGCCTGGCCTAGACTGCCGGAGAACTCCACTGCCATCAGTCGGATTAACCGTGTTTTACGCTGGAACCTCACGCTGACTACCTCTGTAATGGCGGGGAAAGACTCGAGTCCTTCGCCATATTTAGGATGTTCTCTCACCTACATCCTCTGTATGGTTAGTCAGTCCCCTCATGGGGTGAACCACCGACTGGAGAGCCGTATGCGGGAGATCCGCACGTACGGTTCGGAGGGGGGAGCGGCCGGAAAACCGGCTGTTCCTACCCCTATCCAAATCCTGCTTCTTCTCGCGATTACTTTTGAGAATCCCTACATATCCAGCAGGGGCACTGTTTATTCCCAGGTTGATACCGCGAAGCTCCGCAATGCAATGGGTTGAACGGTTAGCCCGGTGGTCAAGAAAAAGAGGAATTTACGCAAGCGAACAACAAGTTTCCTTATAAACGATTTCGAGGCCCCGCTGCTCGGCTTCTTGCAGAGCTGCATGCGAGGGTAGGGCAATAGAATTTATCCCGGCCCGGACGGCCAGTACATCCACGCTCTTTCGGTAAGGTCCTCTTGGGCGGGCACAGCCTAAGGACGCTTCAGGGCCGGGCATTTCCAATCTCGCCCGGGCAATGAACAAAGCCACTTGCTCCGGCGGCGGCGGCTGGATTGCCGCCATTTCAGTGCCGCGCGTGGGAACTATAACCACCACCACGTATTTGTTGACTGGATATTCTCGGAGCATTTTCATAGCGGCCATTTCCCCGCGCTGCTTGCCATAATGGATTCCGAAAATTATGTGAGGAATGATTTCAAGCCCCGCTATGGTTAGTGAGTCCAACGTTCGACGTATCGACTCGGTTCCTTTGGGCAGATGATACACATCACCGGCTGTATCATCATCGCCTATTACGTCCACCAGAGCCTGGTCTACTCCTGCATCCTTCAACGCGCGAGCGATCCCTACATCGGTCTGGCCCGCGTGTACAGTTATTATTAAATCTGTTTCTTCCTTTAG
The DNA here is from genome assembly GCA_963843165.1 of uncultured delta proteobacterium. GTDB lineage: Bacteria > Desulfobacterota > Desulfomonilia > Desulfomonilales > Desulfomonilaceae > DATJPW01. Next base: position 22,790 of record CAWJJL010000009.1, on the reverse strand, counting down.
TTCTCGAATCGCGGGTATGAATTGCTCCCATGGAAGTCTGCCCTCTCGATCGCACCCGCCGGTGACGAGAATTCCGTGGTCGCCTCGATCCACGGCTGCCTGCCCCTGCCGTTTCAGATCATCCGGACCCAATGCGTGTTCCATCGATCGCAGTAGGGTCCCTTTGCAATGATCGCATCCCAAATCGCATTTGTCGCCTGTTATGGAGACCGCGCGGTATTTGCCCCTGCGTCCGTCCACCACAAACATCCCCGGCAGATAGGCGGTCAAGAGCGAACCGTGTCTGGCTCTAGATTCGGCCCAGGCGCGTTCAAGCGTAGAAGAAAGGTCGTGATTCTTCGGGTTCTCAAGATCTCTATTTATCATGGATAGTCCTAATGCGCTTCTTGTATCCTTTGAATCCGATCCAGGTCTGCTCGCATGTGGCTACAAAATCCTGGTCGTTCCAGGACCGCATCATGTACGCCCGCTTGGATAATGCATGATTAATGATGCCGCCGTAGGTCCCGCGGATTTGGTTCTGGTATTCGATCAAAGGCTCCCTGCTTTCAGTCTTTAACGCAGCGGCTGCGGCACGACCGGCCAGCTCGCCGGAAAGAATTGCCTGGGGAATTCCCGCACCCGTAATCGGATGCGTAAGGCCCGCGGCATCCCCACAAAATATCACATCATCCATGACCAGGTCTTTTCGCAGACCTGAGACAGGTATTAACCCCGCAGAGATAGCCAATCGGCCCGGCTTAACCATGCCATTTTTATGAAGACCGTCCAGAAATTTTTCCAGCAACAGCGAAGCAGTCGAACCTGAGCGTGGAACCACTCCGATACCGACGTTGGCGGTGGTTTCTTTGGGAAACAGCCACCCGTATCCTCCAACAAAATTTCGGTCCAGGAACACAAACGTATCCTCTAGCGGGGAGTTGAGGGGAACCTCCATTTGCAGCCCTTGCAGAAGATCAGGCCGCTTCATTCCCAAGATTGCTGCCACGGTGGAAGCTGCGCCGTCCGCTGCAATGGTTAATTTCGGAGTGACAAGGCTCTTTTTTCCACGGCTCTGAATTATCCATGAACGATTTTCACGGCCTATCAGTCGTGTGGCGCACAATACCATTGCTCCGTTGAATGCGGCTTTACGAGCCAGGTCGCGGTCCAATTTTATACGGTTAATCATAAAACCCGGAGACTGTATCCGGCTGGATTTGAGAACAGTCTCCGAAGTATCTCGGCCGCTTGCGTCCAGGATGCGAGTTTCCATAAAATTGACATTTTGGACGATGCAACCACGGTCCAGGTCGAATTCCGAGAAGAGTCTAGCCGGTACGAATTCGCCGCAATGCGGCTGTTCACCGATTCGCAATTTTGCATCGATCAGCAAAATACTACAACCCGCTTCCGCTGCCGCAGACGCTGCACGAGAACCCGCAGGGCCGGCCCCAACAACCAATATGTCACATTCGATTTTTTCACGCATTGAGATATCTGAGGGTCTTAGTAATGAGTCCTAGATTGAGGTATGTCTTATTATCAAAGTTGCCTTTATAAGCCTGTGAAGCCTTGCCCAAATCATAGCAGGTCGCGCAATCCAGATTGACCAGTACGCCCCTTGCCCGGGCCTGTTCCATTTCCGTTTGGTGTTTGGCGTAGAAAGGTTCACAGCAAGAGCCGACGTACATTCCATCTTCCCGGGCGCAAGTTGTGCGAAGGACCTCCATAAGATGTTCGAAGCTTTGAACAGTGATCGGATCCATATCGAATGACCGTGCTATTTCGAAGCATTCTCCAATCTCGCATCTGCCACACTCATCACATCCCGGGACTTGGCGATACGGGCAGTCAAGATTCTTTGAACAATAAGGGAGAAGAAGCCAGCGCGGTTTGTGATGGTAGAATTCATCAGGATTCAAATTCAGTAGAAAAAGATCGTTGATTTCAGTTGGTGAAAAACGGCCGTCGAGCAGAGCTAGGCGTTCCGCAGCAGAAGCTATCGCTGCAGCGACACGGTCCGATTCAATGCCGATAATCTCACCCGATGTCGAGCTGAAAAAAGATTCTACTGCATGTCTCAGGGCATCAGGTTTCGCGACGACACCCACGAGCGCTGCCTCCAAATCATAGATAAGGCGCTCCGGCCTTGCGAAGAAGTCCCCAACAATCAAAGCCTGCCGCACTCTGCGGCCTCCAGGCGCCATCCATAAATGGACTCGCAATGTTCCGGCATCAGTTTGAGTGATGGATCGTATCGGTTCACCTTCACGGGGCGGACGGGAACGTGACATTATCCATTTTGAGCCCGCGAAATAATCGATTTCCTCTGCGAGACGTCGAGATTCCTCCGAGGTGAGTCCGCCGGGAATCATTTCGGCCCCAAGCTGCTCCTGGAATTCCGCGGATATATTTTCTTTAATGATATCAACTGGACGGAGTTGGGGTCAGTAAATCTGAAAGGAAACAGATCCGCTCCATCAACGACTCGATTTCACGCTTCTTCAGCTTTTCCACCGGTACACGAAGGGCTTTGAGGAACAGTTCGACTTCGTTTTCAACCAGGACTGTTCCTTGAAACATTACCCCGCCCGAAATCATTACTCCGCCGGTTCCGGAAATTTTGCGACCGTCCACTTCGATATCATTACGAGGTCTGAAAACGGCCGGGATCCCGAGTCGGGATATTCCGGAAGCGGCTATGGAGCAAATCTTGCTCAAAATAGTTTCATAGGAGCCTCTACAGGGCTCTTCACCGGGAACGCCAAAGAATTCCCATCCCAATCCCGATTCTTGAAACAGGATAGAGCCTCCACCGGTGTGGCGGCGATTGATGTCAATGCCGGCTGTCCGGCAATAGTCCTGCCGAATCTCCAGTTCCACATCCTGGTGATAGCCAACGAGAGCGGCGGCAGGTTTGAATTGCAAGAAACGAAGAGTAGGAGGACTGGCCTGTCGAGCCACTTCTTCGAGAATAATCTTATCCAAGGCCATATTAGCTGCGGCAGATAGTGGCCCAGTGTCCAACAGTCGGAATGATTTCAACAGGGTGGCCTTTTCCCAAATTCTTGATCAGGAGCAATCCGAACAAACTCCTCATCGTAGATCGTCTAAATTTATCCGTTCCTACTGCAATTACTGCTGCGGTTGTTTTTCAAGGGCAGGCATGGCATCGAATTCCTTTAGGACCTTATCCGTCAAGTCAGGCAGGTTTCCTGAAAAGATCATTGCCTGCTCCGAAAAAACGGCCGTGAGCCCTTCTTCTTTTGCAACCTTCTCAACAGCCGATCTTATCTGGGTTCTGAACACATTTTGTACGGTTCTTTCTTTAAACGTCAATTTAGCTTGCAGAGTCTGTTGTTCATTCGTCATTTCTTCGATTTTGCGCTGGAGTTCGTCTTCAATTTTGTCTTTTTCCTCTTTTTTCAAAGGAGATTTCTCGTCTTTCAATTTTTCTTCGAATTGATTGATCTGGGTTCTCATCCCGGTAAGTTTAGTATTGGACTCCATCTGCATCTTTTTTATTTCTTCCGTAGCTGCTTTTGACCCGTGCCGAGTTGTTGAATACATTTTCCAAGCTCACTTTGGCGAGCTTAAGATCAGCCGAGTATGTGGGAATGGCTACAATCAGTGGAAGAATAATGCAAAGCATCGAACCTATAAGAACTTTGAAATAAGAATTCATCTGAAGCTCCTTTCGCAATTTCATGCAAAGAATAGAGCAAAGTTACAGTTGTGTCTACGCCGATTCAACGAAATACCGTTTGATTTTGTTACTGCGAAGAATGGATGATGGATAGTCGGCCTGATTCTGATTGATGAGGAATGATGCCAATCCGACCGGCCAAACAATCTTTTTCAGATTCAATCTAAGCCAAGTTTCTTTTCAATTTCGGAAAGGCGATCATCAATAGAATTGAGTTTATCAACGATTGTCTGAAGGGTTTCAGTTACGGATAGCCGTTCTGAATGTCTATTGCGGGGACCGGGGGAACCATTCCTCGACTATCATGGGCTCTATCTCCTGCACAGCTACTTCTTCATTTGCGTTCTGAATTGCACTCTCGGCTCGGTTGGGCCGAATTGATCGATGTTTTTTTCCCTATGAATTTCTGCAAAGATCGAATGATTTCCATAGGTTTATCCACCGTCCTACTCACGGGTTTATCCACCGGTTTATCCACCGGCTCTTGTGCAGGAGGAGTCTCCGGAGCTGCGGGGGCGGGCGTTTCATGCTGGAATAAAGGGACTCCTTTGAAGAAATTATTAAATTCTTCTTTGGTAAGTTCACCCCCTCGATAAAGAGGGACTAGCATCATGGCCAATTCCTGTTCCGTAGTTCTGTACCGCTTGATCAATTCCGACTTGAGCATGCCGCCCTTTATTACTTCCAGGATCTCGGATGGTGTTATGAGATCTTCTAATTTAGCCATGAGATCGTTCTCCCGGTAATTTAAAGTTCAGTATAATTATATAGGTTAACTTACCGAAAATCAACAAGATTAAGTTTTGTTTGCAAAAAGAGTTGCATTGGGCCGTGAATTTGTGAAATTCCTCTTTCCCGGATGGACCGGAAATATTTCTACAAGAACCGGGGAAATTCATAAGCATCAATGATAAACCAAAAATATAAAGCCGTTATATCTTCTGATTGGAGTGAGTGCCTGTCGCCAAATGGCCCTTTTGATCCGATTGCATTCAATTATCCCTGAGCTTGAATCCAATCTGAAGCGAATATTCCGAGCGTACACAGGAAATGCTATTTCACTAAGAACGGCAATTGGGGAAATAGAGCGCCTGCTGCCCAAGGATTTCACCGTTGCCCGGATGGATGCATATTTAGACGCACAGTTTCAAACGTACGAGGGTGTGCCGGAATTGATTGAGTGGTGCTTAAGTCGGGACATACTATTCATGATAAATACAACGAGCACACAAGGTTATTTCCAGCGAGTGTTTGCCAAAGGGCTGCTTCCAAAAGTGCCACTCGTGGCGGCAAATGCAATGATCAATTTCAGCAATCCAGCCGAGACCACTTGTTACAAATACCTGGTTACTGAAATAGAAGATAAACCTAAAAACACGGCGGCAGTGATGAGCGAATTCAAAATACCCGCAAATCGGGTGATAGTCATAGGTGATAGTGGTGGAGACGGCCCGCATTTCCAGTGGGCTTTCAACCAAGGAGCATTTCTTATGGGTAGTATGACCAAGGATTCACTCTCTCAATACTGCCAGTTCAAGAGGAATACGCATAAATAGGTCTTTCGGGATTTCTTATGGACCGGGTGCAGCTCGAGATCTTGAAAAAGAAATGGCCTTTGATTTTAAGCAATTGGCAGAGCCAATACTAGCAGCGACCGGCTTGTGACGAGGTGGCTAATTTAAGCTATATGTGCGGTCTCGGACCAAAACTATAATCAGAGAGAAAACGAAGCATGAAATTCTTTATTTTTATTTCACTGCTAATCATTGCGATAGTCCAACCGCAGATAACGAGCGGGGTAGACTTCGGTCCTCAGCAGAGTTCGCTTGGGGAATTCAGAGGAATACGGTACGAAAACCTTTATACCAAAGTGCCCACATCAGGAAAGCTGGTTTCGATCAAGATAACAGATACAGGGAAGATTTATTATATTTGTAAAGAAAAGTCAGGATTTGTCATTTACAATCTGGAAATCCGGCCTCCGGAAGGATTTCAGGAGAAAGTTCAGCAAGAATGGAAAAAGAAGACTCGCAATTGGACCAATATAAATCCGGATGAATTACTGGCCACAAGGGAGATTTTCGAACGCGAACTAAGGCGGCAATTGTCCAAAGACAGCGAAGCCGTGTGGGTTCGCAACGAGATCATGATCGACGAGCCCACCAAATCACAATCCTCAGATCAGTAGCCGGGAATTCAAAATCAGCCGATTAGATTACATGCAGAATCGGCATCAGAGAATTAGTTTGGGTGCGAGTGATTAAAAAACCAAAGATAAAGCCTTTGTTTATAGTTTTTGAAGGAATAGATGGGGCAGGAAAGTCCATGCAGACAGGCATGCTGGCCGATCGACTCCGAGCCGATGAAATACCTTTTATCCTGACCGCGGAGCCTTCAGACGGCCCGACCGGGAGGTTAATAAAATCATTGAAGGTCAGACTCAATCCCGAGGAAGAGACACGTCTTTTCACGGAAGATCGTCGCCACCATGTTCAAAATGTGATACTCCCTGCTATAAAAAATGGGAAGACCGTGATCTGCGACCGATACGTGTACTCTTCCGTGGCTTACCAAGGCGCTCGTGGCGTTGACCCTGCCAGAATTCTTAGCGAAAACCGTCAGTTTGTTATGCCTGATTTAATTTTTCTGCTGGAAATTACAGTTGAAATCGCTCTCTCCAGAATAAGTTCCGGTCGTTCCCACGGGTTTTCAGCATTTGAAGCTCGATCCGATTTGGAAGTAGTCCGCAGGATATACCAGAGCATATCCGATCCGGCGATACATCGTATGAATGGAACCTTGCCACCTGATGAATTACATCGGGAAATAGTCAGGATTGTCAAATCCGGTTATGAAGAACCATAATAATTATTAAAACGAAGTTAGACGGAATACTCCGACGGTAAATTAATAATATTGATTAATGTATGCTCATCAAAGACTTAATTATAGTTTGATAACGAATTGACAGAACTGCCATTTATCTGTTATTATCTTGTCGGATTATTTCAAGGTAGAGGATAAGGATCAGACGATGCGCACCATTCGGCTCGGGCTCTTCACAATATTAACATCTACTTTGTTCCTGAGCGTTTATTCGCTTTCTATTGCAGGCGATTACAACCCGCGATTCGTTCATAATTATCCTCCCGGTTATTATGGCATGTGGTACTACGCTCAAAGATTTCAAGAAACAGACAAGCCTCGTGACCCTCTCGCTATCGAGAGGTATCGGTGGGATCGATATATGGGCCGAATAACCGATTTGACTTTCCCATACTACCCGGTCCCTTATGAATGGGATTACGGAACGGACCCCAACCGATCGCTTATCCATACATATCGTAGTTTTAACTTGCCGGATTATAATACCAACGATTGGTGGTGAGATTCGGATTTACAGAAGAACGATTTCGGGGAAACCTATAACCCGAGGCGTGTCATTGCGAGCGCAGCTTGGCAATTAATACACTAATACCGATTCGCGCTCAAAGAAGTAACATGCCTTTGGTAGGGGCGCACCTGCGTGTGCGCCCAGGGAACGGGCAGACACGCGGTCTCCCCCCCCACTGACGCTGGTATCTTACAATTGGAAATCGAATTCGTGTCATCTGTTGGAAAGCGCATTGTTATAAGACGAGCCGAAATTTGTAGCTTCGTTTGCGGCAACCTGTCGAACTGATTTTGGATCATTCATTGATCTATTCTCCTTTGGGTGCCGCACGGGCGTACCGAAAAACAATCGGCTTGAATAGTGGGTTTTGGAGGGGTAGTCGGGGGATCGAATCCCGCTGCCGGCCCGACCTTGATTTGCGGGTATGTTGCAGGTATCCTACTTATTGAGGATTTCAGACGCGGGGTTGAATAAAATCAAGCGGGTTATTGGCGGAGAGAGAGGGAGTCGAACCCTCGGAACACCTTGTGGGCATTCACGCGATTTCCAGTCGCGCCCCTTCGGCCACTCGGGCATCTCTCCATTAGAATGATTAACCAATAATAAACGGCATACAAAGAGGGGTCAAGGAGAAACGCTCATGCCGCATAATTCGCGGGCCAATCATCGAAGCGGCTTTGTTGCAGTAGCGGGCCGGCCGAATGTCGGTAAATCGACGCTCGTGAACCGCATACTCGGGCGAGAACTCTGCATAGTAACTCCTAAACCGCAGACGACAAGGCATACGGTTACCGCCATATACTCTTCGCCGGACGTACAGATGGCGCTGCAGGATACCCCGGGAATACATGCAGCTAAAACGCCTCTCAACCGCGCACTCGTGGCTGCCGCGGTGAAAACGATTGAAGAAACGGATGCCATTCTACTTATGGTAGAGCCGTTGCGGGAAGTTCATCGGGACGACCTACGCATAGTTGAAATCATTAAACAATCTAAAGCTCGCTGTGTGCTGGCCATAAATAAAATCGACACTGTGGAACGATCGTCTTTGCTCCCGGTTATGGACGCTTATTCCAAAATATATAGTTTTGAGCAAATTTTCCCAATCAGTGCGACACTCGGTCTGGGGGTGGATGAACTGGTTGGGGCGCTAATTGAATTGCTTCCTTCAGGCCCCCCACTCTTCTCTGAAGACGAAATAAGCGATTTGCCTGTGAAATTTTTTGTTGAAGAATTTATCAGGGAACAGATCACCAAGAAGACGGGTGAAGAGATTCCGTATAAGACCACGGTTGTTGTGGAGAGTTTTAAAGAAGAAGGCAGTCGAGTGCTGATACGGGCCGACATTCACGTAGAAAAGCCAAGTCAAAAAGGCATTCTCATCGGAAAAGGCGGCCAGATGCTGAAGCAAATTGGTACAGTTGCTCGGAAAAAAATCGAAGAATTCCTCGGAGCCAGAGTGAGGCTGGACTTATTTGTAAAAGTAACTCCTCACTGGACTCGAAATCCGAGACAGCTGAGCGAATTCTTGGATATCAGAAGCAGAATGTGAAAGATATACCTGCTACTCCACTTTAAAGAAAGATTCGTCGAATTCAGGCTTACCTTCATATTTCCTCATAAAGAAACCGGGAGCCATGTCGGCGTTCATGAGGATCTGAGGGTCCACTTTAACACCCGTTTCATGGAGCGCGTTAACGACCGCCTCCGGGGAGGGCGGGCAGGTCTTTATTACCCACATCTTGTCGATCTCGGAATGCTTCTTATTGGCCTCGTAAAGGCACTTTCCGACTAATATAGTCTTCTTCCCCGGGGTCGGTTTCATGAGCTTGCCGGTCAATACTTCCACATTGTCCCACGGCTCGCCTTTCCAAGCCATTGCAATGGCGCCCATGATTACGCCGGTCAGTCCCGAGCAATAGGTGCAAATACTAAGGTCATATTTCGGATAAGAAAGACCCTTTATTCCCATTCTGTCCATTGGTACGGGAAGGGTGCCCTCTTCATTATAGGCAAACGAGTATTGAAGTTTCATCCCAACATCCTGAACGCTCTCTCCGACTACTTCCAGATCCGAAAAATCCAACGGCCGACCTCTGTGGGCCGCGACCCGGGCCAGGTAAGGGACCTCCGACAGATCAAATCCCAGGATTTTTGCGCCCACTTTATCCGCCGAAAGGGTATCCGCAGAGCCAACCAGCAGATTGCTTCTTCTAATTTTACCGTCGAATGAGGGCCCCCTTTCGTTAGTGTAGATCCCGTCCAACAGAGTGAACCCACCGGGAATTTTGTCCGAAAGTTTTGAAACCCAAAATGGCAGATTCTTCTCCGGATCCGCTGAATGGCATTTTTTTCTCGAGTTAACGTCTATAGTCCCTTTGAGGTTCTTGACCCCTAGAGTCACCACACATTGGGCATGAGTTTTAAGGACCGGCAAATTGACGACAAAATCGCTGTGAAGAATATCAGTATTGAACTTCAGCTCCACCCCCTCACCAAGGTCCACTTTTTCAAAGGGTCTGCTAAAAACATCGATGACCTTCACGCCGTAACGCTGCTTCAAAACATTGTACCCGAGTGATTCATGCGAGTGTGCCGCTGTTTCCCTATCTTTGGGATCATATACTACAGTGCCTTCTCCTATGGTGATATCATCGACGCCTCTTTCCTTAAGAAGAAGCACCATATCGTGAACAACGCGGGAGGTAGTTATTACACCCCATTTAGGAAAAGCTATTTTTCTGGTCCAGAAAACAATATTCGGTTTGATAAACACTTTGGAGTTGGGTCGCAGATTTTCCAATCCGTTGCTCAGATCCACCGCACGACGAACGGATTCCAATGGCTTTTCATATCGAACTATCGAGACTTTCTTTTTTTCCATCGGCACTACCTCCGGTTGAGCTCTAGATTAAACTGGGTAGAGAAGGAATCGAGATCGAATTTTTATCCATTTGTTCAGCTCTTGCTGCCATTCTTTTTCCATGTCCGATACAGAGCGGCCTTGCTCCAGATCCATGCGGATTTTGGAGTCTCCTATAATAACATCAATAGGCAGTTTGTCGGAAACATATTCATACGGAGGTTCGATCCATTTAAAATCTTGCGGATAAAGCTTCAATGTTGCGGCAATTATTGCCAGCGAGCACCTGTATGGCCGATAAATCCGTCTGTCCTGAACGTGAATCTGAAATCCCTTGCAGAGTTGTCCCGCCCATTTGTCGAAAGTGGGGATGAAGCCGGTCTCTCGAAGAATAACGCCTTTCAATGTCTCAGCTTCGATTGCTTCGAACAGCGCTATGGGTTCTATATAAGGCGCACCGAAAATCTCAAACGGCCTTGTGGTTCCACGTCCTTCGGATAAATTGGTGCCTTCGAGCATAACCTGGCCTGCATAAACAAGAGCAGTTTCAATTAGAGGCATATTAGGAGATGGGAGTACCCAGGGCAGACCCGTGTTCTCAAAGTACATATCTCGATCCCACCCTGCCATCGGTATGACGCGCAAACGACATTTGATGCCATGTTCTTCGTTGTACAAATGCATCAGTTCGCCCAAAGTCAAACCATGACGCATCGGTATGGGGTGCGGGCCAACGAATGATGAAAATTCCTCATCGAGAAGATTGCCTTCGATATCGCGGCCATCTATGGGATTGGGACGATCGAGAATGAGAACAGCTATGTCGGCCTCGGCGCATGCCTCCATCATGTGCATCGCTGTGGCGGCGAACGTGTAAACACGGGTACCCACATCCTGGAGATCGATAATAACCGTATCTATATCTTTCAGCATCGAGGCCGTTGGTTTTCGGATTTCAGAATAAAGGCTAAAAACGGGGATTCCCAACAAAGGATGTACTGCGTGGCCGGTTTCGATCATGTTGGCTTGCTCTATCCCGGCAACACCATGCTGTGGGCCGAATAGAACCTTGAGACGGTCCGGGAAAAGCATTGTTTAGAAGATCGGGAGCAGGGCGCAACTTCGAATCAACCGATGCCTGATTGTCACAGAAGCGCCAGATTGCCGGACTGAGCCAATAATTGAGGATAGCGTAAAAGTCTTTCCAGGCCGGTGGTCAGCATTTGCGGCTCTTTGCCGAAACGCGTGACCACCGACCCGGGGTAGGAATCACTCCCATCGTCCACCTCTGCGGCGGCGCATATCTATCGCATTGTCATGCCTCCAGATCATGATCGTCTTTTCGCCTTTTCCTCCAGCCACAACCGAATTAAGGATCCAAGAAACAATACTCACTATGATAGAAGCGAAAAAAGCAGACCAGAACGAGGCCACATGCATACCTGGAACTATTGCTCCGGCAAGCTCAAAGAGCAGAGCGTTAATGATGAGAATGAAGAGTCCCAAAGTGAGTATGGTGAGCGGAAGAGTCAGTATTATCAATACTGGTCGAACCAGCGCATTGAGTATGCCCAGAATTGCCGCTGTTAACATGGCGCTGCCAAAGCTATCCACTTGCACGCCTGAAATCAGATAAGGAACAGCCAAAATGGCCAGAGTCATGATCAGCCATCTTATTAATATTCCGGTCATCTCCCTTGTCTCTCCTCAATATCAACGATGATATTGCCGACTGGTCTCGGCCTCACCGACCGAGTGCTCCATTGATATTACGCTGCTGATTCTTACTTTCCCTCGGCCATCTTCATGAACGGAGTCAACAGATCGATTGGAACCGGAAAGATCGTAGTAGAGTTCTTTTCAGCTGATACTTCCACGAGTGTCTGCAAGAACCGGAGCTGCAATGCGGTTGGTTCTTTTGAAATGATTGCCGCCGCTTCTGAAAGTCTGGTCGCAGCCTGGTATTCACCTTCAGCATTGATAACTTTGGCTCGTCGTTCTCTCTCGGCTTCAGCCTGACGCATTATTGCACGTTGCATCTCCGCCGGTAGATCTATTGCCTTCACCTCGACCATACTGACCTTTACTCCCCATGGATCGGTATGTTTATCGAGGATCTCCGCCAACTGAACATTGATTTTTTCTCTTTCAGCTAAAAGCTCGTCCAGCTCGGATTGCCCGCAGACGCTTCTGAGTGTGGTTTGCGCGAGCTGAGATGTGGCATAAAGGTAATTCTCCACCTCGATGACGGCCTTGGTAGGATCCATGACCCGGAAGTAGATGACGGCGTTGACCTTTACTGAGACGTTGTCACGCGTGATGACGTCCTGGGGAGGCACGTCCATGGCCACAGTCCGCAAACTGACCCGGACCATGCGATCGACCACAGGAATAAGAATGATCAGACCCGGTCCCTTGTGAGCTATTACCCTACCCAGTCGAAATATGACGCCTCTTTCGTACTCGTTGAGTATTTTCAAGGCCATGAATAGGAAAATGACTACCAAAAAAATAATGATTCCAAGACCCGTTTGCATTGAACTCCCTCCTTTATAGTTGAACCGTAGGATTCTTGAACTCGCCCCTTTAGGCCCCCTCCTAATCATGGCCCATTTTAGACGCAAAGGTAAACAAGACAGTGCATAATTGATTACATTTCGGAGATCAGCCGCTCACTTCCCTAGTAACGACTAAAGAAAGCCTTTCCACAGCTATCACCCTTACTTTTTCACCCTTGGGAATGTGCCTGTCCGCTCGGGCATTCCAATATTCACCGTGTATGGCCACTCGTCCACCTGCATTTATATCTGTCAGAGCTAGACCGATTTCACCTGACAGTCCCTCCTCGCCGGTCCGAGGCTTTGACAGCCGTGCCCTCACTATTAGTCCTAGTACAACGATAAAAAAGAGGGAAACCGTCCCGACCATCGGAACAATAACTGTCCACGAAACTTGCATGGCCGCTTCTTCCGTTTCAAAAAGCATTATCAGCCCAAGAGTCAAACTAATTATGGCGCTCACCGCAAGCATGCCATAAGACGCAACTTTGAGTTCCAAAATAAAGAAGATTATAGCCAGAATGATTAGTAAGATACCAACATAATTAACCGGAAGAACTTGAAATGCAAATGCGGATAGGGCCAGGCAGATGGCTCCCACCACGCCCGGGAAAATCAATCCGGGACTATAGAATTCCGCCAACAGTCCGATTATCCCTCCCATCATCAGCAAAGACGCAACATTGGGGTTGGCCACGACATCGAGGATTTTGAAACGCCAACCCGTGGCTATTCTTTCAAGCCGAGCGTTTTTCGTTTGGAGAGTATAGGTCTGGCCGTCTTTATCTATCGTCCTTCCGTCTATTTTTGTCAGGAGATCCGGCACAGAATCCGCTACGAGATCGATGACTTTAAGGTCCAATGCTTCTTTCGCCGTAATCGAGACGCTTTCTCTAATGGATTTCTCGGCCCATTCCGCGTTCCGGCCTTTCTTTGTTACCATTCCTCGAAGAAACGCGGTCAGATCGTTTACAACTTTCTCAGACATTGTTTGAGGTATGTCCTGGCCGCCGCTGGCGACCGGATGGGCCGCGCCTATGTTAGTTCCGGGAGCCATTGCTGCCACATCCGCAGTCATAGTGATGAACGTGCCGGCAGATGCTGCCGACGACCCGCTTGGCGCCACATACACCACGATTGGCAACTTGGCACTGCTCATCTCTTTGATGATGCTTTTGGTAGTCGTCACAACGCCCCCGGGAGTATCCATCCGTATAATTAGGCAGGAGGCCTTATTTGTTGTGGCTTTTTCAATACCTTTCGTCAGGTAATCCAGCACCGCAGGGTTAATCGAGCCATCTACATCCAGCAAATAAACCAGGGGCTTGTCCGATTTTTCTTGGCCCCAAGGCGTTGTCAGTTGACCTTGTGAAAACACAAATCCGCAAATGGTCATAATAATGAACATTACAATTTTGTTTCGGTTCATATTTCATCTCCAGCGCCTGGCGCTACAATCCAAGCATGACCATAACCTTTTTCAGATCCGCCCAAGCCTCAGCCTTATAACGTTTGCCGGAACCTTCTCTTAAGAGAAACGAAGGGTGATAGGTGGGCATAACCGGTATACCCCGCCTATCGTGAAATTTCCCGCGAAGTTTTCCAATTGGCTCTCCTGTTTCCAGGAGAGTATTCGCAGCGATTTTACCAAGGGCCACAATGATTTCGGGTTGAATAACCGCGATTTGCCTTTCCAAAAACGGAAAACAGGCTCCGATTTCAGGGGGAGCCGGGTTACGATTACCCGGCGGCCGCGATTTAACGATATTGGATATGTACACCTCGGATCGATCAAGGTTCATAGCATTAACCATCTTTGTCAATAGCTGACCGGCTCGACCGACAAAAGGCCGCCCCTCTCGATCCTCATCCGCGCCGGGCGCTTCGCCGACAAACATCAATCGAGCCGACGGGTTGCCCTCGCCAAATACTATATTCAAACGGCCCTTATGCAGAGGGCACCTGGTGCAGTCGCCCAGATCCTTTCGTATATCCTCGAGTGTTTCGATATTGCGTTTTTTACGAGGCATCAGCACCTCAGTCATCCCAATATTCCGCTGATACGCCAGGTAATTGCGGGCCAGTTGAGTCCAAGATTGATCCTTCAATATATCACGTTCAGCGTCTGACACTATGATCCCGCCTTTTTCCTCATTTCTCTGACACGATCCAAAATGGTATCAGCCACTTTTTCTTTGGACATTATATCCAATTGTTCTTCGCCGCTGTCACGGTAAAGGAGCCGAACAATGTTCGTGTCGTAGTCAAAACCGGCTCCGGCCTGGCTAACATCGTTAAGGACCAGCATGTCCAGATTCTTCTGTTTCAACTTCCTCTTGGCGTTTTTAACTGCGTCTCTGGTTTCCGCAGCGAAACCTACCAGGACCTGATTTTTGTGTTTCTTCCGACCTAGAATTTTGAGGATATCAGGATTTTTCACAAGCTCCAGAGAGTTTCCTGCTTCATCTTTTTTTATCTTACTCTCTCGGGCGACTGCGGGTCGGAAATCCGCCACCGCGGCCGCTTTGATAACCACATCCACCGCAGGAAATGCCTCCATCACCTGGTCGTGCATTTCCAGCGCAGTCCTGACGGGAATATGCGTAACTCCGTCGGGCGCAGCCACCTTCATAGGACCTGCTATGAGCGTAACATTCGCCCCACGTGCCGCGGCTCTCTTGGCCACAGCGACCCCCATCTTGCCGGATGACTTGTTTGTCAGAAACCGGACCGGGTCCAAAGGCTCTTCCGTTGGGCCGGCCGTAACAAGTATTCGTTCGCCCTCAAGATCTCGAGGGGATAAAATGGATCTAATCCGCGCCATAATAGTTTCAGGTTCCGGCATCCTGCCTTCACCTTCCCAGCCGCAAGCCAGCCAACCTGATTCGGGTTCGATCACATCATAGCCCAATTGCTGCAGCTTTATGATATTTGCTTGGACAACCGGATTGCGGTACATGTTCACATTCATGGCCGGGCAGATGAGAATCGGTGACCTGATGGCCATAAACACAGTTGTCAGGAGATCGTCGGCTATACCGTTGGCGATTTTTCCGATCACGTTGGCGGTGGCTGGTGCGATAACTGCGAGATCCGGCAGATCAGCCAAAGAAATGTGTTCCACGGACGGTAAGCGCCTATCTGCCCACATATCTTCATGAACCGGATTCCCACTCAAAGTTGCCAAAGTCATGGGGGTCACAAAATTTGTTGCAGCGCGGGTCATCACAATGTGAGCGTCCATCCCTGATTGCACAATGAGCCGCACCAAAGATGGAGTCTTATATGCCGCAATCCCGCCGGTTATCCCCAGGAGAATTTTTGTGCTCATTGAAACCCTTGAACAAAAAACTGCACTGTCATCAGTTTGAAAGAAAAAGCCTGGAGCGCCTGATCCAAATACATTAAAGTTCTCATTTTTATAGCAATAGGCGTTGGCGCTGTCAATGCACACTGCTGTAAGCTTGTTGACAGTCCCTGTTTATCTGTGGAATTATATTACCCCAACAAAAGGCTTACGTAACCATGCCAATGCTTATTCAGTGCGCCCGTAGCTCAGCTGGATAGAGCAACGGACTTCTAATCCGTAGGTCGCAGGTTCGAGTCCTGCCGGGCGTGCCAAAGAAATGTTATGATGCTGCTAAGTTAACCGCCTGTAACGGGGCGGTTTTCTTTTTAAGGATGGTCATTGTGGCCATTTTGTGTCCAGGTTGGCTGCAAGCCTTGTTCGCAGCGGCAATCAGATTAGCGAGTTCCGGCTGGGAATAGTGAGTCGTGATCCGTCCTGACTTGTGGCCGAGCAGATCTTGTCGATCCTCGAAACTGACACCAGCTGCCCGAAGTCTCCGGCCAAATTTATGTTTCAAATCATGCGCCCTTACATCGGGGAGACCGGCTTTTTCTCTGGCGTGTTTCCAGGCTCGTATTCCCACAGCGAAGGGGCTTAAATCGTGCTACGGAATGAAGTGGGACAGGAGGTAAGACGGCAATATTCACGCTGGCAAAAGCGAGGGGCGCAGGGAGGCATCTATTCCTTGGCCCCAAGCTGCATCAAGAGTTTCGAAAGATCATAATCATCACCTGCCACGGCCTCTTTCAAAGGGGTTTCTCCATGTTTGTTCCTCGCGTGAATGTCAGCGCCGTAGTCTATCAACAATCTGGATCACTTCGTGATTTCCCGCCGCGGCCATACACGCGGAGTGAAGCGGCGTGTATTCCCACCGATCACGACTATTGACGTCAGCACCACTAATGAACGTGATATCAACATGCGTGTCTATCTGTACTGGAAGATCGCAAATCAATTAGTGCATCCCAACCAATGCTGTGGTAAAATTATTCTCAATTACTATAGGAGTGAGAATCATGCCTGAGACTGTGACGCCAAGGAAAAAGCAAGATTATTCTGCTGAAGTCCAGCGTGCGGCGCGCAATAAAGAGAGGGTGAGACTCACGAGCGGGAACAAGGAAATTGCGGCGGTAATCCCTATCGAGGATCTTGAAGATTTAGAGAAACTTGAGGACTATGTGGATCTGCTGGAATGCTTAGAAGCTACAGAAGAAGCCATAGAAAAAGGGGGCGTCCTCTTATGGGAGAAATTCAAGGCTGAATTAGAACTTGAGCGCAAGTAACCTATCTTATACGACTCTAATTTTTCCCAAAGCCCAGCGCCAAATCAAAAGGCTTCCCCAAAGAACCTACTCGAAAGTACTCAAGGCCATAAATTCGCTAGCCCAAAATCCGCGCCCCGTTGGGGTGAAAAAGCTGACGACTACAGAGAATCATTTCCGCATTCGCGTAGGTGACTATCGGATCATTTACACGATAGAGGACCGCTTCTTGGTGGTCTTTGTAATAGCTGCCGGCCACCGCAAGAACATATACGAAAGACTGGAGGCGTTGACTGCCAAGTATAGTCGGGATTACTTGCTCGCGATGATTGAGAAGGACAAAGAAGACGCCTAACTGTTCCCCATTCCATCAATGCCATCAATTCTGCAATTCTAATTTAATTCTGCAAATTCTGGGGACACCATACTTATCTCAGAGGGCCTTTGCCGAACCTTTAGGCTTAATGCACATGGTTCGGCATAAGACAATACGCCCATACCTCTACACTGCAACGGGAGCACCACTCAGCCATCAGTTCCATATAAGCCGAGTAATCGTCGTCACCAAAGAAAGTGAGCTGCAGACGATTACCACGCTTAGTTACATGGTGCGGAACTCCCGGTGCGACAACTCGCGCCAATCTAGCTATGCCCTGGAAATAGCATTCGGCACCGTGGGATGTCACGAATTAAGCATGGTGTCCCCGGAATTACGTGTGTTGATTGCAGAGACCTGGCCATACGTGAGGCCGCAATGGTCAGTCTAGCGGTCAGATGTTATCCGTTCTAGACAAAGGGTCTTACACTGTCTTATAATCCACTTGGTTTTGAGGCCTCACCAAATAGATCCTTCGGTGTCATTCCTCGCTGGGAGCGATCATGCCCGGCAAGATTATCAGTCTGGTGAATTTTAAAGGGGGAGTAGGGAAAACAACGCTTACGGTGAACCTCGCCGCGTGCTTGGCCAAAGAGCATGATAAGAAGGTCCTGATTGTGGACCTAGACCCGCAATCCAACTCTAGTATCTGGCTGATGGGGCCTGCCCTGTGGAGCGAATTGAATTCAGAAGACATATTCAGGAAGACGTCTGCTGCGATGTTCCTCCCCGATTGGCCAGAAAGAGAAGAACATATCTTGCAGCGCCCGTTTTTGGAAACAACAGGCAACTTCCTGCCCAACCTCTATCTCAGTCCGGCGAGCCTCAAGATGTTGAGATTCAGAACTGGCTATTGTCCGGTGGTGGCACAAGAAACAGCTCGACAATAAATATAAGGCGGGTGATGAATATTTGCTTTTCTCCAAGACAGCGAAGCGCCTGAGAAATGGGTTCGATTTTGTGCTGATTGACTGTCCACCGAATCTATATTACGGAACTTCAAACGCGCTCTGCCATTCCGATTACATCCTGATTCCATCTATACCTGACACTTTATCCACAAGCGGGCTGAAGATGATGATTGAAGAAATGGAGAGGACCATAGGTTTTTTGGTGCACAGCGGGCTACTAATGCAATCCCCTCTGATACTTGGAGTTGCTATTACCAAGTTTAGGCCGTGACGAACGAGCATCAGGCAGGTCTTGAGATAGTCCAACAGATAATTGAAGAATTGCGCAATGGAGATCATTTGCTGGTGGACAATCAGACTACCGTATTCCGCGAACAGCCGATAAAAGAGCACGTCGTGCATGCGCAGGCGGTGCAGGACGGTGTGCCGCTCTGTTACTATGCACCTGGAAGTCCGGCTTACAATGACGTAAAGGCATTTACGCAACAGTTTTTGACAGTGACCGAGGGTAGATAATGACCGCATACGAGACATTCCTGGCAAAATGGAACGCTCTGGCAAAGCTGCTGCGCGAAAGGCCCTATGCCCCAATCCCTGAGAGGACTTGGGAGGAACCGGCCAAGGATCTAGATAAGCTTGTAACAGTGCTCACGCCATACTATACCGAACCAAAAGTGCCAAGCCCCGCTGACATCAAGCGAGTCAAAGAGCACGGAATTACCGCTCAGATCAAAGCCTTCATAAACAAAGACAAAGAGAGAAAAGCCTTTTTTACGGTTGTTTATTTCAATGGGAAATGTGCCTCCCTGCCCGACAAGGGCCTTTCCCAAGCACTTGCCAAGGGCACAACTAAAGATTCCTATCTGACTGCCTTCTTGGTTTACCATTACTGGAAGGCCAGACCGGAACCCCAGCACGGCTTGGAGATTGCAGCAAGGGAAATCGAGTCTGACTATAATAACAGCCCTGCTGCTAAGCAGACCGAATTGGCCAAGGCTCTGTTTCGCAATCTGTTGGGCGAATCAGATTTCAACCAGGTAGTAGCGATTTTGCAGGGCAAGTATCCGGACAAAGAGGCCCTGGGAACCTTTGCTAAGGCGGTTGGGCTCAAGGTACCCCCCGGCAAGAAACCGATTCATGAACGACTGGCAGCCAAGATTCTGAAGTCTGGAGAACTCGTGAGAGCCAAATTCTAATGGGACCGCTGGAAAAGCATCTCGAACAGTTGCTCGTGAATTTTCCGAATCTCGTGAGCCCAGACCTGTGGGGCCGCAAATTCCCGGTCGTGAAGGAATTTGGCGAAATCAATGTGTGTATCCGGCAAGGCAAACTACCAGAGTGCAACGGCCAGATTGATTTGGCGTTCATAACCGAGAGCACCGTCCATCTTGTGGAATTGAAACGCCGTGTTGTGTGCGTGGACACACTCCACCAGCTCAAACGCTACATAGATCCAATCCAGGCATGGTATCCGAAGCACCTCATTGTCGGTTATCTCGTTGGGCGCCAATGTCGAGATTTGTCGACGTTGAGAGCAAGACTCAGCAATGAACGGGTGAGCATTCTATTAGTGGGTCATGAAATACCGCGAAAGAACGAATTGATGCGATGCGAGAATTGCGGTTCAGGATTCCATTATAGGCACGTGATTTGTCCATATTGTGCAGCGGTATGAACTAACATTCCGGTCCTCAGTGTTCTTCAAGGATCGGAAAATTGGCTTAATTGACAAAAACTTCGGTTGATTGGGGATAAAATGACTAGTACAAGAGCCAAGAGCAGATTTGACCCCTCTTTTCAGCCGATTACCACCAGAAATCAGTGGAAATCGCGAGCCGGCTAATAATGCTCGCAGGCTATCGTATTAGTGATTCGATGGTAGATTTGTTAGGAAAGTCACGTGCTTCCCGAAGGAGGATTTACTGTCTAGGCTGTCGATCCTACCAGGCGAAGGATTTCCAGGGACGTCTTATGGGAGAGAAACAAAGAATCCTACATTATATGTGGATACATCTAATGATTGTTAGATGTATATCCTGAAGACTCCTATCGAGCTTAGGTTCCATGAGGTTTTACAGATGGATTCCCTCCTAAAGTGGGGTGGGCTGGTTTTGGGATGTATGGGTACCGTGATTTCCATCATCAGCCTCATGGCCTCTAAGAGAGCAACAGAAAGAGCACGAAGAACAGAGGCGAATCAATTTCTGTTTGAGGCTTGGGATATTCTGGCTGGAGGAGTGGAAGGGGCAACATGGATTTTTAAGTTTCCCGAGGATAGGTTATTGCTCGAACAAGCAAGACGACTTATGGAGAAGGCACAAATCCTCGATCCAAAGAACCCAAAGTGTTTTATGTATTTTGGCGTCTATTACCAGTGCCTACAACAATATGACAAAGCGGTCGAGTGCCATAAAAAGGCAATTGTTTTAGACCGAAAATATGCATCAGCATATAATAATTTAGGGAAAACGTATGCCCAAATTAAGGGCACAAACAATGCAATCGAAAGCTACAAGATGGCAATAAAGTGCGACAAAAATTTTGCGCAACCCTATTTCAACTTGGGTGTAATACTGTTAGGCATTGGACGAAATATAGATGCAATATCAATGCTGAAAAAAGTAATTGAGCTTGATGATACGCATGCAAAAGCACATTTTTGGCTTGGTGGTGCATACGAGGAAATAGGAGAAATCGAAGAAGCAAAATCTGAATTGTCTTTAGCACTTGAATATAATCGAGGATACGCTGAGGCTCAGGAAAGACTAGATCATCTAACAAAGCGCTGCACCTGACTGCCTACAGCGTCCGCTCCTCTCGCACTTCCGGCAGCAGGTGAGCACCAAAAAAGAAAAGGGGTCAAATCTGCTCTTAGCTCTTCTCCTCTCATGATGTTTTCTGCCAACTAACTAGAAGAACCAATGCCATGCTCTCATGTGACCGAGACTCTTTGAAATTCCTGGTAGGCGGGGAGGGGATTTGAACCTCCGATTCCTGACGTGTCAATGCCTGACTCATGAGTTATGGCGCGGCACCGCGCATGTAAACGGGCATTCAATTCTTGTTCTTGCTTCTCTCAAATACATAGTTAGCCTATTTGAAAAGCCCCACCGGCGCACAGCGAGGACCAATTGACCGAAAATTGGCTTAATTGACAAAAACTTCGGTTGATTGGGGATAAAATGACTAGTACAAGAGCCAAGAGCAGATTTGACCCCTCTTCCTCTCTTCGTTTCGACCCCGGGGGGCATGCCGGAAAATAGTGCTCCCTCCTCTGCGAATGGGTCACTTCCCCATTTTTTTTGTATGGTGAGTTTTCGGGTTTCTCGAAGATGGGGATTTGTATCGTGGACCCCCTGCGTACCGCGTGATTTTTTTCATCAGATCGGTTTTCTACGCTCGGCAGGGGTAAGGGTGCGGTGATATCCCAAAACTCGATTTCTGGTTGTTAGTCGTAGGACAGGACGCCATTCTTTTTATTTTCCTGCGTTGTGAAATTCCGGGCCTCGTAAGTTGTTGATTTCCCACCGTGGTCAATTTGACTAACCCAGAAAGTGCAGTAAAATTCACCAGATCGTCGATACGGCGATTTGGGTGTAATTGTTGATGAATTCCCGGAGGTCGCCATGTGTCATATCTGGTTGATAATTCCGGTTGGCTTTTTGGTTGCGGGTTTGCGAAAACAGCTTATGATTTAGAGTAAACACGCCTAGGAACCGAGTGACTACGAGGAGGGAGGAACGAGAGTCTTGGGGTCAGGTCTTGCTTCTTGAGTGTCAAAATACAAGACCTGACCCCTCTATGTTCGCCGACGTTATGAATGCGAAATTGATCGACTGTGAGCAACTGGCGAATTGGATCCTGAACTTTCAGGGGAAACAAATCAGGGCTTCGTGAGATCAGTCCTACGCGATTTTTATCCCCTCGCGATTCCCTTCCCAGCAATGAGAAAGCCCGAGAGCGTCCATTCTGGAGAGCCGGAACGGGCTGCGGATCGGAAACAGTCCCCCCCCTCTCGATTCCCCCTGCAATTGTGGCTGAATACCGGGAAGTGTTATCGTGGGTCTGTCCCTTTGAACAACCACATAAAGAGACTTATGTAATGATCTATAATGGCAATAATAATATCTATGGGCGTATGCCAGAAGGTTACTTTGAGTCCTTCCATATAGCCGGAGAACTTACGTTCGTTACTGAATGCAGAAGAAATGATCGTAAAAGGTATACCTATGACAACCAATAAGGGGAACAAGAGACCATACCAAACTACTACCACAATCGCCCCAGTTACCATGACAACCAAAGAAAGAAGAAGGAAATGCATCAAGAAAAAGGGAAGTCTAAGAAGCAGAGAGATGGACTGCATATTGGGCCGCAGCTCGCACATCC
>CAWJJL010000008.1:0-204664 GCA_963843165.1 uncultured delta proteobacterium | reverse complement strand
GGCTATGGGCGGCTTTTCCGGATACCCGTATTCTGCCCTCTCTCGGGCCCAGATCTTATCCTCCATCGCCCTGACTCGCCGGCCGTAATCGTCCAATTCATCCTTAATTTTCACGATAACATCATCAGCGCCGTCATGCGTCGGATAAGCGCAGCATGAACGGACGACCTGCCGGTACACGTCCGGATTGTCTATAATCATGCATGGTGTGAGAAGATTTTCGGAATATGGTTGTTTGGATCGAATCGTAGAGAAGAAATCACTGCGGAGAACTTCACGAAGCGACCTGTTGTGAATCTTATCAACAGCGAAATGCACGAATACGCAAGGCTCTACATCGCCGTTTGCGTTTATGTGGATATAATTCCGTCCTCCGGCGATACAACCCCCTACATAAGGGGCGTCGTTCCAGAAATCCGCGATAAAAATAGGATACTTGGCTCGCAGCGCTTTGCCTCGTTGTCTAAGATATTCCCGCTGCTCAGGAGACGGCATTAGCGTGACATCCGGATCCTTTCCAACCGGCAAGAATAAGAACATCCAGCACACCATCACTCCCTTGCTCAACAGATGCTCGAAAAACTCATCCGTCATAAGAGCTTCAACATTCTTACTCGTCACAGTCAATGAGGTGCCGACCGGGACTCCCCTCTGCTTCAGCCTGTCCATAGCGTCCATTACTTTTTGGTAGACACCTTTGCCGCGTCGGGCATCGGTGGCCTGCTCAAACCCTTCCAGACTTATGACCGCTCCCGCATTTCCGAGCCTGTGCAACTCGTCGGCAACATGATCATTTATGAGTGTACCATTGGTATAAAACATAAAATACATTTCATTATGTTTCTCAATGAGCGGCAGCAAATCGTCTCTACGAGTTAATGGCTCACCCCCGCTGAAAACGATAAAACGCACTCCCATCTCGTACGCTTCTGTTAATAGTCGATCTATCAATTCGTACGAGAGACCTTTTTCACGAACATATTTTCCGGAATAGCATCCGGTGCACTGCAGATTGCACTGCATGGTGGGACTTATCAGAATGGTGAATGGAGGAGCGTATCCTTCTTGCTTCTCGAACTCAGCACGTAATGATGAACTTTTAAGAAGTCCGTTGATAAACAGAGCTCGAGCCACTGCCTTAAGACAGTGTGGCGACAGTTCAGTCATTACCCTCTTAAACAGTTTAGTCGCTTGGCCGTTTTCTCCTTGCTGAAGGCTTTCCTTTACAGCCTCCACTGCGGCATTAGCCTGATCCCCTTGAACAAGGTACGAGGACATAATACTTAATGCCATGAACGTATCGGGTGACACATGAGTAATGATTTCGAGCATAGCATTGGCCACTTGCTCGCGGGTCATTGTTTTGACTCGTTCGAGGAACTCCATGACAAACCTCCTTGATTATATGGTTAAATTTAGGAGCTCGCGTCCGCCCCCTCGCCATGGGAACAGTAGGGATCGGTCCTACAGCCATAGTGTGGCCGATCGGCAACTGCCCTGCGCGGTGGTGTCCCTCACGCATCGAAATTATTTAAGTCCGACTACAGCCCTCCCGATTTTTTGATTCATGTGTGCAATTGCTGCGACCGATAGCTCTGATCGAGTCGAGCAATAAGATCGCAGCCCATGCCCCCGGGGGCATATGATCTCGTTTTAGCCCTGTTCTGTGGCACTTGGATTGAACATTAGAACAGGCCCCCACTTGTTTTTAGCATTAGTCAAACATATGATCAATTCAGCCGTGACACAAATTCCTACGGGTATTATACTAGTTGATGGGGTAATTTGGCAAATGGTAGCGTCAGAAACAGCAAGGTGGGTTTGTAGGCAAGGTCTATCTACCTCAATGCCGGAAGCGTTTTGTTGTCGCAATCTTTGTGGCAGCTAAATTGGGGGCGAGTATGCAGAAATTGTCATTGGTCGTTCTCTTATTTCTCATAATTGCTTTGGGGGCATGGGTCGTAGTGGACGCTCTTTACTGGGGGTCAACAGAGCATTTCAATCTTTTCCCACACCCGAGGTATTTTGTTTTAGCCACAATCGGACTTGCAACTGTAGGCGCTCTCTCGTTGTTGATTTTCATTTTCGGAAAAATATTATCGAGAAAGACGCGCAGATCCGGTTGAGGCTACCCGGACAGCACGGATGTTAAGAATCTGTTGGCACCCGGGCTTCAGGTCTTGGAATCATACCTAGCAAAATATGAAAAAACCAACTGACGTGAGGATGTAATAGGCCATCCAAGACAAAGAAATGCATGAGAGCACCCAGCAAAGGCAGAAGAAGCGCGAGAGCGGGTACAAACTCCGGCTGATTGGGCTTTGAAGTCCATCGAACCAATTTGATTAACAAGATGCTTAGCGATCCCGCATAAATTATGACGAACGGAAAACCAAGATCGGCCATAAATGTAAGGAAGATATTTTCAGACACTACTATTCGTTTTGTTGAATCAGCGAACTTTTCCTTTGTACTGTGACGATATACGATCTGGTAATCGTCCAAGTATTTTTCACGTGGAGCCCGCAAACCATTACCGAAGAAAGGATTCTGCACAGCAATGTGCCAAGAGAATGGATAGTTCTCGATTCTATAGTAAGCCGGCTCATAATTGGGCTGAAGTTTTGCAATCGGCAGCTGATTAAAAAACAAAAATATCACCACTGCCAATGGGGCTAGAATAAGCAAAAATCTTCGGGCTTTTAGTGATCCGAAGGCTACTGCAACAGCTCCGAGAACAACCGGTATTAGCACGGCAGATCTGAGATCACTGAGGAAGCAAACCCCGTAACTCAGACACAATACTGAGCCGCCGATTATCATATTGCGCTTAACTTTCCCAAGAATCAGCGTCAGGGGAGCAAAGGCCAAGAGAAGCATACGATTGGATAGAGGATGAACATTTACGTCGAGAAAATGTTCAATTCCTCTGTAAAAGAAATACCCGCTATAACTCAGGATCATTATAAGTGACAACACAACACTACAGAACCAGGTGAAGAACTCTCGTTTACGTGGAGAATTGATCAGAAATCTGGAACACCAGAAGCCTCCGAGACCGCTTGTCACAACAGAGAATCCTCGCAACATAGAATCTTTAGGTGTGTCACTGAGAGAACAGCTTATCAACACCAAGCACGTGAGGATTGCTGAAATGATCGCTTCAAGAGAACCGCCTGTGCTAGGAGTTCTTTTCACAAATGAAATGCTTGCAATCAAGCTCGCGAAACAGAACAGGGCGGTTAACATTTTAGCTCTGTCACTTTCGATGACAGCGAAGCTTGGGAATACGAAAGCAGCATTGAGACAAGTCAGACAAAACAAAGACCAGGCAATTTTCTCGCCCAAGGGCAATCCACGCACAGCCGAAAAAAATGATTGTACAGGAGGACTTGAGTTTAACTCATCGACAGTAGTTGTAGTATGCATCATCTTCATGTGAGGACTTTTAAATGATTCAATTTCCGGCGGTTATTCGAATCTCATAGCATCCGCAGCATCAAGGCCACTCGCTTTCCTGGCGGGTATCAACCCTGAAATCATTCCGAGGATGATTCCCAAGACTATGCCGCCGAGAAGAGTCGCGAAAAAAACGCGGTAAGAGGGGGCCATATCGAAAATTCTCTCTAAGATTTCGACACTGATAATTCCTAATACAATTCCCAATCCCGCGCCAAGAAGACTTATTCCGACGGATTCCATCAGAAACTGGGACATTATCATGCCATCTGTAGCGCCTACCGCTTTTCTCAGCCCGATTTCCGTCGTTCTTTCCCGGACTGCGGCAAGCATAACATTGGTGATTCCAAGCCCAGCCAGTAGAAGGGTCACACCAAGTGCAGCATATAGGAACATTTTTACTATAAGTATGGTCCTCTGTATTGTCTTGAGCGTTTCAGGGTAATAGATGACGGTTATGGCATCTGCGTAAGCAGGCTGATTTCTGATCAAGACGTTCAGGGCCTCTTCCTGCACTGTTTTAACTACATCCCAGTTTTCTGCGCGGACATAGATATCTCTGATGTGGTACATGTCTTTGTATCTCGACCTTGCGACTGAAATGGGTACGAGGATTGTGTCCGGATTTGACACATCTTCGACGCCGCCTATTACACCAACTACGAGGAACTGATGGCCGCTGACGGCTATTCTCTTCCCCAGAGCATCTGGGCTCCCATTGAACAATTTCCTGAGCATATTCTGACCTATCACACAGACGCTTTTTCTATAGGTGACATCTTCCACGCTGATGGGCCTGCCTGTGGCCACAGGGACATGGCAAATCCAGTGGAACTCGGGTTCTACTCCGAGCAATCTCACGCCCTCCGCCTTGACCGTTCCGAAGCTGGCTTCAGCGTACCCGATCCAGACGACCGGAGTCGCACCCGCAACACCTGACAATCGCCGGAGATCATCGATATCCTTCTGGGAATATGAACCGTGGTGCGGCCGTTCACTACGGTCAAAGTCCCATGTTGCTTTCATAATTGTAGCGGCACCCAACAATTCAAGATTGCTGCCAAGATCGCTCTCGACGGAATCACCCATAGTCAATACTGTGACCAGTCCGGCCAAGCCCAGGGCAATTCCAATCACCACGCCTTTGTAGCGCCTTTTATTTCTGTAGATCTGCCGAAGGGAGAGTCTGATCAGATCTGATAATATGTTACTGGTCAATTGTTATTCCGTTAGTGAATTAACAGCATCAGTTTCTCGGAATCCAAATACACGGCGCAGGACAAAAATGTTGCACGTAAACGGTCCGTCTGAGAATTGCCATCCGATGAATTCCAAGTGCAGCGATGTTTCCGTAAACGCCCTGATTTCGGGTAATTCCTACCCCGTTGCCTGGAACCGTACAAATCCACGAATCAAGAATCTGGAGAAACTCCCATAGCTGATGCCCTATAATTTTTTACAATAGTTAGATCATCAAGACAAGTGCCATCAGAGTACGAATTTTCCTGATGTTCCGGGTTTTATGTGCTATCTTAAACGGCTTGTCTAATAAAGAACTCCTGTGACGAGAGGTAACACCTACATTTCGCGTCAGATCTCAATCTATTTTCATGGGAAAAGTTATGACCTTGGAAGAATACCAATTAAACTCCAATTCATGTCTGGGTGGCGGTGTCCGGCGGATTGTGCTGCAAGATTCAAACATTAATATTACACAAATCACCACCTTTTGCCCCGATCTCATAGGACCAGGGCCCACACAACTTTATCTAATTGAAAGCGATGCGCTAATTCTTTTGGATACGGGTCTTCCGACCGATCTCGCCAAAGACCTTTTCTATAGATGGCGCAATGAACCTATTCCGCGTAAGATAGATCAACTGCCCCCTAATTATAGTGAGCAGCAATTCCTGAACGGTTTGAAAGCTGCCGGGTATAACTGCAGGGATATCGATGTGATCATAATCTCACACGGACATCCCGATCACTTCCTCCTCGCCAACTCCATTCTGAGTCAATGCAATGCTTCGGTATCGGCTCATATTCAGGACACCCCGACAATGTGCAACCCATGGGGATTATTGAATATGTGGTTTTCTCGGCAACAGCAAATGGCGGCTACTGGTATGCCAAAGCCATGGTCAGGGCAGCCCGCCGTAAGAGAGCAATTAATCAGGACTTTTGAGGTCGATTTGCTGGATTTGGCCCTTACAATCCAATCGCCGTTTATCGCGAGCGGCCCCGTTAAAGTAAACGGAGCACCCGTAAAATCTGTAGAAGTCAGGCATCTTCCGGGACATTCAGCAGGCAGCATTGGGTTAATTGCAGGAGATGGGCTTGGAAAAGCGCTAATGAGTGGCGACGTTTTGCTTAATCCGATAACTCCCCACCCGGACGATTTACTGGCATATCTTCGCACACTGGAAGAGCTTTCTCATTATAATGATATCGTACTAGTGCTTCCCGGGCATGGAGAGCTGATTAGAGATTTGGCCGCTCGAATAAGGTTTCTTCAGGAACATCATCGAAGACGTTTGGAACTCACGTACGAGAACTTAATTACCGCAAAATGTGTATGGGATATTGCAATTATGGACGGTTATTTCGATGCATATCTAAATCCTCGTAAATTCAACCCATTAGCGGGCACAGAAGTTCTCGTTAACATTGAGATTCTTAAAATGGTCGAGGCGGTTTGCCGCGTGGATATAAAGAATAATGTCCACTACTTCCAAAATTCGGGTGAGCCGTTTCAAGAAGTATACGGCCGTGTTTTGGAACTGGTTAAAATGACGCCGACCGGTGCGATAATGCGTTATTGATCCCCCGCAAAATCCCTTGACAACTGAGCACGGCAAGGTTATACATCAAAATGAGTTCTTACTTGTATTTCCCCTTCCGGCCGATCAGGACCACGGGCGTTATGCAAGACTTAGGACAGTGGACATGGACGCCCGTGCAAAGAACCGAAAAACTAATCCTTCCAACCGGTGCATTCCCTTAGACACAGAGCATTATGTCGGTAAGAGCACTCTTGTAAATTGTGCAGGGGTGATTTTTTCAAAAGGAGTAGAGGAATGAGCGCTATTAACATTTATGTCGGCAACCTATCCTTCGACGCCAATGAAGATCAACTTAAGGAGTTGTTCGAAGGCTATGGTAAGGTCGACTCGGCCAAAATCATCACAGACCAGTTTACAGGACGCTCTCGTGGATTCGGCTTTATAGAGATGCCCGATCGTGAAGAAGGTCTTCGTGCGATTCAAGAGCTGGACACAAAAGATTTCAAAGGCCGTAGTCTAAAAGTAAACGAAGCCAGGCCGAAAAGAGAAGGCGGCGGTGGCGGCGGACGACGCGGTGGCGGCGGTGGTGGTGGTGGTGACCGAAGGCAGTCACGCTGGTAAGAATTCGACGGTCTCAGCATAAACAAAACAGAGCAAGAGTCTTCCCCCCGGAGTTCATGCTCTGTTTTTATTTTGGTAAATGCGGACGAATTCGGATAAGCCTGAGCCCGGGCTGTCTGTCGAGACTATACCGTAAGACATAACCACGTATAGGACCAGACCCATGTGTGTGCCCTGGTAGGATAACATTCTGGGAAGATACTGTAATGGTCTGCACGATAGACCTGGGTGTGTCCAATCTTGGATGGCCCAGGAAAAAAGTCTACTCCTGATCTTGTTGCTTATCTGAAAAAAGTCCGAACTGCCTGAGGTATCTGTACAACGAGTCGCGAGCAATTCCTAAGAGTTTAGCGGCGTCTCTCTTGTTGCCGCTGCATCGCTCGAGAGCATTCTCACACATGCAACGTGTGATCTCATCGGTGACGTCCCGCAGGGTGCGACCATCAAGTTCTATATTTAATGAACGGGTTTTCTTGTCGCCGGCAGGCAACATGACATCGAATCGATTATCGCTTGACGTTATTAGCGCTCTTTCCAAAACGTTCCTGAATTCTCTCACATTGCCAGGCCAATCGTAATTGGAAAGAGCATTGATCGTGGCCGTATCCAAAATCGGAACCGAGCTGAGCTGCATCTCAGCAGTTAGACGTAACAAAATTTCATTCGCGAGAGTGGGAATATCGTCCAAACGTTCTCGCAAAGGTGGGATAGTAATTTTTATTACATTGAATCGATAAAATAGGTCCTTCCTGAAGTGACCTCGTGCGACTTCTTTTTCCAAATCACGGTTCGTGGCTGCTATAAGCCTCGCGTTTGTTGAGATCTCTTTTTCTCCGCCAACTCTGGTGAACTTTCTTGTATCAAGAAACGTCAGCAATTTCGCTTGTAATGGAAGCGATAATTCACCAACTTCATTTAGCAGCAGACTTCCTTGTTCCGCCAGTTCAAGCATACCCCGCTTTCTACCCATGGCGCCGGTGAATGCGCCCCTTTCATGACCGAAAAGCTCCGATTCTGCCAGATTTGGAGCTATGGCAGCGCAATTCAGCGAAACGTAAGGCCCATTCTTTCGATTAGAGTGGGCATGAATATATTTGGCAACGTAATCTTTTCCGCTGCCGCTCTCGCCAAGGAGCAGCACGACGGAATCCTGTTCCGCAATTCGACGGGCCATCGCAAGCGTACTCCTCATCGCCTTCGACGAATACCCATCTGCAGATTCCGTCGAATAACGATCTGGCGGCCTGCGATCTGTCACATCTCTGGAAATGCCGAAAATCCCCACAGCCTTGCCTTCAATATCTTGAAGAGGGGTTATAGTGTAGCTGAAAGTTAGGGGAACATTATTTATCGGAAAGGTATGCTCGCCTTCAATGGTTTCGCCTTCCAATGCGCGAGTCTCTATCCCAGCCAGAAACCGACCTAACTCAAAACCATACATGTCCTCCGCCTTTCGTCCAACGAACTCCGCAGGATTTCTATCCACTGCTCTGGCCATAGACGGATTGACCTGCACATATTTCAGGTTGGCGTCCTTTATGAAAATATGATCATCTGCCCCCTCAAATATCGCTCTGAAACAGGCTTCGCTTTCTCGCAAAGCCTGTTCTGCCTTCTTTCGTGAGGAAATGTCCAGCAAAGTTCCAGCCACCCTCAGAGGATGGCCGCTACTATCCCATTCCACTATTCTCCCTCTGCTAAACATCCATTTCCAGTCGCCTGATTTTGTTTGCAAACGATACTCAGCTTCAAGAAGAGTGGTTTTCCCTTCCGTGAATGCATCCATTACCGCCGACGTGCCCGGCAGATCGTCCTTATGTATCAGGTTTCTATACGTTTCTATGTCCTGTATTTCTTCTGGCGTAAAGCCAAGAATAGTCTGTATTCTTTCATTCAAAAAGACAGCTCCGGTTTTTGTGTTTCGGTCCCAGGGAATCAGGTCCGCTCCCTCCACGGCCACTTGCAATCTTTCCTGGGTTTGTCGCAGATTTGCTTCGGCCTGTTCTTTGGCCAGACGGTTGCGAATGGCGCCTATACCATAGCTTATATCTTCAGCTAATTGTTTCCATAGCGACGCCTCTTCATCGTAGAACGCATCCGGCTCCTTTGAACAAATCACCAATCCTCCGATCGAGTTTGCGTTCACAATGAGCGGCAGGCAAATCTTGGATCTATATCCCAATCTCTGATAATGCTCGCGCCATGGACCGAGATTCTGATCTGCAAGGACATCCTTGGAGATCTGGAGCGCCCCAGCTCGAATCGCTCTTCCCATCAACCCTCGACCGTTTGGTTGGTTCTCGTCCCATGAAACTCCCATTTTCTCCAGGTATCCATCATTGGAGCCTGCCTTTGCTACCGGCTCAATCGTTTTCGCTTCATCGTATCGAGCGTAGCCGACCCACGACATCAGGTACCCGCCGGTTTCCACAATGATCCGGCACATATCATTAAGTAATGATAATTCATTCTGAGCCCTCACGAGGACTTCGTTGCACTCGCTGAGGACTTTTAGGGCGCGAGCGGTTCTGCGTTCCTTTTCAGTGGCTTCTCTGTGCTCCTTTAGAATTCGATGGCGCTCGATGCCATAATTAAGGGATCGCATAACCGCGTGGGAATCAGCTCTGTC
This sequence comes from uncultured delta proteobacterium, assembly GCA_963843165.1. Taxonomy (GTDB): domain Bacteria; phylum Desulfobacterota; class Desulfomonilia; order Desulfomonilales; family Desulfomonilaceae; genus DATJPW01. Next base: position 195,172 of record CAWJJL010000008.1, on the reverse strand, counting down.
TTTGGCAAGATAATCCTGAGCGCCTCTAGCAACTGCTTCGATAGCAAGCTCTTGGTCATCAAATCCGGTCAACACAATGATCGGAATGTCCGAAGCCACTCTTTGGATTTCCAACACTGTGTCCAGACCTTTGCTGTCCGGTAGCCCCAAATCCAAAAGAATCACCTCGAAGGTTTGTACGGCCAGAGTTTCTTTGGCTTCGGCGAGGCTTTGAACTTCAGATATGCTAAATTCGTCAGCCAGACCGGCCAGGTCTCTTTTGAGCCGGAGCGCATCCACGGGATTATCTTCGATCAGGAATATTCGCATAGCAATAAGGCCCCCGTTTAAGAAAAATAATTGGTTCAAGAATTCTTGGCTTAGCCGCTAATATTAAAGACTAAGATATTCAAATTGCTGGATTATGCATCAGCAAGTGAGCCGGACCCAACCAAAATGCATCGATCATATATTGCTCTTCATGCGTCACAATTAGAGATCAACAGGCAATGGTAACTTTAGTATTGTTGCGCTTTCGCGCTAAATTCTTCCAATTTTCGGTGCCCGGTGAATGCCATGAGAGTAATCTCCCATGACTGTCGCTGCTGAGAGTTAGTCGTTTTGAATAAATTGACCGAAGCGCCCTCCCACACATTCAGACGTCATTACGTTATCAAACCGGCAAAAATATGTCTAGTAATTGTACACATTCTGAGGGTAGACTTGAGCGCAAATCATTCTAATATCGACTGGATTGTTTTCGACAATACAGATGGGCGCAATATGCATCGGGACGCCTGAATCTGGGGTAAACGGCCTGCCATATTGAATATTGAAGTTATATGGCGTGTATTCTTTTACGGGCGACCGGCGGTCGCCCTCTGGTTGTGTGACAATGAAGATGAGTTTGATTCAATAAACAGGATCGGCAGGAACGGCCCCGCTCTTATAACCCCATGAATTTCGCGGCGATTCCTTTCATAATTTCGTTTGTGCCCGCGAATATCTGCATGACTCGTAGATCCCTCCAGGCTCTAGCAATAGGATATTCTTCACAATATCCGTAACCCCCATGCAGTTGCAGACATCCATCCGCCACCCTCATAGCCATTTCGGTGGTCCAATATTTTGCCATAGAGACCTCCACCACAATATTCTTGCCTTCAATATGGTCCATTACCAGCTTATCGAGGAAGGTCCTGCCCAATTTGATTTCAGTTGCCATCTCAACCAGCTTGAACTGGGTATTCTGAAATTTGGAAAGTGGCCTGCCGAACGCGGTACGTTCGCGACAATATTTTATGGTCATTTCCAGTATTCGTTCTGCCGCTGGCACAGCGCCCAATGCGACCATAAGGCGCTCCTGCTGAAGCTTTTGCATGAGCATCAAGAAACCGGACCCTTTTTCACCGAGTCGGTTTTGTCTGGGAATGCGGCAGTCGCTGAAGAATAACTCAGCCGTATCCTGACTGTGCCACCCTATCTTCTTGAGCTTGCGCCCTTTTTCAAATCCTGGTGTTCCGGCCTCCACAACATACAGATTGACTGCCCGATGCGGGTCCGGTTCGGAAGGATCCTTTGCCGCAAGAATCAATAGATCGCAGAGAATACCATTGCTGATGAATGTCTTTTGACCATTGATGACCACATCATCGCCATCCTCCACTACAGTGGTCTTCATTCCGGCGAGATCGCTCCCGGCGTTCGGTTCGGTCATGGCTATGGCCGTAATGGTGTCACCTGACACACATCCAGGAAGATATTTGTGCTTGATCTCCTCTGACGCGAAAGCGGTAATGTAGGGGACCACAATGTCGCTGTGCAACGCCGCGGCCAATCCGGAGTGACCTGTGCGGACCAACTCCTCGGACATTATGACTGAATAAAGGAAATCGGCCCCCATACCGCCATATTCTTCAGGAACATCCATACATAGGAATCCCTGATCGCCCATTTTCTTCCAAATGCTTCTAGGAACTATCCCCGCCTCTTCCCACTCTTCGACGTAAGGGATGACCTCTTTCTCAAAGAATTTCCTGACAGCTTGTCGAAAAATGTTGTGCTCTTCCGAGTACTTGATGATTTCCATGCGCTTTCCTCACGGATCTTTATGATAAATGCGTACGGGATAAACTTGGCCGTCGAGGTCCTGAAATACCAGTGACTTGGCTTTTTTCCATAATTCCTCATCCATGTAGCAATAAAAGCCGATCATTTCGCCGGGTGCGATTATGTGCTCTCCCGCGGGCGTGATGTTAGAGATTCTCCGCGAACCACCATCTGCTTCAAGGTCAAACCAGCTGGGTACTGATGACTGGCCGCGGTCCGGTGTTCCTGAGGTGGATCTCAAGATTCTGGTCCATGAACTTGAGGCCGCAACACGTCTTAAACGCGAAGATCTCCTCCACAGCGGAATTCATGATGATTTTGATTTGGAGCATGGGCCTGTTTTCGGGACTGATTGGCGCCAAAGCGGGCTGGGCCTCGCCAAAAGAACATTTCGCCCAATCTTCAAAACGAGTGTTGAGTTATTGCCGTCGACGCTCAGCCGACCGCAATAACTCAACCCAGTTATAAGAGTTTTTGGGAAGGGAATCTGGGGAGACCCTTTTTGCAAAAAGGGTCTCCCCAGATTCCCTTCCCTCTCAGTACTTCCCTATAATCGCGATGCTGCACACGTTCATGAATGGGACCCCGCCCAGATTGTGGGTAAGTCCGTACTGTGGGTCTTTTAGTTGCCGCTCCCCTGCCCTCCCGTGGAGTTGGAGGTACATTTCATAGAGCATTCTCAATCCCGAAGCGCCAATCGGATGCCCGAAGCATTTGAGGCCACCGTCCACCTGGCACGGCACTCCCCCATCCAGATCGTAAAATCCGTCCATAACGTCATGCACGGCCCTGCCTCTTTCGGAAATGTGCAAGTCTTCATAAGTTACCAGCTCCGTTATGGAGAAGCAGTCGTGGACCTCCATCATGCTGATTTCTTGTCTTGGGTCCTTGATCCCCGCCTCCTCGTAAGCTCGGACGCTCGCGTGGGCAGTGGTCATGAAATGATCTCCGTCCCAATCATTGAACCCCATTTCTTCCCCGCTGCTCAATGCTAATTGTAGAGCTTTGACTGTAACGAAATCTTTGATGCCCATATCTTTGGCTTTTTCCACCGTTGTCACGATGGCGCACGCTGCGCCGTCACTCACGCCACAACAATCGAATAACCCGAGCGGATGCGCAATTATGGGTGCGGCCATAACCTGATCTTCCGTGACGGGTTTTCGCAAGTGCGCCTTCGGGTTGAGGGCGCCGTTCGCATGGCTTTTTACGGACACATGAGCAATTGCACGTTTGAGATCCTGGTCGGGTATGCGGTATTTGGCAGCATAAGCTGTGGCAAGTTGCGCAAAAGCGCCGGGCGCCGTCACATTGGGCCACCAGAGCCAACTGAGAGAGCCCCAGTTGGAGCCGGGATTGGGCAATCCGCCGTAACCGGTATCTTTGAGCTTTTCCACCCCCATGGCAAGACAGATATCATAAGCCCCTGAAGCGACCGCATACACCGCTCCACGAAAAGACTCAGTGCCGCTGGCGCAGAAGTTCTCCACCCGAGTAACCGGTATAAACGGAAGGCGCAAAGTCATTGAAAGCGGCAGAGCGCTTTTCCCGACATTCACCTCATCCATGCAGGTGCCTAACCAGGCGGCCTGAATATCCTCACGGTCGACCCCGGAGTCTTGGATACATTCCGTAAAGGCTTCGACCATCAGCTCTTCAGCGCCCACATCCCAACGCTCGCCAAAGCGGCTGCACCCCATGCCTAATATCGCTACCTTATCTTTAATTCCCGTGGCCATCTTAACGCCTCGCATTTCGTGACATTTCAGAATTTGAAAAGCTTTTCTATGAGTTGGGATTTCATCAAATCGCCCTCTATTTTAAGTTTTCCGGACGTGTATGCTTTCATAGCGTTCAGTTGGCCGCTAATCAGTGCAAGGAAATCCTCGTCGGCCATCATGATTGTGGTCGTGGGCTTTTCGTGCTTACCGGCAGCGGCTTCGCATTGGCCTTCCTTTATAATCGTGTACCACTCGCCGCCTCCGGGACCGCTGATTCGAAACTGAAAAATAACGTTTACTCCCGCCGCCTTTTCAGCCTGAAAAGCGTCACCAATCTTGTCAAAAATACCCTTCACTGTACGCGTTCCGCTGGACGCCGGCTCCTCTTTCTTTGGAGTGAATGCCTCGAGCATTGATCCTACAGCAATGGTCGCGTTGTAGTATTCAGACGATGTGGAGAGATTATTAATTGCATCCCATTGCTGATGAATCTGTTCAACCGTGGGTGGGTTCTGTCCGTCGCCGACCACCGCTCCCGGTCCGGTCCGGACCGCAACCCTGTTGAATGTGCCCACACCTGCATTAAAGATCATGCCGGTCTCGACGCATTTATCCGAGCACAGATAAAGGACAAGAGGGGCCACATACTCAGGTTTGATCTTATCAAATAAATCGGAGGGAACCACATCTTCTGTGAGCCGCGAGGCAGCCATAGGGGCCACCGCATTAACCCTAATATTGTACTTTTCCCCTTCAAGCTTGAGGGTATTCATGAACCCGATCAGTCCCATTTTTGCCGCGGAATAGTTCGTTTGCCCAAAATTCCCGTAAAGACCTGCGGCGGACGTGGTGACAATAATTCGGCCAAAGCCGGTCTCCCGCATCTTTACGAAGGCAGGTCGGGAAACATTATAAGCTCCGTTAAGATGAACAGAACAGACCACCTTCCATTCGCCCGGTTCCATTTTGGCCAGAGACTTGTCCCTGAGAATTCCTGCATTATTGATAAGGATATCTACTCGTCCAAAAGCATCCATCGCCTTCTTCACTATTGCCTCGCCGCCTTCAGGCGTGGCTACCGAATCGTAGCTGGCGACCGCTTCTCCACCAAACGCCTTTATTTCTTCTACTACTTTTTCAGCTGGCGCAGCGGATCCAGTCCCTGAGCCGTCTCTGGCTCCCCCCAGGTCATTGACTACTACCTTTGCTCCTCGCCTGGCGAGTTCAATCGCATAAACTCGTCCGAGACCTGCTCCTGCCCCGGTCACAATAGCGACTTTGCCGTCAAAGCGAATCTCATCTTCCGCTGGAATCTCAGCAGAGACCTGGTCTTCGGCCTTCAACGGTATAGCTTTCCAGAAATAGCCGGTAAATCCTCTGTCTTTATCAGTGTATCGCCTCCTGAATGTCAGGGTTACCGGTTGCCCTACCTTTACGTCAGCCAGCTCGCAGTCAGTAAAGTCCGCCATAAATCGGCCGCCACCTTCGAACTGAACCATGCCGTAAACAGAAGGCGGATCCACAGATACTGCCAGCAGATCCCCCGTGAAACTCTTCACCACAGCGGGAACATCGGCAAATTCATAATCGACCTGGGTTTTCGCCTCGTGACATGCCGGATTGACACAAATATCCATCTTGGGAAATTGTGGTGTGCCGCATTTCTCGCATTTACCGCCCACCATGCCGAGCAGCATTTTACGATTGCGCCATAGGACTGTCATGGCAGTCTGTGAGGGATACTCTGCCCGGATACCCATTTCCGTTTGAATGAGGTCCCTAAATTTTAGGAATTTAGCGTAGTTATCTACTGTTTTCTTATTTTCGAGGCAACCGGTAACGCCGACCTTTCTTGGAAGATTCAATATATTTTCAGTTACTTGAAAATACAGCGCATCACAGCCCTGACCGAAACCTGCCAGCAACAGGCGATCCCCGGGCGACGCTTCCTGGAGAGCCTGCACAAACATGACAAGAGGATGCGCAGACCCGGTTTCGCCGCAGACCTCGTGGAGATTATCCGCGAGTTTCTCGGGACCGGCTCCAAGACTCTTCGCTATTTTTCGGTGTTCCGCCTTGAAAAAGCATGGGAAAATAAATTTATCCACATCGTCCATCGAGATAGATAGCTTATTGAACAGACCTGAAACAGCTTCGGGGATGATTTTAGAGTAGCCTTCGTCGCGAACCCATCGTTCTTCCCACATATAGTCGTATCTATTTCTGTCCCCTCGATAATGATCGACAAAGTCATGAGAAACTGAATAGGAGCCCTTGTATTCGGCTATGACATCTTTATCTCCCACCATTAACGCAGCCGATCCATCGCCGAACCACATTTCGTAAAAATAAGCTGACTTTGTATCCCGTTTATCCGAGCCGGCAACTAGGATTTGATGAAAATCCCCTTGCCCCACAACAGATAGTGCCGTTATCAATCCTGTTGTCCCCGATTTGAGCGAAGCCGTAAAATCCTGGGCGAGGACATTATCTCTAAGATTTAAAACGGTTTTCAAAACACCAGCGTTGTTTCGATCTTGGAATGGCAATGTCGTGGAACACAAATACAGCGCATCAACATCGGATTTATCCATTCCGCGGATACAATCTCGGGAAGCCGCGACAGCCATAGTGAGGCTATCTTCATCCCAGTTACAGAATGACCTTTCACCTTGCGCCACCATTATAATGGCAGGAGCAAACCAGCCCATGCTCTGAAATACGCTCATGCGATCCAGCCGCAGTCTTGGTATATACCCACCGTACGAAGTAATGCCGATCATCGTAGGCTCTCCTGTTCGGGTTAGAATTTGAATAGTTTTTGGATGAGCTGCGATTTCATCAGATCGCCCTGGATTTTGAGTTTTCCGCTGGTGTACGCCTGCATTGCATTTAGTTTTCCTGAAATCATACTCAAGAAATCCTCATCAGACATGAGTATGGTAGTGGTCGGACTGGAATGAATTCCCTGAGCAGCTTCACACACACCATTTCGAACCGATACGTTCCAATCGCCGCCCTCAGGTCCCGAGATGCGGTACTGAAAGACAACATCTATACCTGCCGCTTTGTCCGCCAGGAAGGATTCTGTTATACGGTCGAATATTCCCTTGACAGTCAATTTTTTAGTAGGCTGAGGCTGCGAAACCGCTTGGACCGGGCCGGGCTCTACCAGCTTACCCAGAGCGGTTAATGCATCGTGATATTCAACAGCACCCTCCAATGAGGTAATCTTGCCAATATTTTTGGCCACCTCTTCCGGTGTGGGGATTTCAGTTCCGCCGTGAAGTTGTACGCCTGAACCCGTCATTAATGCGGCCCGGTTGTAATAACCCATTCCTGCATTATAGATTGCGCCTGTGACAGGGCATTGTTCCGAACAGAGATAAAGCACCAGCGGTGCTATAAATTCCGGCTTCAGTTTGTCCGCCAAATCGGGAGGAAGCACATCCTCAGTAAGTCTGGTTCTAGCCGTAGGCGCTATGGTATTAACTTTGATATTGTGCTTCTCGCTCTCGATTTTCAACGTGTTCATGAAACCTACCAAGGCCAGTTTCGCTGCTCCATAATTGGTTTGTCCGAAGTTGCCATAAAGACCGGAAGCCGAAGAGGTCAATATAATCCTGCCGTATCCGTTTTCTCGCATTTTCAGGAAAGCCGGCCTGGAGACGTTGTATGCTCCGTCAAGATGGACGGACATTACAATATTCCAATCCTGGGGCTCCATTTTTGCCAGTGATTTGTCGCGTAGAACGCCTGCGTTATTGATAAGAATGTCTAGCTTCCCGTAGGTGTCTATTGCTTTATTAACTATGGCTTCACCGCCCTCCGGAGTGCTTACCGAATCATAGCTGGCTACAGCCTCTCCGCCGAAGGCCTTAATCTCTTCGACGACCTTATCGGCTGCACTTGTGGAACCATCCCCGGAGCCGTCTCTCGCTCCGCCCAAATCGTTCACCACGACTTTTGCGCCGCGTTTGGCTAATTCCAAAGCGTAAGCACGGCCAAGACCCGCTCCCGCGCCCGTCACAATAGCTACTCTTCCATCAAAGCGTATCCATCCATCGCGAGATCGCTTTTCAGCCTCCTCCGCCGTAATCCATTCGACCAATCCTCTATCAATAGCAATTTCGCCGGTCTCGGCATTAATAGTTCTGAAGAGGGCCTTCCCTTCATCGATTTTCCAAATCTGCGTCTTGATCGCGACGCCCGGATAAAGAGGTTTGGAGAACCGGGTCCGAAACCTTGTCATACACTCAGGCTTGCCAGGAAACAGGCCCTTTATCACTGCACGGCATGCATAACCATGAGTACAAAGACCATGCATAATCGGTTTCCGGAAGCCGCTCGCTTTTGCAAAATCCGGATCCACATGAAGCTGAAATATGTCCCCGCTAAGCCGATACAGAAGCGGCTGATCCTCTCCGGGTCTATTTTCCTCTTCCAAATCAGGCGGACGATCCGGGAACTCTACCGGCTCCTGAGGAGCATCAGGTCCGCCAAATCCGCCGTCGCGCCTGGAAACAAGAGTAAAAATATTAGTAAAGAGCTTCCGACCGTTCGAGTGATAAGTATCCGCCTCAGCCACCACCAGTGCCCCAGTTTTCACGCCCTTATCGTAAATATGAGTTATCGCACCCTCTGTGGTGAGCTTGCCTTCAGTGGGCATCGGATTATGAAAGATAATGTCCTGCTCGCCATGAAGGATTCCTGCGAGATCCACATTCGAATTTATCGCAGCTTCGGCCAGGAATTCATAAACAGTCGCAATGGAAAAGCTAGGTATAACCTTCAAACGATTTTCATAGCAATATTCCAGGTCCTCGAAGCCTGCGCCGACGCCCAACGCGTAGAGGACGACGTCTTTCCACCTATACTCCCTGGTCAAGGGACCGATTCTCTTACCGATGCTGTTTAGATTTAGAGCCATCGGGTCCTCCCGTGATTTCTATTTGTTATTGAAAGCCGGTATCAGAATGAATTTCAGCGTTTCTTTCACCATTGAAGAATACTCATCTCGCTTTGCATCCAGCATGGAACGGAAGAAATCCTCTCCTGAAATGAAGTTGTGAATGGCGTTCATCATCGCCAGGACCTTCATACGAACCATCTTCGGAACATTCTTTTTGTCTTTGCACAGGCCCATGGAACGGGCGATATCCGAGACGAGTTCCGGCACTGCCAGGTTGAAGAGTGATTCATCCCGTGTTTTCCCGAAATACCGAAAGAGCACCAAATTAGAGATTTCAGGATGTTCAAAGAGGTAGTCAGTCATTATGTCAATTGCCAATTCCATCCGGTGGGCAAGCGGTAGTCCGTGAATCACTGATTCTACCTCGATAAGCTTCTGCCGAAGGTCTTCATTTATGTCCGTGACCACAGCCTCGTAAAGATCGCTTTTTTCTCCCCAATGATAATAAAGCGTTGAAATATCAATTCCTACGTCTTCAGCAATCATGCGAGTGGTCGCGCCATGATATCCGTACTCGCCGAATATACGGCGAGCCTTTTGAAGGATCCTGGCCTTCATGGAATCGGGATCTTTGCGGGCTTTTTCCAGGGAACTTGCCATTAAATTGTTCCAACCAATACTTCCAGCAATTGATGGAAACAATATTTGAGGTCACCCGGCAAGTCAAGAAGAACTCGCGGGAAAGATAAAACCTGCGTATGGAAGAAAGAAGGGGAATTAGCTTTTTCAGAGCGGACCCGAAAAGGCCATCGGGAACCCGCTGAGGAGACAAGGGAAGAATGCGGGAGAACACGCTTTTTTGCAAAAATGCCGGATTCTGTCGCACCCTCTCCCGCAATCCTGCGTTCTGCGCGGGACTAAATGGCTAGCAATATATCAAGGTGGCGTCACAACCCCATTCGGTTCCAATTCCGACAGTCCCGGAGGGACTTCCCAACAATGGCCACGAGTGTGAACCCGTGGCATGCGTGACGCGAGAAAGACATGACCGAAAGGGTCTCCCATTAAGAAGAGTGATGTCCCGGCTCAAGAATGTCATTGCGAGGAGCAAAAGTCCCGCGGAACGCGGGATGGCAATCTCGATTCTTTCGGTAGCGACCGGTCATAGAGATGATTGGTAGCGGCCGGCGTCCCTGTCGGGCGAATTGAAAGAATCCGGGGAGACCGCTTTTTCGAGATAGGCCTCGAGAAGGTAATCGGGAACGATGACAAAAAAGAAGAATGTCCCCTTTTTCCAGAGGATCTCACTGCAACAAATACCAGCGGTCAATCACGGAGGAGGGAGGGCGACAGGGACTATTAATTGACTGAGGAGCATACGATGAGGTACGCTCAAAAAAGGGAAAGATCAGGCTTTGTCAAAAACATGACGACGGTTTTGCGTGCGTCAGGTTGTGTAGGACTCCATGCGGAGACCTTTTCGGGGTCACCGGAGCTATGTTTGACCCCTTAGCGAGGCCCAAACGCTCAAAATGGCAACACCGCCGCATAATTCCGGTTCAAGCATGGAGCAAGCGCTGTGCACCATCAAAGCATTTTAGATGATAAGGAAATACTGGCTGTAGATGACGAACCCGATGTGCTCGAAATCATCAAAGAACAGCTGCCGAACTGCCTCGTAGCAACAGCTCGGGATTTTGAGACTGGTATTCAGTTGATCCGGAGAAAGAAGTTCGACCTGGTAATTCTCGACATCATGGGCGTGAACGGATTCGAATTGCTTGCAGAATGCCGTGCTCGACATTTGCCTGCCACAATGCTGACTTCGAGAGCTATGAATGAGGAGAGTTTGAACAGAGCTATCAAAGAGGGAGCCGTCTCCTTCCTGCCCAAAGAGGAACTGGCAAGGCTGCCCGAACTAGTGGCGGAAATTCTAGAGGAACTGCAAAGGGAGCGAAGTCACTGGGCTAGATTGTTTGAGCGCCTCGACTCTTTTTTCAAAGAAAAGTTCGGTGAAACCTGGAGTCACCTGGATATACCGCCCTGGACAGGGTTCTAGGGGTGTCTGCGAAACCTGCAAGCGCTTATGATTCAAGTTGTTGATAGCATGGGCACACTGCGGCAGGCACTCCTAATCGAGCGTGGCTGCCATACGATCACGAAGACTTCCGTAGAAGCTATTATCCGACCGGAGCTGCCATCCCGTGAATTTGGACTTTCAGGACGAAAGGAGAAGCGACTTGTCCAACACGGCCCTCATCAATCTCCCGGAGTTGATCGATCAACAGAAGGTCAGTCGGTACCAAATCCGTGTGTTGGCGCTCTGCGCGGCGGTTGTCTTCATGGACGGCTTTGACGCTCAAGCCATCGGATATGTAGCTCCCAGCATCAGCAAACTCTGGGGATTGGGGCCGGGTGCGTTGAAGGATGTATTTGCCGCCGGGCTGATCGGGCTTATGCTCGGGGCGCTAATCTTCGGACCCGTTGCCGACCGAGTGGGTAGAAGAAGCATCATAATTTTCTGCACGCTCGCTTTCGGCGTCTGCACCCTCTTGACCGTGACAGCCAAATCCGTGAATAGCCTCTTGGTATGGCGCTTGCTCACAGGATTCGGACTCGGCGGAGCCATGCCGAATTCGATTGCGCTCACTTCCGAATACAGTCCTCAGCGCAGTCGCGCCACCATGGTTATGATTATGTTCTGCGGATTTTCACTCGGGTCCGCGCTTGGTGGAGTCTTCGCCGCCCAACTTATTTCAAGATTCGGATGGGTCGGCATTTTCTGGCTCGGGGGCCTGCTTCCGCTTGCTCTAGTCCCGCTGCTTATATTTGCTCTCCCTGAATCGATACGGCTTCTTGCACTGAGAGGTAACGAGGACCTCCGGATCAAAAGTATTCTCTCCCGTATTAACCCAGCCTTGATCTTTGATAAGGGCACTCGTTTCACTGCTCAGGAGGAACACTTAGGCGGTTTTGCGGTGCGTCATCTTTTCCGAGATGCACGCGCCGTGGGCACCGCACTCCTCTGGATCATGTTCTTCATGAATCTCTTGAATCTCTATTTCCTGGCCAACTGGCTGCCGACGGTCATTAACAATGCCGGCCTTTCCCTAGAGTTGGCTATGCTAATCACCTCAATGCTTCAGATCGGAGGTATGGTCGGGGTGCTCACCCTCGGATGGTTAATCGATCGGTTAAGCCCGTTTCGGGTGCTTGCCGGAGCCTATCTCGTCGCCGGATTCTTCATCGGATGCATAGGCTTTGCCGGGGCAAGGATTGGCCTCATCATTCCGGCCGTTTTCGGCGCCGGTTTCTGTATTGTGGGAGCTCAGATCGGCGCCAACGCTATGGCTGCGGCGTACTATCCAACTAGTATACGCTCCACAGGTGTCGGTTGGGCGCTTGGGATCGGGAGAATCGGCTCCATAGTGGGTCCGTGGGTCGGTGGGCTTATCATGTCTCTGCAATGGCAGACCTCGTCACTCTTCCTTACAGCGGTCGGTCCGGCTCTTTTTGCGGCACTCGCTGCTTTTCTAATGGCATCGGTTTATCGTCCGGTATCAGCACAAAGTCTTGCACCGGTCGGTTTACATCAACAGTTACCGGCCTCTAAGTCCAAATTACCCTAGAAACCAAAACATGCACTGCATTTTTGCTGTTTCTCAGGCAATTGAAGAATTATTCCATAGGAGGAAACGTGAAAATAGACATTTTTGCCCACATTTTTCCGAAGACCTATTTTGACAAGATGCTGGAGGTCGCACCCAATGCTAAGGACATGAATAAACGGGTGAGAAATGTTCCCTCAATAGTGGATCTGGACGAACGATTCCGAATGATGGACCAGTTCCAAGATTATGTCCAGATCATCTGTTTGGCTTCACCACCCATTGAGTTCTTTGGTCCGCCCCCCGTTTCTACGGATCTGGCAAAGCTAGCCAACGACGGGATGGCTGAGTTAGTTCAGAAATATCCCGATAGGTTCCCCGGTTTCATTGCTTCCTTGCCGATGAACGATCCCGAGGGGCTCCTGAAAGAAGCGACACGTGCAGTTAAAAAGCTGGGAGCAGTGGGTGTCCAGATCTTTACCAACGTGCTGGGACGCCCACTGGACAAACCGGAAACCATGCCGCTCTTCGATCACATGGTGGAATTGGATAGGCCAATCTGGATGCACCCTGCCAGAGGCGCCGATGTTCCGGACTATAAATCGGAACCCAAAAGCCATTATGAGATCTGGTGGACGCTCGGGTGGCCTTACGAGACAAGCGTAGCGATGGCCCATCTGGTTTTCTCGGGTTTGTTCGATCGCCATCCTGACATAAAAATCATCACACACCATCTGGGTGGGATGATCCCATATTTTGAAGGAAGAGTAGGCCCGGGCTGGGACCAACTGGGCACTCGGACTTCGGACGAAGACTATACTCTGCTCTTGAAGAAACTGAAGAAAAGGCCCTTGGATTATTTCCGTCTGTTTTACGCTGATACTGCGGTCTTTGGATCTCGGCCGGCAACAATCTGCGGATTGGAATTCTTCGGTCACGAACGGGTGTTATTCGGATCAGATACCCCGTTTGATCCTGAAAAAGGCACGGCCTATATCCGCTGGACCATAGAAATCATAGATAACCTGGATATTACAACCGAGCAGCGACAAGCCATTTACGAAGGGAATGCCAGGAGGTTGATGAAGCTTCCGTAGAAAGTATATGGGGTCAGGTCTTGCATCTTGACATATTTCAAGATTCAAGACCTGACCCCGTTGTTCCAGCGCTTCCGAATTCCTTCGAATATAATTCCCAATATTATCAATATATAAGGTTCTATGATAAATCTCATACGGTTGTTTTCCTGATTCTCAAAAAGATTCACCACCACCGTAACGTAACCTATAGTAAGCCAGATGAATATCAAGGTCGCGGCGTATGAGACGTCCTCCGGTCTATTTCTTATCCATCGGCTTGCCAGATAAGCACCATATCCGATCGAAAGCACCAAGCTATATACGATCAATAGCCCTATACATTCCCTTTTCAAACTCCCATAAAATACCGCATTGTAGGCCGTAACCAGAAACGACATTTGATCCCTATTGGGGCCAAGAAATAGATAATCGGTTGCCGGCGTCAGATAAACCGCGAAACCATTCAGACAATTTTTGACAAAATCGCCTGGTCTGGACCTGATGACGCAGATCGTTTCATCAAAGCTGGCCTTGGAAGCAGCGACGTAGCCTATATAATTATAATTTGGTCCAAAGGACGGCGGATCTTTGACTTTTTGATTCAAAGCCGGAATGTCGGTTTCAGGAGGCTCAGGCAGATATTCCCGGTAGGCGTCGTAGTCGCTGAAAGCCGGTACCGTGAGCAGTCTCGACAGCTTGCCCGCTTCAACCAATGTCAGTGTTTCTTCATTGAAGATCAGCTTGGCTTGGCTTCTGGCGAGATTCATGCCCATCCAACTGCTCGTTCCGAAAAAGCCGAAATAATACCAATTCTTGATCTGCCAGCCCATGATCAGAATCAATGGGATCGCGGCGGCCGCTATCAACGATTTCAACCGAATGCGGCCGTAAAGATATAAAGTCACACATGCGGCAATAATCCACAGAGCCTGGAACAGACTCCAGGTAAGGACAAGACACGCCAGGCATATAAAGAAGATTGCCCCGTAGATTGACTTATGTTCAGAGAGCCACTTATGCAGTAAGACCGCGGAAAGACATAACATGCTCGCGATCGGGTACGTGTACAAAAGCCAATTTTCGTACAAAATGGCAGTCGGGCTCGCCACAAAAATGATGGTCAAGGTCGTGGATAGTCCTCTCGACAATCCAAGCCTGTTCATTATAACCACGAGCGAAATTGCCATAATCAGCCCGAAGGCCAAGTACAAAATGTGGAACGCTAGATCCGGATGGTTCGGGAATGTTTTGAGGACGCGCCAAGAAACAGATTAAAGAGTGGTGGTTGACTATGTAGATAAAAAACGCTTTCAATGAGACGGTTCTGAAGCAGATTTACATCGAGAAACTGCCATGCGTAAAATAGGGGGATTGTATCGAAACGAACGCCTAAGCAGTAGTACAGCACCCTGGATATGATAAATGCCAGCACCACTATTACTGCGGGGTTTGCCAACCTGGAGGGAACCGTGCGACTCTTGGCGCTGGCTTCTGAATTCATGATCCAGTGAATGGGCGGGAAAGCCCCCCTCTCACCCTTGGAGAAGGGGGCGGGTGATTAAAAAAAGTGCTCTGCTACGCTCTTATGGCTTACCCGAATTCACTGCTATCGACGACGGTGCTGCTCCTCACCGCCAGGGACTTGAAGCTGCTGTTGCTGCTGTAATTTGGTTGGTTGCTGCAATTGACGGTGCTGCTCCAATTGCTGCTGCTGCAATTTCGTGGGCTGCTGGATTTGCTTCGGCCGTATCGTCGATTGGTGAGTGGCCGCTCCCGTTCCAAGCCTCGTTCCCAATCTTGTGCCAGTTCCGGTCCCGACACCCGTAGGCGCCTTGGTGACAACCCCTGTACCGCTGGTCGGAACACGTGTAATGACACCGGTCGGGAAACGTGTCTGGACGCCAGTCCCAGCACCGGTTCCGACGATGGACGGACCCAGTGTAGGTCTAAACGTGGGACGGAATGTCGGCAGGTGAGTTCCTGTCCCGGTTCCTGTTGTAGTTGGGCGCAGAGTCCCTATGAGAGTCGGTCGAAATGTCGGAAATCTTGTTGGCAAAAGCGTTCCGATGAATGTCGGGAAGCGCGTGGGCCGACCAGTGGCGGTGCCGGTCATTGTACCTGTACCCGTTCCGGTTCCAGGTACCAGTTCGCGTTCCAGTTGCTGTCCCGGTTCCTGTTCCCGTCCAAGTTCGGGTATGCGTTCCCGTAGGAGTTGGAATGATCACAATTCCGGGAGGGGGTAGGATTCCGGGTATAACTATCCCGGGTTCGGGGAGATAATCCGGGTACCACGGTCCTTCAGGCGGCATCACCGTCCGGCGACAATTGGCAACACGGTTGGACAAGGTCCTCGGAATGGTGGTTCGGTTGATAAGTTCTCGCAAAACATCTTCGGTCACTCCCATAATGCCGGAAGGTTCTCTATCCCGTTCAACAACCACAGTCTGACACGATCTCAAGATTTGCTGCTGAGGCAACTGTTCCGATACATTCTTGACCATGACCGCACCGAAATTGACCGTGATCTGTGTTTTGTTCTGATCCAAATCTTCAACAAAAAAATCCGCGGTCTCGTCGGTTGGGATTATTGCAACCAGCGCGGTAGGGGTGAATACTGCGAATGATGATGGAGGAGTGGTCTTGGGTAGCTTTTTCACAAACCGAACAATCCCTTGACCCACCTGAGCGGCGAATTGAGTTGATCTTCCTTGTCGTTCAAATCCCAAGAACTGCAAGGCTGTGGCGGCACCTAGAGACGCATCGGCCTGCACGGCTTGAGTTCCCTTCCACCACGACCGCGTGTTGGGTTCGGGGTCCGTCCCGATCAGATCCTGTAGGAATGTCGGATCCTTCTCCCCAAGGGCATAGAAATCCGGCGCACCAGCGTGCAGTATTACGGCAGCACCCTGGATGCGCTGCGCCAGCCCAATCGCTCCCGCTGTACCCGGTGGCGCTTGCGCCTCGCATATGGTCGCAAGCTGAAGACAGCTCACAACAATAATTGAAACCAATGCACACTGAATTAGATATGCATTTTTGTTTAGCATTTTACCCCTCTTCGTCTGAAGTACGTTCGCTCAAACCCAAAACAAAACTTAGGATTTCTGCCTCAAAGTACGACTGACGCACAATTTGGGCAGGTTTAATTCACCCTTTGTGCAAACCAGGCCGGTTGAAATCGGCGCTATGTGGTAATGCTTACAAGCGAACAGGGGCATGTGACTCCGTTTGATCACATGCCCCGTCGAATTAATTTTAGATTTAGTTTGAGCGCCGGCCGAACCGGCGCTCTCTGCAATATTTGGAAAATAACGATTATCACCGGCGATGCATCTGCTGCTGCTGTAAGTGCTGCTGCATATGTGTCGGCTGTTGCAAGTGCAATTGTTGTTGTTGAAATTGTTGGAATTTCTGGTGCGTGAAAGTATGCGTCGGCGTATGTGTAAATTTCTGTTGCAAAAATTGCCTGGTGCCTTGCCCGCCCGTTGGTTTAAATGTTGGGATCTTGGTAGGCACAACAGTGCCAAGCGACGTCCTGATGCCCGTGGGCAAGAAAGTTGGCAAGTGTGTCCCGGTTCCTATGCCTGAGGGAAGACGAGTCGGAAT
This sequence comes from uncultured delta proteobacterium, assembly GCA_963843165.1. GTDB lineage: Bacteria > Desulfobacterota > Desulfomonilia > Desulfomonilales > Desulfomonilaceae > DATJPW01. The sequence continues at coordinate 178,158 of CAWJJL010000008.1, read as the reverse complement.
AAGAGTCGGGCTCAATGTGAAGATCCGCGTGCCTGTGCCAGTTCCGGTAGGTACGTAGAGACGGAAGCAGCGTCGGGAAGAAAGTGGGCCTGAAGGTAGGCAGGTGTGTTCCACTCCCCGTGCCGGTGCCTACAAATGACGGGATTATAGACGGGAAGAATGTCGGCCTGAATGTCGGAAGCTTGGTGGGCAATAAGGTACCAATAAACGTCGGCAGGTGTGTCCCCGTGCCCGTACCAGTTGCCGTCGTAATTCCAGTGATAATGAATGTGGGGAAGTGTGTCCCTGTCCCCGTGCCCGTACCAGTTGCCGTCGTAATTCCAGTGATAATGAACGTGGGGAAGTGTGTCCCTGTCCCCGTGCCGGTACCTGTTGCCGTCGTAATTCCAGTGATAATGAACGTGGGGAAGTGTGTCCCTGTCCCCGTGCCCGTACCAGTTCCGGTCCCCGTCGGAGTAGTCCCACCAGTAGGAATCCCGGTGCCGGTCCCCGTTCCTGTACCGGTCCCCGTACCTGTACCCGTTCCGGTACCCGTGCCTGTTCCGGTCCCTGTCCCAGTGCCCGTGCCGGTACCAGTGCCAGTGCCAGTACCGGTTCCGGTACCAGTGCCTGTACCTGTTCCAGTGCCTGTGAATGTCGGTGGTGGCGGCGGAATCGGAATAAATCCTATTCCGGTCCCCGGATCATAATAGTCTCCTCCATAAGGCATAATCAGGCCCTCGTCCGGGAGGTAATCGGGGTACCACGGTCCGGGCGGAGGAGTAGTAATCTGTGTACAACTGGGGACCCTCTCCGGCAAAGTGCCGGGAATAGTTGTTCGTTGCTACCAATTGCCTAAGAACGTCAGCAGATACTCCCATGACCCCGGATGGCTCTCTGTCACGCTCAACAACGACTGTCTGGCAAGATTTTACAATTTGCTGTTGAATGAGCTGGTCGTTCACATTCTTGACCATCACTGCGCCGTTCATGACAGTTATCTGTGTCTTATTTGGATCCAGTACTTCGACGAAGAAATCTGCCGTATCGTCAGACGGTATAACTGCCGTCAAAGCCGTTGGACTAAAAATCGCAAATGATGATGGCTGCGTGGTTTGACGCAGTCTTTTTCTAAACCTCGAAATCCCCTGGGGAACCATGCCGGCAAATTGGGTTGATCCGCGCTCACGCGAGAACCCCAAGAACTGTAGGGCTGATGCTGTGCCCAGAGAGGCATCTGCCTGGACTGCCTGAGTGCCTTTCCACCATACCCTCGTATCCGGGTTTGGGTCCGTGCCGATCAGATCCTGAAGGAAGACCGGATCCCTCTCCGCAAGCGCGTGGAACTCCGGCGACCCCGCGCGCTGGATCATGCCCGCGCCCTGGATACGTTGCACCGGTCCTAGCATTGCCCCCGCTTCCGGTCCGGGCGCTTGCGCCCCGGAGATAGTCGCTAGTCCGAGGCAACCAATGAGAACAGCGCTAAAGCAAACTCCTAATGTTCGACAATTTGCTTTCCAAGTCATTTAGATACCCTCCCAAATTTGACACCCCGGTTTCCAGGGGCCGAGAAGCAATTTGCACCAATGTCATAAGATTTAGGTTCTGTATCATTGTGCAAATGGCGTTACTGAGTTTGTAATTTATGCAATCTCCATTTCAAAGATTTGTCATTTGAACATTCAAAAGGACCCCAATATCAATTTATTGAGAAATTGACTACGCAACTAAAACTTTTGAGGAAAGGCTTTGTCGAGCAAATGTACTCATCAGCGGTTTTCGCGCCCCCATATTATTTTTGTTTTCGGCTTTTGATTTCCATCCCAAAACAACTGCAATTTCCGAACGTTAAGCAAAAATTAATCGCAACCCTCTACTCTAATTTCCCATTATTGTAATTAAGAACCATGTTAAAAACCTAACTTCCTCATGTCAAGGCAAATGCATTTTCTTTATTATAATTTCCAATTTCGCCACCATTAAGTCACAAAGATTACAAAACATGACATCTGTGACATACCGGAGCCGAGACGGTTCCTAATCTTCTTTTTCATTATCCGATCATCGTGCCCTTGTTCCGGTCGGATGTATCTTCCGGAATTTCTGCTGCTGCTGTAGTTTAAACCTCCCTATCCGGCTCTTAGAAACGGACCAAACTATTATTAATCAATTTAGCTCTTTACTATCATCGTTTTTCTCAAATCGCTCAAGATTACTTTTTGCCTCGGAATGATTTGGATCGAGAGCCAAAGCTTTCTTGAACTGCTGAGCAGCTTCCGGCATCTTTTTCATTTCAACAAATGCCAAACCCAGGGCATTGAATAAATCCGCGTTTTCCTTATTTAGAGCCAATCCCTTTCCAAGGATGGCAATTGCATCAGGTATGCTTCCGGACCGGAGGAGTGCCACGGAGATCTCGGCAATAGTCTCCACAGAGGTCGGCTTCAGCTCCACAACTCTCTTGTAGCTCTCAATGGCTTCACGGTGCTTCCCGGTCTTGGCTAAACACTTGGCAAGATCTAGATTAGCCTCGACCGAATCCGGGTCCAACTGGACAATCTTCTTATAGCACTCAAGTGCGTTGTCGAGTTCCCCCGCTTCCTCAAAAGTACGGCCGAGATCTCTTTGCACGACTGCCAGGTTGGGGTCAATCTCCAGCGCCCTGGATAAATACTCCACAGCACCTGCCAAATCACCGGATTTTCTGAGCGCAGATCCGAGATTTTGAAGAGCTTCCGGCATATCGGGACTAATTTCCACGGCTGTTCTATAATGATCCATCGCCCGGCTCAAACGCCCTAATTGTTCCAGAGTCGAACCTAGATTGTTATGAACAACAGCCACTTCCGGATAAATCTCAATGGCCCTATGAAAGGCCGCCGCAGCCTCTCGCAAATTATTCACTTGTTTTAAGGCCATCCCCATATTGTTGTAGGCAACGAAGGAATTGGGGTTTATCTCGATTGCTTTCCTGTACTCCTGGATAGCTTCTGTCAAATTTCCGGATTGCTGAAAAGCAAACCCTAATTGGACCCTAGCTGCCTCCGATTGTGGATCAATCTCGACAGCTTTCTTAAGAACAGTGGCTGCTTCTTGTGGGTTACCTACGGCCGTTAATGTTCGCCCCAGGTTCAGGTGCGCCTCGGCGGATTTTGGCTCAAGTTCTATGGCTCTTCTATAGTAATTAGCAGCCTCCTGATAACCTCCGGCTTCCTCCAAGGCCACTCCGAGATTTTTGTACCCGGCAGCCGTTCCTGGATCAGCTTCGATAGCTCGCCTGTACAGATCGATGGCCTGCTCTGTGTAACCGTACTTCTTCAAAGCCGCGGCCAAACAATTGTACGCAGCCACACATTTCGGATCGACTGAGATAGCCTTCTCGTACTCTTGCATGCCCTCCAACGGGTTGTTCGATGATTCCAGGGAAGCTCCCAGGTTGACGTAAAGAATCGCGGAGTACGGCCAGATCTCTATGGCTTTGCGATACTGGTTGATCGCTTCGGGCAAATTACCGGTCGCGGCCAGTACGACGCCCAAATTCATAAGAAACTCCTGACGACCTGTCAGGCTTGTCTGCAAAATTTTTCAACAATTCTTCAGTAGCAGATTTGTAAGCGGACCCGCGTTCCGGTTCCTCAGAGATTTTTGATATGGCCTTTTCCGATTCAGGCGGTACACTGCACGCCTTTCCATAAAGATCAATGGCTTCGGCGAATTTTCCAGAGTTGATAAGCTCCAATGAACAATTTACCGCTATGTCCAGATACGCCACCCTTTCCAAATTCTCAGAGTACGGCGGCAGCCTATCCGCAGGCGTCTTCCAGAACTGGAGTGGGCTCCATTTCCTGGCCTGGCCGAAGCTCAGCGCTGCCAAGCATATGAGAGTAAAAACCAGAGCAGTAGAAAGCGCCGGCCTAAAAATTCGCCTTTGAGTGGCCTGTCCTGCCCAAGCGAATATTGTAGACAGTGCGTAAGCTACAATCATCATTATCCCTGCCATTGGTAAGATGGCCCTGTATCCGAAGAACAGGTAATTGGGGATCATCAGAGATTCCGGCGTTACCGATATTATGCAAAAGAAGATGCCAAAGGAAATCAGGGGATATCTACGGACCAGAGCAATCCCCACAGCGATAAGCCCAAACAATCCGGCCAAAGCAAAAAGCGTCACAGGAGGACCCATGAGAGAACTTGAGATCGGCTGGGCTCGTATGAATTCAAGAAATTGAGGCAGAGGAGCCACCATCATCAAGAGGTACGAAAAAAAGACCCGAGGTTCAGTCAGAAGTACCTGCACAGGAGAGACTCCTCCATAGCTGTATTGACCCAGCAGTCGCTCGATCATTCCTTCCGACACAACACTCTCGGGCCCGAAAAAGGTGTTGGCCATTAAGACATATGCCGCCAGAGGCGGGACAACCAGCAACGCTATCATTAAGCATCTGGAGAGAAGCTGCTTGAAACTCTGACGAAACAATATGATCTCAGACAAAAACATCATTATGGGTACAGTGGCGAGATTTTCCTTACTTTGCAGGCCGGCGAAGAACAGCACAGCAGTAAGAACGTACCCCAAGCCCTCGTTGCGGAAACGGCCTGCCCGGACGCCCAAATATACGGCGAGCGTCAAGAAATAGAAGAGACAGGCCATTACAGCCTCCCGCTGCCAATCGTACAGCACCACGTAGCTCTGTAAAGGATGAGCGACGAATGCTGCGCCGAGAAAGAGCCCTATTACCCATTTCTCTCTTGGACTCCCCGGTGCTCGGGCCAACGGGATCTCCATTAGAACGAGAATCAACCATGCGAGGGCCAGCCCCGCTCCCGCAAGAATTGCAGTATTGACAAGTCGAAAATAGTAAGGATCCATGCCGGTTAGAGCATAATTCGCGTACAAACCCAGCATGAACAAGGCGCGTGCCGGCACGATACTGATTACCTGAACAAGGTCGTGAGTCGCATACAGCTGCTCTTTGCCGACAATCCAGGCCGCGGAATCGTACACCATATTAGATTGGTAGCCTTTGTGGAAAAGAGCAAATCCTACTGCAAAAAAAATGAGAAATATAATACAGACTCGAAGCGGCGAGAAAAATCGTTTCGGTTGGGAATCAGTCGGCGTAAGGTTATCAGATGTTTGTCCGTTTGCAATTCCATTGGCTCCGCTCAACTTCAGATCTCCTTTCTAATTTTGTAAATTGGACCGAGCAGCCGTGGCTAACAATAATTGAGTATCTGATACGATAATGGAAAATTATGGTACATTGACCCCTTTGCCCGGCAAAATGTTGCATCTAAAAAAGTGGTTACCTACAGAATAGCCTACTGTAAGTCCTGGCGTCAAATTGGACCGGGAATGCTTTATTCGTTTCTTCTCAATATGATGACTTACGAGCCATGCGGTCCGGTCAGACGCATGTTTATGCCCTAGTTCCCGTAGGATGCGGTGACCCTGCCTTTCGCGGGTGAACCGCATCAATCGAGGTTTTCGCGAACGATGCGGTTCACTGCGCTCACCACATCCTCTCTTTTACTCGCGATGACAGGTGGGGGCCTGCCACTGGGACCGCCTAACCCGGGACATGTCATTGCGAGCGTTTTTTGGTAGGATAGGCGTCTCGCCTGTCTATTAGAATGACCGGCAATCCCGCGTTCTGCGCGGGACGGTCCCACTAGCAATCTCGCGGCCTTGGGGTTTACTCGTCGTTCACTCTTCGCAATGACATTCTTTGGACGCCTGTAACTGAATGGTTACACCTTGGACTTGACTAAATCAGGACTAGACGCTACGTTTGAAATGTCACTCGCATGAAAAACATCGGTGCCAATTATTTAATTAATCAAGTTAAAAATATTAATTGTAAGACTGGTCACCATAATTATGAAAACAAAAATCGACGTTGTCTTCGTGAATCCAAATCCCGGGGGCGCGGGGCTCAATGAGGCTACGGTTCTGATTCCACTTGGGTTGGGATACCTTGCAGCGGCTCTGGAAAAGGAAGGATTTTCCTGCTCAATCATAGATGCCAATTGCCTTAATTTGTCTCCGGAAGACGTCTTGGAGCGAATTCCTCCGGAAGCGTCGCTGGTCGGGATTACTGTTAATTCCTTTACCTATAATGCGTCACGCCGAGTTGCCGAGCTGGTAAAATCTCGTGATTCTCGCATACCTGTGATACTTGGCGGCCCGGTTCCGACCGCCATACCGGAAATAGTCCTGGAGGAATTTGACTGTGACGGAATTATTCGAGGGGAAGGCGAATACGGTATTCTCAGAGTAATACGGAATGTGAGCTCAGGTTCTCCCCCTTTTGACGACGAAGTTCCCGGCGCAGTCTATCGCGGTAAAGACGACGTCCTCGTCATGAACCCGGTAGAGCGCATTAAAGATCTCGATGAGCTACCTTTTCCCGCTCTGCATCTTTTGCCAGCGCTAAAGAAGTATAGATCGCGGGCACGCAAATGGCCGTCCGCACCGATCGTCACCAGCAGGGGATGCCAGTACAAGTGCGCTTTTTGCAGCAAGGATGTGTTCGGACGAAGGGTGACATTCCGAAGCGCTGCCAACGTTCTTGCCGAAATAGAAGTACTTGTCGATAAATATCGTGTGGGTCAGATTGATATTGTGGACGACAATTTCGCGGCAAACCGGAAGAGACTGGAAGAGATCCTGGACGGCCTTATAGAACGATACGGAGACAACCTGGATATCAACATACAGTCCGGCGTGCGCACGGAAACACTCGATGAACCGCTCTTGCGAAAAATGAAGCAGGCAGGAATATCCAAATTGGCTTTCGGGATCGAATCCGCTGACGAGGAGGTCCTCAGGTTATGCAAAAAACAGAGCGACCTTAATAAGATAGCTGAATCAGCGCAATTGGCGCACAAATTGGGATTCACTGTGTTCGGGTTTTTCATTATAGGATTGCCAGGGGAAACCGAAGAGGCTTTCCGGAAGACCCTTGATTATGCTCAGGGTATCGGCCTGGATGTAGCCAACTTCTGCATGGCTATTCCCTTTGTCGGGACTGAATTGTTTTCGATGGTGAGCGAGAAAGGCCGATTCCTAATTGATACGACAAGAAATATTGAAATTGGATTTTACGGCGGCAAAGTTTTTTATGAATATGACGGTTTGACCGAGGCTGTGGTCCTTGACAGGTACAAGCGGGCTTATAAGGAATTCTATACCCTGCGCAAGAAACTGGACCTATTGCTCGCGGTCCGCTCTCTGCGAGAGGCGAGATGGTTAATGGCCGCGGGCCTGTCGGTGCTCAAGGGAGTAATGAAAGGATCTTGGCAAAATCTGGTCAGCCACAAGGTACCGAAATAGCAATTTACCTTCAAGATTATCAAAACAGCTCTTCAGCATGCGTCAGTACTAACGCTGTTGTCGAGACGTCATTTGGAACTTGAGCAGACTTGAAGAGTTTCTCAAGGTCATTGTCTTCGGGGGAGGAATCATGTGCGGGTTGCCGCAGCACCCGCACACCAGGCAATCAGTCCAGATAAAACCTAATCCAATCCGATTCGGGCTCAAATATGCCCTTTGCGGCATTAGCCTTCCAGATACGTGCAATCGGGAACCGATTGTTTTTGATTGTCAGGGGGGCCGTCAGGCCACCGGTATCAAAATCTTTCAGGGACTGGAGAGCGTCAACCATCCCCGGATAGTCGCGTTTTCCGGATTTGTCTGCTCTCCTGAGAGTTTCCACGAACACCAGCCCACTCAAGAATCCCTGCATATAAAAGAGAGGCCGTTGTTTCACATCCGGGTAGTTGGCTGCCGTATAGGCCCTGATCTTCTTTATCATGGGTTGATCTTCCATCCACCAGTAGGCGTACGGATTGACGGCCAAGTAGCCCTCTGCAAGCGGTCCAAGCTTCTCGAGGAGCATCTCCGTTGCGCCCCAAAAAGTCCCCATGAACTTGCATTTCATGCCAAGCTCCCTGCTCTGCTTGATCACATCCGGCACCGGCGCAACCAAAAATCCATGCAAGATGACGTAATCGGGATCGGCCTTGTAAAGGGATTCTACCTGCTTTGTGACGTCTCCTCCTGCGATGTCGGTCTTCTCTTCGCAGACGAGGTTCAGTCTCAATCTCTCACACATCAATTGGCCGAACTTAATGGAATCGCGACCAAAGTCAGAATCGCTATGCAGAAAGGCAACTCTCGCACGGGGTTTCTCTTTGGCTATGTATTTGAGCAGAATTCCCATTTGATCGCCGTAAGTCGGACCGGGCAAAAAAATGGCCGAATTCAGGGCGGTTGCGGCGATCTCACTGGAAAATGTGGCGCCGGTATATAGAATCGAGTAACGTTTCGTTATGTCCTGAAGAAGAAGTTTGGTTAGTTCGGGTACTGCTACCAAACATCACCGGCGGGTTGTACTCGGTCATTATTTTTTCGAAAAGCACTTTGTCTTCTGGCGCCTTATAGTTACCATCGGCCATAACATACCTGAGTTTTTTACCGTTAATGCCTCCTTCGGTGTTGGCTATCATCAGTGCATCGTTCAAGCCGGCGCTAATTGAGGGGCCAAAAGCACCCAGTGGACCCTTAGTGGTTTGAACTGCTCCGACAGTGATCGTATCTTGACCGAGGGCAGCACTGCCCATTAACCCCGAAACCAAAATGGACGAAATAAACAAAGCCACAAACACTCTTCTTGTGCGCATAAATCGGTTCTCCTTCCAGTTTGAAATGTCTCAAAAGAGATCCCAACGTAAGAAACTCAGCAAGGCGCTTCACGAACCGAGATTAGAGGAATTCAAATTCAGCTCGTACAAAATACCTTGGTGGCATCAAATTTGATCTCCAGTTTGTATCGCAGTGCATTGCCAGGGCCACTGCACTTAGCCGGCGTAAAAAGATCGGAACGGCTTAAAATTATAAGTGATTAGCCGTAACTCGGCCTGGTCGTGAGTTAGTGACGAGTGAGCCAAAATGACCCAAAACTAAATCCCGAATTTTCAGGAAACCCAAGCAAATCTTTCAATATTAGTTCAATATCGGCGAGTCTAGTAGGCTCTTCGTATGGGCATAGTTCACACGTAGACCCGCAAAATATTCATACAACATCCCCTTGCTAAAATCCAAATATAAATTCAGAACATGTCAACCTGAACGACGACTAAAGGAAAAACAAGTCCCTCGAGCAGAATGCCATCTCCTCTCTTTATTTTATTTCCTTGGGAGTTCTCCAGTCCGTTATAGCCACCATGACGCCTCTATCGGGGTTTGCGCGATAAAGACGTGAAATTGTTGTAGGAGCGTGACTGGTTGAGGTGTAGGTCACAGGTGGCACGATTCCGCCGGTATCGAAATCTTTAAGAGTTTCCAATCCATTCTTAAAGGACACTGGTGTAAGATCTTTACCCGCACGCTTCATTCCTTCGGCATAGACGGTAGCCACTCCTACCCCCATTGTGTACAAAGAAGTAAGCATCTTTGCAGGGTCACGATCGTTCTTTTTCGCCAGATCCCTCACGCGTTTCATACCGGGAGTCTCATCTTCCCATCCACCGACACAATTGACTCCAATGTAGTTCTTTGCCGCGGTTTGGCAGGCTTTTACCACCATATCATCGCATGACCAATTGATCCCAAACGTTGTGGGCCAATAGTCATATTTTTCAGCTGTCTTCAAAAGCGTTATAGTCGGCGGAGCAAGGTTGCAGGTAACCACGAAATCTACGTTGTCCTTTTTTAATGAAAGCACCTGGGAACTGGCATCGACGGAACCTATGTTAAGAACCAGTTCTGAAACCAGCTTCAATCCATACTGCTCGGCTCTCTTTCTGGCGGCTTCCAAGCCTTTCTTTCCGAATTCCGTCTCAGCGTAAACAACCCCAATTCTTGGGTCCTTGGCTTTCAAATCATTCATAATGTAATCAAACATAAGTTCAACTTGTGTTTCGTATGTGGCACCAATGATAAAAATATAGGGGCGGTGCGGATTGAACATTTCATCTGCTAACGCATTCGGGATGTTTACCACCTGGTGTTTATCGATGAGATCGAACATAGCGATAGTCTGCGGTGTTCCTCCACTTGTGAGGATCGATAGTACCTTGTCGCGAAAAATCAGCTTGTTGAAAGCGGAAATGGCCAATGGGGTCTTAAATTGATCATCTTCCCAGATGAAATCGATCTTTCTCCCATTGATTCCACCTGCTTCATTCATTGCATTGAATGTATCCTGTATGCCCCATCCCTCGGGCAGGCCCAAAGCAGCCACTGGGCCCGTTTTCACCAAGACCATTCCGATTCGAACGGAATCTTTTGTTACTCCCCTCATTTCAGCGGATTCGCTGCAGCACATCAGCACACTGGCTAATAGCAAAAATCCGGCTCGAAATATCCTGTTCATTATCTACTCCTTTCGATATGCAGTGAAAGAGAGCTCAATATGTGAAAGGCCAGTTCTTAAAGCTGGTCTTGATTCGAGACCAGATACCGCTGAGACCCGTCGGTTCGATAATAAGAAAAACAATGATCAAGAGACCAAAAACGGCCACATTCCACTCCTCATCATACCTCCCTTCTAGAAAAACGAATTGTTGGCCGACTAAATCCGCTATGTTCTTTATAACGTCAGGCATCACTGTGAGAAAAACAGCTCCCAAGATAGAGCCCAATATCGAACCTAAGCCACCTATGATGATCATGGCTATGTATTCCACGGAAAGCAGAAGAGTAAAATTTTCCGGATGAAGATAAGCAGTAGTATAGGAATACAGGCCGCCGGCGACGCCTCCGTAAAATGAGCTTATAGCAAAAGCCATTACTTTATATTTTGTAAGATTGACGCCGATAATACCTGCAGCCACATCTCGGTCGCGGATTGCCACAAAAGCCCTGCCTATTCGGGTTCTGGCCAGATTTTTTGCTGCGATTGTCAGCAGAGCGACAAAAAAAACGGTCATATAAAAGAGTTGCCCCTGTTCACCAAGAGTAAATCCGAAGAAACTAGGGGCTGGGACTGAGATTCCTCGGACACCCAGAGTCAGGGATTCCCAGTGCGTCACAGCGTATTCGACCACGACTCCGAAGGACATTGTCGCCATAGCCAAATACAATCCTTTGAGGCGTAAACAAGGAAAGCCCAGAAGAATACCAAAAAAAGCGGCAACAACGCCTCCACTCGGAATAGTAATCCAAAAAGGCATGTTTAATCTTGTGGCCAGAATTGCGGATGTGTAGGCGCCGAGAGCGACAAACGCTGCATGGCCCAATGAGATCTGACCGGTAAGACCGGTAAGAATATTTAATCCTAAAGCCGCCACAATAGCTATACCGGAAATGTTCGCCATATAAATGATGTATTGATCAGCCCAAAAAGGCAGGGACAAGAGTGCCACTATGAAAAGAACCAACCAGAACCGCACCCATAAAGTTTGAAAGATTCTAATATCTTCTTCATAGGACTCTCTGAAAGTTTTGCTTCGCATAAATTCCTCAGATCAAGAAATTGCAGGCAGGATTGGGCAAGATCCGTCGTTAGACACGCTCGATTTCCTCCTCGCCAAATAATCCATACGGCCTAATCATGAGAACCAAGAACAGGACCACAAAGGCTGTAAGGTCCTTAACACCGGGAAACAATTGATCAAGATATCCACCTACCAAAGTTTCTAAAACTCCGATGGCCAATCCCCCTACAATTGCTCCAGGAACGCTTTCCAAACCGCCTAATACAACCGCCGGAAATGCTTTGATAGCGACCAGAGATAGACCAATGTTCAATACCATGACATTAGCAAGGAAGATTCCTGCAACAGCACCTATGGCAAAGGAAATTCCCCAGGTAAGAGCAAAGACCCATTTCACGCTTATGCCCATTAACATCGCGGTATCCTGGTCATTTGCAACCCCTCGCATTGCTAGTCCTACCCGAGAGTATTTGAAGAAGAGAAAAAACAGTATGACCATCAGACCTGATATGATCATAGACCACAAATGGGTATAAGATAGCACCAGACCGTGAAATGCTATTGAATGCTGGCTGAAAGGAGATGGAAAAATCTTATTTTCATGTCCGAATACAATGCCCGACAGGCTTCTCAAGAAGATGGAAAGGCCTATGGTAATCATGACTACGGCAAACTGCGGTTCACCTATCATCGGTCTGAGTACCAGGCGTTCGGTAATCAACCCGAAAATCATAGCAACTCCCATTGTGATGAGAATTGCCCAAAAAAAATCCATGCCTGATAGTACCAGAGCGTAGCAGACAAAGGCCCCCACCATCATGGCTTCGCCGTGAGCGAAATTCAGAATATCCGTGGCCTTGTAGATTAGGACAAATCCAAGTGCAGCCAGTGCATACAAGCTTCCCACGGCAAGGCCGGAAATAACTAGCTGAATAAAATAGAGAGTTCCCTCAGCCAACCGGTTATACCCCTTTCACAATGCGAAAAATTTAATACATCGATTCAATAACATCCTTGAATTTCTTCTCTATACTGGCTCTTTTTACTTTCATTGTGGCGGTCAACTCTTCATCGTCCTGGTCCAATTCCTTATCGAGAATGGTGAATTTCTTAATCCTCTCCACTTGTGCAAAGTTACTGTTGGTTTTTTCCACTTCGGTCTGAATTAGGTTCCGTACTTCGGGGTGAGTAGCCAGACTCTTATAATTCGTGTACGCAATTCGATTATTTTGGGCCCAATGAGCGACATTTTCCAATTCAATTTGTATGAGGCATGACAGGTACTTTCGGCGGTCACCGATGATTATGGCCTCTTTGATGTATGGGCTAAACTTAAGGCTGTTCTCCAGCTCCGATGGAGCAATATTTTTGCCTCCCGCTGTTATGATGATATCCTTTTTTCGATCTGTGATGCGCAAATCTCCGTCTGAGTCTACTTCACCCACATCTCCCGTATGGAGCCATCCATCAACGATAACCTCCCGAGTGGCTTGGGGATTACCATAGTAACCCTCAAAAACGGAATCGCCTTTCTGAAGTATTTCGCCATCGGGGGCCAGTTTAAGTTCAACCCCTGGTATTGGTTTACCCACACCCCCAAGTTTTATTTCACCATTTCGCGGCATAAATGAAATGCCGCTCATTTCTGTCATTCCGTAACATTCACGGACCGGAACGCCTATAGTATGGTAGAATTTCATCAGGTCAGGCGAAAGCGGCGCTGCCCCACTGACGAAAATCCGAGCATCCAGTAGACCCAAGTGGTTCCTCAACGGTCGAAACAAGAGTAAGTAGGCAATACCGTGCAACATTTTCCAGGACCAAGGCACCGGTTTCCTTTTCAGTTCATAATCGGCCACACGCTCTCCGATGGGGAGCATCGCTCGAAAGATCCATCGCTTAAAGAAAATCGAATCCTGGAGCCTTATCATGATATTGGAATGCATTTTTTCCCAAATGCGCGGCACATTCAAAAAAGCTGTGGGCGAGATTTCACTCATATCTTCTTGCAGCGTCGCCACGCTTTCCGCGAAATTCACTGTACAGCCTGCCCACATGGGAAAAATCAGCGAGAACATTCTTTCGGCAATGTGACAGAGCGGTAATGCGGAAACAAACGAATCATTCTGACGAAAACCCAGTACCTGCGCCAGGCCTCGAATCATCGCTATTACATTTCTGTGGCTGATCATTGCGCCTTTTGGCTGACCTGTGGTACCTGAGGTATAAACTATAATAGCAACGTCTTCGGACCTGGTGCTGTTAACCATATTTTCAAACAAATAAGGATCTTGTTCGTGCAGGGATCGACCTAATACTTCAACATCTTTAAAACTGATGACCATCGGGTCCTTGTATCGACGGAGTCCCTTCATATCAACGACAATGATCTTTTTCAGGCCCGGGAGATCGTCTTTTACCTCGAGAACCTTATCAACCTGCTCCTGGTCTTTTGCCACAATGAACTTGGATTCGGAATTCTCCAGAATGTATTTCACTTGAGAGGCAACATCGGTTGGATATATCCCGACAGTCACAGCTGAAGAGCACTGAGCTGCCAGATCCGCGTAAAGCCACTCACGGCAGTTATCACCAAGAATCGAAACCTTGTCACCTCTCTTCAAACCAAGCTGCTGTAGCCCTAGGGTGAAGAGACATACGTGGTCCCAATATTCTTTCCAGGTGACTCGCTGCCAAATGCCTAGATCCTTTTCACGCAGCGCCACCTTATCGGAATAGAGTACTCGATTTTTTGCAAGGAGTTTTGGGATAGTGTCAGGTTCCAACTGCTTTCCTCTTTATTGGCCTAGGTAGGCTGCAATGACTTTTGGGTCGGATTGTACAGCTGCAGAAGTGCCCTCCCCTATTTTTAAACCGAAATCCAAAACAGTAACCGTATCAGCGATATCCATAACGACGCCCATATCATGTTCCACCATGATTATGGTGACCTCCCTTTCCTCTTTAATGTCTAAGATGAAACGGGCTATATCCTCAGTCTCCTCCACATTCATTCCAGCCACCGGTTCATCAAGAAGCAGCAATTTCGGCTTCATTGCAAGCGCTCGTCCGATCTCGACACGTTTCTGTATCCCATAAGGCAACGTGCCGACCACTTTCTTCCGAACCTTTTCAATTTCAAGGAAATCGATGATTTCCTCAACATGAAGCCTATTCTCAACTTCCTGCCGCTGGGCCTTGCCGAAGAAGAATGCGCAAGATAAGGGGCCGGAGCTCATATGAGTGTGGCAGCCCAACAACAAATTATCTATCACCGTCATATGGCTGAACAGCTCTATGTTCTGGAAAGTTCTCGCAATTCCCAATTCAGCGATTTCATATGGTTTAAGATGGGAAATGCTTTTCCCTCTGAGGTATATTTCGCCTTCAGTTGGAGGGTAAACACCACTGATGCAATTGAAGAGAGATGTCTTGCCCGCTCCATTAGGGCCAATAACGGCATGCAGTTCCCTCTCTTGAACTGACATGTCCAGATTTGATAGAGCTATGATCCCGCCAAAATGAAGCGATAAATCCTTGATCTGCAACAGATCCATGCTGTGAATCCCATCAGGAAAGCCAACGTTTTCGACGTTTATAATGCTTGACCTCAGCATAACTTTTTCTCTCAAGGTCATCGGTTACACCCAGGTAGAATTCCTTAACATCCTGATTTTGGAGAAGGCGTTCACTTGGTCCGTCAAGAACTATCTTGCCGCTCTCCATAATGTATCCATATTCGGCAAAATTTAACGCAATCAACGCATTTTGCTCCACAAGCAAAATTGCGGTTCCTTGCTCTCGATTGATTCGCTCCAATATGGAAAAAATCTCTTTCACCAACATAGGAGCTAGACCTAGAGACGGCTCATCCAACATCAACAACTTAGGTTGAGACATTAAGGCACGGCCTATTGCCAGCATTTGTTGTTCCCCGCCACTCAACAAGAGGGCTTGTTGCTTACTTCTGCGTGACAGTTGAGGGAAGTAATCCATGACCATATCAAGATCTTGTTTAATTCCATGCCGGTTTCTACGGGTATGAGCCCCAATCCACAAGTTTTCTATCACGCTCAGATCGGCAAACACTCGTCTGCCCTCAGGAACCAGACCGATTCCCATCCTGACTATTTTGTCCGGGTCTTTTTCGGCTATGGATCGGTTCATAAATTCAATTGTGCCGTCTTCAACTTCACCATTTTGGAATTTGAGTATGCCGCTAATGGCTTTAAGAGTGGTGGTCTTGCCCGCAGCATTGGCTCCCAGGAGGGCTACTGCTTTGCCTTCAGGCACTTCAAGAGAAATCCCTTTCAGCACCATGATCACATTATTATAAACCACCTGAATATTGTTTATTTTAAGCATACATTTCGCTCCGAATCGCCGGACAAGAGGGTTCCTCCCGGACGAATCAGGTGAGTACGAACATTGAATTCCATGCCTACAAACGCTCCAGCACTAAAGCGAAACCCATGCCTCCTCCTGCACAGAGTGAAGCAATCCCAAGATTGAGATCATTCGAAATCATGCCGTGAAACAGAGTTACCAAGAGCCTGCAACCGCTCGCACCAACCGGATGGCCCAAAGCGATACCACTCCCGTAAACGTTTACCTTGTCCCGATCCAAACCTAATTCCTGCTCGCATGCCAGGTACTGAGCGGCAAACGCTTCATTGATTTCAAAACGGTCTATATCGCTGACTCGGAGATTTGCAGAGTCCAGTACACCGCGGATAGCAGGCACCGGTCCGATTCCCATTATATTTGGGTCGACCCCTACAACCTTGTACCCTCTAATGTGCATAAGCGGCTGTAGCCCTAGTCCCCTTGCTTTTTCCAATGTGGTAACAATTGCCGCAGCAGCGGCATCATTCATTCCGCAGGCATTTCCAGCCGTTACTGTTCCGTCCTTCTTAAACGCAGAGGGTAGTTTACCGAGTTGCTCCAACGTTACATCGGGTCGTACATGTTCGTCAACTTCGAAATCGACAGGATCTTTTTTCGGTCTAGGAACGGGCACAGGCACAATCTCCCTCTTGAATTGGCCTTGTTTAATAGCCTGTGCAGCACGCTGGTGGCTCTGAACCGCAAAGGCATCCTGGTCTGGCCGCGAAATCGAATATTTTTCGGCGAGATTTTCCGCTGTTAAACCCATTCCAACGCCGATAGGATATTCTTGCATCCCTCTCCAAAGCAGATCGTACGCTTCCAGGTGCCTAATGCGTTGTCCCCACCGAGCTGATTCCATTATGTATGGCGCGTTGCTCATACTCTCGACACCGCCGGCAAGAACAACGTCCGCTTCGCCGCATTGAACAGCTTGTGCAGCGCTGATGACTGCCTGCATGGAAGATCCGCACGTGCCATTTATGGTAAAACCTGGAACATTCTCGGGAATCCCTGCTTTGTAAGCTGCATTACGAGCTACATTCTGCTCCAAAGGAGAAAAACAGTTACCGAAAATGACTTTGTTTATGGATGCGGGGTCACCTAGTTTCTGGAGTTCCGCTTCGATAATCAACTTTGCCAATTCTGCAGCAGATACAGCTCTTAGTGAACCACCGAAATCACCAATTGCGGTTCTCAAGGGATTGGCCAAGACTACTTTATCCATTTCTTTTGAATCTCCTCTCTAAGCAGCTCGATCATTCTTTTGGGCGAAATGTCGCATGGATAGTCGATACCGATCTGCTGAAAAATCCATTCGTTTTCATTGTAGGGCTTTGATTAATGATCTTATTAGAATCCATGTAGACGTGCTCTGGAGAACCACAGTCACCGTCCCATTAACCCGCCAAGTATTTGGCGTTCCAGTCGAAGCGCTTGCCCGCAGGACTATGCGCTTTTCACTAGGCCATAGAGAAAGATTTCGCGAAAAGTCCGGACATAGGCCTCGCCATCGAGGCTATTCCTATTAAGCACCCACTGATGAAGTACTCCGTCATGCAGGGCCATGAATGTTAAGGCCGTGATATCAGGGTCAAGATCTTTCTTAAAAAGCCCCTGACGTATTCCTTGGCGGATGATCCCGCTTATGATTTTTCGATATTCGAGGTAGGTTCCTTTAAGGGCAGGTTCGAAATCAACGTCAGCGTTCAATTCTGTGGTCAAAAAGGTCAAAAAAACACACAAATCTTGATTTTCCAATGCAAATCTTGAATTGAAGCTGATCACGCGGTGAAGTTTCTCCAGGGCGTTTTCAGAGAATTGGTCTAAAGCGTCCGCCATTCCCCCAATGAATCGAGATTTGAATTCCTCTATAATTCTAAGTAGCAATTCACCCTTACTGCTGAAGTGGGAATAAAGAGCCCCTTTGGTCAGACCAACCTTCTTGGTGATCGCGTCGACAGAAGTCCCGTGATAGCCGTTGCGGACGAAAATTTCCAGTGCTGCCTGGATAATTTTCTTCTCTGTTTCTTCAGATCTTTTCATAATTTTCGAGGATTTCGATACTAACCGTTTGGTATGCGCGATCCTAAGAATAGACGGGGCTGCTGTCAAGCAATTTCTTAGACTGAGCACTTCAATTTTTGATTCGCACAAAAATCCGCTTGAAATAAAGAATACCGAGCGGTCAGTATGCTCGCGTACACGCTCTAGCTCTGGAGGCACACCATGGATTACTCATTTACCGACAAACAGAAGCAAATAGTCGAAGCCGCTCGAAAATTCGCAATTAATGAATTCCCAAAGGTAGCCCGGGAATGTGACCGCGAAGAAAAGTTCCCCATGGAAATTTGGGAAAAAGCAGGTGAACTTGGGTTCAGGGGAATTTCTATTTCTTCTGAATACGCGGACTGGGGCTTAGATGTTCAAAGCATGCTACGGTCATGGAAGGAATCTATAGCACGAGCTAATAGTTACTACTGGAGATAATATCTGTATATAGCTCATCTCAACATGCCTTGCCGGTTCCATCGCTCTCATGTAATATGGGAAGTCGGTAGCATTAATAATCACTACAATTAACAGATCCTTTAGGAGAGGCTTGATGGATGCTGAATATCTTGAATTGGCCGCGCGAATCGGGCTCGGCCAATCGCCAAGAATTCCTCGATTATTTGAGATTATTGCCAACCACGCAGAAGCTCAATTGCTATTGGCTCTTCCCGGAACCGTAACCCAAATGGCCCAAAAGCTGGGACGTCCGGAAGAAGAAATTGCAGCGATGATGCGCACCCTCTTTGTAAAAGGTCTGGTCTTTTCGTCCGCCAGAACCGACCCGCCAACCTACCGCATGTGCCGTGACCTGGTTCAATTTCATGACGCCAGTATTCTTTGGCCTGAAGCACCGCAGGAATACTTGGACCTCTGGAACGAATTCATGGAACATGAATGGTACGATATTGCCAAGATGGTCAGTCAGGCTTCATCACGCCCTTTTACCAGAGTCATTCCTGTTGGCGTAACTGTACCTGCTACGAGCCACGTACTAGCGTTTGAGGATGTGAAGGAGATTATCGATACATCCCGAAATCTGGCGGTCACAAAATGCACTTGTCGCCTGATTGCCGGCAAATGTGACAAAACACTGGAAGCCTGTATTCAGGTCAACAAAGCTGCGGATTATACGGTGGATCGAGGTTCCGGCCGACAGATCAGTAAAGAAGAAGCTATTGATATTATGAGGCAAGCTGAAGAAGACGGCCTTATTCACGTGGTGGTCAACAAACAAAATGTGGATCACTTCATCTGTAATTGCTGCCCATGTTGTTGTCAGACTATGCCCGTTCTCATTAAACATGGGATCTCAGTCATCGAGCCGAGTCGTTTCGCAGCCGATGTAGATCCGGAAGCATGCACCGCATGCGGAATGTGCACTGACCGATGTTACTTTGGCGCGATTGATCAGGAAGGTCTTGAACCTGCCGCAGTTAAGCAGGAAAAGTGTTTAGGCTGTGGACTTTGTCAGGTTACATGCCCTTCTGATGCCATTTCAATGAAAGAAGTCCGCGGGACCGATTTTGTGCCGGAAAAGACGTTTGGATAATCGGGCAGCTCAATCCCTTTCCAGCAAAGAAGATATGAGAGAAGCTATCTTGGTCCTGCAGGTCCGGCTCAGGAACACCTGATGCCTGCAGGGTCCGGCTTGCACCGGCTGAACCCGCCTTGAAGAGGTCTGCTGATAAGTCGAAAGATCCATCCCGCTTTATTACCCGAATCACGATAAGATCGGCTGTTCCGCTTTCAGTACCTTCCTCGAAGCGATAACGACTCGACAGGTTCGCCGGAACCTGGAACCTGAAACCGGGAATACTCTTTCCTTCCGAATCTACGACTTGAATGTGGACAGGGATGCGAGGATCAGAGACGCTCGCGGATGGCGCCTGTGCCTCCGGTCTTACTCCGGTCAACCGTAGCCGGGTATTGCTGCGTGGCCCCTTGCTTCTTCATAGGAGATGCAGGCATAGCCGGTTTGGATGCTCTTGGACTCGGCGATCTCCTTTTCGGGGCGAACCGCTATTCCTGCCGCGGGAGAACGGGATTTCTCTTTTGTACCCACTGAAGGCGGAGTCTGCGCAGGCGCTGTTTCCAGGGTTGAACTGATGTGCCCTGCTCCCCGATCTAAGGGTTTCTCGAGCTTCCGCTCCGGGGCATATCTCATGTCGGGCGCAGGCGAGGATGGGACTCCGTTTCTGTCGCCGGGTTCGGCTCTGGATCTCTTCAAGCTTTCGATTGATTTATCTTTGTCCAAATTCTGACGGGATCGATCTACCTCGTGCAAAACCGCTTCACCGGGTTTCTGCGCTGGTGATTCCTGGATAGCGGGACCTGAATCAGGACGCGGGACCTTGTGATAACTCTGCCATAGAGGAACCGATATAATAACCAGCACTATGACCGCTGCCGCGGTTCCCAGGGCCAGGCTAGGCATTCTTAAAGGCGCAGAGATGAATTCCGAGGCTGTCAGGTAAAGACTTTTCAGTTTGCCTTGTGGAGCCGCAGCGGGATGCAGTTGACCGATCTTGCGCAATAGGCTTTGCGGTATTGCCGGAATTTCGGTCGAAGCGTCAGATCGAGCATTAATAATCTCTCTAAGCAGCGCCACATCTTCCCGGCAATTCTCGCATCCCTCTAAATGCAATGCGATTTCGCCGCCCGGATCTTCGTCCCCTGTCACATATTGGTAAAGCTGCTGCTCGTCAGGATGAAAAACATCGGAATTGTGCTTTAGGAGAATATCCATTTTTCGTAAGGATTCGAGTTCAGACGCACAAATCTCGCAATTCTTAAGGTGAGTTTCCAATTCCCAGCGGGCGCTTTGTCCATGTCTCCTTCTATATAGGCAAGGAGCTGAGTCTGGTCCCATTTTTCGGGGCATTTCTTTTCTTCGTCACGCACCGGTCACCCACCTCCCAAGAGCGCCAGTTTTGAGTAACTTTTGGAAAGTGAAGCCAAGCATCGCTGCAATTGTGAACGAAGCGTCACCTCTTTTACCTTGAGCATATCCGCTATTTGCTTATATGAAAGGGCTTGATCGTATCGTAACGCCAGGAGATCCCGACAATTTTGCGAAATGCCATTCAAGGCTTTTCTTAACAGACTTTTCTCCTGCGCTCTAATTAATGAATCTTCCTGATTTTCATCCGCAGACGCCACTGCAATGAATCCTCTCTCCGAATCACTGCCCCAAAAATCCACGGGCACAGGGTTTCCTGCTCGCTTCACGGCAGATGCTTTTCTATACCGGCCAATCCTGACTCGCCGTGCTATTTCCAGGATGTAAGTCTCAATAGGTCGACCCGGATCGTATTGTCTCAACGCTTTGAAAAGGTTTACGAAAACTTCCTGAATAATATCCTCCGCATCATTGGCCTGCGATGAATATCTTTTTGCCACGGATGAAACCAATCCGAAGTAGGTGGTGTAAAATTCCTCCCAAGCCTGCTTATCGCCTCGATTGCAGCGCTGGACTAAGGAATCAAGCCCATGCTCGGCAACTGCCAATTCAGCTCCTTTCGTTAATTGGATTGGTCAAATCTTATTGTACGTTGAACCAGCCATTCTTTCAAATTCAAAAGTTTAAGAGCCGGAGCCCTTCAGTTACAGGCGGCCAAAGCATGTCATTGCGAGCGTATGGTAGGATAGGCGTCTCGCCTGTCTATTAGAATGACCGGCAATCCCGCGTTCTGCGCGGGACGCTCCCACTAGCAATCTCTCAAACCTTCTGGGATTGTCACGGCCTGACGGCCTCGCAATGACAAATCACACGGGGTAATTGAGGGTTAGCTCCCGTAGGATGCGGTGACCCTGCGTTTCGAGGGGGAACCGCATCAATCGAGGTTTTCGCGAACGATGCGGTTCACTGCGCTCACCACATCCTACTCTTTTACTCGCAATGACAAGTTGAGGCCTGTCATTGCGAGCGGAGCGAAGCAATCTCGCTTTGGGGATTGCTTTCCAGCGAAACGTGGGACATGACAAATGACCCCGCTCGCCGGGCAACGAGCCAGCGTGCTAACCTGCGGGAGCCGGTTCCACGAGCCGGACTTCACTGATTTCGACTAATTTTGATAATCTATCAACATCCACCACACCGAGGACCATTTTCCCGGTGGTCGCTGTAAACGACACCTCCAGGCCCGCTTCTTTCAACTTCTTCAAAATATCATCGGTCGCCCTCGTCAGCCACACCTGGACCGCTATTTTCCCGTCTTTCACTACGACCTTACCTTCGGTCAAATCTTTTGGCCGATCCTTGCGTTGCACGAGCGCACGGAGTTCCGGCGCAAGCTTGTTTTCGACAGCCGCGATTTTCAACTGCTCCTTGTCCACCGAGGCGACCCGACGATCTTGTTCAGCTTCGGAAAGGACCGCCTCATTTGGAGAAGCACTGCGTTTTGCCCGTTCCAGAAAAGCTATTCCACCACGTTCCTTCCGAGGTTCCGAATGTCTCATTGCTATTCCAGGTGCCGGCATAGAGGCTGGAACTCCCTGCTGATAGGAACCGAGAACTCCTGGAGGCTTGTGCGGGTAATGTCCCTGTGGCGTCGCCAAATATGCGCTCCCTGCTGACTCCGTCCGGCATTTCGACCGGGACGGCAATGGTGGTCGGTTTGCCGCCCACCGTAACCACAGTTTCCTCAACAGCGACAAAGCTGGTGAACTGGGTCATAATTCTATGTTCCAGGGCCACTCGGATAATTTCCTCACGAAGCTCGTCCTTGAGCTTTCCACGTTGAACGCCCATCAGGTCCCGATCCATAAGATCATCCACTTTTGCCCGTGCCCACAAGGATGCAAGTGACAAATTGGCAGATTCGCGTTCCGGCAGATTAACTTCCAATTTCTGCTCGTATGGTTTGCCTGCGCTAAACCCTTTAATAGTGATGCTTCCCTTACCTGTCTTGGAATACTTTGCCTTGAAAATAACGGGCTTGCTGTCCCACAGATCCGAAACCACTCCAGGGAATACTTCTTCTAGGGCGATCCCTTCCATCGCGAGTGAAATGTCGGTCAGCACCGGAGCAGCAATTCTCTTATAGAATTTTTTGGCCACCTCCTCGCCCGGTCTATTGAGTAGTACGTAATCAACTTCTCCTCCACCAACTCGCGCCATGTTATCCAGGAGAAATCTGTTGACTCCATTACCTGCTCCGAATGGAAACCAGCGGCTTTTGCCGCGAAGTTTTTGTACAAGAGATATGATTTCAAAATCATTCCCCACGTACCCGTCGGTCATGAAGGTCACTATTCTCAGCCTGTTTTCAGGCGGTGGAATTTGACAAACCTTCTCAACCGCCGGACCCATCCAGGTACCCCCATCAGCTTCAAGAGAATAAATATATTTGATCGCTTTGGCGCGAGTTTCAGGGCTGTTTTTCTTGGGCTCGGAAAATAGCATCCTTGCTGTATTTGCGAAGTCAATGACATTAAATGTGTCGTCAGGATTCATGTGGTCTATCACGTACTTCATTGTCTCTTTGGCCTTATCCAAAGGTTTGCCGTGTTGCGATCCCGAACGGTCGATGACGAATATCATCTCCTTGGGAGCTATCTGCGCAGGCTTGACTCTCTTGGGAGGAATCATGATCAGCGCCACGTAACCTTCCTTGTCCTCTTTATGCGCCAAAAACCCGGATTGAATCTGATCACCGGCTACCAGATATTCCAGAACAAAGTCCCGATTGGGGATTTCTTTTTGGTCTTTCAACGAGACTGTGGCGCGGTTACTGCCCTCGCGTTGGGTCGCGATTTCATGCAGCTTGGATTTAACCTCTTGAATTGGGACGCCGGCGTCTATGGACACGGTCAGGTCGATATCATGGCCCGCCCTGGTTCCTTCCGCAGTGACCGGCGGGGTAATTTTGCTGGCATCAGGCACTTGGTCAGTATCAGGCGCCCATCCTGTTCCCTCTTTTCCCGTCGCTTGGCCGGGAATGAATCTGGGACCCACTACCATCGGAAAGACGAACTTGAATGAACCATCATTGTACGGAAGCATTTCAACATACTTGATCGTGATTTCCACTTTCTCACCCGGCATAATATTTGCCACTGATTGCGTAAATATGTTCGGCCTCTCCTGGTCGAGAAGTGATGCAACATGCCCGCGATCCTTCGCTTGTTGATAGATCTGCCTTGCTTCTTCCCTTTTCTTGATTTCACCGCGAACAAGGCGGTCACCGACCCGCATCAGCATCTCGTTCACAGCAGCATCATTCGGCAGCGGAAACGTGTAGATCGCTTCGATTTTTTCTTGGCCGGGATTATGAAATCTCTGAACAACCGATACTCGGGAGATAAACCCCGAGACCTCCGCTTTCACTGACGTGTGCTCCAGCGGGCAACCCGCGCCTGGTTTACCGTCTGGTTCGACGATCGTGAGAGTGCCCTGTCCGGGGATTTCCGCGCGGCTGATTTCTGTGAACCAGGGGAATAGGAATCCAATCGATATAAGGATCAGCGAAAAAAAGAGATGTCTGTACTTCATTGTTCGCCTCCGATAGTAAATGGGTCATCTTCTCGTGCCGGAATGCCGGCTCTACTAATTCATTCGCGGAAACTAATGAAATGTTGCAGTTACGCCGCAAAAAAATATGACCGCGGAGACTCGGAGCGCTCTTGCCCGACCCATATACGTGACTTAAAGTCATGTTAGACCATCGGTCGCAGACTTAATGAAAGGATGTGACAACTTGATCGCGCAAGCAAAACTGGAAATCCCGCATGGATCCGACAGACCGACCGGCAGACGGGAACGTCATAGAGCCGAAACACGAGAGAGGATTGTCCGTCACGCGTTGCATCTTTTCTCTGAGCGTGGGGTTTCTGCCACGACTATAGAAGATATTACGGATGCGGCTGATGTAGGTAAGGGAACCTTCTTTAATTATTTCCCCAGCAAGGAACACATTTTGGCATACATCTGCCAGTTGCAGATGGGAAAAATCAGGGAATTCGTTGCGCAAGCGATTCAATCTACGGAGCCGCTGGAGAGTGTCATGTACCGGCTTGCATTGACTGTTACGGAAGATTTTGCACGGTCTCCTGTGCTGGTTCAAAGCGTGCTGGTACCGACTTTATCAAGCGAGTCAATGCGCCAAAAAATGGCGGATGATTTTCGAGAGGATCGTTTAATGCTGGCTGAATTGATGGCGGCTAGACAAAAAAAAGGTGAAATTCGAAACGATTTCAGCCCGGTTGAATTGGCACGCCATTTTCAGCAGGCGCTTTTCGGGACAACGGTCGTTTGGTCCCTCAATGCATCTCGACCGTTATCAGACTGTTTGAAGAAAATGACTGAGATTTTATGCTCCGGCATGCGCTCCGGAGCATCATCCATATTATCCCAAGACAGTTCTGAAGCTGAGGTTGAATGCTGAATGAAAGGGGCTGATTCAATTGAAAAAAGCAAATTTAATAATAATCCTTTCAGCGGCGATCTTGGCCTTCATATCCGGCTGTGAAAAACGTGCCCCATCCGGGTTTCAGCGACCGCCTGCGTCCGTTTCCGTAGCAACGGCGGTCCAGCAGGATGTGCCTGTTTACATCGATAATGTCGGGAAAACAGTAGCCCGAGAGGTCGTATCGATTCAACCTCAGGTCTCGGGTCGCATAACTGAGATTCATTTCGAGGATGGAGCGGAGCTGAAAAAGGGCGACATGCTGTTCACTATCGATCCTGAGCCATATAAGGCCCAGCTTGATTCGGCTAAAGCTACGCTCGCTGAGAAAAAGGCCGCCTTGGAATTGGCAAAACTTCAGCTCGATCGCTACGCAGAGCTTTTGAGTACACAATCCGTTTCACAGTACGATTATGACCAGAGGAAAAATGCATACGACATTGCCGAAGCCCAAGTGCAACAGGCCGCGGCGGCTGTCGATACCGCTAAGATTAATCTGGACTATTGTTTCATTCGATCGCCGATTGATGGACGAGCAGGTCAACGGCTTGTGGATATCGGAAACGTTGTGGCAGCCAACACTGGGTTCCCTTTTGGTCATCCAGCGCCTTGACCCCATTTACGCGGATTTTACCATTACGGAAAACGAACTCACGTCCGTGCAGCAGAAAATGAAAAACGATGCATTGAAAGCCGAGGTGCGCCTACCCGATGACTCGGAAAAACCACGTGAAGGGGAAGTATCCTTCCTGGACAATGCCGTCCAGGAAACAACCGGAACTGTCAAGTTGCGTGCCACAATTCCGAATAGCGATCATCGATTCTGGCCGGGCCGATTTGTTCGGGTGCGTTTGATACTGGAAACAATTCGCGGGGCGGTTCTCATCCCTGCTGCAGCCCCACAGAGGTCGGCTAAAGGCATGTTTGTTTACGTGGTGAATAATGACTCCATCGCTGAATTAAGACCTGTCAAGCTTGGGCAACGCCAAGAAGATTTGGTCGTAGTCGATGAGGGTCTAAAGCCGGGCGAGCGTGTAGTTGTCAGCGGGCAATTGGCTGTAACTCCCGATGCTAAAGTTCAAGTCCAAGAGTCCGCCGCCTTGGCAGCGAAAAATGGAGGCGGATCATGAACCCGTCAGAACCATTCATTCGCCGCCCAGTGATGACTGCTGTATTGACTGTGTCCGTGCTCCTTTTCGGAGTGCTTAGCTATTTTAGACTCCCGGTAAACGATCTCCCGGCCGTGGATTATCCCGTCATCGAAGTAGAAGTAGACTATCCGGGCGCTAGCCCCGACACAATGGCCAACAATGTAGCGACGCCACTGGAACGCTTTTTCATGCAAATTCCGGGGTTGGACATTGTCACCTCGAAGAGCACTCAAGGGCATACAAGCCTCACATTGCAGTTTGCGCTGGAAAAAAATATCGACGCTGCGGCCACAGATGTGCAGAGCGCGATCAACCAGGCCACAGGTAATCTCCCTGTGGATCTTCCGTCTCCACCTACTTTTTCCAAGACGAACCCTAACGATCAACCGATTCTTTATATAGCTCTCACCAGCGATTCCGTGACCCGAGGACAAATCTATGACTACGCAAACACTCAGGTCGCTCAGCGTATCAGCATCCTTTCAGGAGTGAGCAGGGTTAACGTTTACGGGACTAAAGCTGCCGTCCGCATCAACGTCGATCCATCCAAGATGTGGGCTCGAGGGCTATCCATCGATGATTTGGTTACTGCCGTTAAAGGCGGCACGAGCTACGTTGGCGCAGGACAATTCGACAGCCCGGCCGGCACGGAATTGCTCAATCCCAAGGGTCAACTGGCCAAGGCTGAAGATTATGCAAATTTGATTATTGGCGAAAGAAACGGAGCCGCGGTATATCTCCGGGATGTAGCCGACGTTCAAGATTCACTTCAGGACGAGAGGATCAACATGCGGTTCTGGTTGAGGGGGTATCCGGAACCATCAGCCACGGTAGTCGTGGCGGTATATCGCCAGGCCGGCAGCAATGCCGTGGAAGTGGCTAAAAGCGTCCGAGATCTGCTTCCCGTTGATCGCACCGGAGCTACCCGCAGCAGTGCGAATAACACCTATATATGACCGTTCCAGAACAATCGTCAATTCCGTCCGAGATGTCCAGGAAACGCTTATTATAGCGTTTATCTTGGTGGTCATGGTGATATTCATGTTCTTGGGAAGAGCCACGGATACATTGATCCCGGCTGTGGCGCTCCCTGTCTCGCTCCTAATCACGTTTGTGGTAATGCGAGTGCTCGGGTACAGCTTAGACAACCTGTCGCTGATGGCACTCACTCTGGCCATCGGGTTTCTGGTCGACGACGCGATCGTATTCCAGGAGAATACTGTTCGCAGAATGGAACATGGAGAGCGTACCTTCGAGGCTGCAATCAACAGTGCCAAAGAGATCAGTTTCACAATTCTTGCCATGACCATTTCATTGGCAGCGGTATTCATCCCGTTGGTTTTCATGACCGGCCTGGTTGGGCGTATTTTCAGGGAATTTGCGATTACCATCATTGTGGCGATCTTTGCTTCCGGTCTTGTATCGCTGACACTCACACCGCTGATGTGTGCCAGAATGCTCAAAGAACGAGGACCCGGTTCCAAGCAAACGTGGGCAGAAAGGGTGATTGGAAGGACGGAGAAGCGAGTTCTCGCGTTTTACGGCAAATCACTCTGGTGGTTTCTGCGGCGTCGATGGGTATCGCCGCTGATCTGGGTTGTCTGTCTGGCAGGCACAATCGCCCTTTTTATGATCATTCCAAAGACGTTCCTCCCAGTAGGGGACAGCAGCTTTATTTGGGGCGTATCTGATAGCTCGCGAAGGCTCGTCGCCCGAGCAAATGCGCCAATTACAGGACGCATCGGATAATATCACTCGCCAAGACCCCAGCGTTGATGCAACCTTCACCATGACGGGCAACAGCCGGTTTCTTTCGTCGAATCAAGGGCTACTACTCGCTTTCCTCAAACCGCCGAACGAGCGTGCGCCGATTCAAGCCGTCTCGGGCGGTCTGATGGGAAAATTGGCAAGCGTTCCAGGCCTATTTCCTTTCTTGAGGCCTTTCCCGGTCTTGGAAATCAGCACCGGCGCCACCGCCCGGAGTCAGGGTCAATACGCATTTGCAATATCCGGAGTAAATGAGGATCAGGTTTACGGTACTGCCAGCGAAGCTGATGGGGAAACTCAAGGAGTATCAGGGATTTCAGACAGTTTCATGGGATTACTTCTATAACACACCCAATTTGGATATCGATATCCGCCGGGATCAGGCAAAAAAATATGGGGTTTCAGAGGCTCGAATTCTGAATTTGCTCAGGAATGCGTATTCGGAGAACTATCTCTATTTGATCAAGAAACCTGAAGATCAATACCAGGTGATTTTGGAAGTGAAAAGCGACCAGCGCTCAAGACCGAATGATCTATCTCTTCTGTACATCAAATCCGATGACGGGAGAAACTCTCGTCCCATTGAATGCTCTGGTAACATGGAAGTCTACACTTGGCCCGCAAAGCGGTAAACCACCTGAATCAATTTCCGAGTGTCACGTTCTTCTTCAATCTTAAACCTGGCGTGGCTGTGGGAGACGCAACGGATTTTATCGATAAAGCAGCGAAAGAGGTTGTACCGCCTACCATACGAGCGGGCCTGCAAGGTGAGGCTTTGACTTTCAGCACTACCGTGAGGGATCTGACAGTTTTGATGGCCTTAGCGGTCTTCGTGATGTACGTGATCCTGGCAATTCTTTATGAAAGTTACGTTCATCCGATAACCGTCCTTTCGACGCTTCCCACCGCTCTGGTGGGAGGTCTGCTTACATTGTTTTTGTTCGGTGAGCTGGCTTCCCTCTATGCATTTATCGGGATGTTCATGTTGATGGGCATAGTCAAGAAGAATGGGATTCTTATCGTCGATTTCGCTCGGCAGCGAGTAGAGGCGGGCGAACCGGCTGAAAAAGCCATACACGACGCGAGCATGGACCGATTCCGGCCTATTCTTATGACTACTATGGCAGCATTACTCGGCGCTTTGCCTATAGCAATAGGCTTTGGAGCTGATGCGGCTTCGCGTCGACCACTCGGACTAGTGGTTGTCGGCGGCTTGATCGTCTCACAATTTATTACCCTATATATTACTCCGGTCATCTACCTCTATTTGGAGGAATTCCAGGAGAAGGTCCTCGATCGCACATCCTTCTTCCGGTCAGGACGCGCACGGCCGGTCCCACAGGAAACTCCGGTCACCCCTTCAATGGCGGCGTGAGGACCTGTACGAGAATCAAAAGACTTACGGGCATTTCTAAGACCGGCATGTTTCCGTATGATTAACGCATAGTCGATTATTGATTTTGCTCCGCTGGGAATCTGCAAACTAAGAGTATGTGATCCATATTGATTGCATTTATTCAGTTTCTCAAGCACAGAGGCGTTTCTTGTTGGACGCCCAGTTTGCCCTGCCGCCAGCCCATTAGAGTTTTTGCCGGAAGGGGTGCGGGCCACTCGGCGTGGGGCCAGCAGGCATCGTGAGACTGAGAGCGCTCGATACACTCCGATGTCACGTCAATGCATGTTCGCCGTGCGCGGAGCACCTTTTGCAAAAAAGCGGGTTCCCCCGCATTCTTTCTTTATCTTCCGCAAAGGGTACCCGCAAGAATTTCTGGCGAAATTCCAAAGGAAAGAATAAGCTGGTCTGTCAATAAAACCACCGGAGGACGGTTAGACACTTGGAAAACCTGCATAAACTGACTGCTCAACTTGATGCCCTTTTTAATCCAAAATCCGTAGCCATTGTCGGGCTGCCCCGCGGGAAAAAAATGGGCAAGCTGTTCCTTGTTGCGCTTTTGGACTCGGGATTCGCCGGGAAGATTTATCCGGTTCACCCGGATGCGGGCGAAATTGACGGGCTGAAAGCATATTCCAGCGTGTCCGAAATCCCCGGCCCGGTGGACCTGGCAATCATACTGGTTCCGCACACCAGCGCTTTGGAAGTGGTGAAGGACTGTGCGGCCAAACGGGTTAAAGGCGCTGTGCTCTTCACCGCAGGATATAAGGAGACCGGAACGGATGAAGGCAAAGCCCTCGAGGATGAGCTGACGCGTATTGCCCGCTCTTCCGGAATGCGGATCTTGGGACCCAATTGCATGGGGTTGTACTGCCCGAAATCCGGGCTTTCGTTTTTTCCCGAACTTGCTCGGGAGCCCGGTCCTGTGGGCCTTGTTTCGCACAGCGGATCTCTCGCTAATATTCTCGGACGACTCGCCGCGAAAAAAGGGATACGCTTCAGTAAAGTGGCGAGCCTGGGTAATGAATGCGATCTCAACAGCGCGGATCTGATCGCATACCTCGGAAACGATCCGGAAACAAGAGTGATCGGAACCTACCTTGAAGGGATCAAAGACGGCGGCTATTTTTTTGAGGCCCTAAAAGAAGCCTCAAGGCAAAAACCTGTCGCTCCTGTGGAAAGTTGGGCTCACTCCGGAGGGCAGCCGCGCGGCCATGTCGCACACCGGAGCCTTGACCGGTCACCAGAGACGTCTGGAACGCGGTGGTGAGGCAAACCGGAGCCATCCCTGTGGTCGGTTTCGAGCAATTGGTGGACGCTCTTGTGGGTTTCTCGATGCTACCCGCCAACCTTGGAGATCGGATATCCATTCTTTCAGGCCCGGGCGGCCTTGCAGTGGCCGCGGCCGAGGCTTGCGCCACAGAGGGCCCAAACTCGCGGAGCTTTCTCCTCAAACTGTTAAGCGCCTGACCGAATTCGTGGCCCCGACCGGGACCGCTTGGCCAATCCGGTGGATGTGGGGCTGACCGGCGCCATCGAGGTGGAAATCTACATTCAGGCAGCCCGAAGCTCTTGCGGCGGATCCCCAGGTGGATGCTGTAGTGGTTATCGGCCACGGACTGACCCCCGAGGCAAACCTCCTGTACACAGAGTCAATGATCCAGACCGGGAGGGATTTTCCAAAGCCTTTTGTGATGGTGAATATTCCCGGACGTGATTTTCCACATGCCCAAGCCTTTTGCGAGGCCGGCATGCCCTTTTTCGAAACCCTGAACGTGCCATGAGCGTATACGCAAAAGTCCGAAATTATCAGCTATGGCAAAGAAATCAGCAGGATTAAATTGAAGGAAAATAGCGATCAATAACCTGTTCAACTTGTTCCAGCCAACCCTGGCGCTCTTCATACGTGCTGGTGACCACAACAGTGAACATTTTCCGATAGAAATTAGGAACACCGCAGAGATCAAAAATGCAGTTTTTCCAAAGGAGCTGGAGCGGATCCCCAAAGATCTCCCGCTCTCTTTTTGCCGGAGTGTTCGCGGTATTGAATACAATTGCAGTCTGCGCCTTTAAAAGACCGACCGGAACTCCTTCGCCCGAGTCTCCATCCAAGAAGTTGTAGCCACATCCGGTCTTATGACCCGATCGACCCATCCTTTGAGAATGGCCGGCGGTTGTCCCCACCAATTCGGATGAACGATAATTATCCCATCCGCAGCGCTTATCTCATCGCAATGTTTTTGTATTTCCAGCGGCAATGTCGCTTCAGTCGGGATTTCCGCTGCGGGAAGGATCGGATCGAAATTCTCAGCATAAAGATCGTGAAAAAAAAGATTATGCCCGTTCATCTCTAATTGGGCGCCGGCAGTCCGGGCAATCGCATGATTAAAGCTCCTGCGATTCGGATGCGCCACTATCAGGCTGACATTCATTGTGAGATCCTTTTGAAGAGCTTTCCGGGGGAAAACCCTTTTGTAAAAGGGTTTTTAGCGGGGAACCCGCTTTCAGTAAAAAGTCTATATGATTACCGCAGAAGCACTCATATAGCAACAAGGGATCATTGGCCCGCACACGACCCTGAGCAAAAGAAACAAAATTATTATGCAAAGAAAATAGTTCCCGTGAACCTTTCCCAAAAACTCTAAAGATAACTCTTGCCCGGCATAATGCCCATTTGCTGGAACTTCCTCGCGCGCATCCAATGCGCCTCCGTCAGGCACCCGACCAAGACTTCCAATCACGTGTGCGGATAGCCATATCTCTGCTTGCCACCCGCTTCGCCGCAATCGTCTAAGAGTTTTCTGAAAAGGGGTCCAGGGGAAAAACTCTTTTGCAAAAGAGTTTTCCCCCTGGGTGATTCTCTATTCCTCCACTCGCCTCAATCTTCCGCGTGAAATCGACGCAAAGATCCCTGGTATGCAGAGAACCGCAAAGATCGTGAACGCTGTTTTCACGCTTTCCAAGAACACAGGATAATATTGCGGTGTTATTTGGACGCGGCCGATGTGCAACGAGAACACCAGCGTGGCGATACCCATGCTAAGCATGGCTCCAATCAGACGCACCGATCCGACGGTCCCGGATGCGACACCATAAAACTCCTTGTCCACGGAACTCATGATCGCATTCATATTGGGAGATGAAAATAAAGCAAACCCGAAGCCGAGTAGCACCAGATCCAGCAAAATAAATGTTGTGCTGGTCTGAGACTGAACGGATGTCAAAGTAAACAGACCCGTGGCTGTTATGGCCATGCCCAATGAAGCGATATATCTGGGTTCAAATCTGTCCGAGATCATTCCTGCCACAGGCGAAAAAATTGCCATTACCAGAGGCTGAACCATAAGAATTAAGCCGGCTGTCTGAGGAGTAAGGCTCTTTATGTACTGCAAATATAGGCTCAATAGGAATGTCACTGCCATTGTTCCGCTGTAGTGTATCAGCGCCGCAAGGCTCGAAAGGGCAAAGGTCCGATTTTGGCTGAATAGTTCAAGATTAATTAACGGGAAAGTCGTTCTCCGTTCCCACCAGACAAAGAGCCCTATAAGTCCGATGCCGATGAGCATCGCCCAAAAGCTTTGATGAGACGGCAACGCCGAAAAACCCCACATCACAAGCATTATGCCTGATCCATAAAGTATGCCTCCGATAATATCGAGCTTTTGTCCTTGCGCTTCCGCCCACTCGCCTACGAGTTTCCAGGTGGACAAATAGATCGCCGCAACCCCAAGAGGTATCGTTATTGCGAAAACAGCCCTCCAGGTAAAATGATTAGTCAAAATGCCGCCGATAAACGGGCCGGACGACAAACCAATGTACACCGCCGCCACGGTTATTCCGATGGCCCCTCCTCGTTCCTGTGGAGGAAACACCGACGTGATTATGGCCAGGCCGGTCGAAAAAATCATAGCTGCCGACATCCCTCCGATCACCCGGGACAAGAAAAGAATGGGAATCGTCGGTGATATCGCAGTAGAAAAGAGGAAATTGTAAAGACCCATATGCCGTAAATAAAAATCTTTCGGCGACCGTAGATGTCGGCGATTTTTCCAAACGGCAGGAGAAACACCGCACAGGAGAGCAGGTATGCAGTAGGAACCCATGCCAATATAATTGCGTCCAAATGAAAATCAGCCTGGATTGCAGGGAGAGCCACGTTTGTAGCCGAGCCCATAAACGGGGTCAGGAATGAACTTACTACCGCAACAAAAAGAACTGACCGCTTTTGACCGGAATTTTCCACGTTTGACAACCTCGATTTTGCAAAGCGATAACTTTAACAGGGAAATGACGGCATCAATAGGGCGTCTAGGCGTGATGTAGCCTCACTTAGGAGGGCCCCGATTTGTCATTGCGAGGAGTCTACGTTGCGACTGGCGTCTCGCCTGTCCATTAAAATGACCCATGACCAATTATTTCCTTTGAACCCCATTGAACAAAACTGCATCTAAAGTAAGTAAATTTGAATAGTAAAATGCGCCTAACCCCCAAGGCGTGTTATTGAGGTTTTGCCATGAAAATTCACCAATACTTCAGCATACTAGCGGTCCTGATGGCCGTATTGTTTACAGCGGCTGCATTGACTCCTACTGCGAGCTTTGCAGCGGCAGGGGATTCTAAGAAATCCCAACTAAAACCATGCCCCACGAACTGCGTGGCGAAAACCGCAGCTAGATACACAAAAGCGTCCAACGGCACTTTTAAGCGACGGATCGCTCGGAATCAGTCTACTGCTTTTCAAAAGCCCACTTGTGTCGAATGTTGGACCGATACGGGTGCGAACTGGTCAGTTGCGGCCACTTCCGGTTCGGGAACAAACCAGCAGTATAATCCTAGAATAGTCTGCGGCACTTGTGTCCCGGCATGGAGCCTTCCGGCAACCGCTGCAAGGGCCCCGGCTAAAACAACTTCGAACGAAACAAGCAATCCAGGCGTAACTTGTAGTACCTCGTGCCTTGCGGCAATGTTCCGGTAAGCTCTTGGAGCACCCCGGCAACCGCTGGTACTACAGCGACTTACACGCCGCCGGCCGAGCCGACACAAGCCGCAACAACCACCACAACAACTACTCAGAGTTATCGGTGCGGAGGATTGCTTTGCTCCATATTGCAGGTTCCTTATAATATTGGAGCATTTGTGTTCGGTGGGTGTCCAATGGCTGGCTGTAGCTGATTTGGAAACTAGGATCGTGTCTCACCGCAGAGAACGCGGAGGGCGCAGAGTCGAAGGCGAATAATTATTGCAAGGGGGATATCTGCGGTGAGAAACGACAAATACAGATTTTAACTGTGCCTCTGATCCTTGAAGGCTGGGGTGCGGACTTGTTATTTTCTGTTCGCTCTTTTCCTCTCTGATCCGGTAAGATACTGCTTTCGCAGCCTGACACTGGTTGGAGTTATTTCCAAGTATTCGTCCTCGGCCATGATTTCCAATCCCTTTTCAATACTAATTTCAGACGGAGGAGTAAGTTGTATGGCATCATCCGATCCGGCAGCACGCATATTAGTGAGTTGCTTACCTTTGATCGGATTAACGGTCATGTCGTCGCCTTTGGACACGTTTCCAATGATCATGCCTTCGTAAACTTCGGTCCCGGGATGTATGTATAGTGTCCCTCGTTCCTGCAGATTATATAAAGAAAACCCTAAAGCTTTCCCGGACGCCATAGAGATCATCGAGCCGACCGAGCGCTTTTTTATTTCTCCAATGTGCCGTTTATAACCGATCATTCTTGAGCACAAGACTCCTTCTCCCTTGGTATCGGTAATAAATTCATTTCGATAACCCAAGAGACCTCTGGTCGGAATTTCAAAAATCATTCTCTTCTGGTTCCCTCTACTTTCCATATCGATCATAATTCCTTTTCGTCTTCCTATCTTCTCAATAACTGTACCCGAAAATTCCTCCGGGACATCAACAATAACCTCCTCAAATGGCTCCAGTTTCTCCCTGCCGCCATTCTTTGATGATTACTTGCGGTTGAGAAACCTGGACTTCATAGCCTTCCCGTCTCATATTTTCAAGCAGGATTGCGATGTGCAGTTCACCTCTTCCGTAAACCTTGTATGAATCCGGCGCAAACTCGATTTTCAGACCGACGTTAACTTCCAGTTCCTTTTCCAGCCGCTCTCGAAGCTGCTTGCCGGTGACATATTTGCCTTCCCGACCGGCAAACGGAGAAGTATTGACCAAGAAATTCAAAGATATGGTAGGTTCGTCTACGGTTATGGCCGGTAAAGCCTCCTGATTGGCGCTTTCACAAAGAGTTTCCCCGATATCAATATCCGAGAAACCGGACACCATGACAATATCGCCCGCAGAAAGCCTCTTGAACTTCTTCTCTTTCTAATCCTCTGAAAGTAAAAAGTTTTGTCACTCGGCCGGTTTTGGATTCTCCGCTCAACTTCTTAAGAGTTAGCACGCTGCCGGTCTTAATGGTGCCTTCATAGATTCTTCCTATAGCCAAGCGCCCGAGAAAATTATCGTAACCTAAATTAAAAGGCTGCAAGAGCAAAGGAACATCATTCTTTGCCGAAGCCGGACGAACCTTCAAAAGGATTGTGTCCAGAAGGGGGGTCAGGTCGCTGGATTCATCGGTTAAATGCTCTTTGGCTATTCCTTCTCTTCCTATGGCATAGACGGTCGTAAAATCAAGCTGATCATCATTGGCGCCCAGATCGTAGAAAAGCTCAAACACCTTTTCTTGCGCCAGGCCGGGGTCAGCCGCAGGCTTATCAATTTTGTTGATGATGACGATGGGCTTAAGGCCGAGTTCCAGAGATTTCTTGAGGACAAACCTGGTCTGGGGCATCGGCCCTTCCTGCGCATCAACAACCAACAACACGCTGTCAATGCATCGCAGAACCCGCTCAACCTCGGAGCCGAAATCAGCATGTCCGGGGGTATCAACAATGTTGATTTTCGTCCCACGATAAAATACGGAAGCGTTCTTGGAATATATCGTTATTCCACGCTCCTTCTCCAATGCATCCGAATCCATAGTGACGTTTTCATCATGCATCATCCCGGTCTGTTTCATGATCGCGTCTGTCAAAGTAGTCTTACCATGATCCACATGCGCAATGATGGCTATATTTCTGATTTCCATGCTTTTCGCGGATTTGTTCTTCACGGGACAAAGTTTTCGTTATAAGGCAGTCTTTTGGACTGCGACCGCAAAGGCTACTATTCATATCCGACTGTCCTTCAAGTTGACAATTGTAACAAGTGGTTGGTCCGCATGTGCCTCCCTAGAATGGAACAAGCCGGAGTTCGCAGGTGCAAACTCCGGCCTGATCATAACTTAGAGACTACGCCGCCGGTGAATTACCAGCGTGAGCCGCCTCCCGAGCTTCGCCGTCCGTCTCCGGAATTGGTCCTGGGACGAGCCTCGTTCACCTTCAGGGCTGCGGCCGCCGAGATCCTTTGGAATCCAGTGCCTGGATCGCCTTAAGACCCTCTTCCCGATTCTGCATTTCGATAAAGCCGAAGCCACGGGACCGGTTGCTAAACTGGTCCATGATGATCTTGGCCGAATCTACGGCCCATAGGTTTCAAAGAGACCCTTGAGATCGTCCTCGCTGGAATCGAAAGACAGGTTTCCAACATAAATCTTGATACTCATTTCTAGCTCCTTTAGAAAAGGCACGCCACACAATTTGCGAGAGTGCGTTTACGGTTACGAACAAGGGGTCTTTGTGATCGGGGAGAAACCGGATGAAACTACGGTAAGAAGTCCTCGGCACGGACGCCTATGTCCACGGACTTAATTCTTGCATAACGCCCGTGGTCCTTGACGCGAGGTCCTACTGGAGAGACACAAGTTAAGCTTGAAGAATCATATTATTCGAAGTGCTGTACTTGTCAAGCCAATTTGCGGATGAGAGTAACCCCTCGGTTAGGAGGGGCGTGGATTTGTCATTGCGAGGCCGACAGGCCGTGGAATCTAGATTGCTTCGTCGTTTCACTCGTCGCAATGACATCCTTGGCCGCCTGCAACTGAAGGATTACAGTGACAGGCGATAGTTGGAGAGTACAAGAGGCTCCTGAGAGTGATACGAAAATATATTTCGCCGCAGAGAACCAAGAGGTTGGGGAAAATCTGTCATGGCTCGCCACTCGAAGCTGATTTGATCAGCGGATGATCTTGCATAAGCTCCCACAGCCTATCCTTCTGCTCTGATTTCAACCCGAACTCATCCAAAGTAGACTCCAGCTCCTCTGCCCTTTCTTTCTGCCAGATCAGATCAAGGTCTTCTCTAAGCGCTTGACCGATATAGAATTTGATTAGCGCTTGGTATCCGGACATGCCTTTGAGCGGAGCGATCCGTCTTCAGGTCCTCCAACACGTCTACCGGCATACGAATGGTAATCGGTTTTGTAGGGCGATCCTTAGTAGGAATCATTTTCTTTTTCATAGCGATTTCTCTCTGTTACGGTTACATCTCTTGCCGAGATAATACGCCACGCAGTTTCTCCTTGCTCGACTGCCACAACGTGGAGGAGACGACCACGCCTGGAGTATCCGATGAAAGCCCAACGCTGTTCTTCATCCACACTGGCGTCTCGCATTTCGTAGTAAGGAAAGAATAAAACTTCGCAGGCTTCCCGAAAGGAGACACCGTGCTTCTTCAAATTGGCTCCAGCTTTGGCGGAATCCCGGACGAATAGGCGTCCCCGAACAATGTGCCTGATATCCTTACTCATATTGCCGCTAGCCTATTCCCTCATAAATACTTTCTCAATACATATTCGAAAAGGTTCCTATGTCCGCCAATGTGGATTTAGGAAGTGCCTCTGTTGGGGTTCCTCCGCATCAAATGCGGGGTCACCATATCCTACCCGGCTTTTCTCCGTGGATTTGTGGGGAAACAGCAGCCTTCGCCTATTCTTAAGAATTCTTCGTATCTTTCCGGATCTTCCAGGTACAACTTGCAGACGTACCGGTCGCCCTTCCAGGTAAGGGAGGGGCATGGTTTTGTATAATGCCCGTACAGCATGCTACCGATCCTGCACATTGATTCTGTGCAGCAGTGTCCGCATCCAATGCAAGGTGGACTCATGCTGTACCTCCGTCTCGTTGACCGGACAACCAGTCTAGAATGCTGGAACAGCGGAAGCAAGAAATCATTCACGAGCATTAGTCATTCCGGCGTAGGCCGGAATCCAGTCTCATTTTCTGGACCCCGGCTTTCGCCGGGGTGACGGCACCAGCCTCCGCGTTCTCAGCGGTGAGACGTTTTGCTGGCGATTGTGGTCTCAATGGGTTCGTTTTGTGCTAAAGTACCCGAGTGAAATTGCTTCGTGGCCGCGAAGATTCTCCTAAAAACCTTGACATTAAGAATAAGTTCGGTCACGGAAGTTCGACACGATCATGCTTATGGCTCAACGCGTATCTGTGAGCATCATAGGACAGGCGCCATGAAGAAGAAACTGAATTCCGTACGGAAGTTCGAGATTACGAAATACTTAATCATAACTGTTATCTTGGTAGTTGCTCTCGCCGCGTGTGGACAGCAAAAGGCAAATAAGCAAAAGGAACCACCGCCGGTCCCGGTAGATGTGGCGCAGGTCATTGCCAAAGATACTCCTGTATTTCTGGATGGGATAGGCAACGTAGTCGCTTACAACACCGTGGATGTGAAATCACGAGTGACCGGCGAGCTGATAAAGGCCTCATTCAAGGAAGGTGACTTACTTACCGAAGGCCAACAAATGTTCAATATCGACCCTCGCCCGTTTCAGGCTCAGCTCGATTCGGCTACAGCCACCCTCGCGGAGAAGAAGGCTGTCTTGGAGTTGGCAAAAATCCAGCTGAATCGGTATACAGAGCTTTTGACCTCAAAATCTGTATCACAGCAGGATTACGATCAAAGAAAGAATACATTTGATATGGCCGAAGCCCAGGTCCAACAGAGCCAGGCAGCCCTCGAAACTGCTCGACTCAATCTGGAATACTGCTCCATACAATGCCCGCTAGATGCTCAATCCGGTGAGATTTATATCCACAACTATAATGTGGTCAATGCGTATCAGGATAAACTTGTCACTCTTAAACAAATCCGACCGATCAAAGTGAAATTTTCCGTTCCCGGCAAGTTCTTGGAACAAATCAAAAAATATCACAGCGAAGGCCCTTTGGAGGTAGAGGCATCGCCGCTCGGAAATCATGCGCCCGAAGTCGGCTCGTTGAGTATGATAGACAATAACATCAATCTCAAAACCGGCATGATCGCGCTCGAAAGTATTTTCCCAAATAATGAGGTAAGACTTTGGCCCGGCCAATTCGTACAGGTTCGGCTGAAACTGACTGTGGATCGTGACGCTGTTTTGGCGCCTCACAGAGCTGTCTGCGATGGGCCGGAAGGCCAGTATGTTTGGGTAGTCCAACCTGATCAGACGGTCGCTATCCGACCAATTAAGATCAGTCGCAGAGACAAGGACTTGGAAGTAGTTTCCGAAGGTTTGAAAGCAGGTGAAACAATTATAACCGACGGTCAGCTCACTCTTCGGCCCGGCGCCAGAATTGTGACCAGGGAACAAATCCAGAAAATGATGGAACAGGCATCACCCAATAAACCCGGCGCTCCTGAGCAAAAGAAAAGGGCGAACAAAGGCTCTGACGAGTCATGAATTCCATTGAACTTTTCATAAGACGACCCGTTATGACTACCACGATAATGGTGGCAATGATGTTTTTCGGGATAATCGGGTATATGAATCTGCCTGTCGCCGCCTTACCGGAGGTAGATTTTCCCACTATATCCGTAAATGCAACGTTGCCTGGAGCCGACTCGGAAACGATGGCCTCCAGTGTAGCCACACCGCTGGAAAAGCAGTTCTCCGCAATTGAAGGTCTTCGGGAGATGAACTCGACCAGCAGCCAGGGGACTACTACTATCAATCTGCAATTTGATCTTTCTCGAAAAATAGACGCTGCTGGAATGGATGTGCAGGCTGCAATTACCAAGGCAAGCGGGTTGCTTCCTCCGAACATGCCCTCACCTCCCACATTTACGAAGACCAACCCTGCAGAGAAGCCGATTTATTACATGGTCATGAGTTCAGACACACTGCCGCTGTACAAAGTTAACGATTACGCCGAGACATTCGTTTCCAATGCGATTTCAATGGTGCCGGGAGTGGCTCAGGTACTTAATTACAGTCAGCAGAAGTTCACAGTAAGGGTTTTCATAAAGCCCGAGCTCATGGCAGCCAAGCAGATCGGAATTAATGAAGTAAAGAATGCTGTTTGCTCGCAACACGTAAACCTACCATTGGGGACGCTGGACGGCCAGCATGTTACCAGGACGCTTAAGGCATCCGGCCAGCTAATGGATGCCAAAGCTTATGAGCCCATAATTGTTTCGTACGTTGACGGCCAGCCGGTAAGATTAGATGAGATCGCCACAGTAAAGAACAGTGTTTATGCCGATAAGGTATATTGTTATTACAAAGGGAAAAAATGTGTAGCACTTGCCGTTCAGCGACAACCGGGTTCTAATACGATCAGCATTGTCGATGAAATAGAAAAATTGTTACCGACTATTCGTGCATCGTTACCACCGACGGTTGAGCTGGAAGTCGTATACGACATGTCTCAATCAATTCGGGATTCAGTGAATGATGTAAAGCTTACTCTTATAATTGCTGTCATTCTGGTAGTTGTTGTCGTTTTTATATTCTTGCGCAACATTTCAGCGACACTTATCGCGAGTATAGCAATACCTTTATCGATAGTATTTACATTTGCGATGATGCATCTGTTCGGATTTTCACTAGATAATCTATCACTTATGGCGCTGGTGCTATCGGTTGGGTTTGTGGTGGATGATGCCATAGTTGTGCTTGAAAATGTGGTCCGTCACCTTGAAATGGGAAAAAAGCCGTTTCAAGCGGCTGTGGATGGTGCGAAGCAGATTGTATTCACGATTGTTTCCATGACTTCGAGTCTTGCCATTGTTTTTGTGCCGATAATGTTTATGGCCGGTCTTTACGGAAGAATATTGAATGAATTCGCCGTAACCATAACTGTAGCCATAATTATATCTGGCGTTGTGGCGTTAATAGCAAGCCCGATGCTGAGCAGTCGCCTATTGAAGCCTCAGAGCAGACTTGCCGAGTCCGATCCGATATTCGGCACCATGTTGAAGTACTATGACCGATCGCTCCGGTACGTCGTGGGACATCGAAGACTGACACTTCTGGGCTCTGCAGCCATTCTTGGCGCCACAATCTATTTATTCATGACAATCCCGAAGGGATTCATGCCGGCCGTGGACATGAATTATCTTATTG
This sequence comes from uncultured delta proteobacterium, assembly GCA_963843165.1. Taxonomy (GTDB): domain Bacteria; phylum Desulfobacterota; class Desulfomonilia; order Desulfomonilales; family Desulfomonilaceae; genus DATJPW01. The sequence goes on along the minus strand of CAWJJL010000008.1, from coordinate 136,282 downwards.
GATTCTGTGTTGCCGGTCAGGGCGTTTCGCCCGAGGCCATGCAGAATAATTTGCGGCAGTTAGCTCCAAGTGTGGAAGCCAATCCGCAGGTGAGGTCGGTTCTTACTGTGGCGGGATATCCGCAGCGCAACCAGGGGTTCACGATTGCATTTCTCAAAGACCGGCCGCCAAGAAAGGTAACTGCTCAGCAGGTCATGGCCGAACTACATCCGGTCGTCAACTCTGTACCTGGCCTACTGACTTTTTATTCCGTTCCACCGCTGGTTGAGATTCGTACGGAGATTACAGCGAGTCCATATCTTTTCATAATGCAATCTCCGGACACCAAAACTCTTTTTAAAAACGCTCAGAAATTTACGTATGCCATGTACGGAATGCCCCAGATCACGGGAGTTAACTCCAATCTTTATATCCAAAATCCTGAAGCTTACATCAGTATTAATCGAGATAAGGCGAGTTCGTTGGGTATAACTGCCGACGACATAGAACAACTTTCTTTTTCGTCATTTGGCGAACGTGAAATTGCAAATATCTACGGCACAACAGATACCTATAAAGTTATTCTCGAAGTTGACAAGGACTTCCAAAAGTATTCGGACCAGCTAACATCTTTATACTTGAAGAACAAAGACGGAGAAATGGTTCGACTGGATGTTGTGGCTGATATAACACCACAGGTAGGCCCTTTGACGGTAAGCCACTACGGTCAACTGCCGTCAGTGACGGTATCGTTTGACACTGCGGCGGGATACTCCCTCGGCCAGGCTACAGAGGTGTTGAAAGAGATGGCCGGGAAGATGCTACCCGGTTCCATAATGAACAAGTTGGGCGGAACAGCTGAAGCATTTGAAACCTCTATGCGGAGCCTTACTGTTCTCCTTATAGTGGCGATAACCATTATTTACATGATTCTTGCCTGCCTTTACGAAAGCTTTCTCCACCCATTGACCATCATCGCCGGCCTGCCTTCCGCTGCCTTTGGGGGATTGTTGACGCTATGGTTATTGGGTATGGAGTTGGACCTATACGGTTTTGTAGGTCTTTTCATGCTGATAGGCATAGTCAAGAAAAATGCTATTATGGTGGTCGATTTCGCAGTCGAATCCGAGCGTGAAGGTAAGAGTCCCTTGGATTCGGCTGTTGAAGGTTGTCTGGTTCGTTTTCGGCCGATCATGATGACCACCATTGCTGCCATAGCAGGTATGACTCCGATCGCCATAGGGTACGGAGCGGGCGGTGATTCTCGACAGCCGTTAGGTCTGGCGGTAGTCGGTGGTCTGTTGCTGTCACAGGTTGTCACTCTGTATCTCACGCCGGTAGTGTACTCGTACCTGGCCGGGATACAGGAACGGCTTTATGAGCGAGGAGCCAAGAAACGCGAATTAATGGGTATTCCTGGCAATGGGGCTTAAGCATTCTTTCTGTCTGTAGCACAATGACGGAAACGGCAACTGCGCTCTTTACCGGAAATTTCCGAGGAGGACTCGATGCCAAATCGCTCAGGAGATTGGCTGGCCCAAGCGATTCGAGACCTGGAGCAGGCGAGGTCCTCTAGAGCAGAGGGACGGCATGAGTGGGCATGCTTTGCAGCTCACCAATCTGCAGAAAAAGCTGTGAAAGCTCTCCACTTGAAGTTTGGACAGGAGGCCTGGGGGCATGTTGTGGCCAGGCTATTGGCGGAATCGCCTTCTCCGGTTCCGGAACACATTGTGGAGAAAGCCCGTTTTTTGGACAATTTTTACGTCCCGACCCGTTACCCGAATGGACACCCCGCGGGCGCTCCGTTCGAGCATTACGGGCGGATTCAAAGTGAAGAGGCGATCAGGTATGCCGGTGAGATCGTTGAATTCGTCAGTGCTCAAATGGCCTAATCGTAAGACAGTGGATAAAGCAGTTCGTCACTGGGCTGCAAGATTCGTTAAAAATAGACCTGAAGTAATAAGGTTAGGCTACTTCGGATCGTACGCTCGAGGCGACTGGGGCGTGGGCAGCGATCTGGATCTGGTGGCTGTAATTGAGGAATCTGACGAATGTTTCGAAAGACGTTCACTGAAGTGGAACATCCATCAACTTCCAGTCCCCGCACAAGTGCTCGTTTATACTCGAGAAGAATGGGAATCCCTCAAAGAACAAGGCGGTCGATTTGCGCTGACTCTGGAGCGAGAAACTGTTTGGGTGTGCCAACAATATTCGGCAACTCCTAACAAATCGGGATAGAATGGAATGTACACAGGAACGTGAGATGAGGAAATCAATACGACAAAAAGCCAGACTATTGGATTGAGGTGCAGTATGAAATCTCTGTTAGTCGCGCTATTTCTTGTAGTCGTATGCTGTTTGGCGGTTTCGTTTTTGTCATCTACGGCGGCAGCACAAGATTTTGACCGTGATTCTTGCCTCCGGGGCTGTGCTTGGCTTAAACCTATCGGGAAGGATTACGGTGGTTGGATGAACTATTCAAATTGCATGGCTGATTGTGAAAGACGCTTTTGGAAAGATTTCGATGATAAAACCAAGGACCTTGAGCGGGAACGTGACAAGAATTGAACCACAGGGATGCCGATCAGCGGGAATCTTGATACGTATGATCAAGCTCTTATGGGGGCGGGCCGGCAAGTGGGGTCCGAATGATTACTTGTCTAGTGGTTTAGATCTGCACTGCGCCCACTATTCATAATCTTTTGATCATCAAGTTTGCCAATTTGCTGGGCTCTCTCATGGGATCACGGTCCAGGATTGATTCCTTGGGCGTAACCCTAGAAAAACAGGATTAAAATCCCAGGAGGCGGAGAATATGCTGAGGATATCGTGCTTTGTTTCATTAATAGTGGCGGTCTTTGTATCTGCAGCTTTAGCTGCAGAGCCGGTGGTCATAGGAGCGTACCTGTCAATGACCGGAAACGTTGCAGCGTATGGCGGAATGGGTTGGAGCGGCATCTCTATTGCGAAAAAAATGCGACCAGAGGTCCTTGGGCGTCCTATCGAGGTAAAGCTGGCAGATACTAAATCGGATAAGGTGGAGTCCGCGAACGCTGTTTCGAGGCTGATCGAGAAGGAAAAGGCAGTGGCAGTGATAGGAGAGATGATATCCGGCAACACGATCGCAGGAGCAGCCATAGCAGAGACAAGGGGAATTCCGATGATTTCTCCGACAGCGACAAATCCGATTGTTACCCAACACAAAAAGTGGATCTCCCGTGTGTGTTTCATTGATACCGAACAGGGAATGATTCTGGCGAAGCTCGGGCTAGGTCAGCTCAAAGCCAAGAAAGCCGCTCTCATCTACGACATCTCTCAGGATTATTCCGTTGGGCTGGCAGTGTTTTTCAAACGGGAGTTCACGAAAGGTGGTGGGCAAATTGTCGCGGAAGTCAAGTTTAAAACGGGAGACAGGGATTTCAATCCGCAGCTCAGCTCAATAAAAGGATCAGGAGCTGATATAATCTGTGCGCCAATCTATTACACCGAGTGTGCGCTTTTAGCTAAGCAAGCCAAAGAAATGGGGATAAACATTCCGATCCTTGCTGGAGATGGAGTGCAAGCGCCTGAGCTTCTGGAGCTTGGAGGAGGCGCTGTCGAGAATCTCTACTTCACAACCCATTTTCATAAAGACATGATTACAAGCGAACGAGGAAAACAATTCCTAAAAATCTTTGAAGAAGATACCGGCAGGACAGAACCTGACGCATTCACGGCCATGGCCACTGATGCATATTTAATCCTGGTTGAGGCTATCGAACGGGCAGGTTCAACAGATCCGGACAAACTCAGGGCAGCTATTCTGTCAACCAAGGATTTTGACGGTGTCTCCGGCAAAATCACAATGAAAAGTGACGGCGACCCAATCAAGGCCATGGTCATCGATAAGGTTGAAAAGGGTAAGTTTGTGTACGTGACTACGATTGAGCCATGAGGATACTCCCGTGGGATCGAAAAAGGTGCATGGATTTCGCAAAGCCGGTCAGCAAGGGGTGAACGAGGCATTTGGCAGCGACGCTTTGGGGAACGCCTGATCAGAGATGACGAGGATTTCAATCGGCATGTGGATTATATTCATTGGAATCCAGTCAAGCACGGATGGGTAAAGAGCCCAGCCGAGTGGCCGCATTCAAGTTTCCATGATTTTGTGCGGCGTGGTTTGTATCCTGCGGACTGGTGTAGTGACGATATCGCGAGCATCCAAATAGGGGAATGACTCGAACGATGCGGTTCCCGTTGGTCACCGCATCCTACGTGACTACGATCGAGCCATGAGGATACTCATTATTCCACATGGACAAGGTCCAACCAAAATCACGCTCTTGAGCGCCTTCGGAGACAAAAATAAAACGGGATGTCATGCTCCTTTTTGGAGTCTGACATCCCGGAAAATGCAATTCTACTTCTAAGAATGCGAGATTCTTACGCCTTCTTTAATGACGCCAGCACGGTGCTAGGGCTAAGCGGAAGACGTCTTATGCGAACACCAGTGGCCTTGAAAAAGGCATTTGCCACTGCAGGGGCTGTGGCGGGAACACCCAGTTCCCCTATGCCGCCGATTTTTTCCGTGCTCTTGACAATGTGGACCTCTATCTCGGGAACTTCACTCATTCGAATAACATTGTAATCATCGAAGTTCGCCGATTTTACCCCGCCGTTTGCAAATTGAACCTCTTCTTTGAGAACTGTGCTCAAGGCTAGAATGACACCGCTTCGAATTTGTTCGGTGATGGGGCCCGGATTGACCGTGGGCCCGCAATCCACACCGTAAACAATTTTATGGACCTTAATCTTGCCGTCCTTTTTATCAACCGAAATGTCAGCCACGGCAGCAACCCAACTTCCAAAAGTAGCATGCTGAGCTATGCCTCGTGCCTGACCTTCGGGAATCGGTTTTCCCCAACCGGCTTTTTCAGCCACCTCTTTCAATACCCGGCTAGCCCTCATATTGTTCTTCAGGCTCTGCAAACGAAACTCCAACGGATCCTTCCCCGCCGCGTTGGCCAATTCGTCCATAAAGGATTCAATGACAAACGCATTCGGACCATTCTGGACTGCACGCCAGGGAAATGTCGGCATAGGCAGCTTGGACAAAAGCAGTTCAATGTACAAGTTCGGTATTTCATATTGAATCCTGGCGTTCCACATGGGAGACTCATCTTCATCCCACAGGCCCCACATGCAATACCAATCGATCCCATCTTTGAATGCTTCAGGCGGCTTAATATCTTTCATTAATGGGACGCTGACAAGCTTGTGTGACCAGGCAACCAACTGCCCCTTATCGTCAAGTGCCGGCCTCGATTCGGTGCGATGCAGGGGACCGGAAGGAATCGCCTTTTGTATCGTCTTCTCTTGTCCACAATACCTGAACCGGTTTTCCGAGCGCCTTTGAAACCGCGACCGCTTGAGCCACAAAGTCCGGCTTCGCTCGTCGGCCCAAACCGCATCCTAAAAATGTGTTATTTACATGGACCTTTTCGATAGGAATTCCCGACACTTTTGAGGCGAGACCCTTTGCGGCTGTAAGAGCTTGAATAGGCCCCCATACCTCGCATCGGTCCGCTTTCACGTCGGCCGTACAGTTCATCGGCTCCATGGTCATATGGGCGACACACGGGACGTAGTAAGTCGCTTCCAGCTTTTTGGAAGCTTCGCCAAGGATTTTCTTGGCATCCCCTGTGTTGAGGACGGTGGCACCCGGCTTGCCCAGATCCTCAATCAATGACTTTTCCACAGATTCAGTGTTCATGTCCGGAAGCGCACCTTGCTCCCACTTCAACTCGAGTGCATCCCTTCCTTTAAGGGCTGCATCAGTTGTTTTCGCGCAGACAGCGACGCCCATAGGGAAGCTGAATGACTTTTACTACCCCTTTGATCTGCTCCGCAGCCTTTCCATCAAACGAAATCAACTTAGCCCCATACGCCGGAGGACGTGCGATGACCGCGTAATGCAAATCTTTGAGTCTCACGTCCGCGCCGTAGACTGCCTTACCGCTCACCTTTTCAGGCACATCCACGCGAGGCATGGTTTTGCCGATGTATCGGAACTCGCTTTCCTTCTTTAGCGCAGGTTCTTTCGGTACCTCGAGTTTGGCCGCTTCCTGACAGAGCTTGCCATATGTTATGCTGCGATTGCTTTTCGTGTGCTTCACGGTATTCAGTGAGGCCTGGCATTCGGTTTCGGGGACTTTCCAGTTTGTAGCCGCTGCCTTAATGAGCATGGCTCGGCCTGTTGCTCCAGCTTTTCGCAAGGGTTCATAAAACCCTCTCACGCTGGCGCTCCCCACCGTAATCTGCGCCCCCAAGATTGGGCTCTTGTAAGCATCTGCGGCTGGAGCTTTGCGTACCTGAACCTGTTTCCAGTCTGCCTCAAGCTCATCTGCGATAAGCATCGCGTGGGCCGTCAGGACCCCTTGTCCCATCTCGGCATTGCCGATGAAAATCGTAACCTTGTTGTCCGGGGTAATGGTGAACCAGGCATTGGGACTAAACGCCGCGATTTCTTTTTGCTCCGCGGCATTGACGATCTTATACCCCAATGGGCCTACGGAAACCGCGAGGGTAAGCCCGGCCAGAGAACCTTTTAAAAAGGCACGTCTCGAAATCGAAGTATTTTTCATGTCGTGCCTCCCTTCTTCGTCAGTTGCAGAGCAGTTTTGATGCCCTGCTTGATCGCAGGATAGCTCCCACACCGGCAGATAACGTCATCCATTTTGCTGATGACCTGATCTGCGCTAGGAGTGGGTTTCTGGGATAAATGAGCAGCGACCTGCATGATTACCCCAGGCTGGCAATAACCGCATTGAGGAACCTGTTCTTTGATCCAAGCCTGTTTCACGGGGTGATTTTCGGGAAGCCCTTCAATTGTGGTAATCTTCTTTCCTTTTACGTCATCGACGGAAATCGTGCACGATTTGACCGCCTTGCCGTCGATATGGACCGTACAGGTCCCGCATTCTCCGATACCGCAACCGTACTTGGTGCCCTTCAGGTCCAGGTTGTCCCTGAGCGCCCAAAGCAATGGCGTATCGCCCGGCACATCCACCTGATGAACCTTTCCGTTCACATTAAGAGAGATCATAAGCCCCTCCTTTCAAGATTGGTTTTGTTTGAAATTGTTCTATGCTGAATCATTATTTCTCCTTTCGTTAGCAGGGTTTTCATGAACCTTGTTTAGACAGCGAAAATGAAATTCCCAATGATTCACCCAGAGCCGCCAATTCGTCTATGGTAGCGGGCATCATAGGTATGCCGTTTTTCAATCGCTCCGTCTCGGTTCTCAACTCCGGTTCACCGGGGATCACGATTTCTTCACAATTTTTCGCTTTAGCGCTTTGCTTGATCTTGGTAATATAACGATCTACTTCTCTCTTAAATTCATCTCTTCCGATAAAGCAGTCGGGATCAATCGCAAAGAAGGAATGACAGGTTCCCTGAATGCCGGTTTCATCTTCCTCGTACAGACTTTTGATTCGGGACGTCCATTTACCTCCGGTCAGCACGGCTGTGAGCATTTCATGAATCAGCACCATGCCATAGCCTTTATGGCCTCCCACCGGCGTCAAAGACCCTCCACCTTCATAACCTTCATAGGGGTCCTCGGTGGGTAAGCCCTCTTTGTCAACAGCCCACCCCAGCGGAATCTTTTCCCCTTTTTTGCGGGCCAGAATGAGCTTCCCGGAGGATACGACACCCAATGAAAAATCCAGGACTACGGGAGGACATTTGCCCGCGGGAATTGCATAAGCCATGGGATTATTGCCTATAATTCGCTCTCGGCCTCCCCATGGGAACATCATAGGGGCGGAATTGGAGACAATATACCCGATAAAATCATGGTCCAGGGCCATCATTGGAAACAGGCCCGCCACGCCGAAATGGCCGCTGTCCTTTACTGAGACCCAGCCAATGCCATGTTCCTGGGCCTTGGCAATCGCTTTTTGCATTGCCCTATATGCGACAATATGTCCCATAGATCCGTGAGCTTCCAGGAATGCTGTGGGACCTTTGTCTTTGACGGGTGTAAGTCGGCACTCTTTGCGCACATATCCCTTCTGAAGTCTCCGGATATAGATAGGCAGGCGTGTGACACCATGGGTTTCAACACCCCGTAAATCTGCCCTTGCCAACAGACCGGCAATGATCTCCGCTTCGTCAGCGGGAACACCTACCTTCGTATAAGCCTGGCAACAGAATGCCTTAAGATCGGGGAAGAAAATACGCTGATTGGAATTAATATCCATAATAGCCTCTTCACTTGGCAATGCGCTAGACTTTTTTCAAAAATTTTCTACCGTTCTCGCCTAGTATTCCATTAATTTGTTTTTGAGAAAGAGGCAGCTTCTTGATCTCATCGACTAATTTCTTGATGGACTGCCCGTCTCGCATCTCCTGGGGGTAATCAGTCCCTAGAAGAAGATTTTCCGGTTTGATTTCAACCAGAGCGCATTTGACCGGGTTAATATTGCCAAAACAGCCACCCATGTCGAAGTAAAGTCTATTCAGATAATTCCTGAACGGCTCTCGCGGCAATTTGCCATGCCTTTCATGACCTTCCGTCATCCAGAAGACCTTATCCTGGTATGGCTCGATCCGGCCCATGAGTGCCGCAATCCCACCTCCAAGATGGGAGATGATGAAGTTCAGGCCCGGGAAATTCATCCATAACACCGCCGTTTATAAGCCGTATTACTGCGAGCACTAGCTGGAACTCTCTGCCGACGCTGCGTCCCAGGTCATAATCCATATAATTTCCCGGTGAACTCAGGGATGGATGAACGAACACGAAGAGGCCCAGCTCTTCGGCTTTGCGGTAAAAAGGCCGCAATTCAGGGGCATCCAGCTCGATCTCGCCGATAAGAGAAGGCAAGGCAACGCCTTTGTAACCCAGATCGGAAACGCATCTTTCCAGTTCACGAAAGGATTCCTCCCCTCCTAGAGCCGGAACGTGCGCCATCCCTTCGAGCCTACCGGAGAAGCTTTCTTCAACCCATTTCAATTTGTCATTCACCATCCGGCACTGATTAAGGTCAGGAACCAGGCCCGAAGGAGAGGATAGAATGGCCACGTCGACGCCTGCCTCATCCATGGCGGCAACATGTTGTTCCAAATTGAACAATTGCTGTTGAGGCATTTGAGTAGGGACGCCATTGACAAAGATGGTCCGAGGCGTTCCGCCCGGTCCCAATTTAGGCCGCACCAGCTCTTCCGGCGAATAATGAATGTGAAAATCGACAATCATGGCCGTTCTCCTTCCGATCTATCCGGGACCGTCGCCTTGACTGTGGCCACACCCGCAGCGGCCACCGGGGTTGGAGCCAGTTCTAATACTTCCTTATCTTCAATGGCTTGGAATCGAGAAACCACTACAGTAGAGGTTATGATGTATTGGATCTTGCCGTAAACAATAGAAGGCAAGGCTGTAAGCGGATTGAAATGTCTGAGACCAATGAGCATAGCCATTGCAGCATTTTCTACGCCCACTTCGAAGCATGCCGCTTTACGCTGAGCATAGCTGAAGCCAAAATATTTCGGCAGGAAATATCCCAGCGATAGTCCCGCCACTGCTTGCACCAAGCAAATGACAACAAGATAGAGGAGTATGGAGACCTGTTGGATCAATGTGCTCGTGCCTTTGGACATCGTACCCATAACTATAAAACTGAGACATATAATCGCTAGCGGACCGAAGAGAGGTTTAATCCTGGCTACCGCCTTCGGGAAGATCGATCCCAAGATAGTGCCCGCGACAACGGGAGCAACCACCATGCGTAAGAGATCCAGGAAAATGGCATTAGCATCCAGGTTGGCAATCCCTCCCGCCAGCCATAGAATCAGGAGCGGTTGTATGAAAGGCGCCAAAATAGTATTAATAGCTGTGGCCGAAACGGATAAGGCCAGATCGCCCTTGCTGATCAGAGTAAGCGCATTTGAGCCGCCCCCTGTCGGTGTCGTGCCCAAGACAATCATTCCGATGGCCAAAGCCTTGCCCGTAGCACCAGGAATTAGTTGGATAAACACCAAAGAAAGCAAAAAGGCAACCAGGGGCATACAGGCCCATCTCATCAATACAGCGATCCCCACCACTTTCGGTTTTTGGAGCATGCGAAGCCAATCTTGAAGATTAATGGCTAGGCCCATAGTAAACATAATAATCATAAGAAGATACGGTCCGGCAGGTAGGCACCACGCTCTTCTCGACGGAAGGATAGTACAGATAACCAAAAACAATTCCGAGAGTCAGGAAAAGCGAAGGCTCGGATGAGATAAAATTACCTAATCTCATTCTGAAGGAAAGCGTTCCGGGCGGTTTGGTCGCTCCGATGTAAGCGTAATAACGAAGCAATAATCCTATGATCCATAACCCGATTGTGGCCACGGTCACCAAGGGCATTGCGCTAAATGACATGCCGACAAAATTAGAAGCCAAAAAGGGAATGAGAAAACCTATTACGAAGCAAGCGCTGGACAAATATTTCAGTTGCTTGGGTCCCATAGCCTATACTCCTGTTCTTGATTTAAACCGATTCGCGCTCAATGAAGTAACATGCCTTTGGTAGGGGCGCACCTGCGTGTGCGCCCAGGGAACGGGCAGACACACAGGTCTGCCCCTACAGACGCTGGTATCTTACAATTGGAAATCGAATTCGTGTCATCTGTTAGAAAGCGCATTGGTATTAAACCTGTCGCCTTGGTTCTTTGAATCACTTTTGTTTAAGGAACGGTATCAATATCAAAACCAATGATTCAGTTGTGAGAGAATGTCCTTATTTACCGGAGGCATGCCGCATTTGATTTAGAGGAAGGCCTCCTGAATTTCATTCGATCCCTGCCAGCCGCTTTGCACATGCCTTTTTATAATCAGTGTCCGATTCTCTTAAGAGCGTAAGACGGTGGGCTGCGGGTGAACCCCCACCATGAATGTCAGAGATCGTATCCGCGCTTTCCATAACCATTTTTTCGACAAGTCGCAGCATTTTAACCCGCTTTTCCACAGGAATTGCTGTTGCTCCTTTGAGGTATTTCTTCAATAGCTCACCGATCTGAGGGTTCTCAAAATCCCTTTCAGAAGGCAAATCAGCAACAAACCCACCACTTAGGTCAATGAGGAGCCGCATCACTTCGCTCATTTCTCTACCTTCGTGGATTTTAGAGGCATTAGCCAGAACCGGATCTATAAAGAAGGTTCCCGACGGTTCTTCCTTGCCTTCATAAGAAGCGGCCAAGCTACAGCCATAAAGCGTTTCCGCGGTATGGATCATATCGACAACTTTCTCCTTGAGATGTCCAACCTTTGCTGTTCCGTTGTATTCCATCATAAGGAGAGCGGCTCCGGTCATGGCGTCAATCTTACCTGACTTACAGCCGCCGTGGGATTGACGATGAAACGCCGAGAATCGACTCACCATCTCTACAGCGAATTCCGCTTCCCTGCACATGAAGACCCGTTCCCAGGGAACGAACACCTCATCAAAGATGACAGTCGGGCAGTACTTGCTATAACGAATATTCCCGCAATCGACCCCCTCGATTTCACGCGTATCCATAGAGTTTCTTCCCACGACGTGAATGAGGCCCTTCGTATCCGCGGGGATGGCAAACGCAAGGGCGTAATCCTCATCCCCTTTCTGCATCGCCCTGGTGGGAAGCACAATAATTTCATGAGCGCTCAAGGACCCTGTCTGATGGACTTTTGCTCCTTTTACGATGATTCCTTCTTTTGTTTGGTCCACAAGACGGAGGTACATGTCCTTATCCTCCTGCTCATGAGGACTCAGACCGCGGTCCCCCTTCACGTCCGTGACGCTTGCATTCCCGGTAAGATCGTTCAATCTGCATATACTTGAGGAATTCGGTGAAACGATCGTAATAGTGAGTGCCATATTTCTTATCGATATCGTAAGTGACGATGGAAAGCGTGCAGAGACAATCGAGCCCGGTACACCTCTGATGACATGTTCCTACATGTCCTCCAAGTATCCGATTTATTTTAACTCTTTTCACCAGGTCTTCGATAGAGTGAGGCACGACTGTAAATCTGTTGATCCGTTCTCCTGTGATCGGAGAAATGGCCGTAAAGAGTTCCTGATATTTTTCTTCATTCGCTAATTCATAAGTAGCGCCTGTCGCGTTAATACCTGCCCGGATTCGTGGATTATTTAGCGGGTCCTCTATCTTCTCCCCGAACATGTAGGCTGTCGGTCTTAACTTTTTCAGACTGTCTATATATTGTTCAAAGGTCTTCAACTACATGCCTCCTCTACACTAACCTCCATTGCAAATCCTCTACGGAACGCCTTGATATTCAACATCTTGGCCTTGGGCGGAACTGAAAATTCAATCGCCTTTTCCATGGAATCTATTGAGACAACCGGGCTTCTTTTGATCAGTGCCCCCAAAAGAATGAGATTAGCTACAATTGGATTATTCATTTCATTCTCGGCAATGCTAGTCGCAGGAATCCGAAGAATTTCGTAATTCCCTCGCTTGGGGCCTGCCGCCATGTCCGAGTCAACGATGACTAGACCTCCAGGTTTCAACTTATCAATATCGCGAGGCAGCGCCTCTTCAGCCAAGGCGATTAGAATATCCGCTTTTCTGACCTGAGGATCTGAAATCGGCTCCTCGGAAATGATTACTTCGGTTCTTGCCGCACCACCCCTTAGTTCTGAACTATAAGATTGGGTCTGAACTGCTTTTTTTTGATCGTAAACTGTAGCGGCAGTTCCAAGGAGTATCCCGGACAGAACCACACCTTGACCGCCTACGCCACCTACTATGATTTCCGTCCGATTCATCGAGGTCTCCCCATGGCTCTAGCTTTCATTGTCTGTATCTCTTCGACCATCTCAGGCTTTTCGATATCTACAAGCTCTCCCACAACAATTCGTTCTTTCAACTCCTCTTCAGTCAGCTCGGTTGTCTTTTCAATTCGGATGGACCTTTTCCTATAGTCCTCCATCATTTGAACGGATCCGTTCATGCCGGATTTGCGGCCGAACTGCACCGGGCATTGAGAGTAGACTTCAATAAACCCGAAGCCCTTCTTCCGGATGGCTTTCTTAATCGAGTTCGTCAACTCTCTGGGATGCACCGTGGTCCAACGGGCGACAAAAGAGGCTCCCGCAGCGATGACCAGGCGTGAGATATCAAAAGAATTTTCAAAACTGCCATACGGCGTTGTGGTGGTTCTCACCCCCGCGGGTGTCGTAGGTCCGGCTTGGCCTCCAGTCATACCGTATATTCTGTTGTTAACGCAGATAACGGTCATGTCCACATTCCGCCTTGCATTGTGGATGAGATGGTTGCCGCCGATGGCCACGAGATCTCCGTCTCCGCTAACAACCATCACGTTTTTATCCGGCAGGCCCATCTTTATGCCCAAGGCATAAGCAATGGGTCGTCCGTGAATGGAATGAAGCACGTCCGCATTAAAAAATGGGCTCGGTATCCAGGCCGCACAGCCTATTCCTGAAACAAAAACGAAGTCGTCCATGTCCAATCCAAGTTGATCGATGGCACGTAAAATACTCTGGACGACTATACCGTTGCCGCATCCCGGACAGTTGGTGCTGGAGGTAACCGAAGGCCGGATAAATTTGCGAAGGGGATGGGCGATCTCCTTCATTGGGCGACCTCCTTGATCTTGCTCAGGATGTCTTCCGGGTCTTGTATTTTCCCGACCAGTTTTGGAGGCAGAAAGGAAACATCAGTGAATCGAGCAGCAGCGGCTTTGATGTACGGGTACATTTGCCCGAGATTGTTTTCCAGCACTATTACGTGCTTTGCTACTTTAGCCATTTTCTCTATCTCATTATCCGGAAAAGGCCATACGGTGACCAGACGAAGAGTCCCGGCGGATATACCGGCTTCCCTCGCCAGAGAAGCTGCCGCGGCGCCGGCACGAGCCACAGGCCCGTATGAAACTAAAACGACATCTCCTCTTTCGTAATTGCTATCCACAATCGTAATCTCTTCTTTGTGTTTGAGAATCTTATTACTAAGTCGCCGACGAACAGATCGAGAGAAGAGTAGTCAATGAGATTTCGTTTCCCCGCTTCGTCATGACATGAACTGGTCACGTGCGCCTTGAAGCCTTTCCCGAAAATGGGCATCGGGGCAATGTCCTCATCAAGAAAACCTTTGATGGTCTGAGGGTCTGTGCCTTCCGCGCGGTATTTTTCGATACAGCCTTTCAATCTTGTCGAGGCTCCGGTATCAAAACTTCTTCCCGCATATGCCCCAGAAAGGCATCTGAAAGGATGAAAACCGGAGTCCTATACTTTTCGGCATAGTTAAACGCAGTTATCGTATAATTGAACATCTCCTGAGGAGAGGAAGGACAAAGGGCGATGATCTCATAATCACCGTGCGAGCCGTGCTTTGCCTGCACCATATCGCCCTGCATCCCCACAGTGGGCATGCCGGTAGTAGGAGCCCCGCGTTGAACATTCACGATGACACAAGGTGTCTCAACTCCCACGGCAAAACCGATATTTTCCAGCATGAGGCTAATACCGGGCCCAGAAGTGACAGTCATCACTTTTTTCCCTGTCCAAGAAGCCCCAATTATAGCCGCAATCGAGCTTATCTCGTCTTCCATCTGAAGGAAAACACCACCGACCTCAGGGAGCTTCAGGGCGAGCCTATTCGCGATCTCGGTAGCGGGTGTTATGGGATAGCCGGCCGCGAATTCGCAGCCCGCGGCCAGCGCACCTTCTGCACAGGCTTCGTTTCCCATGATGAAGTGTCGTCCGGTTTGTATTCTTTCCGCGCTCATTTCTTCAGATCTTTTCCGGTTTTTTTGCAACAACGATGGCCAGATCCGGGCAAAAAATCATACAATTCTCACACGAAGTACACGATTCCGAATCGGCTATGTCTGGAGGACGATAGCCCTTGCGATTCAATTCGGACGAAGGCTTGAAAAGCTCTTGCCGGCAAATGCTGAGGCATATACCGCACCCTTCAACGCCCTTGCACAATTCCTTATAGATCCGCACCTTCTCGGTTCCAGTTTGCGTCAGCATACGATCTTCCCGTCCATCCTTAACCTAAATGCTGATTCGACACATCGTCGTCTCAGCGATTACGCTTAACCAGCACGCCAATCCGAAGCCTTTTATGGTTATTGACCAAGTATAAATTTCTTCACCTGTTCGCGGGCCTCAACATAGGCATCGGTCCAGTACTTGGCGCATTCCTCGGAGCCCATGTACATTATCGGAGCGCCATACTTTGCCATAGCCGAAACGAAACGAGGATCGCTCTGGCCTTGTGGAACGCGTCTTGAAGAATTTTGATCACCTTGGGATCCATGCCCTTCGGTCCGAAGGTGACCATGGGAGTATTTGTGGCACCTATCGCACCCCACGGTATAACCAGAGTGATTGGACCTTTGGGGAAGTCAGCGGACCGAGCAATCGCAGGGACAAGTAGCAGGCCAGCGACTAGAATAACCAAGGCTAATCCAGTCTTGGAATCATGTCTCATCCCTGCTTCCCTCCTTTGACCATCGTTTTAATTGGCGCTTCTTTTCTCAACTCTGTCTTATTCCATTCGTATAGGATTGGTGATCCTCGCATCTACGCATGCTCTAGGATGATTTTTCGACCTTATTTGATATTCCCGCCCGTGGTATACCGTTTAATTGCTCCAGGTAGTGGTTCTTGGAAAAAAGTAGATGATCGGTCACAAGCTTTTCGAACGCTTCACCGTCCCTACGCTCGAGTGCTGCGATCATGGCATTGTGCTCAAGAATGGATTGCTCTATCCGATTCGGCAAGGACCAGGAATTAAATTTCACCATATGACCTTTCATACTGAGATAATCCACCATCTCGTTCAGATAGTTATTGCCGGAAGCCCGGAACAAAGCTCGGTGAAATTCATTGTCCTTCTCTATCATCTGGTCTGTCCTGTCAGTCATGTGCCTTTCCAATTCCTTACACAGTCTTTTCAACCGCTGGACCTCTATTCGCGTGATATTCTCGGCCACAAGTCCAGCAGCGACAGCCTCGAGTTTCATCCTGAGGAAAAAGATTTGTTCCACCTCCTCTGCCGTAAGATCCACCACAATGGCACCTCGGTAAGGAGTGATCTTGACTAGACCTTTTCCCTCCAGCATTTTAAGTACTTCTCTTATTACCGTACGGCTCACATCAAAATGTGCCAGCAAGTCTCGCTCAACAAGGCGTTCGCGAGGCTTAAAATAGCCTGACAGGATTGCATTTTCTAATTTCCTAAGCACCAGCGCTGAACTCACGCTATTTGCCGAGACCTCAGCCCTATTAGTATTTGTTCCCATCGTTATCAATTGCCCTCCGCTTGATCAACTTACGAAAAAATTAAAAGCCAACGCCAGACGCCGCCAGGAGTATCCAAAGATCACCCGGCAAGCCTCCCGGGTGGCCCATGGGCGGCCACCGCGGGTTGTTCGAGCCAACACTTTTTACTTCAAATCTTCTTTGAAGATCCGGTCGCTGCCTCCCGCTTGAGGAGGAGCAAATACGGCAAATATTTTAAACTCATTACCAGCCGGACGAATACCGTGGATCTGGCCACGTGTGCAGAAGTGAATTTCTCCTGGATTTATTTTTCCCCATTCCCCATTGATGTACATCTCGCCCGCGCCTTTATAGCAGTAGATGATTTCGTCTGCGGACCCGTGATAATGAACTCCGAGTGCAGGCGACTGAGCGATCATCAATTGGCCGCGCATGGTCCCCATTACCGGATCGCTGCGCATGGTTTTTCCCTTTTCGGGCGGATTCTTGGCATACCAATCATCCATATTGAAAAGGGCGCCTCTCTTGTATTGGGTGTCCAGTAGTGACCAGTCCCCTACAACATCGCCGGGTTTGGCGGTACTTATATCTTTGAGGAATACCCGATCATTGCCGCCGGGTGGAGGCGCAGTGAAAATGGAAAGCGCATAAAAAGGCTCGGTACCCACGAGCCGTGTACCATGAATCACACCCTTAGGATTGTAGTGGATGTCACCTGCTTTCATCACAACCCACTTGCCGTCAATATACTGTTCGCATTGGCCCTTGATCGCCACCACGATTTCATCGGCAGCCGTGTGGTAATGAAGATCGATGAGTCCCCCTTTGTTGGTGGCCGCTAACACTATGACCCGCGGAGTCTGAAATACCGGGTCCATCCTGATCATTTTCCCTGCTTCCACAGGGTGCTCAGCGAACCACTTCTCTAGATTCACGTTAAAGGGCATCGGGTACTTGGTATCAACCGAACGAGCATCGCCGATCACCTTGTCCTCGGCAGCAAAAGCCAGAGCCGCAATGCTCAGCACGAATAACCCTGCGAGAAGGAAGATTAAAAAGCGTTTCACGGGCGTCTCCCCCTTTCGGTGAATTTGGTATTTTATTTGGTATACCATTTGGTGGATCACTGTCAAACATTTTTATCCCAATTGTCATTCAAAATTCCTATCCCAACAGAGGTTGACAGTGTGTATTGACAGTGACAAAATTCACTTATGCGAGGACCCCAAAAACCCAAATCAGGCGCCGGAGGATTGGACCGGATTGTTGGTGAGGCTCAGCGGGAACGTGAGATACGCGCAGCAGGTTACCGCGATCGGGCGTTGAAGATCTACCCGCCAATTTGTGGTCGATGCGGACGCGAATTCTCCGGCAGACGGCTTCGTGAGCTGACTGTTCACCACAAAGATCATAACCACGACAACAATCCGCCGGACGGTAGCAACTGGGAGCTACTGTGTATCTATTGTCACGACATGGAACACCAGCGCTACGTTGATGAAGAGGATTATGGGGACGAGAGCAATTCAGATGAGCGGGATTCTGCTTCCTCTTACCGGCCGTTCGCCAATCTTCAGGAGCTGTTGAAGAACAAGAAATAGATCCTGATTTGGCGTGAAATTCACCGACCTCAGAATTTGTTCGTAAGTTTGATGGGCAGCAGTCTCTTCTTTCTTGCCATTGGTATTCCCTCCAATTTTACTCCATGATATCTGACGATTTCGCGCAGCCCAACGCATCGTCTCCATAATCGCAGAGCGAGACTGGGGCTCAAAAGATTTACGTAAACGCACCCGCGGCTGAACGTACTTAGATGTTGCTCTGTGTTGTTTCCAGCCGAAAAATATTTTATTCAAGACTGTTTCAGGCTAGAGTCGTACAGTTTTGTGATTCAGGCACGTTTAATGCCCGGTAAGGAATAAACCAAGCAGAAAATGGGCTGCAATCCGACTAACCGATTTGAGAAGCATCGGGTTCTCGCTATCCTTATTATATTCTGCTGTGTCTTATTAGGGTTGCTCAATTGGTTGCCAAGTTGGTGCAGACCAAGCTTTTGAGGAATCAGCACGCAAATTAGGACGTCGCCATCCGAGTATTAGCAGCCAGTGAGCAAGTCCAAAATCTACTTTTTGGATTCGCCTTGTTCTTTGTCATTTATCCTGAAAAACCGGAATGCGTTTTAAAAAAAGAGGCTTACCCCTTCCTTGAGGTCCTGACTTGGCAGTTTCGGTCATCGTGAAGTATTCTTTTTATCCAATTCTTGATTAATCTGATCGAAATTGTTCTGCGCAGCCTTGTTCAGAGGATCAAGCTTCAAGATAGTTTTAAATACCATTAGTGCTTCGGTGAATTTTGAGCTCTGGGCCAGAGCGACCCCGTACATGTTCAAGAGTTCCAGATCGGGTGGACTTTTTCGTACGGCCTCAGTGAGCACTGTTGCAGCTTCGCTTGGTCTGCCGAGCTTCATCAGGATGTATCCGTACACGATAAGAGCCTCTCGCGATCTCTCAAGGCGGACCGATCTGGAGATTACATCCAAAGCTTTTTCCGGACTGCCCATTCGAATGTATAGTTTTCCGAGGTTCAGAGAAAAACGCTGGTTTTCAGGGTTCAGTTCAACTGCCTTTTCGTATTCTTTCAGGGCGCTTTCAAAATCACCTTGTTCCTCTAGAATAGAACCATAATTGTTTCGGCCCAGAGCCCAGTCGGGGTAATCGTGAGCAATGCGTCGGTATTCTCTGGACGCTTTATCCGAAAAACCAGACCCTGAAGCGGCCCGAGCGTAATTGGTGCTCAAGTCCCTCATCAGTCGCCGATTTTTAGGAATAGCTCGGACGCGTTCAGCGTTCGGATCGGAACTGATTGAGCTGGCCCTTTGTTCATAAAGCGTCAGTTGATGGAAAAAATCTTCAAGGATAATTCTTGCCTTATCAAAGTACCCTGACTCGTCCAAAGAAGAAGTTGCGTTAAGTACGACATCAGTATAGGCATTAAGATCAATATCTCCCCGTAAAGGAGGGAGCCTATCATATGCCCGTGTCCAGAAGTCCCTGGGATTCCATTTGGATGCCTCAAAGTACATCAAGGCCCCGTTGCTTAAGGCCACTGCTAGAGCTAGCCCAATAAAACTATTTCGAAGCAGTCGATCATATCTGGTGCGGTCGGACAGGCCGGCAAACAAACTTGAAAGCGCAACCAACAAGCCGGCTCCAGGCAGAATCGCGCGGTACCCTACAAAGGCGTATTTCGGCATAAAGAGCGATTCCGGTAAAAGGGCCAGGAGGAAAAAAGATAAGCCCACAGCTACTCCGGGCAGACTTCGTCTCAATAACATGATTAGCACGATCAAAACCAATAGTGACAGTACGGCTAATAAATCCCAAACGGTTCTGCCCGTATCCATTGAATATTGAGCCGCCCTGACCAAGTCCACACCTGTTAATGCGGGCGCTAGGGACATAAAGGCGTAGTCGAATAGCATACGTATTTGAGTGAGCAACAGCGTTGTAATCCCCACATCGCCGCTTCTAAAATACTCATAGAATCGCTCACCGATCCCGAGTCGCATCATGCTGTTCGCAGTATGGAACCACTTGATCGCCGCAACGTACAAGACCAAACCGGGAAGACAGAGGAGAAAACAAAATAGCGAATAGCGCAGACGTTTCGTTATTGAGTCATGCCGGGATGTTATTTCAATAACGGACAGAACGGCGGGAAGTGTAACAACAATTTCTTTGCACAACATCCCGAGTGCAAATAATAGAGATACAAAAAAATAATTGTACCAGGTACGCGTTTCTCTAGCATAGAGATAAGCAACGATCCCTGAATAGTAGAATAGGCAAGCAAATACGGTCGCTCCTTGCCAATAGTATAAGGTAGTATAGGTCTGAAGAGGATGACACAGGTATATTAGTCCGCACACTCCAGCGAACGTGGAAACTAGCAGTTTACATTCCCAATCAGTCCTGAAGTGAAGTAATATGGAAGAAACGAGCGCAACAAGCATCGTAGCCGAAGCGGCTAACCCTACGATGTTCAGCAACCGAAAATACCGTGCGTCAAATCCGAAGGCGGTACTCACGCCATAAAGCATTGATAAGAAAACCTGCCGACCTGGGCAGATCTGAAGAACTTTGAGATACTCGCCGGACTCGAACAAATGCCTATTCTGTTCAACAAATCTGAGACTGTCATAAGTCGCAGGTGAATCGAGGCCCGGGTAGAGCAGAGCAATGGACAGAATTGTAAAAACAGCGAAAATGAACAAAAGACTTTTCATTGTTAATTTTTGTATGGCGGTCAAAAAGCGGTAGATTGAATAAACCCGGAATTATGCGGTAGCCTTGTCATTTCGTAATCTTTGCGTCGATTACCATTAGAACGATGGTTCCACTGACCACAGAAACGCCACCCAAAGGGTTCACACGAGCCTTGACACGGCAAAAGCGTCGTCACGTTGCTGAAAAAGCCTCTTTTATCCTGTATTTGAGTATGCCTCTCTGCAGACCACTCGTCAAGTAAAATCCCCCGCGTGATTCCTTACCCGAACAGATCCAGGTCGTATCAGTTCAGGAGAGGCGTTGAATAGTTGCTCAAGCGGCAGTCCGGCGATGTCTCTCAAAACTAAAACTTAGATGTTGGAATTATCGCAGAAAGGAATCCTCTGAAGCCGCGCGAATACTGTCGAGGTCTCAATATATAACCCCCCAACCTAAGTGCGATCGGTAGACTTGCAAACTGTCCAACCCTTGCAACCACAGTTTAATATTACTTCAGGAATTTGAAGTCTACATTGTTCTACGGGGCGTAGAGTCCTAATTTGAGCCGCCTCCGTGACATGAATGATGCGCGACAAATCTCCGGCGGAATTTAGGGAGCTACCGCATAGCGCATCATGATTTCTGGTGCGCCCTAAGAGATTCGAACTACTGGCCTTCTGATCCGTAGTGGGAGGCCCTACCCTTTTCACCCACTATTACCGTTTGATACCGAGACAGACCTTTGCTAATCATTTCAATGGGCTGTCCTGATTTTCATTGTCACTGATTAATCATGAATGACACCGCTTTTAGACACCTATATGGACACCAAAAATTAACAAATTTCGTAATTTTTGACGGGGTTCATTATTGGAGTGGAGGGGCCGAGGAGGCGAAAATTGGGTTTGTTAATGAAATTAGTAGCTTATAGTAGTAGTTATATTGGACCACTTTTACAAGAGGCTAACATATTGATTTCATTAGAACTGGGAATTCGAATAGCTCGTGAAATTAGAACGAAGAAGAAAGAGAAGGCATTTATCGGGCATAAAATCGCAATTTTCGGTCCTTCCTTTTCGGCCAAATAATAGGATAGTCTTAGTATTTCTGGGGTCATCGGGACGCTGCCGGTTATTGTAGCGCACCTACAACAATTACTTGACAATTGGAAGTTTTCCCTGTATGCCTTTAACATATCTGTTATAGGTATGTTTTCTAATTGCAATCGCCACACTGGGCGGGGAGTCTTTTGTGTGGTGCTTGGGAGGATATGGACATGAGAAGGGTCGTGGGTTTATCATTCGCTGCTATTTTATTGTTATGTGTTCCCACATTGGCGCCTGCGGCAGGTTTGTTCGGGCTGGGAACGCTGGGGGGCTCCTCCTGGGGTCAGGCATCAAGCGGCTGTGGAGGCTATTGTGAGCCTGGGGTTTATGGCGCTTGGGGGAAATGCTGCCCTGCGGTCTATGTCGGGTACAACGTCGAGCAGAGGGCAAGTCGTACGCCAGCTACTTTCGGTCTCGCCAATAGGGGGGACTTCGCTCAACCCCTCGGAAGGAACCAATTTACGACAACCCCTTCTGATCCTGGTGGTTTGTGGTTGGGTGTTTCGCAGTATTGCCAGCTTGGTGAAAGACTGGGGATCATGGCTTCCGGCTGGTACCTCTTCCCGACAACGGGTGATGCACCAGAATACTATGATCCCATAGACATAGGCCAAAGATTACCCACCTTTGTCGGCGACCCAAGGGTCTGGACTGCAAACAAGTCGGAGGGTTGGATAGACGGGGCACTGTTACTGGGAACATGCGGCATGAATCTAATCGGCGGCTTCCGCTGGGATTCATATAATATTCAGCTAAAGAGCCCAGTAGCACCGTCGTTTTCTCTCGTTGCCCCACGTGGCACGGCTGCGGACGAAGCGAACCTAACTGTAAATTGGTACATTCCATTTCTTGGAACTCAGGCCTGCTATGGTGGTCCCTGTTGCGGCGTGTTAGTTCGAGTAATAGGGTTTCCGTGGGTGCCAGGTACCGTCAGGTACGACGAAACCGGTTTTTTTGCACCCGGCACTAGATTAGATACAGCAGCGAATTTTGATCGAGCTGCTTTCTTTGAAGTATGGGCTGAAGGTTCCACGAATTTTGGTGGTTTGGGGTGTTTAGGGATCTTTGGACGATATAATTATATTGATGGAAGGGTTAGTACGACCCCAACTCTGATCGGAGCCGGGATTCCATTGTCTACTTACGATTTTGAAATACGAAGATCGTCATGGACTCTGGGCGGAAAAATAACTTTTAACTTTTAGGCAGCCTCAATGCTAAAAAAGATCGTTGCCGGGGATCAATAAGCGGTTCCCCAGACGATATACCAAGACGGATTAACGTCTTGTACCCAATTTCTCGCCCCTAACCACCCAATGGTTAGGGGTTTTTTTGCTGGCCCCAATTTGCTGCTTTATTAATGCAGTTCGCGGTTTTTCCGCAATTTGCTATAGCCTTCCCTCTTTTTCGGAATCGACTTTCGGCCCAAGAACATGCAAGCGACCATCGACGCTTACCGCCGCGCCAGTTAAACCGACCGAGGGGCAGGAAAAGTCACGCACTGGTAATCCTGAAAAGAAAATCCGCCTGACCTGATAAAGGTAACTAGGCGGCTTTTTGCATAATTTATGGTGCGCCCTAAGAGATTCGAACTAACGACCTTCTGATCCGTAGTGGGAGCCCCTCCCCTTTTCACCCACTATCACCTATTGATACCAAGATAGCCCTTTGTTAATCATTTCAAGGGGCTGTCTTGATTCTTGCTGTTACTGATCGATAATGAATGACACCGCTTTTAGGCACCAATATGGACACCTGTGGACACCTATATGGACACCAAAAGAATTCACAGTCGAAAACCAGCGCCGCATTCTCGGCAGGCAAATTTCCACAACAGTTCTTCCATAAGAGAGCCCCTAGCCCGAAACTTCCCGGCGATACGGCCCTTGTCCAGGGTATGATAGCGCAGAATATCTTGGGGAAGGGGTCAACAATGAAAGATATTCCCAGAATTCCAGATGAGGTGGCTCGGGAACGATGGCCAGATGGTTTTAAGTTGCGAGACGAGGCCAATGTCATTGTGGCCTATGCCCTTCGAAATGGTCCCATTGGGATCTTCATGCTGGAAAGCCTTCAAAACTCTTGGAGGACGAGAGTTTCAGCAGGATCACGGATGGGGAAATGAAACGGCTCATGATCTATGCCAGCCGGAGAATTGAGATGCTATTGCGGTTGAAAGAGAATTCTCCGGCAGAATATTCCAATTTCGCAAAAGGACACAATTGGATTTCTTCGTTTCACTCCTCGCAACGACACTTGTCTTACAAGTCGATTCTTTGTCAACGGAACCAATTCCGTGTCAAATTAGGTAACGGGGCCTCTTTTTCCTTGACAAGATAGGGATTTCCGTTAAACCATATCACCATTCTGTCATGTAGTTGCAAGCCATTGATTTTCCGTCTCGGCGCAGAGCCGAGAACGGTCGTGGCGTATTTGGAGGGTGTGGTTATGAAATACAGAGTTGTTTTCCTCGCTAGCATTATTCTCGTCGCGTTGATTCCGGCACTGAGTGCCGGGCAGGCTTCTCCAATCGGGATGGGACTTCCATCCTTGGGACTGTCATCTGTAGGCGGTTTCTTAGGCCGAGGTTCCTGCGCGCCAGGGTGTGCACTTGCAGGGGGCCTGAATATCGCTGCGGGCTATGTGGACGACCCAAGGGGCGTGACTTTGACTTTTGACCCGAACGGTGAGGGCTATCAACCCGCCATCGTCCTGGATAAGTGGACACAAAGTTATCCTCTCCGGGGCTGGTTGGTCGGTGCAAGAGCAGATATTCCCTTGAGTGGGGCCCTTATGGCGTCTCTGGGTGGCGCATACATGTTTCAGGGAGGACCACTTTCCCACTCCGAGGAGATTGTCCAGTCCACTTTGTTTGCTGTACAGGGGTCTCGCACATGGGACGCTCTCAATCAGTGGTACATGTTTGATGTTGCAGGACACTACTCACCATTGGGAATTGGCTGGGCAGTTGTAGGAGTGCGTTTCGATTCATTTGCCACGAACTTCAAAAATCCCGCAAATCTGGTCGCTCTAGCAGCGCTTCCCACGGATGAGGCTGACGTACAGTTTTCCTCGTGGATACCTTATCTGGGGCTCGAGACAGTCTTGGGGCAGACCAACGGTTCATTAAAGGTTGGAGTGATTGGTTTTCCGGCCGTATTCGGTACAATGAAATACGGGCAAACCTACGGCATTGGCGGGGGCCTAGGACTCGGCGTGCGGAACGATGTTTCCGGCAACTTCAACCGGGGTTCCTTTGTGGAGGCGTACGGAGAGGCTACATTGCGGTTTGCCAGCGATTCGACCCTTGGGTTTTTTGTGAGGTACAACTACCTGTACGCTCGCGGTGACATTATAGGGTTATTCAATTCAGTGGGCGCCTTTCCCACCCAGAATGATGTCTTTCAGGTTAATATTCACAGGACGGCGTGGATTTTCGGCGCCAACGCTACTCTGGCTTTTGCAAGTCCTTTCTGACAAATACTGACCATAAGAGGCGTTGGCATCCCGACATGAACCGTGCCCTTCGCCGCATTGTTATTTGGAAAATTTCGGGCTGCTTTTTACCGGTAGTCCTGGCGTCGGGGCGAGAGCTTGAGTCAGGACTCTAACCTGCTGCTGTAAACTTAACGGCGCGCTCCAAGCTTGAAATGAGCTTGTGACGATATAGCGAAACCGTGACACGTTTCGTGCCTTTCTACACGTAACCCCCAGGTAACTCTGGGGGTATTTTTTTGACTTGACAACCGTTAATGATTGAGACGGATACATTTGGCATATTGAGAAAAGCGTGCGAGTCCCAAGCTCGGCCAGTCCAGAGCCTCTCAATCGTCTGAGAAATGACACTCTGCGTCGTCTGTGAACTCTATACTATCCCACCGCACGTTATAATAAACCCGTCCCGGCTCATCTTGGAGGTCAGAAGTCTCACAATCCCAATCTATTTTCTTTACTGTCAATTTCTTATCCGGCTCTGACAATCTATAAACCTGATTGCCACGGAACAAAGCTCACCGACAGCTCTCATCACCGCGAGCCTGCGTAAAGGCGCATCGGACGACAGCCCTAAATGAGGCAAGAGCACACCTGACCCCAACAATTTCAACTTCGAGTGCAATGGTGACAAGATATTGGATTCTGAGCGGTCACTCACAAAAGATTTGAAGATCTTATGATGAAATCTGAATTCTTGCCAAAAAAGCGTCCAAGTGTACAGTGAGATAACTACTCAGGTCGCTTAGAAAGACGTCAGGTCGGAGATCGGCGCGGTGAGTGAAATGATCAATGTGATGCAGATAATTACCAGCAAAATGCACGCCACTATTGCGAAAGCTTTGATCCCGGTGGAAAGCGTCGAATTACGGTAACAGGCGTACAGGCCCAAAGGGAATAGCACAATCAATAGAACTATTACTATCCATGGCTTGTCATGCCAAGCGGGCTGAATAACTCTTTTATCCTGTATTGGCTGTTGAGGTCTTGTGTCGTGCTTCTCGCCAGTAACAGCTTGTCTCTTAACGTTCTTTTCGTCTACGGTGCCGGTGCTATCATCGCCGCTCTCCTAGGAGGAAAACGTACTATACCCACAACTTAACAAGTGATACATAATACGGGGGCAGGCCGGGAGTTCTTTTCGTGGTCCAGGGAACCATCCCTTGTCCCCTCATCGGCACCAAGATGCCCGAAATGCCAAAGCGCCGCATGATTCATGTATAAACCAGCGAAAGCAGGTCTGCGGTGACGAAAGAACTAACCATGAACAAACAACACAGCGTCCTTCTTAGTCTCTTGGAGATAATTTTGGTACTGGCGGTAGTGCTGGGGATAATAGTCTTTGTCAGTAATCAGATGGGCCGCAAGACCGTAGAAATACAGGCTGACAAGGAATCGGAAAGTGTTGCAGAAGAGGGCCCCTGGCAAAAGCGGCTTGAAGAGGTCCAAGCAGTCAAGCAAGAACAAAGTGCGCTCCAAGAAAAAGCGCTCCGTGATGCTCTCGGCCTCGAAGAGCCATCACAACCTGATACTGTCAGGCGTATGGATATACAAAATATGATTCAACAACTCAATTCACCGCCGGGCCACAAAAGCACCCCGACTTCGCCACCCGGATACGGTGCTAACCCGGACTAGGGCAAAAGAGTTACACTTATCACAGTTTTCCCCACGGGCAACGGGCCAGCAGAAGGAGCCGCCAAAAGGCTGATTGATAATGAATGACACCGCTTTTAGACACCGACATGGACACCTGTGGACACCGATATGGACACCAAAAATTAACAGATTTCGTAATTTTTGTGGGGGGTCCAAAGACGGAGATCTCTCCAGTTCAGTCTAGCTCAACACTCCCGAATCCAGGAGTTTTTTAATAACGCATCGCAGCCCGTTATCCGATAGCTGATATTTCTCCATAAAGGCGGAATCATCCATTCCGGCCTTAACGTCTGCCACGATTTTCTTTGCACTAGCGCTTATTTTGGCCAAGGGAAGCCCCCTTTCGTGAAGGGATCAGGACCGTGAGATATCACAGGAGATTGTCAGAATAGGAGACAATTCTTGGAGTGTTCTGTCAAAAGACGGTTTGGCAGGTTTGTTTAAACCGTCTCTTTCATAATCATTGCATATAGCCTCAAAGCTCTTTCTAGGTGAAAAGTCTTGCTTCCTTTCAGCCGATTTATTTGATTAATCACTTCGATGGGCATGATGACACAGGCCAAGGCAATTTCCAGACCACTTTCCAAACAATACCTGTTGATCGCGGCTATGATGGGCTTCCATATCTCAAGGTTGCGCGTAATCCCTCCCACCCGGGTTCCCTTTCGGCATTTGCCTTCCGCTGAATGGCAGTCGTGGTGCTGTAGTAATTGGCTAAGGTCTTGATGTCCGCCCCAGACGATTCAGGGCGCGTCCTGTACGGTTTCTCTTTGGTTTGCGGTTTATCATCCAAAACCATGGCGAACCAGCCCACCGTTTGTGGAACCTTCATCCAGTCGTGATTCGTGTTGGTTTGATTTGAATTCATAATTCATTAGGCATTCTTATTCTAAACAGACGATACCGAGGCGTGGAAGCCTCCTGAATTTCTTCCAGGTCCAGGCCCAAGAGTTTCATCGAAGACATTATTTGGTTGAAAAACTCAGTGTCCTTCGTATCAGCATAAAGGAAGTCTGGTTTCTGCTTCTCTATTATCTCCCGGAGCCGCAAGTCTTCTCTGACCCATATTTCATGGTCTGGAACTCCCGAACGAACCAGAGAAACCGTCCTGCAGCCGCTCAGATAATGGATTATTCTGGGTCGAGTGGTGAGGACTACAGCGGACGGTGCATTCTGCTTTAGCCAGCG
The DNA here is from genome assembly GCA_963843165.1 of uncultured delta proteobacterium. Classification (GTDB taxonomy): domain Bacteria; phylum Desulfobacterota; class Desulfomonilia; order Desulfomonilales; family Desulfomonilaceae; genus DATJPW01. Next base: position 108,304 of record CAWJJL010000008.1, on the reverse strand, counting down.
AGCAGCACTGAAGAAAGGCTGACTACGCTCGGATTGAGCACCGTTCTTTTCCAGGGCAGTTCTGGCTTCAACGATGGTGATCAGGTTGTGACCTGTGTTCAGAACTGCCAAGACAGCAAAACACCCTATTACAAGCAGGCGTGAGGACGGAAAATCAGGGAATCTCTTTTGGCATAAATTTGAGATTTCTCCTAGTCCGACGGCCAGGAAGAGGTAAAAAGCTGGAATCAAAAACACAATATAACGAGTTCCGGCAGTGGTCAACAGTAGTCCACAGAACTGAACAAGGAATAGGGGAACCAGCAGCCTTTCCCCTTTCCGATAAGCGTAGTACATTCCCAAGAACATAATCCCTGTTGGGATTAGTTCGAGAATGCCAGTCCTCAGAGAAATCCCTGTAAGGGAAAAGCTTATCTCCGGGAAATATGACAGGAACGCGGAAACCATTACTGTAACCTGATCTTGCCATGTCCTGCCCCCTATTGCGTATAGATACGTCCCTTCAGATTCCGATACTGGGAAATATGATTTCCATAACTGCCAAACAACGATAGGAGTAAAAGCGATCATTAAGAAAAGTGTAATGTGGCTGACTTTTTTCCACCATTTCGTGTATCTCCATGAGCAAAAGAAGAAAAATGCTGCGGCAAGGGGAAATCCCGCTCCATTTACCCTAACTAAAGGCAGAATTCCGCAAATCAAACCTGCAATACATATCCAAGCCAATGTGTTGCGACGAGCTGCTGAGAGAACCGCGTTCAATGACAGCATAATAAAAAGTGCGAACGGAACATCGGCTAGAACAAATGTCGAGTTGTAGAGCAATGTGTGATTCAGACTGAAGAGACCGCCAACTAAAAAGCCGCAATCCGGGCCCGCTAATCTCGAAACAAAAAAGTAGGCCGATACCGCCGTCAGAAATCCCATCACAGCCATGAGAATGCGATAGCTCAAAAAACTCGGTGCCAGCAATTTTGACGTTCCTGCTAGCAGTAAAGGGAACCCAGGCGGGACGAAAGTATGTTTTTCTCCATTAAAGACATACCCTTCCCCTCGCCCCAGCGATTCACCTAAAGTCATATACAAAGCGCTATCCGGGGTGGCATTCCACGAGCTGTTGATTATCAGAACAAATCCAGCCACAGATAATATGGCGACCAATAACACCCTTTTGGGGGACCCTATTCCGGCTAGTATCTGCCTGGTCTCACCAAAAGCCACGCCAGAGGCATCCATAGGAGTAGAATTCTCAACACGGATGACTTTGTTTTTCGAGTATCCATACATAGGTGGGACAAATATCATAGGCGGTTTTTGCGATAGCCATGGCAATCTTTTGCCTCAAAGACTTTGGTCTCAAGAGGTCCGTAGCGTAATATCTTTCAGGGTCGGCAATCACCTTGAGAGTAAAATCGTGCACGCGAAAATTGGAGACCAGTTTTCTAAGTCGTCCCGACGACAGCAGCTTTTCGTAATAGTAATCTCCTTTTCCAGCGGCTCTAAGGTAGATGTGTGCGAGGGGCTTTGGAACCACAGAAAGGAGGGGAAGCATGTAATGTGGCTCAATAAAGCAGAACCGGTTATGGGCGGCAAAATAACATACTCCTCCTTTTTTGAGGAGCCGGTAAATTTCATCGATCAATTTTCGTGGATCAGGCACATGCTCGTAGATGTGAGTGCATGTCACAACATCAAAGCTTTCCGCCGGAAGGTGCGTGTGCATCGCGTCTCGAACGTAGTACTCCTGGTTATGTGAAGAGAAATTCTCTAATGCAAATTGAACGGCGGGTGCGTCGATATCTATTCCGACGGTTCTTCTAAACTGAGTGCCGTACAAATTTGTCATAAGTCCTGCCGAGCACCCGACATCGAGCAAAGTCAAATCCGTTAAAGAACGTGATTTCCCGTAAAAATCCCGTAAGACTGACAGCACTTTCCACGCTTTCTGGTTCTGCCGCTCTACGTCATATTGATACTCGGCAAAAACTTCTGAAAATCCGTATTGATACCTATAGTCGTACGCTTCCATCACTCATTCACTCTGCGAAGAAGATTTTCAGGCATCAATTGGGTACTCTGTGAACAATACTAAATCGTTCAGCAAGTTTCAACTGGAATCTACGCCTCGGAGTAACGCTTCAGTTATCCGCGGCCTGGTAATGGAGGACAGAGGAGATGGAGTCCTTGATTTTCGAAGAGCGTGAAGAGTTGATGAGCCCGGCTGAAGGGGCAGAAATACTGATTTCCGACTCGCTGCGAGCAGGTACAGTGTATGTCGTCAGCGAAAGTGGGAATTTTGAGCCGGGAAATTAGAAAAGAGTTTCGGCCCCAGGTGGTCTTGGGGTATTTCGGTTTATGTCTCTACGCCGCATGAGGGTTTGAGGCTCTTGCGGCGCTCCAATATTGCTTCGGCCAAACCGTTTTTCGGAACTCTTTAATCCTTCGCCCCCATGATCTTCACATAAAGCCTCAAAGCTCTTTCAAGGTGGTAGGTATTTGACCCCTTGAATTCATGAATTTCGTTCAACAGATCGACGGGAAGACAGCCTGCAAAGACCCTTGTCTTGGTGGTGGAATATTTTTTCATACGTCCACCTGCCCATTCCTTGTGATGGACTTCTATTAAGTCCAGGATTTTTCTTGCCTCTCGCAAGACCACTCTTTCACCAAAGCAAAAAAAGGATTCATGCCGCGTCCTGAATCCTTAATGATTTCTGGTGCGCCCTAAGAGATTCGAACTCCCAACCTTCTGATCCGTGGGTTGTTCACAATTAAGTAACAGAAAATCAAATAGCTGTCGGCGAAGCCCGTTGCAGAAAAACCAGCATTGTCCATAACGATCCATAACCGAATCACGCAAAAGTCCCGCACGCCTTATCGTTGCTATGAGCTCCCTGCGCGGACTGTGCAGAAAGCCAAGAAATGTTGTGACCAAAAACCCATGTGAACACGGACAGTTGCATTAATTATAATTTATTATTTATGAAATGTCACGAAGCGGGGATCTGGACTATTCTCCGATCCAAAAAATCGCTTAGAATTGATTTCCGTGCGTTTGAGAACGAATCTCAGCCCTTTCAGGCAAAGCGATGGCCGTGTCCCCGTACCATTGAGATGTCGCGTCGGCAAAACATCTTTTGGTAAGGACGGTGTCTGGACACTCAAGGTCGAGTTTGACCAATGGGCCACTATCGCAGTATGATCAGACCAGTGGTCCACGATGCTCCGAAAAGGGAGACCTCAGAATAATTCCAGTCGGTCGACAGTCAGAAGGACTCAGGGAAGGAAACATGAATACGGATAAACAGTCACAAAACAGGTTCGCCGTGCTTATTGATGCAGACAACGCGCAGCCTTCAATCACGGAAGGGCTACTGGCAGAAGTGGCCAAGTACGGCGTTGCAAGCGTGAAGCGTGCCTATGGTGACTGGACTACCTCTAGCCTGGGCGGATGGAAGCCAGTCCTGTTGGAGCACTCCATCCAGCCGATTCAGCAGTTCCGATACACCGTGGGGAAGAATGCAACGGACACGGCAATGGTGATAGATGCAATGGATCTGCTCTACACGGGACGGTTTGAAGGATTCTGTCTTGTATCCAGCGACAGCGATTTCACCCGACTAGCGTGCCGCATTAGAGAGGAGGGAGTGCTGGTGTACGGATTCGGAGAGAAGAAGACTCCAAAGCCTTTTGTTTCTGCGTGCGACAAATTCATCTTCACTGAAGTTCTGCGGTTTCAGGAGGATGCCGAGCCAGCGTCCAAACCCAAAACCGGACCGGAACTGAAAGGTGACACCAAACTGGTATCTCTTCTCCGAAGTGCTCTGGAGGCCGCTTCTGACGAAAGCGGGTGGGGAAATTTAGGCACTGTGGGCAACAATATTGTCAAGCAGGCTCCCGAGTTTGATCCTCGCAACTACGGATATAGCAAGCTTGGGGAACTCGCAAAGGCTACCGATCTCTTCGAGTTTGACAAGAGACCTCAGAGTGACGGCCATTCAAAAGTAATCTACATTCGTGACAAGCGGAAAAAGATGAAATAACGGGCTTAGGACCTGAGGGAACGCGAGACGGCCATAATTCAGGGTACACCATACGTAATTATTGACGCGGAGAGTTGACCGGCGTCTAAGAGGGCTATGGGGCAAGTTGCACGAGTGGTCGTCCCCGGCTATCCGCATCACATGACGCAGAGAGGGAATCGGAGACAGCAGACCTTCTTTTGCGAGGAGGACTATCGAGCGTACATCGATTTGATGTCTGAGTGGTGCTCAAAGCACGGGGTGGATATCTGGGCGTATTGACTCATGCCGAATCACGTGCATCTCATCGCTGTTCCTCACTCGATCGAGGGATTGGCACGCGCCATCGGGGAGGCTCATCGCCGGTACACCCGCCGGGTCAACTTCCGCGAAGGTCGGCGGGGCCATCTCTGGGAGGGGCGTTTCGCATCCTATGTCCTGGACGAGGCGCATCTTATGGCGGCGGCCCGCTACGTAGAGCTGTGAAAAGGGGACATTCTTCTTTTTTGTTAATGTTTGTTGGCTTCCCGACCGGCGTTTATAGCAACATGGTGCTATGCCAAGAACCGCAACGAGCTTCCATCGGAGGGATTTGCCACGACGTTTTGAACCGCGGCAACGCGCGCCAGGATGTGTTTCACGAGGATGACGACCACGTGCCGCATGGGCCTGGATTCACGGTGCGACACCGCGGACGCCCACGAGCCGTGGCAAGAAAGTAGAATGTCCCCTTTTCCCCACAGAGGTGATTTTCGGCGCATTAGGGCTGGGATATATTGTATATGGAAGGAAACAAAAAAATGGGATAGCCTTGCTTTCAGGGTTCGTCCTGTGCGGACTACCCTATTTCGTATCCAACATCTATTTTCTTCTGATCGCGAGCATTGTGTTCGCGGCATTGCCATTTGTTATCCGCTGGTGAAGTCAGCGGCACGCCACGCGTCAACTGGGTTGACACTCGTCCTGATCAAATCGTTTCACATAATACACATCAGCTCTGACGAGTATAGACATACTCAAACGCCAGAAACTCTTTGGCCCTTTCTCCTGACTGCGGTGTCAAATAAAGTCGAACCACCTGACGGTTGTTTTTAATCTCTCCAATTGTAAGGCGATACCTGAATGCTACATTCGTGGCTTCTCCCCACCGCTGTGCTACAAAGCTGCCCCCGTAAAGTGTTACCCCGCCTCCATTACGCTGTTTGCCTCGAATGTCGGCTTCGTAACCGCTACCTTATGCCCTCGACCTCGGAAAATACCCTTTTCGTCTGTCTTCAGATCGCCTTCGTCATAGATCTCAAACCGCACGCCGCGCTTAGTTAGCTCGCCTACGGCCTCTTCGATATCATCCACCGGAAAATTGAGAATCGTGAATGTGGCAGGTACGTGGTTAGGCTTGGGATATACAAATATTCTGGTTCCTCCCGCGACGTGCAGTTCCAACCCCTCAGGCATTTCGGAAAACTCCAGTCCGAGTGTTTCACCGTAGAATTCTTTCGCCTTCTGCAAATCGTTTACCGAAAAACTGCTAAATGCTTTAGTATCTCTGAACATAGGTCAAACTCCCTTGCTTAGTTACACACGCAAGGTGCCACAAGCGTTTTAACCAATAAACCTCAATATCGGACTATATGGTCCGGGACGCTTTGCCCTTTGTACCACAGTCTCTCCCATTTCCTTTATGATACTCATTTCCAGGAAGAAAACGTCGGCTAAGTCGCTGGAGGCCGAGATTGCCACGGATATTCCTTGACTGTCGCGGGTTCATCCGTCATTTTCCGGTTGAAAAGCCTTTGATTTCTCGAACGAGGAAGATCACATGTATAAGTCTATGAGACTATCGTTCCTGCTCAGCACCGCCGGACTGCTGTTCTATTCATTGATTCTGACCGATCTCTGCACTGCTTGCTCCCGAATCTTATGGAACACGAATAGCCAAGGTGTCACTGTTGCTCGATCAATGGATTGGGATCATCCTTTTGGTGAGCGGCTGGTGATATATCCCCGCGGTATCCAAATGCAAGGAGAGGCAGACCAGAATTCTTTAATTTGGGTCTCGAAGTACGGCAGCGTCGGAGTTGTTCCTTTTGAGTTTGCCTTAAAAGCCCTCAAAGGTAGCCCTAGTAAGGAAATGGATCCACTCGTTGACGGGAATATGGAAGGCATAAACGAGAAGGGACTTGCAGCACATCTACTCTATCTCCACGTCACCAGGTACGAAGAGCGAGATTCCCGGAGGCCGGGTGTCACCTATTTACGCTGGCTGCGTTATGTCCTAGACAATTTCGAGACGGTCAAAGATGCAGTGGCTGCTCTACGGGACGTTCAGGTCGTTCCGGTAGAGATCGGCGGGATGGTGTACCCCCTACACATGGCTATTGAAGACCCCAGCGGGGACTCGGCGATTATAGAGTTTATTTACGGGAATATGGTGATCCATCATGGGCGGGAACACACGGTAATGACGAATGAACCGCCATATCCTGTCCAATTAGCGAATCTCAGGCGGTACAGGCCATTCGGCGGCACTATTCAAAGGCTTCCCGGCGGAGTGGAACCTTTGGATCGTTTCGTCCGGGCCTCAACGTTTCTCAAGACCCTTCCCGAACCCAAAGATCAGACCGAAGCAGTCGCTTATTTGTACAGCGTTATCCGCAACGTCTCAGTGCCGTTCGGAGCCTCTTACCGTTCAGGACCAGGGGCAGGGACGTATCCCACATGGTGGACCTCGGCTACCGATTTGAAAGACCGGCTCTTCTACTTCAACTGGACGAGTAACCCGAATGTCGTGTGGGTAAACCTAAACGGGGTAGATTTTTCGGCTGAAAAGCCCATCAGGTTCCTCGATCCGAGGCAAAGTGGCCTTGTGGGGGATGTAACAAGCAAGTTTGTACCTGCTCCGATGGAAAAATGAGCCTGAGCTGACTCAAAGAGTTGGAAAGAAGTGCCTGACGACAAGGACTCCAAATTCACCGACTTAAATTGTTTTTCTTTCACAGCCTTCGGGCGGATTGGTGCGTGCTGAGTCTGTCCTGAAGAGAAACTGTCAACTCAAGTTGACACTCAATTGCTCGATCAAACAGATTCACACGCATCCAGGTATCCGTCTCGGCACATTCAGCTCGATCCAATTGGGCAACAGCCAAAAACGCATCCTTGGGACATTTTTCGCACCGATGGCAATTCACTGGATCATAAAGCACTCTGCTCTCTGTCATTCTGAAACCGTTCCATCGCCTCCTCCCAGCCGGGAGGAAGGACGGACCCTTGCACTCGCCATTTTATGAACTTGGTCGCTCCCAGGTGACCTCGTAGGTTGGACATGGCTTCCACGTGAGGTCTTGTGCGAACGAACTCGGCTAATGCCTGAGCATCTTGCCAGACACTGAGAGTCCAAAAGTCACGGCTGAAAAGATGAGCCAGCAAAGAATAGCCTATCATGCCCTTCGCGGTGTTCAACTGCCTTTGAATGGCAAAAACATAGTGCAAAAAGCTGGGCAGCTTGCTCCAGCGCTTCAATGGCAAATAAGTTAGCAAGACCAGATACTCCTGATCGTGATCGACGGCAGAACAGGACAACCATTTGGTTGATGGCATTCTTTTCTCCTTTTCATTTCGCTACGCTGGGGATAAGGTTTTTCTACCTATAGTGAAGTTGCTGTGGCTGCTGAAGATAATGCAAGAATAATCTACCAGACTCCGGGCATGAGTCGGTACTTCACTGTTTCTGCATAAGCCACGTATCCCTCCAGTTCCTGCTGCAGGGTTTTGTCTTCCAGGTAGGTTCGCACCACAATCAGTGCTGTCAGAATTATGCCAGGAATGAATGTGATCAGGGAGCCTAAAGCCAAAGGCATGCAGAAAAACCACAATATAAATCCCACATACATTGGGTGTCGGACATATTGATAAGGTCCTGTCGTGATTGCCTTATGCCCCCGATCTTCTTGAACTTCGACTACTGCTGAAGAATAAGGGTTTGTTCTCATTACCCAAAAATTTAAACCCGATGAGATGAGTATTCCGACAAATCCGATTATCTTGAGAGCTAGTGGCACGTGCGACCATTGGTATCTGATGGCGTCGAGTCCGGGAAGAGCAAAGAAAGGCACAAAAGCGGCAATAAGGAGGATCATCATAGCTTTGTCCCAGTATTTTTCCACTCGTTTCCAGAATTCAGTCCGTATTTTACGCAGTTCGGGATTGTATTTCTGTAATTCCGGAATTCCGGGTACACCATACGTAATTATTGACGCGGAGAGTTGACCGGCGTACAAGAGGGCTATGGGGCAAGGTGCACGAGTGGTCGTTGCCGGCTATCCGCATCACATCACCCAGAGAGGGAATCGGAGACAGCAGACCTTCTTTTGCGAGGAGGACTATCGAGCGTACATCGATTTGATGTCTGAGTGGTGCTCAAAGCACGGGGTGGATATCTGGGCGTATTGCCTCATGCCGAATCACGTGCATCTCATCGCTGTTCCTCACTCGATCAAGGGATTGGCACGCGCCGCCGGGGAGGCTCATCGCCGGTACACACGCCGGGTCAACTTCAGCGAAGGTTGGCGGGGCCATCTCTGGCAGGGACGTTTCGCATCCTATGTCCTGGACGAGGCGCATCTTATGGCTGCGGCCCGCTACGTAGAGCTGAACCCCGTTCGGGCTCACCTGGCGAGAGTTCCCGGCGAATACCTGTGGAGCAGTGCAGCGGCTCATATCGCGGGTCAAAACGATGATTTCGTGAAGGTAGCGCCGCTGCTTCGCATGGTGGAGGGCTAGAGCGCATTTCCAGCAGAAGAAACAGCGACGGAACACGTTGAGCTGTTGCGGTTACACGAGAGAACCGGCAGACCACTCGGTAGCGACGAGTTCATCGGTCAGCTGGAGAAGACGATTGGCCGAAGGCTGAGGAGAAAGAGGCCTGGGCCAAAGAGGACAATCGAAGGCAATTAAGTATGGTGTATGCGGAACTCCACAGGTTTTTCTTATATGAGTACGATTAAGAGAAAAAACTGGAAACAGGTCTAAATACCGTCGCATGCCCGTAATCATTGACGAAAATACCGTCTACCCTTTTGTGGCTGGGGAGTTTTCAATCGATTGAAAAATGCCAACCTGACCATGATTTGTCTCTCCCTGAAGTTCACACGAGGGCATCCACCTCATAGTTGCCGGAAATCAATGTCTTGCCGTTCATCCGTGTCACAATTGTGTGGAAAGGACAATCCGTTATTCGCTATTGGCGATACCCTATTCCATTGGCGATGACATCTCAGCCTGTTCTAGCTCTTTCCGTAGCTCTGTAACAAATTCGTGCCGGTATATCTCATTGTAAGCTTTCAGAAACTGAGGAATACCACGGAAATCGCGAAATAGCGGCCAAGTGTGATATGAATGCTCACCCTCTAGCATGGTTCCCTTCTTGCCAATTTCGACCATGATCGCTGACGCCGCGTCGTATTCGTCATTTAGCACTGCGTGGGCAAGGCAAAATTCCCCAGAGCAGGAAGACCAGTCGTAGTTCTCCATCACACGTCGGCTACTTTCCGGGCTCTCTTTATACCTAATGGCGATTGCGTAATTCACAACGAAAACGCGTTCGTCGAGTTCAGAATTAAATTTTTTTTGACCCAATGCAAATTCTCCAAGCATGGCTGCCCAATCCCACTCCTCCAGCTCAAGCGCCTCGTATGAGATTGAGCGAAGATGCTTATCCGCTTCTGCAAGCAGATTTGGAAGAAGCTTCCTCCAGAGAGTGTGCCCAAGCTTTATAGCAACTTCCATCACTAGACGACAGCACGTTCTAAGATACTCATCTTCCACGACAAGTCTTTGAGCTGATTGTAAAGATTCTGACAGGGCAACACCTTCACGCTTACATACCTGAAGGTACTGTGCACTCACTATGCCGTCAGCATGGGCCATAAGGTTACGACGTTGTGAGGCTTCGACAAAAGCGCTCCACCTTTCAAACTGCCGAAGTTTAATATCAAATAGACGCTCCAAGCGTTCAAACTGTTCAAGGTAGCTATCACGCCGAAAATTCTCAATAAACTTCTCCAGGATTCCCGATTTGAGGTCCTCTGTCGAGTTCGATACCAAGACTTCTGACAACGGGACGTCCCCACCAATGCAACTGAACAGTTCCGTTCTCGCTATAAATAAGGCTCTCAATAAATCGCCTAGATAAGCATCATAGGCGCTGAAGATACCAAGAAAGAGACTGAGTCTGAGCGTCCTCTCCGGCTGAGATTTGAAGAGCCGAAAGGCGCAACGGATGTCATCGAAGACTTTCTTGGTTATCGCTCCAAATAGCTTACTCGGACGCTCTCCCATGATGCTCCTGTCCTTCCGGAGCTCCTCAAGTAGCTCCGCCTCCTTCGCTTTTTGCCCTTCAACAATTAGGGGTACCAGCTGTGCGCAATCCTCGATATCACGCATTTTGTGGATGAAACGATCCATTGCTGTTTCGATTGTGTATTCCGGGTTCGTAGCTGTTTGATCCATGGCAAGGCTACCTTTCAGCTGTCTAAGTGCGATTATACAGCCTGTGAAACTGGAAACTCAGATTGTTTCCTTTGGAATAAGAAGCTCCTACTTGTTCCTGTCGTCTCGCGGAATATCATTCTTATCGAGAACTCACTATGCTATTCCTTAGCAACTCTTCTCGGTTTTCATAGGCCGGATTAGTCTGATCACGGCCCGTCAATCGGGTTGTGGATGCCTCGCGCACCTTCGAGGAGCACTTGACAACGGCGAACAGACATCCCCTTTTGCTTCGTGAGGAATGCAGTGTCATCCACGCCAGGGCGGATCTCCTGCCAAGTTTCTTCGGCTTTGGGCTGACGGCCAGCCTCCGATCGGATGAAGTTGCCCAGCTATGAATTCGATTCCCCGACATTTTGCTCTTAGTGGCTACTTTTTGGCAAGATGAATCTATATGGGCCGTACTGCCTTCCTTGAATCGATACCACGATTTGACCGTGTTCATTCCCCTTTGAGTGGCCAACAGAACTAGTCGGAAGTTCGAAAGCTGAATTTGTATAAGGAAAAAGGGGACATTCTACTTTTTTGCCTCGGTTCGTGGGCGTCCGTGGGGTCGCAGCGTGAATTCCAGGCCCATGCGGCGTGTGTAACGTGGTAGCAGATCCCTCCGATGGAAGTTCGTGCGGTTCTAGGTGTAGCACCAAGTTACCACAAAAGCCGGTCGGGAAGCCAGAAAACAGTAACAACAAAGATGAATGTCCCCTTTTTCCTACGTTCAACAGCTCGACGGGAAGACAGCCTACAAAGACCCTTGTCTTGGTGGTGGAATATTTTTTCTTACGCTCACTAAAGCAGAAAAGGATTCAGGTGCTGCCCTGAATCCTTCATGATATCTGGTGCGCCCTAAGAGATTCGAACTCCCGGCCTTCTGATCCGTAGTCAGACGCTCTATCCATCTGAGCTAAGGGCGCTAAAAAGATGTGAAGTGATAATATCTTTAGACACTTTGACCGATCTTGTCAACTTCCTGAAGAATAGGATTTCACCGCAGAGGTCGCAGAGAACGCAGAGAAAGAAATTGACTGTGCGAAACGGGGTTCATTGCAAGCCGTTAATGTTGGGACGGGCGTCTCGCCTCTCATCCCATAACCACCGACTATGGCCGCTCTCAAAAGTTTTGTACCCATAACGGGTAGGATCGGAGTGTAACGCAGAATGGCAGGATAGGCTTCCAGCCTGTCTATTAAGAGTGACGGGCAATCCCGCGTTCTGCGCGGGACGTCGCCACCAAATTCTCTTCCTTTTCGCGATTACTTTTTGGAATGCCTATAGATGGCATTTCTGGCCTATAATGGAGGTGGAGCCCCCAGGTCAACCTGGGACCTGTCATTGCGAGCGCAGCGAAGCAATCTCTATTCACACGCATGGCCGGAACAAATCCGGGATTGCTTCGTCGCTTCGCTCCTCGCAATGACAAGTTTTTCCTGGTTCCCAGGCGGAGCCTGAGAACGAGAAGTGTGGCACTATTCTTTCTCGATTCTGAGTTTTGAGACAGCCTCACCATCGCGGCCGGCCTAAAACATGCCCGCCCGCTCCAACCCGAATGCGTTTTGGATGAGTTCCACATGCGGCGGAGTGCCAAGTTTCACGATTACCACGTCGAATCTTGCGGGGACCGGCAGGCGCACATGCTTTGTCAAATAGACTTCCGCGGCACTGATAACTCTTTCTTGCTGGCGACGCCTAAATGTATGGATTGGATTCACAATAGCAGAAGACTGCCAGGTCCTGACTTCCACGAAGACAAGATCTTCTCACACAATGGCATGAATGCTTTCAGTGGATAAAGCGATCCGGAAATGACACAACCCCATCCACTTTGTGAAGAAAGGCAGATGTTCATGAGCAGATGATTACTTTGTCATCTCCTGGGATTTTTTGCGACTAACATTATTAAAGGGGTCTGGAGTGACAGGGAAAATATTTCTCATGGAGGACGCTTTTGCTGCGGCTGCGAATAGATGTGAGGTCTCATGGAACCGGATTCGACCTTGACCAAAGAATTCAGCATGAAGTATGCTTAACCAGTGCGATAAGGGCTATTTTCCGGTACTGGAGAAAAAGAACCGGAGGAACGGTGAACTTCACCGCCTTTTTCAAAGGATCAACCTTCCTAATAGTCTACGCCGGAACCCTGTCCGTTCCATTAGTTTTCCCCATCTTGCTCACTTCCTTTTCACTGGCAGCCGATGATCAAGCCACGAAGGCTGTGCGGCGGGCTTCTCCGGAAGGCGTGTCCTGGCAAAAAGGGCAAAGCGAGTTCAACAATTCAAAATGATCCCATGAATCCGCCGGGGAGAATCAAAATGAAGACCTTAATCCGGACTTGGCGATTATTTATGGCTGCTGCAATTTTAGGCATGGCCGCAGCCCCTCTTTTCTCGGGGGCCTCCGCTGCACCATCGGATATAGCGGATAAAATTGCCTCCATTGGGGAACCCGGCCCTAAAGCTATAAAATTCATATTAGGATCCAACAAATCGCAAGGGGAACCATTTCAGCCCGGCGATAGGGCGATCATTTTCTTGACTACTGATCAGCGTGCATATCTGACCATATTGGCCATAGCATCGGATGGCAGTGTCAGTATAGCGCTGCCTAACAAACTGATACAGAAAAGTCTAATCCAGCCTAATAAAACTTATGCTTTATTCGGGGAGGATTCTCCCGTATCTTTGAAAATAGGGGAGAAGCCGAGCAAGGGAAAACTGGTGCTCTACTTGAGCCGGACTCCGCTCGTGCTGAATCCTCTGCAAGTCCCGGCGGATAGGAAATGGCTGGTAATTCCCGGAAACGACCGGAAATCCACAAGTCTTCTTAAAGAAAAGCTGGAATCGATTGCACAAGACGAAGAGTTCAATCGAGCTACTATTCTATTTCGAGGCGAGGCAGGCAAAAATCTCGACGTTCGACTGACGGAAACGGTTTCGGATTTGGCTGGAAAAGCGATTCCGGGTGGAATAGAAAGCACGCCTCCCGAAACTCTTGCTGGTGGTTCCGGTTTGAAACCGCTGCCAAACGATAAGCTAAAAGAGTAGGCCCGAATTACAGTGGCAAGCTATTTTGGAGCTTTCGCAAAAAAAAATAAAATTTTGGTAACTTGTGTTTGTTTTTCCGCGGGTTGCAGTTTATTGGCAACTCTATTGATTTTTCTGTTTCCATCTCCGTTCGGGAATTTAAATTTCAAGATATACGATTGGAAAACGACGATCCGTCCCGTGCGGAGATGTTCGCCGGACATTGTTCATTTAGATATAGACGATCAGGCTATCAGGGAACATGGCCTGTGGCACTGCGACCGGGCACTCAGCGCTAGACTTGTTGAAAAGCTTTCAGGACTCGGCGCACGAGTAATTGCATTCGACATTTTTTACTCCGCCATAGGAAAGAACATAGAAGGCAATGAGGCTTTTTTTGAGGCGATTAAACGAGCGGGAAATGTAGTTTCAGCTACCGGTCTTGGTATGCTGACCGATATGCCTGACAAGCCGCTCGAATTACCTAGGGACCGTTCCCAGGCTGATGCGCTCTACGACGCGGGCTGGCCTTTGCCGGTTCCAGGCATGTTCCATTTGTGGAGGGTTTTCAAGCTCCAAGATTCTGCCCTTCCGTTGTTACCAATAATCCAAAATTCAAAGGAAATCGGTCACATTACGGGCCACCCGGACAGGGACGGCGTCTATCGGAAGGTAGCGCTTCTTGTGAAACTGGAAGACCATTGTATCCCGAGCTTTAGTCTTGCGACATTGATGGCTTACTGGAATCTGTCTGCCGATCGCATTGTTCTCAATGGCAAAAAAGAAATCCAAATCAAACGAGGTTCGGAGCTAACGACGATTCCCGTTGATAGCAGGGGAATGTTATTGGTCAATTGGGGAAAGCCGTGGACGAGTTTCAAACATTATTCGGTGAACGATGTTCTGAACGACGCCCCTGATCCGTCGCTGGCCGCTCGCTACAGGGACAAGATAGTGATCATCGGGATTACGGCCACAGGAAATACCGATTCCGGCACCACTCCGTTATCTGTAAACGCTCCGCTAAGCCGAATTCATTCCCACGCATTGAACACAATTCTGACGGGCGACTTCATATTACAGATTTCTCCCTTCCCCTGGATTATTGTTACGTCAATTCTTGTGGCGATTTTGTTTCCTTTGATGACTTCGCGGCTGAGCTTAACACTGGCAACCCTATTCGCTGGGTTAATTTCTCTGGCTGCTTTTGTTGGGGCAACCGCGTGTTTTTTTCTTTGGTCTTATGACATACCTCTGATTGAGGCTTTTTTTGTTTTCTTGCCCGCGGCATGTGGATCTCTGTTGATCCGGGGAACGTCGATTGAGTGGGAATCAGCGCTGGCCAAAAGGGCTCTCGGACATTACCTGCCTCCTGAGCTTCTCGATAAATCATTTCGCGACGGGATGAACCCGGATCTTTCTACAAGAAGGCAGGAACTGACCGTAGTTTTCGTGGATATGCAAAATTTTTCAACGTTGTCGGAGACCGTCGAAGTCGAATATGTTAGCCGTTTTTTGAAGGAATTCTTTGAAAGGATGACCCAATCGATTCTCAAACACCAGGGGAGGATTCACCAGTTTCTCGGGGATGGCTTTCTAGCAGTTTTTGGGGACTTGATACCAATTCTAGACCACGCTGAGGCTGCGTTCGCGGCTGCTCTGGATATGCAGAAGGAGATGACCGCTTTAAATGCAGGATGGGCGAATTCCGGCATAGCGGAATTCGCTAAGGGAATAAAAATGAGAATCGGAATAAATACAGGTATCATATTTGCCGGCGATCTAGGAGCGGACCGGAGGCTGGAATATACTATCGTGGGATCCGCCGTGAATATAGCGAGTCGGCTGCAATCGTTGGCGCCACCGGGCGGAATTATGTTGGCCTCAAGGACCAGAGCCTTGTTGAAGAACCCCAGCATCTGCCGTGGACCTGAAAACGTAAAGCTGAAGGGATTCCAGCGATACATGGACGTGTATACAGTTGACCCTGAGTCCATTCAAGGCTCAGAAAATTCGCCTCCTGCCCGAGAGCCGGCCCGATAGATGCAGTATGACATTTATCCTTTTATTCATGGTGGTTATAGTATAAATATCAGATAACGTCTCAACTATTAGAGATGAGATTTGTGACTCACCGGCCCAATGCAACCGTCATTGTCCGGCCGCGCGGGTCTTTGATTTCAAGAATTGAGCAATCTCCTTCTTTCCCTCGGACTCGGCCTTGCTAAGGGCTGTCTCGCCGCTTGGAAGCTTCGCGCCTATGTCCGCGCCCGCTTTAACCAGCGTCTCGACCATCTGCCGGTTGCCGGCTTCTTCCACGGCAAACATCAACGGCGTCAACTCATTAGAGTCCCGCAGGTTGGCATCAGCTCCCCGATCAAGGAGTAGTTTCAATGCCTTCACCTGTCCGCCGGCAATGGCCGCCATCAAAGGAGTGGCACCCTCCTTGGTGCTCTTCAAGTCCATCCGGGCCCCTTTGTCCAAAAGTAGCTTAATGACGTCCAAATGTCCGCTAAAGGCCGCAAGGTGTAATGGACCAAACCCCCGGTCATCCTGCGCATTCAGGTCCACCCTTAAGGATTTGTCCAAAAGGAGCTTCAAAATGTCTGTATGTCCGTTGGTTGCTGCCAACTCCACAGCGCTAGAGCCATTGGCATTCTTCGCATTCACGTCCGCCCCGCGGGAGAGGCAGCGCTGTACTTCGGCTATGGGGCCTTTTGCGGCGGCCAATAGCAATGCTTGATTGATGTCCGCTCCCGCGGCCAGTTTTTTCTTAGCGTCCTCGTTGCCCTGCTCGGCGGCCTTTTGAAACCACTCCCGCGCCACTGCCTCATCTTTGGCAACGCCATTACCGTTCTTGTACGCTAGCCCCAAGTGGTATTGCGCTCTTGAATTTCTGTTTTCAGCGGCTTTCATATACCACTTCACAGCCTCTTTATAATTCTTGCCAACTCCAAAGCCATTCGCGTACATGTACCCGAGGCTCGTTTGAGCTTCGGCATGTCCTTGATCGGCGGCTTTCCTGTACCACTTCACCGCTTCTTTATAATTCTTGTCAACTCCAAAGCCATTCTCGCACATGTACCCCAGATTGGTTTGAGCATAGGCATTTCCTTGTTCCTCGGCTTTCTTATACCACTTCACCGCCTCTTTATAATTCTTGTCAACTCCAAAGCCATTCTGGCACATGTACCCCAGATTGGTTTGAGCAGTGGCATTTCCCTTATCGGCAGATTTCCTATACCACTTAACCGCCTCTTCGTAATCCTGGGCAACGCCGAGTCCATTATAGTACATGTCCCCCAGACTGTTTTGACCTAAGTCATTTCCTTGATCAGCGGCTTTCCTATTCCACTTTACCGCCTCCTCGTAATCCTGGGCAACTCCAAAGCCAGTCTGGTACAAATACCCCAAATAGGCTTGAGCAGTGGTATTTCCTTGTTCAGCGGCTTTCTGATACCACTTCACCGCCTCCGAAAAATCCTCGGCTACTCCCCAGCCATTTCGGTACATGTCGCCGAGACTGTCTTGAGCATAGGCATGTCCTTGCTCGGCGGCTTTCTTATGCCACTTCACCGCCTCTGTATAGTCCTTGGGGACTCCACCGCCGAATTGGTACATCATGGCCAGATACCACTGACCCCTTGCATTTCCTTGATCCGCGGCTTTTCTATACCACTTCACCGCCTCTTCATCATCCTTGGCAACTCCCGAGCCTTTTTCGTGCAGCCGCCCCAGATCGACTTGGGCCCCTGCATCTCCTTGGTGGGCTAGTCTCTGCAACTTCGTCACGTCCGATTCTTCGGAGGTTGATGGTCCTGTTGGTGTCGGGGCCGGCAGAGGAGCCACTCTTTCTCGCTCTCGCTGCGTTTCCTGCTTTTCTCTTTCAAGCCGTTCCCTTTCGAGCGCTGCTAGCCTTCTGGCTTCCCGAAGCTTGGCGATCTCCTGTTCAGATTCTCGTTTCTCCCGCTCAAGCTGTGCTTTATAATCGGGGGAAGGTCCTGAAGCTGGAGATTCCGTGGCTCTTGGCGGTTCAGGAGCCGGCAACGAAGCTTCATGCGATGGGTTGAAATAAAAATCCTCACGCAAGGAAGAAGAGATCCAAGGGATTTGTTTGCCAGCCGTTTCTTCATCCACAGCTCGTAGCACCTGCTTGAAGACCTGTTCAATCGGAACGCCTTTCGACTTCATTGCTTGCATGAGATGCTTGGCATAGGGGCTGTTCCGGTCCGTACCGTCTGCCGCCACAGACCTGGGAGCTGTCGCATATGCGATGAATGTCCCCTTAGGGGCATCCATCCCGGCCAAACCCTTGCTCAATGATTTGAAACCCTTGAAGGGATTGTTCCGGCAGGCGTCCAGGATAAAGATATTGGTTCGGTTCCGGGATTCGTCCATTTCTCCAAGGATATAGCCTGCACTGATAGCCCTGTGCTTAAGGGCAGTCGCAGATTCGATGGAAACTCCAACCGGTATCAAATAATTTTCCTCCTGTAATTGAACCCCATGACCTGAAAAATAAAACAACGCCACGTCACCGTTTTGAATCTCCCGAACAAATTCCCTGACTGCTTCTTCCATTTCTTGCGGATTGGCGTTTATCTTCGTATGTACGGTGAATCCCAACTCCCGTAGGACTTTTGCAATGTCCTCCGCGTCATGGGCCGGATTCCGTAGGCGGTCCTCTTTGTATTCGTTATTTCCAATAACCAGGGCGATCCTTTTCTGATCCTGTGGCACGGACACGCCTTCCGGCGAAGCCCGACGCACAGCCTTCGGGGTTTCCCTGTCGGCTGCCAGTGAGAGCGAACTGAGCAAACAGATGATCATCAATGCCATAAATGGAAATGTCCAGAGAGAGCGTTGGAAGGTCGAATCGTTCCGAGTGGATATGTGTCTCATGGTTTCCCCTCCATAGGAGGATACGGATTCGTCTCGTGCCCGTGGAAGTCCCGGAATCTGTCAGCATCCCAGTATAGTATTTACCGTCCATCGCGGCTCCAGCACCACTGTTATAGACTTTAACTATGCCTTCCTATCACCTGGACGATGTTGCACCCAGGTGCTGCGATTCTCACCTTGGCGTCTTCATCACTCTACTCGTCAGCCTTTTTGAACCACTTCCGCGCTTCTGCCTGATCTTTGGGAACGCCCTTACCATACTTGTACATTCGCCCTAAGGTGCCTTTCGCTGATTTACTCCCGTTTTCAGCGGCTTTCAAAAGCCACTTAAGAGCCTCTTTATCATCCTTGGCAACTCCATAGCCATTCGAGTACATCAACCCCAGATCTTCTTGAGCCCACTCACTTCCTTGTTCCGCGGCTTTCCTATACCACTTCACCGCCTCTTCATCATCCTTGGCTACTCCCCAGCCATATGCGTACATTTTGCCAAGGCTGTGTTGAGCATAGTGATTTCCTTGTTCGGCGGCTTTCCTATACCACTTCACCGCCAGTTGACGATCTTGGGTCATTCCATCCTTGCCATCGCAGTACATATCACCAAGGCTGTGTTGCGCCCATGCATCTCCACTCTCCGCCCGCTGTAAGAGACTTTCTTGCTCATCTGATGCCGGTTGGCTCGGCAATACAGGTGTTTGAGGCACCAAACGTGCCGATGGCTCTCCTGAGGTGATGGTGACATTCACGTCGAAGATCTTTTTGTCTCGAAATACTTTCAACGTTGCCGATTTACCTGGTTCAGTCTGGCTAATCAAGTTCGCCAGCTCTGCCGCGCTCCTGATTGTTTTGTCATTAAATCCCACGATTATGTCATTCTGTTTGATCCCGGCTTTTTCAGCAGGACTTCCGGATATCACCCCTGACGTCAGGGCACCATTAGTATCGGGTTTGCCAAAAGACATGGCTAAAGCATTGTCGAGGTCCTGAATATTTACGCCGAGGAGCCCCCGTTTGGCTTCCAAGCGCGTGGAAGAGGGTGTAGGGGTTGGCAAAGAACCCACTCTTTCTCTCTCTTGCTGTGTTTCCTGCTTTTCCCTTTCTAACCGTTCCCTTTCGAGCGCTGCCACCCTTCTGGCTTCCCGAAGCTTGGCGATCTCTTGTTCAGATTCTCGCCTCTCCCTCTCAAGCTGTGCTTTATAATCGGGGGAAGGTGCAGAACCTGGAGATGCCGTGGCCCTCGGCGGTTCCGGAGCCTGCGTCGAAGCCTCATGCAACGGGTTGAAATAAAAATCCTCCCGCAAGGAAGAAGAGATCCAAGGGATTTGTTTGCCAGCCGTTTCTTCATCCACTGCTCGTAGCACCTGCTTGAAGACCTGTTCAATCGGAACGCCTTTCGACTTCATTGCTTGCATGAGATGCTTGGCATAGGGGCTGTTCCGGTCCGTACCGTCTGCCGCCACAGACCTGGGAGCTGTCGCATATGCGATGAATGTCCCCTTAGGGGCATCCATCCCGGCCAAACCCTTGCTCAATGATTTGAAACCCTTGAAGGGATTGTTCCGGCAGGCGTCAAGGATAAAGATATTGGTTCGGTTCCGGGATTCGTCCATTTCTCCAAGAATATAGCCTGCACTGATAGCCCTGTGCTTAAGGGCAGTCGCAGATTCGATGGAAACTCCAACCGGTATCAAATAATTTTCTTCCTGTAATTGAACCCCATGACCTGAAAAATAAAACAACGCCACGTCACCGTTTTGAATCTCCCGAACAAATTCCCTGACTGCTTCTTCCATTTCTTGCGGATTGGCGTTTATCTTCGTATGTACGGTGAATCCCAGCTCCCGTAGGACTTTTGCAATGTCCTCCGCGTCATGGGCCGGATTCCGTAGGCGGTCCTCTTTGTATTCGTTATTTCCAATAACCAGGGCAATCCTTTTCTGACCCTTCGGTACGGACACGCCTTCCGGAGAAGCCCGACGCACAGCCTTCGGGGTTTCCCTGTCGGCTGCCAAGGAAAGGGAGTTCAATAACGTAAAGGAGAAGCATGGGATGAAAACAAAGAGAATAAGGACGACAGCGACTCCGGAACGAGTTCTCCGGCAGGGTGAACCATCTAAAACCAGCGGTTTCATCGTGATGATCCTTTCGCACAAATGAATTCAATTGAAGGATTTTTCAATCCTAATCGTGCCATAGTGAACGTTCGGAAAACAATAAAAATGTTATCTTTCACGTGCATAGTGGTGAGTGAAAACTTGCTTCATGAGCGGGCATTTCACCCATTCTCGGGCGCATCCCAGCTCGTCCACTCGGTCCACCAGGTCACACAGGGGCGTAGAGTATTCGAGTCTCAATGTGCAATCTCCGACATGAGCCTTTTCATTTCTTCCCTTCGGGAGTCGCGGACTTCACGGCAGCGAGCGGGAATTCGCCCTGGACCCGATTCTCCATTAGCGGCCTTTGGGGGCTGTGCTGAATTGTGGCGTTCCGTGCATACTTAAATGCCTCATCGAGGGTCACCACGCCCACACTGTCCACGTCTGCGGCTCCTGCGAGTCCTTTAAGCAGATGATATGTGAACACACTTGTGGGAAGCTTTGGGTCTTCATGTGCAGCCTCGCCGGGCATGGATGCGGTCACGACGGCCGTCCGTTGCGGTACGGCCAAGGGACAGAGGCGCTGGACCGATGGGAGGCAGGCGTCTACTATCAGCAGCACCCGTTTTGCCTTGAGATTTCGGAATATTGCCCCATCTGAGAGATTCAGGGCTGTGGCAGGCAGCTTGTCGAGATCCGCGTCGTACGTGTTAAAATACACATCCAAGGCTGAAGAATCCGTCTTTGCGTCACCGCTGAAATAAAGGATGACCGTGTCATATTCTCCGGCTTCTTTTATGGCTTTCTCGATGGCGGACGCGACACTTGCGCGTGTAGCCTGATCATTCACAAGAACGGAAATGTTGATGCCCCGGTAAAGCGATGCTTGCTCCTTTAGACACTCAGCAAATTCCTTAGCATCATTCGGCGGAGCCTTCAGCGCGAACTCCTTGTAATTAAGAAACGTCCCCACCCCCACGACAACAGCATAGAGATTTCCATGCGATATCCTTGCTGTGGTGACTGTTTCGGCGCAGAAAAGGAAGCAAACGGACAGGAATACGCCCATTAGCGCTCGTGTCCATACCCTCGCCTGCAACGCTCGCCCTTCTCTCCTTTGCATTATCCGTTCTCCTTTTATTGGAATATTTGGAATATACGATGTTTTGCCCATCTCAAGTTGGTCCACTGAAAGGTTGAGTCGTATGGAGTGGATATGGTTTCATCGTTTTCCCCTCTTTCAACCACTGCTTCGTCATGGTAAGAGCCGATGTTTGCTGAACCTTAAGTATATTGGATCGCCGACTATCTTCGATTCCCTTTCAATATCCCCCACAGAGGGACAATTACTTTTCTTAGTGGTAAACTCGCCAGGAAAGTGACACACGCAAATCTCTGTTGTCGAAGAACATACTCGGAGCGTTTGGTACATCTTTTTTGTCATCATCCCCCGGGACGTCCAGCCTCCAGGACATCATTTGAACGAGTAGGGACGCTTTTGATGGGCTTCTCGCCTAGAGCCGGGACAATCTCAGGACGAAAAAGCCCCATGGTAAATCCGACTTAAAACATCCCCGTCCGCTCCAACCCGAATGCGTTTCGGATGAGTTCCACATGCGGCGGGGTGCCGAGTTTAACGATTGCCACGTCGAATCTGGCTGGGACCGGCAGACGCACATGCTTTGTCAAATAGACTTCCGCTGCCCGTATGACTCTCTCCTGTTTGCGCCGGCTAATCGTTTCAAGTGGATTCACAACAGCAGAAGCATTCCAGGACCTGACTTCCACGAAGACGAGGTCTTCCCCGTTTTGCGCGATGATGTCGATCTCCCCTACCCTACAATTGAAATTGCGTGTGATAATGCGATAGCCATTTTTGGTGAGGTGGTTACAGGCTATCTGTTCGGCCTCATTCCCCTTTTCTCGCTTGCCGGTTAGTTTGAACATTGGTAAAGACCAGGAAATTCACGAGGTCGCAGAGAAAAACAATTTTCTTTCATGGCAAGGAACCAAGCACAAAGCTGGGCCGCCGCAGGCGGCAACAGGAGCTGGAATAGACCGGCAAGATGCCGGTCCTACTCAATCCAGTGCTCTCTGCCTGACCTGCGAACTCTACGGTTTAGCTGAAATAGACCGGCAAGATGCCGGTCCTACTCAATCCAGCGCCCTGTGCGGTGCAGATTTTCTTTTCTCTATTCTTAATGGCCACTATTCAGCATCTTCTCGTGCAACCGTCGAGCTTGCAGAGAAAAGGCTTCCAGCCTTGCTTCGATTATCTGCGGGAAAGCGTTCCCATCCGTTTCAATGGCCAGGAAAGGCAGTTTTCGATCTTTTGCCGAAAGCACAGCGGAATGGCTAATCGGCTTGTTTCCATTGGAGCGTTGCATAAGCTCCAATTTCTCGGTTGTTGTGAACTTCTCTGAGAGCACCGCTTCCGCGATCCTGCTGGGCATGCAACCGAACGGGCCGATTGAAATGATTCCGCACGCGGGATGCAGAATCTCATGTAGAGCGGCTCCCACCGTAAGAATGGCCTCGCCGGTGAGTTTCGGAGAGATGAACTTGTCTCCGGCCTGTATCAGATCCTCCACTTTGATCACTTCGTTGAAAAAGAGACCGGATGGAGCGAAGAGATTCCTGATCTTTTTGTCGAAATACTTCTTCACGTAATAGCGAATCCAGAACGGGATATCGGTATTGTCTCCTTCGATACCGGACTTTATCAGCCAGTCCACGTACTTGACCCACTCACTGGTCTGTGAGGTACGGACAATAAACCCGCGATCCGCCATCTTTTCGACCAATTTTTGCAGTGCAATAGGATCGTTACGAACGTAAATCTCGCCTATCAGGGATATCTTGGGGATTTCGTGATAAGGCATTTTCAGCGGGATCTGGGATAAGCGTTGCGCAGCGGATTGTATTTGAGACCGGATCCGTTTCCAGGACAGATGGATTACCGAAACCAATCCGTCCCATTCCTGGACGAATTTTTGCACGGCCGATTCTCGATCCTCCGCGGCAGCCAGAAGCGTTGACCAGATCTCATACATCACATCGCTGATTACGATCGCGCGCCAGGCAGGCAGCGTAAACCTATCGCCCAGTCCCATATAACCGTTGGCCGCATTGAGAGTCAGCACCGCAGCATCCGGAATGCGGTGGCGCTCGATCAAGCGCCGTGAGAACACGTTATATTGGCCAAAACGGCACGGGCCTCCAGCTCCCGGCATAAAATAGGCCGATACTTCGCCTTCCGGCCGATCTTTCCAGAAATAATTCAGCATCGAGCCTACTGTCGTCTGAAGCGGGAGACATTCTTTACAAGTGGAATTGCCTCGACCTATCTTCAGCACTTCTTCGTCCGCGGGCGGTACCGCATAGGCTTTTATTCCTACTTTTTTGAATGTGTTCACAAGGGCGTCATGCGCGAAGCGGCCCATAGCCGGCACGATGATCCGCACATTCGGGTCCGTTAATGCGAGCTTACGACCATCTGCCGTCACCACAACGGGCTTTCCGTCAGCAATAGCGCATGTCGCGGCTCGGAAATCCTTAACAACGGCTTTAATGCGTTTCTTGCTCTCAAGCTCGCGGTAGTGCTGCACTATATCCAGGAAAGCTTCGATGCGTGTCTCAAGGCCCGCGTCTGCAGTATGGCTATCCAGCTCCAAAGTAAGTGATGGTTTGCGCCCCATCTCATCCCGGAAATATCCCACGATAAAAGAGTCCGGTCCGCACGAGAAGTTGCTTATATACGTACCAAAAAGTTGCGGGTGATTTTTCACCAGACGGGCGCCTTTAAGAATCATCCGGCCCATGGACCAGTACATAGTCGCTGCATCGTCCAGCGTCTGATTTTCGTACGGCAACATGTCAAAGGGGATTATGCGATGACCTCGTGACGCAAATTTTCCAGGGATACCCTTGTGCGCCTCTGCTACGCAAGAGTTATATGGCCTGCCGAAAAGCACCACAGCCATGGCTGCGGGATCCTGCTCAATTTCTTTCAGTACCTCAGCGCCCCTGGCTCGTAGCTCTTCCTTGAATGCCTTCTGCGCGGCCATGCCGGCATTGAAGGCCCGCTTCCCATCAGCACGACTCAGGGCCGAGCTGCTCTGCTACTTGCACAAATTCTTCGATTTTTGATTCAAATCCACGGCTCAAATCCAGGTACGGAGTAATCGTCCTCTTGGCCTTTACGGCTTCGAAGGTGGTGGCCAGATAAAAGGCCTCGCCCTGTACAAAAACGCAGGTGCAAGTATTCGGGTTTTCCTCGTCCGTGGGAACACCCCTGATGTGCGGGAGGAACAAAATATCCGGGTCTTTTGTAACAAGATTTGAAATAAAGCCATGGGCTATCTCAGCAGGAAAACAAAATGCCGCAGCCTGCTGATCTTTCCCGGCGGGATCAACGCTGTCCGGCAGGACCACCCGATATCCCAGTTCCTTGAAAAACGCGTTGAAGAACGGGAAATACGTGTTCACCAAAAAAGAGCGATTCATGCCTATTGTGGGCCGCTTGTCCTCCGGATCATCCGGAGCGAGATCGCGGAATACAAGTCGTTGTCGATAATCCACCATATCCA
Source organism: uncultured delta proteobacterium (assembly GCA_963843165.1). Classification (GTDB taxonomy): domain Bacteria; phylum Desulfobacterota; class Desulfomonilia; order Desulfomonilales; family Desulfomonilaceae; genus DATJPW01. The sequence continues at coordinate 83,132 of CAWJJL010000008.1, read as the reverse complement.
AGGCTCGTTTGTCGAATTCCACGTGCCGAATCAAATTCACGTACCTGTTGCATGCCCCGCCAAAAGGATAGGTTTCGCCTTCTATTTCTATTCTCGCGATTTCGCAACGCCGGTCGCATTTCTCTTTTCCGCCACCGCACACGAAGCTCTTCTTGTATGTGACTTCGCGGCCGGCCAGCCGATTGAGATCGAAAGAAGCCTCTTTCATGAGGCCGCGTTCAATCCGGCGCTCCACTTCTAACGCTACTCCGAACGCTCCCATGAGACCCGGTTCCGGAGGTACCACGATTTCCTTCCCTGTCAAAGCAGCCATAGCTGCCGGAATAGCTTCGTTATAGCAGACGCCTCCTTGCATGAAGACCTTCTTCCCGACAGGCCGATTGCCTTTCACACGGTTCGAATAATTCATGCAAATCGAATAGACCAGACCGCCTACTATGTCGGTTATCGGAATGCCTTCTTGCGCAGCGTTTTTGATATCGGATCCAATGAATGCCGCGCACTGATCGTTGAAATTCGGAGGATTTGTTCCCATGTAAGCCGATTTGCCGATATCCGTTACCTTGAGCCCAAGACTCTCCTTTGCGGACTCCTCAAGGAATGATCCGGTACCTGCGCTGCACGCCTCGTTCATGGCATAATCACTGGGAACTCCGTTGGTTATATAAGTATACTTCGCATCCTGCCCACCTATCTCAAAGATCGTGTCCACTTCGGCATCGAAATGCACGGCAGCCGCCGCGTGAGCTATGATTTCATTGATCACGCCATCAGTCAGCGCGTGCAACCCGGCTATTTGCCTGCCCGAACCGGTCACTCCCAAGCCGATAATTTCGATCGGCACTTTGATCTGTTCTGCAAGGCTTTGGTAAACGTTTCGGGAGGCGCCCACCGGATCGCCATCGGTGCGGAGATAATCTGCTGCCAGAATGGCTTTGTCCCGGAGCCGCATTATTACACCCTTGGTGGTAGTGGACCCGACGTCCAGCCCGAGAATCGTGCGATCACCCGGCTCCGCGGTCCCTACTCGGCCGCTCGTTGAAATGCACCATGTGACGGAAGTCCTTAAGCGGCTTGAGGAATTTGAACGCGGAGCTTTTCTTCTTAAACACATGTTCAGGTCCGGTATATTGCGCGGTCGGATTGTCCAAAGCCCACAGAGCTGCTCCCAATGCCTCAAAATACGGGGCCTCTTTGGGGATATAGAGGTCTTCGATCTCTTTGGAGAGATAATGAATCATGGTCTTGTTGCGGGATGATCCACCGACCAGAACGACAGATTTCTTGGGGAGCTTCTTCAACAGTTCCACGACCTTGCTGGCCATCATCTTGGCCAAACCCGCCACAACGTGGCCTTTGGGAATCCCCTTATTCAAAGCATGTGTGCAATCGCTCTTGCAAAATACTGAGCATCTTCCAGAAACCTTGTGCGGTTCCTCAGAAATCGCCAGCCTGGCTACATCTTCCAGGGTCAAGTTCATCCTGCCGATCTGTTGCAGGAAGAATTCCCCGGTCCCTGAAGCGCATTTGTTGCCGGTCTGAATCCCCTGAATCTGAGCATCTTCATCCATATGATAAACAAGAAACGTTTCTCCGCCAGCGCTGACCACCACACGATAGCGGTCGTTTTCCGGCAATATATGAGCGAACGCCCGCTCAACTGCCTCCGGCTCGGAGATGGTGGTAAGATCGATGAAATTAATGAACTTGCGGCCGGTGACGGCCAAGGGGATAGTTGCGATATCTGGAATGCCTGCTAATGCTTCGAGAAGAGTCTTTCTAGGACTGCCTTCATGAGTTATGTTCGAGGTCTCCACTACCTCGATTCCTTGCTCGTCTTTACGTAAACGAACCCAACTGAGCGTGGACGCTCCCAAACACATTCCCAGCGATTCCATAAACCACTCTCCTTCTCAAATTTGGACCAAAACCTACATTGTCCGGAATATAACTCCTAATGATCCGAGATGGAAGACCTGAGCGTCTCGACTATCTGGTCTCTCCGGGATTTCAGGGAAACCAATCATTACCCGTCATTGAAGGGGTCCCTTCATAAGCTTGATGTCATCAATCCACGCTGTTCCTGTTCCGTCCACGACGACGTTCAATTTCACGTTGTCCGGTTTTTCGCCTTTTTTTAAGAAGAAAGGTGTTTCCAGCGGCGTCCATCCATTCGTACCGCTCATGGGATTCTGCAGTCCTCGTGAAAAGAACTCACCTTTGCCCGGAAAGGTGCACCACATTTCCAGAAATGCTTGACCTTTAACGTTGTCCGTACACACCTTGGCTTTATAAATTAAGCGCGCGTTGTCGACGTCAATAGGTCCGGTTTCAAAAAATTTAAATGTAGTCGGGCTATTCGCTATCATTTTCACAGAGCTTTTCCCGTTGGACGAAATTTCCTTGTCGATCGACACATCGGAGCGGGTGATTATCGCGTCCATGTTATCCGTGGGAAAGCTTCTGAGTTCGGCTACTTGCACTTCGTTCTTGAACAGGCGGACAGAGTCAACACCAGTACCAGAGTCATGGCCCTGAGAGCAGTATTCATTTCCATTCTCCTGATTGACGTGAATTTGAAGGCCGATGTGGCCATTCGCTTTAAGGCTCAAATTTTAAGCCGTATTGCGAGCGGTTAAAAGAGCAAATCTGAAATTGTCCGCGACAGAAACAGCTTGAATCAGGTATGGTTAGAATATTCCTCCATTAACTTGTGGTCAATTAAAACCTCGTAGGCGCGGTTATCCGGCACCAAGATCCGAACAGATTTCCCATTAACGCGATATGTGAGACAAAGCAATCCATTTCAGATTGCATAGCCTGACGGCCTGCGATGACAAAGAACTGCATCACTTGCGTACCCCGTTGAATTAAGCGGGGGAAGCAATCTCGCTGCCTTGGGGATTTCCGCAATAACAAGATCTTCGACTCCTCAACTGTAATCTGAGCCTGGCTGTAGGTTATGGCGCAAGTCAGCTTTACCTTGTCAACCGTTTGATGCTCTGATATCTCTCTCGGGCGCACTCGGTTAATTATTCCGCTGGTGGTCAAAATAGCATCGAGATATGATGTCGCACACAAAGTATCAACAAACATGAGTGATCTGTCCAATTTAGTAGATGTGGCCATTCCGGTTCCGGTCTCTGGGCCTTTCACTTACAGTGTTCCGGAAGAATTCGCGGCCGCTGATTGGGATCGGACGGCGCATTCTGGTTCCTTTCAGGAACAAAATAGTTTCAGGTTTTGTTGTGGGTTCTCCCGAATCGGCTACGGCGCTAACAAATATTAAGCAAATCATTGACATACCTGATGAACCGCCTTACCTCACCCAAAATTTGTGGCGGTTCATATGCTGGATTGCAGAATACTACCTGCTCCCAACCGGACTTGTACCTGAGAACCGCTCTCCCTCCAGGTTCGAACAGGCGATCCCGACCGTGGGCTATCTTAACACCCGATGGAAGGAAGCGGATTTGGGACAGCGAATCTGAACTACCTGTGCTTCCAGGAAAAATCCTGCGAACCGGCTATATGCCCCTCTCCGAGCTTGGCCAGGCCTTGGATCAAAAACAGTTAGATGAGATAACCAAAACCGGATGGATACGTGTTGAGGAACGCATAGCACGACCCAAGATAAGTTTGAAGAGGAGAAGGCTACCCGAACTTCTCGACCCTGCGGGTGCGATCAGTCCGGAACCGCGCAAGAGCTTTGAGCCTACTCCGGCACAACATGAAGCGATCAGCAAAATCAATCGAGGCATCATCCGAAGGAGGATTTCATTCTTTTCTTCTCTTCGGCGTTACCGGTTCAGGTAAGACAGAGGTTTATTTGCGCGTAATCGAAAACAGCCTTCAACGAGGCGAACGTGCGCTTGTCCTGGTTCCCGAAATTGCCCTCACGCCCCAATTGGCGCGGCGTTTCCTAACTCGATTGGGCGCTGGTATCGGACTGTTCCACAGTGGGCTCACCCGAGCCCAGAGGCTGGACGAGTGGCGGAGAATGCGTTCGGGAAAGATAAACGTGGTAATAGGGGCTCGTTCCGCTATTTTTGCGCCTCTTGAAAATTTGGGCCTTATAATTGTTGATGAAGAGCACGATCCTTCTTATAAGCAGGAAGACGGCTGTCCTTACAATGCTCGCGATATGGCGCTGGCGCGAGGAAAGCTTGAAGGGACCAGAGTCATACTGGGCAGTGCGACACCGTCATTTGAGACATATGTCAACGCGGAATCCGGCAAAATCACTCGTCTGGATCTGCCTTACCGCCCACATGGGGGCGGTCTGCCCAATGTCGAGTTGGTTGATCTAAAGGTCTCCAAGAGCAAGAAATACGGAGGCGCTTTTCTGACACCGGTTCTGACGGAAGCTATCAGCGAAAACCCTCGCTGCCAATGAGCAAGTGGTTCTTTTTCTCAACCGCCGAGGTTTTGACACGGTCACTCAATGCCGCTCATGTGGCCACGTATTCAAGTGTCCCAATTGTGATATCACTTTAACGCATCACAAGAAAGACAGAGCGCTCAGATGCCATCTTTGCGGATTTTCACAAGTCGCCCCGCCGTTATGTCCGAACTGTTCGAGCGAAAAGCTCCTATTTGGAGGGGTCGGTACTGAAAAAGTTGTGGATGAAGTTTCGGCGTTGTTTCCGGAAGCACGCGTAGAGCGTCTTGATCGCGATTCGACTAAGCAAGCACATGAGTTGGAATCTATCCTGGAGCGGTTCAGAAAAAAGGAAACTGATATACTTATTGGTACTCAAATGATCGTCAAAGGTCACGATTTCCCAGGAATCACGCTGGTGGGCGTCCTTTGTGGCGATTTGTCGCTGCACTTTCCTGATTTTCGAGCGGCCGAGCGGACCTTTCAGATGCTCACTCAGGTCGCAGGACGTACAGGACGAGAAACCGGCTGCGGCCGTGTCATCCTCCAGACCTTCGATCCCAATCACCAGGCAGTCCAATGTGCGGCTTCCCACGCATTCGAAGATTTTTTTCAAAGTGATTCCGATACTTCGCCGAGAGTTGCTGTACCCCCCTTTCGGCCACTTAATTCTAATCAGAATTGAGGGTAACAGTCAGAAACGCGTAGAGAACAAAGCTATCGAAATCGGCAGAGCTGCACGCATGCTGAAAAACCAGCACAGGGACGTAGTGATCCTGGGTCCGGCCCCGGCCCCTCGGAAGAAGATTGTGGGGCGATTCCGCTGGCAAGTATTGTTTAAGGCAGGCACAAGAGCCGCCGTGAGGAGTTTCGTGAAAGAACTCATGGCAGCAGAGAAGATGAAGGCTCACGGTCTGAGAATCGTTATCGACGTCGACCCTATTGAATTAATGTAAATCCAAGTCACATCAGATGATTAAAATGTGTGATAATATTATTGCTCGGCCAAGGTTCCCATTATTCAGAAAGTGGGCTAAACTTGCTATAGAGGGAGGGAATATACGGAGGCAGTATGAAGAAACATGGACTTGTCATTATTACGACCGTGGCCTTGGTTCTGCTGGGTGTAATTATTATTTGGTGGTCCATTCATCAGAAAACAGCCCAAGAGCCTCAAAATGATAATGTGAAAATTTTCACAGACGACAATTTTCAAGCCGAAGTCGTGGAAGCATCCAAGAAATGGCCCATTTTAGTAGATTTCTATGCTGAATGGTGCTTTCCGTGTCGAATGTTGGATCCGGTACTTGAAGAAGTCGCCACCGATTTGAAGGGCCGAGCGGTAATAGGCAAAATAAATACAGACAATAATCTCATTTCGCGACGTTTTGGGATCAACAAAATACCAGCGATTTTTATTATACGTGATGAAGAGATAAAGAATACCTTTTACGGAGTAGTTCCTAAAGAAACCATCTTGAAAGCACTCAAAGAAAACGGATCCTGAATTGGCGACTATCATAAGTTCTGACGCACTACAAGATCTCAAGATCATCATACGAGGCGCCGGCGAAATGGCCACAGGAACGGCGGTCCGACTATACAGGTCCGGGTTCCGGAAGCTACTAATGACGGAGATCGAGCGTCCACTTGCCGTGAGGCGACTCGTAAGCTTCTGTGAAGCCATTTATGAAGGCAAATGCCAGGTTGAGAACGTCACCGCTGTTCGATTAGATGACCTCTCCAATCTTTCTCGTACATGGGGAAATGGCCACATAGCTGTAATTATCGATCCGCAAATGGCTTCTAAGGATGTTATTAAACCTAATGTTGTCATAGATGCCACGCTTGCCAAGAGAAATCTTGGGACTTCAATTCGGGATGCTTCACTCGTTATTGCTCTAGGACCCGGCTTTTTTGCAGGCAAGGATGCTCATTGGGTCATTGAAACAAACAGGGGACATAATCTAGGTCGCTTAATCCTTGAAGGCGCTGCTGACCCGGATACCGGAATCCCGGGAACGATCGGGGGTGAAACTGTCCGCAGAGTCATAAGGGCCCCCGAGAATGGGATATTTGAACCTGTAGTCGATATAGGCACTATGGTGGAAGAAGAACAAACGGTGGGGCATATAGGCGCTTCACAGGTGAAAGTAGAATTGCGCGGCGTGCTTAGAGGCCTTATCAGGCCCCATACTCCAGTCACTCGGGGGCTGAAAATCGGTGATGTGGATCCGCGAGGGGATACTGGTTATTGCAGCACGATCTCGGAAAAGGCCCGCGCAATTGGCGGAACAGTTCTCGAAGCAATCCTCATGAGATTTAACACGTGACACGGCCATCCCTGGTGGTGCATGCAATGATTAGCCTTGCAAAAATTCCACTATATATCCTCATGCTGCTTGTGCCTTGTGTTGCTCTTGCGTGGGAAGGAAAGGTCATTGCCATCGATCGCGGAGACCAGATTCAAGTCATGAAAGATATAGGCAAAATTGAGACGGTTCGGCTATACGGGATCGGCAGCCCGGGAGAACCGCAACCTTTCGGGCAAACCGCGAAGTTATATACGCACAAAAGAATCTTGGGCAAAATTGTCCGGGTGGACCCAATAATTACCGACCCATTCCATCGAGTCATTGCGTGGGTTTATATAGACGGGGAATCGCTCAACAAGGAACTTCTGAGAAAAGGAATGGCTTGGTGGTACCGCAAGTATCTACCATTCGAAACTGAACTAGCTGAGTTGGAAGAACAGGCGCGCAAGGAAAAAATAGGGCTGTGGGCACATCCTTCCCCAATCCCGCCATGGGAATTTCACCCAGCCGACTACACCTTCAATCGGCCAAAAAGAAGAAAACATCAGGCTTGGAAAACCGGGCATGATAAGGCAGAGGCTCAAGGAAATGATTTCCGGTCCGGAAGACGATCAAAACGAGACAACCTCAACAAGAACAAGAATTGAAATAAGTCCTGCACGTCTTATGTATCGGAAGTATGCTCCTGCTGAATCGCAACAGAGTTAATTTTACCAAGTCTTCTGCCTGATAACACAATCGGCTATAAAGTAATATCTCCGATTCTTGCACATGACAAGCAGATCCGGATCAAATTAATAGGAGCGACTCAGTGCAGCGGCCCACAGCCTCCGATTTCGATTCTTGTTGAAATTTGCTGGATTTTAGAGTATAACTAATCGAATCCAGAATGAATTCTGCCTGGAGTCTTTTTTGTATTTTAGTTGAGGGTAGTCGAGGTGCAAACAAATATTAGGTGGGCCGCAACCACAGCCCTAATATACTCTTCAATAATTTTGACAGGCGATATCAATGTTAGGGCAGAGGGCATTGATTTAGGACGCGAAGTTTCTGATTCGGGCCTCTCGGCAACAATTAATGAGAATCCACAACAGTTGGCCAAGGGACCTAAAGGCGATCCGCGAGTAATCGTAAACCGGTCGGAAACCACATTGGTTGATCCTAAGGGACAAGCGGAAACAAGAGCAGTCACTCAATTACCAACTGTGATGCTTCCCGATACCGGTGAGTTCAACTTGTTGACACGTGATCCGCTCGATCAGCTGCAATTGGATAATATTAAACCGCTTTACACTTCTCCGGGTATTCCGGGTGAAGGAGTGTGGGAGACTTCGGGTTCTCCCAAGGATTCGCTGGGTAAGCCAATTGTATATAAGACTTTCTACCGACCTAGTGTGGATTTTCCGAATGCGATCGTTTTCATGATGGTCTTGGATATGTCTAAGGCTTTCATGCAGTACTATGTCGGGAAACATGAACCCGGGGCGCCACTGGCCCACTCGGAAGTCGAATCAGAACTTCGACCTCGTATTCTTGCCATTACGAACGCTCTATGGATGCAGAGGCATTCACGAGGGGCAGGAGCCATTTTCCGTGGTAAAGTGATCTACCCTATGGTGGATGGCATGGCTACTCTGCTTGTTTACAAGGACGGATCTGTGGATATCAGAGAATGGAGTCCGGAAATACCGCTCCAGGCTGTCCGCGATGCTCGGCAGCTCAAGCATCTCATTGTAAAAGATGGAATGGTTGTTCAATCAATTGCAAGAGGCACCCGTAAGGAAGATGCGGAAATTGGCCTGGGATTTTTGCTCGGCGGCGGCGGCAAGAATCAGGATGGTCAGCATTTCTGGTTCGTAGCTCACAGAAGCGCATTCGGAATAAGGAAAGACGGGAATCTAGTCTTTGCAATCGGTCATCATATTGGAAGTAAAGATTTGGCTAAAGCTTTGGTGCTAGCTGGATGTGAACGCGGGATGCACGGCGACGCCAATCCTGACAATATAGTTGGCAACCTGTATATTCGCGATTCTTTCGGTAACTTGGTCACGAAATTGAAACTTTCCCCGGAGCAATCCAAGTACACGCTTAACCGCTATGAAGACGGTTACACCAAGGACTTTTTTGCATTTTTTACTAAAGGGACGGCTACTTCGAAAGGACATGCGGCGACCCGCACAGATACTCTCGGTAGGCGACATCCATAATCTCATGAGAAAATTGCACATCAAAATAATGATGCAGTTGGTTTTGTGCCTTTGTCCGCTCATAGTTGCAGTGGGTTGGACCAAAGAATCGCCTCAAAACGCCGAAGCTCATGGCTTCCGATTTAATAATGCAGGCCGTTGCAAAGGCTAATAAAGGAGAGTTTGAGCCGGCTATGGCTCTCTTTGAAAAAAGCCTTAAATTATCCGGTCAGAATGCGCCGGCTTTATTTAATCGAGGCAAACTGTTTTTGTTGCAAGGCCGACTGGATCGCGCAGTCCAAGATTTGGACCAGACTATCAAATTGGAGCCTGGACTGGCTGAGGCCTATCTCGCCAGAGCCTTGGTTTATCGCCTACAGGGTGATTTTTCCAAGGCGCACAAAGATTTGAACAAGGCGATAAATCTTGACTCCACTGATACAACGGCTCTTATCAACCGAGCAGCTCTGTTCTTTGATATCGGTGAGCACGATCAAGCATTACAAGATCTCGACCGCATTATTCAAATCAATCCCCGGATGATCAAAGCTTTGGGTAATCGAGCTTACATTGCCGAGCAGTTGGGTCGTTATGATGACGCGATCAAGGATTTGACCGACATTCTGGCCCAAGATCCGGATAATTTAATGGCCGTAAAGCATCTTGGATATATTCACAGACAAAAAGGCGAGCCGACCAAAGCACTGCGATGGTTTCGTATGGCCTTGAAATTGGAGCCTAGTAATGCCGGTCGCAAGCGCCTCGATGAAGAAATAGCTAACCTCCAAATTAGAATTAAGAATAACTAACGCTAGAGCGTAAGTCATACCTAAGGAAAACCGTGCCTGTGATCAGCTCACTGTCGCGGTTTTCTTTTATTTTCGCTTGACTGATGGATCAACCGAATCTAAAGTGAGGTCAAATTCTGAAGAAAAAGTACGGCTTTATAGGCAGGCTTCCTCAGGACCTTGGAAAGTGTCCAATTATTGGGCTGTTTTGGTCGTTTCCGTATCAAAGGGGCAATCCGGGGCCTCTTGCAGAAACGCTGATCGAACCAATTGGATTCCCGGGTCAATATGCGCAAAAGGAGGATAATAAGTGAAATCGCTCGTTTGTTTAAAGCAGGTTCCGGATACGGAAACCCAGATTAAAGTCAATCCGGAAGGAACCGGCATCGTGGCTGAGGGAATAAAGTACATCATAAATCCCTATGATGAGTACGGTGTGGAAGAAGGTCTCCGCCTCAAAGAAAAATTCAAAGAGGGCGAGGTGGTGATACTTGGTCTCGGCCCCGATCGCATAACTGAAGCTATCCGCACGGGATTGGCTATGGGGGCGGACAGAGGCGTTCACGTTGCTGATGAATCATTAGCAAAAGCAGATCCATGCGCTATAGCGCAGACATTGGCCGCAGCGGCCAAGACGATCGAGTATGATGTGATCTTCTGTGGACACCGCGCTATTGACGACGACTTTGCCGCAGCCGGCGCGATGCTTGCGGAGTTTTTGCAGATCCCGCAGGTGACGCTCGTCACCAAAATCGAAGTGGCTGCGGATAAGAAGAGCGCAGTCGTGGAAAGGGACATTGAGGGAGGCAAGGAAACAGTTGAAGTTCCACTTCCTTGCGTTTTGACCTCTCAAAAAGGCCTGAATGAGCCCCGATACGCGTCATTGCCCGGCATTATGAAAGCCAAGAAGAAGCCTATCGACAAGAAGTCTCTTTCGGATCTGGGCCTCAGCCTGGAACCTAAGCTCGAATCCCGGTCGTACTCGATGCCGCCCGAACGCAAGGCCGGTACGAAATATGAGGGAATGGAGCCGGAGGAGGCTGCAAAAGTGGTGGTTCAAGCACTGCGTGGCTGAAGCAAAAATAATCTAGTCCGTCCGGGACGATAGGAATTCTTCACCTTGGGAGGTTAATAATATGTCAAAAGTTATGATATACGGCGAAATCAAAGCCGGAAAGCTCAAGAAAACGGCTCTAGAATTGGCGAGCGAGGGTCGCAAATTGGCGGATCGTCTCGGCGGAGATCTTACGGCTGTGCTTATTGGGCCTCAAGCAGAATCTTTCGCTCCGGATCTGGCTCGCTGCGGAGCAGATACAGTCTGCGCAGTCGAAGCTCCGGAACTGGAAAGTTATAACTCCGAGTACTTTGCGCAGGCATTGGCTCATGTAATCGGAGAAAAGAAGCCGGAGATAGTCCTTTTAAGTCATACTATGCAAGGCAAGGATCTAGCCCCGCGGACCGCCGCAAAGCTCGGCGTCGCAAGCATCTCGGACTGCGTTTCGTTCGAACTGGATGGCTCTAAACTCGTCGCGAAGCGGCCTATGTTTGCGGGCAAGTGCTACGCCGATTGGCTGGCATTAGGATCTCCGCAGATAGCTACTGCGCGGCCGAATGTTCTCGAGGTCGCTGAAAACGCAAAAGAGGGCAAACTCGAGAAGATTTCTTTTTCGGTTGATAAAAGCCGTTCCACGTATGTCACAAAAGAACTTAATCTTGACACAAGCGGCAAAGTAGATCTGACCGAAGCGGAAATTATAGTTTCCGGCGGCCGCGGCATGGGTGGACCGGACTATTCATTGATAGAGGCGACAGCGGCTATATTCGGAGCCAGGGCTACAGTCGGCGCATCAAGAGCAGCTGTGGATGCCGGCTGGCGACCGCATGCCGATCAGGTCGGCCAGACAGGAAAAACGGTCACCCCCAACCTGTACATAGCATGTGGAATATCCGGATCAATACAGCACCTTGCAGGGATGGGTTCGTCAAAAGTGATCGTTGCCATTAACAAGGATACTGAAGCGCCAATTTTTACCAAAGCGGATTATGGTATTGTCGGGGACCTTTTCAAGGTAGTACCCGAATTGAATAAGGAATTAAAGGCGCTCTTAGCTGAGTAAGTGCCCGGTCGGGGGAACACACCGCTTTTTCTGGTTATTCTAGGGAGTGAACGGTAGGAGAGAGTCCTGCCTATGCATTCCTTTTAAAAATAAGTAAAGAACTGTCTGTGCGACACTGACAATTTTTGTAATAAAGACAAGGGTTGGAGGTTGTCTCAACTTGCTTGGTTAGAATGCGAGTAGGGGCTCCGCGATGATTTGTGGGATGAACCGTCCCATGTGCTGGCGCTTCTCAAAGCCGCCGCCCCTAGTGGAACCACCAGGTCACAATCTGAGACACCTCCCTGCCCTGCTAGCGCAAGGGCGAAGTCGCGAGATGTGCGAGGAATGCCCTTACTCCGCATTATCCTCAGTTGTAAGCTTCCAGATACCTGCCCACCCTTTTTCAATTTAAGGTTTTTATCTTGCACGGGCAGTCGTGGAATGTCCCCTCGGATCATGATGATTCAAGATTCCATCTGAAACCCCAGGCGAAAAAATTCAACTAAATCCCAACCGGTCTTGAGATTCAATGATACGATCGAAGTGTCCGCATTTGACTCACCTTCGTTTTGCAGATCGCATTAGGGAGAACGATTGTTTTTGGACAAGACCGAAAGAAAAACCGAGTATCTGTGTGCCGATGTCCATAGTCCTCCCGATCACGCTCCGACAAGCGCAACGAGAATACTATGTGGAATAAGAAACGATAAAAGATTGCATTTGAAGTCCTTATACGTGAATATGACACGTGATTAATGGAGAATAAGTATCGGAGGCAAGTACCTCGATAATTGGGAGAAGCCAGAAACATGCTAAGCGTGTCTGAAAACGTTCTTCTTTTTGCCGTCCCTGCCACATGTCTTGCTTTCTTCTCTCATTGGAATGACCATGGGGGCCAAAGGACGGAGGTTTTTCGGAATCTTCCCTGATTCCATTTGGCAGGACCAACAGCAAGGGGCCTCTACTGGGTCAAAAATTTAAAATCTGATTAGTATTGAGAAGGCTCGCATTTGTGAAATATTAGAAACCGAAACGCAGGCTTCAGGAATAAGGATTGGGACATGGTAGTGTCAGATTCAAATACAGGTTTGATGAAAGAATCAAAGAATGATGTTGAATTTTCGGCGGTCATGCCCTGCCTTAACGAAGAACAAACACTTGCAACGTGTGTCAACAAAGCATTCTCGTGCTTTCAAGCCCTGGGGATAAAGGGCGAGGTAGTTATTGCGGACAATGGCTCAACCGACCGGTCTGTTGAAATAGCCGAAGCTCTCGGAGCTCGTGTTGTACATCAACCCGTCAAAGGCTACGGCGCTGCTTTACAAGCCGGCATTATGGCTGCCAGAGGTCAATATTGTATTATGGCCGACTGCGACGATTCTTATGATTGGTCCGCAATGGAACCGTTTATTCAGAAATTACGCGAAGGTTATGACCTCGTAATGGGCTCCCGTCTCAGAGGCTCAATTCTTCCAGGTGCAATGCCGCCCCTTCACCGTTATTTTGGGAACCCTGTATTATCAGGAATCATGAACATCTTTTTCGGTACGGGTGTTAGCGATGCTCACTGTGGAATGAGAGGATTTTCCAAAAAAGCATTTACAAAAATGGACCCTTGTACTACAGGGATGGAATTCGCAACCGAAATGGTTGTGAGGGCATCCAATAAGGGCCTTAGAATCACTGAGGTCCCAATAACGCTATATCCTGATGGAAGAAATCGACCTCCCCACCTGAGGTCATTTCGTGATGGTTGGAGACATTTGAGATTCATGCTGTTTTACGCACCGGATTACCTCTATATTGTCCCAGGAATCCTCTTCCTGGGCATAGGAGCATTCCTGCAATTATTGCTTCTCAAAGAGCCTGTCACCATTTTTGGTTTCTACATGGGGATTCACTGGCTCGGATTGGGTTGCCTGCTGGCTCTTCTAGGAGTTCAAATTCTGTTCCTTGGAGCTTTTGCAAAAGCCTTTGCCCAATACCTGTCCTTCGAGATGAGCGGATGGATTTTTAGGAAGTTACTGAACTGGTTCTCTCTCGAGGCCGGTATTGTCACTGGCCTTGCCTTATTATTTCTTGGGGTCTCCGCTCTCTTGGCTATTTTGGTTGTCTGGGTCATGAGAGACATGGGGTATTTGGGATCGATCCACACGGTCTTTGTGGCCGCCACGGTTACGGCTATAGGAGTTCAGATCGTATTTTCCTCATTTCTTTTGAGTCTATTTTTGACATCTCGGAAGTCCGACATGAATCCTTTCGATGTAATTACCCCACCAGATAATGAGGAAAAAGATGAGGTAAAGGGTGTCTACTAGATCGACAGAGCAGACTAAGCCGAGAATTTCAGTGGTTGTTGCAGCTTACAATTCTGAAAAATATATCAATAAATGTCTAAAATCCTTGACTGAAATTAACCATGATAGCTATGAGATCATTATTGTCGATGATGGTTCTACAGACGGGACAAGAGCGTTGTTCAGGTTCTACCCAGAGTTGACTCTCATTTTAACAGAAAACGGTGGGCCTTCACGGGCTAGAAATTTGGGTGTAATGAATGCTCGTGGAGAGTACATAGCATTCACGGACGGGGACTGCATTGTGGATCGCGAGTGGCTAAGACAATTGGAGATGGTGTTCACTGATTCTCAAATAGCCGGTGTCGGCGGAGACCAGCTGAGTCCCGACGATGAATCGGAACTGGGTAAAAGAATACAGGATTTTTTGAAAACAATTGGTTTCGTAGCAGATTATATTAAGACTGATCAAACCATCACAGAAAGTGCCCACAACCCCACATGCAATGTGATGTACAGGAAATCAGTATTGGACAAGATTGGCGGATTCAATGAGGAGCTGTGGCCTGGAGAAGACGTGGAACTCGATTTCAGAATCAAGCGGGCTGGCTTTCGATTATTCTTTAATCCGAAAGCAATTGTGCATCATTATCGCCCAACCAGCTATCTAACATATGCCAGGATGATGAAGCGATACGGAGCTGCACAATCCTACCTGGTTCGACAATACGGAAGATTTCGCAGAATTCACTACGAACCCCCAGTTTTGATTATGGCTCTTTTGGTGTTGATAATTTTGACTGCCCTGATGCCGGAGATATGGCCCATTTGTCTTCTGTTTCCTCTTGCAATTGTTTTGTTCTTCGCATTCAAAACGGGTCGAATACGAAAAAGCTTCGTTTATACTTTTCTCTTTCTGATTACGATTTTCTTTTGGAATCTAGGATTTCTGAGAGGATATAGTAGAAACCGCCCTGTTAAACAGTGATTTAGTGTGCCCTGATGCGCACAAGCAATTTTTGCGCGAATGAAGTATGAGCACCTCCTGACGGGGTTATCTATTAGGTTTATGATAATAGGCAGTAAATTACGGAGCGAATTATCTGGGCACAAGCGATAACAAACTCGGACGCTTAAAGGTGATGAGGAGTGCTTTCCACGTCTAAAAAAGTGACATCCTTTTATCTTGGCCGGTTCCCCCGATCGATAGCAAATTTTCTCAAACCTGCGATGGTGGCCGCAGTGCGCCTCATCATGATGTTTACAGGTAACAAAATTCAATTTTCAAAGTATAGCATGGTTCTCGATCCACAGGACCGTACAGGATCCTTTTACTTTATTTGCAATTATCTGTTTGGAGCCCCCTGCTTAGAGCATCTTGAAATCAAGCTGTTTATGGGCCTAATAGCGGCAAACCCTAACACCAAAGTGGTCGACGTGGGAGCGAATTACGGCTATTACACTCTAGAAGCTTGTACTTTAATGCAAGAACCAGAAAGCATAATCGCCGTAGAACCTGACGATCAAGTTTTCTCGCGTTTATCTAGTTCCGTGAAGTACAGCGGGTTCGAAGACAAGGTTGTTTTGGCTAATGTAGCAATCTCAGACACGGACGGCCAGAAAATGGCATTAGTTTCTGAACGGAGCGAATCCGCTCTCAACAAAACTGTAGCACATTTTTCGGATGGTTCATCACGTGCTAACACCGTTGACAGTATCACACTGGATTCTTTATTGAAGCAACATTACAAGCTCAATGAGCACCGATTCGTAATCAAAATTGATATTGAAGGGAGTGAACCATTAGCGTTTGCGGGTATGCATGAGATTCTTTCAACATCGCGCGGTTATGCTGTTTTCTTTGAATTCACGCCTGAATCTGTCACTTCATCGGGGCGCGACCCGTTGGAATTTGGAAGATCCATACTAGTGTCCTGTCCCAGAAATAGCTAGGCTAATCGGTGGATGTATGGTATGAAGCTGGCAACCCATTCGGAGGTGACGGAGTGCCGGCATCAATCTCAGTGTTTCTCAGTGATCAGGACCGAGAGAAGTTGGAAGGGCTTCTTCGGTCGGGCAAGACCGAACAGCGGCTTGTCAAGCGTATCGGCGTAGTGTTGACGTTTGCACAAGGTCTTAGTGTGAAAAGAGTTGCTGCACAATGCGGGTGCACTATGGAGACTGCCAGATTGTGGCGAGACCGCTGGATTCACGATGGGCTGCATGGACTCTCGGATGCTCCAGGTAGGGGCCGCAAGCCCGAGTATATTGGAGACGAGGAGGCCAAGATCATAGCGGCGACGTTGGAACCGCCGGAGGACGAAACCCACTGGAGCGCCAGGAGGCTCGCCAAGAAGGTTAAGGCCAGTAAATCGACCGTCCAACGAATCTGGAATCGGAATCGACTTCAACCTCATCTGCAGAAGACCTTCAAGTACAGCAACGATGCTCAGCTGGTTGAGAAGGTAGTAGATGTGGTCGGACTTTACCTGAATCCACCTGAGAAAGCTCTGGTCTTGTCTATTGATGAGAAGAGCCAGATACAAGCACTCAACAGAACGCAACCTCTTCTTCCCTTGAAGTTTGGCCATCCGGAGTGCCGCACTCACGATTATGAACGAAACGGAACAACTACGCTCTTTGCCGCACTGAACGTTGCTACGGGAGAGGTAGTGGGGAAATGCAAGAAGGCACACAGGCACCAAGACTTCCTCGATTTTCTCAGAATCATCGACGAGACGTATCCTGAAGGGGAGATCCATTTGATATTAGATAACTACGCCACACACAAACAACCGACGGTGAAGCGTTGGTTTGCCCGTCGGCCCAGATATGTGCTTCATTTTACCCCGACGTCCGCCTCTTGGATGAACCAGATAGAGACTTGGTTTTCCATCCTCACGAGACGAGCAGTTCGACGCGGGAGCTTCAAGGGTGTGACACCTTTGAGGAAGGCCATTCATGCTTTCATCGACCAATGGAATGAAGAAGCACTTCCCTTCAAATGGGTCAAGACACCGAACCAGATTCTGGCGAAAGCTGTGCGTGCTTAATTATGGGACAGAGCACTAGGGCTGGAACCCGATCTTATTGCCGAAATTGATGAAGTGTCGGGCACGCTGAAGCTTCTGAAAGTGATAGAAGACTGGGAAGAGCTAATTCGTAGGACTAAGCTCTATCCTAGAGGAGATACGAACATCATTGTGAGTAAGAATATGTCGCTTCCCACCTTATTGTTGGCTCTTTTGCCTGATGAGCATGCCACAGCGTAAGGTGGTCTTCATCACGCCACATCTTAAAGTAGGTACTCGAAAAAACAACTGTTCCTTTGGATCAACCCCGTACAAACTTCTCCTCGCTCAGCATGGCAAAGAACCGTCCCCCTAAATGCTGTGTTTTTGCGGAGACCTTCCGGGCAAACGCTTCTCTGCTCTGGCAGGAAGCTTTAAGCTCACCTGACAGGTCGTCTAGCCACCATGAAATACTGTTCCGCATCATGTTCATCGCGGTGCAACCGATCGAGACCCAAAAAGGTGAGCTGAATCAGCGTACAGATCGGGACAGCTAGGGGCAACGCCCAAATCCGCACTTTGCGATCTGCATAACATTCGGTTCTAGTAAAAATAAAGTTGTAGAGAATGTATTTACTGAGCTTCAAGCCGATACTGGCCCAGGTTCCTGTGAACGAAGTGATTCGGCAATCGTTCAAATCGGCTTGCTTTGCGACATATTGTAAACCATAGGGCGTAAAGCGGTAAAAATCGTAAGGAGCGCAGTGCACGCGCTCTGCCAACGGAGTAGAGGTCAGTATGTAGCCACCTGGTTTCAGGACTCTACGGCACTCCCTCAGGACCGCTATCGGATCTGAAACATGTTCTAGAAGGCAAATACAAAGCACTGTGTCGAAAGTTTCATCAGGAAAGGGCAAGTTCAGCGCAGTTCCGTAGACTTCGGGCCTAGCAGTCAACTGCCCCTGTGTTTCTCGCGCTGCTGGGTGCTCTAGCCCAACGTATTCAGAAATATGCGGAGCAAGGATGTCCGTAAACTCCTTTTCCCCACATCCCACTTCGAGTAATAGACCTTGGATCCGATTCAAGGAATTTTTTAGGAATTTCCGAATGGAATTTCGGTTTATGAATCCTGGATCAAGGGGACTGTGTTTGATATAGGGCAAAACCCACCGTATTAACGTTTCAGCTTTCACCGAGTTTCACCTCAATATCAACTTGCCTGCTTGCAACTATAGTAATAACAAATAATAAGTCCAAATTCAAAATTCGTGAGCATGCCCTAAACACCGGCGTTTCGCTTTAGGCCCTAGTTATTTGCTCATAATGGGTTGAAAAACAACAGAGGACGTGGTTGACTCTCCTCGGATTTAGCGATTCCCCCGACGGGAGTCGCGTCCTTGTATGTCGTGTTTGGGCATGTCGATGTTCTTGTGGGATCCTACATGAAAGACCAGCGCGAAATTAGTCCTGTATTCCCGTTTTGGGCCGGTGACGTGGCTCTTCTGATTTTGATGATGATCATTTACGGCTGTATTTCGCTGTACATGGGGCAAGATGCCAGTTGGGATCTGAGAAACTATCATTGGTACAACGTGTACGCGTTTCTCAACGACAGAATGGGTTGGGATATCGCACCAAGCCAAGGGCAGACTTACCTGAATCCTTTGGCAGATGTTCTTCATTATGAAATTTTCTCTCAAATTCCAGACCCTACGGTGGCGGGTTTTGTGGAAGGCGCTATACACGGCATTTCCGGTTTTTTCCTCGTCAAGATCGCACTAATCGTGATACATGCGTCTTCGACCCGCATTAGATTCGGCCTCATTTTTCTGGCCATAATGGTCGGGATTACGGGATCGGCCGGAATGACTCAAATTGGTCTTTCATCACATGAATGTCTCGTGGCAATATTTGTACTGGCTGCTCTGTTCATGTTTATGAAGATCCTGGTCGAACCGAATAATAAGAGTAAATTCTTTTTTATCTTCATTTCCGGTCTAATCCTAGGTCTTGGTATCGGACTGAAACTTACAGCCACCACCTACTGCCTGGGAATGATAGCATCCATTATGTTGCACGATAGGCCTACTTGGAAAAGTCTAAGGCAAGCGGTCGTTTTTGGACTATCAGCGTTAGTGGGTTTCATGATCACTAACGGATTTTGGATGTGGTGTCTGTACGACCAATTTGGCAACCCTCTTTTTCCATTGTATAACTCTGTGTTCCATTCACCCTTTTGGGAAAATAGCAGCACTGTTGATTATCGTTTTTTCCCTAGGGATTGGGTGCAGTATTTGTTTTATCCCTTTTATTGGGCCCAGCCCAACCGATTGGTCATTGAAGCCGTCTTCCGTGATCTTCGATTGGCCACTGTCATGTTCCTGTGTTTAACTTTGATCGCGCAAACCGTCTTGAAACGGTGGCTGCCACGGGAAGCTGAACAGGAATCCAGCCGGTCCGAAAAAGCGGTTGCCTTCTTATTTGTGTTCTTTTGGGCATCCTACGTTGCTTGGTTGATGACATTCTCAATCTATCGATATGCAGTCGAACTGGAGATGCTTTCAGGAGTTCTTGCCGTGTATTTGTGTCTCAAGCTTTTTAGGCCGGTGCTGGAGCATGTTACAATGGCAGTTGGAATATCGGTATTAATAATGCTTACAACAATCTATCCTTTTTGGGACAGGATTCAATATCAATCTCAGTATCTGAAGGTGTCAGCCCCTCGATTGCCGGAAAATTCTCTGGTTCTTATGGTCGGAACTGAGCCGATCTCTTACGTTATTCCCTTTTTCAACGCTTCTGTGAGATTCATTTCTCCCTGGAACAATATCATGGACCCCAGCCACGACAATCTGCTTCAAAGGAAAGTGAAGAATCTTGTCGCAGAGCATACCGGCCCGATGTACGTCATCTGCAGACCGAAAGGATCCGAGGAGTGGAAAGGAGTACTGAAATAGGTACAGCCTGAAAGTCGCAGATGGAAAATGTCAGGCCTTAATCAACAATTTAGGGGATGGCCTTCTACTATGTGGACTGGCTCGCCTGCCAGATAAACATTGAGCCGATCCAAGGCGGTCTGTCTTACAGATGAGCAGTGGGATCGGATCAGAATCCGCAGAATTGCAATCGCAACGCGAAGCTCGTACAGGTACAAATATTGTCGAAAAACAGTCAACCTATAGAAAAAATTTGCGTTGCACCATTTATCGCCACGACGACGTTAGCTCTAGGAGTTTAAATCATATTTCTCTTCTTTTTTCTTGAGCCTGTTCCTTTTGGGATGTTGATTAGAAGGTCTGTGAATGCAATGTCGTCCTGGAATACTGTCGTGTTAGACTATCTACGGAGATTCCAGCACTCCGGCCCCAAGCGCACGTCCCCCAACATATTGACCTAAGGCGACTAGATGAACGTCCTTGTCATAAATGAGCCTTTTGTGAAAGGTTTCAATCGTACGCAACGATGGGCTGCTCGCACGAGAGGGCGTGTGTTGCGGGCACCGGACTGGCTGGCCTATGCGACTGCTGTACTGGAGCGAGAAAGTGTCCACGTCAAATTGTACGACTTTCCAGCTATGGACTGGGGCAAACGGGAATTCAAAAGCCTTATTAAAAAGAATCGGCCCGATTACGTAGTTTTGGATTCGACAACGCCTTCAATCTTTTCGGACATCGAATGTGCCGCGATTTGCAAAGAGCACGATGCCCGCGTAATCATGGTAGGTCCCCATGTATCGGCCCTTCCTGAAGAAACCCTAATCGCTGCCAATGGGAAAGTAGATGTAGTCTGTGTGGGGGAGTACGATTACACCGTGAGGGACGTTGTCCTGGCGGGAATGAATTTGAGCGAGGTCAAAGGGATTTGTTATCTGGAAAACGGGGTTCCTCGTCGAACTGAAGCTCGACCCCTCATCCAGGATCTGGATGAATTGCCGTTTCCTGCCTGGAATCATTTGGATCTTATGAAGTATTTCGACGGGGGGAAACTGCATCCATACATCGACATTTTCTCGGGAAGAGGCTGCCCGCACTCCTGCATATTCTGTCTCTGGCCGCAAGTAATGCACGGACGCAGGGTGAGACTTCGTTCGCCAAGAAGCGTTGTCGACGAAATAGAACGTGATATTGCGCTCTGTCCGCAGGTGATAAGAACTGGGGAGTTCTTCTTCGAAGATGATACCTTCACTCTAGTGAAATCTAACTCGATGGCAATTTGTGAAGAAATTCTGCATCGCAACCTCAAAATAACTTTTTCAGTAAATGCGCGCACGGATACCGCCGACCGAGAACTTTTCCGTGCATTGAAGAGGGCTGGATGCAGGGAGCTTCTCGTGGGCTTCGAATCCGGTGACGAAGGCATGCTTAACCGGATGAAAAAAAAGGAATCGGTGGAAGACACCAGACGCTTTATGGAGTTGGCACACGACACTGGACTCGATGTTCATGGATGCTTTGTATTTGGACTCCCCGGAGAAACAGAAGAGACAATAGAGAAAACCATAGATTTTGCCCTTCATCTAGGTTTGCACACAGTTCAATTTGCTGCGGCAGTACCTTTTCCGGGAACGGAATATTTTCGCTATTGTCGTGAGGAAGGTTTGCTAAAGACCGAACAATGGGATTTGTGGCTGGATAATGGCGAACAGTCGGCTGTAGTCGATTATCCGGGTTTGACCAAAGAGCAAGTAACCGGCGCGGTTGACCGGGGACTCAAACAGTTTTATTTCCGACCTAGTTATATGGTAAATTTCTTATTGCAGACAAGGAGCCGGGCTGATTTGTATCGTAAATTGCGTGGGGCCAAAAATTTTTTATCCTATTTGATTTCTGAAGGTCGAAAAAAGTGAAAGCGTCTCGGCTGCTGGTTTATGTCTTGATCGCCGTGTACAAGAGACCATCAGGAGGTGCTTAACCAGTATCACTCAACTGGAAAGAAACGACTACGTAAGGATCCTTATGGATCACCGCTTCAAAAATCGAACTCTAGAAATTTGCCGGACTTTCGATTGTGTTACGGCCGTTTCCCTTTCAAATAGTGGGTCGTCCCACGCGAGAAATAAAGAGATAAAAATAGCTCAGGGCCTAGAGAAAACTGACTCGCTCATGCGGGAGACAGAATAATCCTTCCTGCAATTTGATATATCACAAGAAAAAAAGGCTGGTGCAGTAAATCCCTTTTGCAAGAACTGTCACATCTTCTAGCATCCTGAATCAGACCAGAAAGTCTCCATCAGGAATTACGGCCATTTAAGCTATCCGGTTCCGTTGTGGACACAAACCGAATATCTCGGACTAAATCACCGGCAAAAGAAAAAATCCGGACACAATCAATGACGCTGTTTGAGCAGACTGCGACATCAAAAGTGAAAATAGCCCTTCTTCTGATCCTTGGGATAGCGCATATCCTCGTCACAGCGTTTTACACTGTTCCTGGTCACCTCTTAATTGACGAAAT
The DNA here is from genome assembly GCA_963843165.1 of uncultured delta proteobacterium. GTDB lineage: Bacteria > Desulfobacterota > Desulfomonilia > Desulfomonilales > Desulfomonilaceae > DATJPW01. Next base: position 60,601 of record CAWJJL010000008.1, on the reverse strand, counting down.
CATCTATCATTGGTCAGTCCGTGACTTTGCAGCTACGGGCCAACTCAGTGTGTGGAACGGCTACGAAGAATTCCCATCTCCCGAACTCGTTCATCCGTTCTTGTCGGTTCACGAGGGGAAGCTTTACACTCAGTACCCCATGGTCTTTACTGCACTAGCGACGCCTTTTTATAAGGTGGCAGGATATTTCGGTCTATTCATTCTCAATTCCATAGCATTCCTGATCACGGTATTGCTGTGTTTTGAAACTGCCCGTCGTATGTTCCGCGACATTGATCTTGCCCTAAATGCCTGCCTCATTTTTTCCCTAGCCTCGTTTGCCTGGGAATATTCTCAAGCCGCTTGGCCCCATATGCTATCAACCTGCTTTGCATTGGGAGCATTTTATTTGTTTGTGTGTTCATATCAATCGGCTTCCAAGAAACGGGCAATTGCTGCTGCCGTGGGCGCAGGGATTATAGCGGGTCTCGGCCCAGGTCTCAGATTCGATTCAATTTACGTTGTACCGGCCCTAATTCTGCCTCTTATGCTTTCAAGACAGCCGCGTATCGGTGAACTGATAGGATTCGTTGCGGGCACCGCTCCGGGATTACTAATCTGTTCTTATATCAATTATCTCAGATTCGGAATCTTTTCAGCTCTTGCTGACGGACATGGTCTCCAAATGGGTTATCCGCTTCTGTTTCCCCCTGTGGCGATTGTTTTGGCCTGGATACTGAATAGATCGGGAGCTATTAGCTTCGCTTTGAATCACAGGGGCAAATTCTTGTGCGGAATATTCATAGTCTTACTCCCCGCTCTTCTGATACCTCAGGTCCAGTTCGCAGCAAAAAATCTTTTGCACTGTGCCTACGTGAACACTCTCGACATAAGGGCGTTCGATCAGGACGTGACCCGTCCGGCAATGTCCAGAAGTGAAGATGGGGGAGTAGTATACATGGGCGCCCAAAAAAAGGCTCTGTTGCAGAGCATGCCCTTCCTCGCCCTGCTCATTATCCCGGTCCTCGGTTTATTTCGTAAGTCCAACCTTTCGAATAAGTTTTTCATCCTACTACTTATGCCTTTGGCTTATATCGTAGGCTTCGCATACACATTCTACGCGGGAAGCTTTGAGGGCGGATTATGCCTCAATTTGCGCTACTTCATGCCCATAATCCCTTTACTGGCGATACTGAGCGCATACGGCATATGGAGCCTCCAGAGGGAATTTGGAGTATCGTTCAGTCCTCTGACCATGCTATTGTCAGGTACGGGAACGTCACTCCTGTATTTTGTTTTGGTCGAAAAATTCAAATCGAATGTGAACGACCTCGTTTTTCCTCTGCTAATATTTCCTCTGTTGCTCTCATTGTTTCTTGCATGTTCTGTTCTGATCCGCATCTATTACGACAAAAACTCAGATATTCTGAACAGGACGATTGCAGCGCTTGTCGTGATCGCTCTCACCTGGTCAGGATTGGTGGCTTTTGCTTACGATTATCCTGTACATAGAAGACAGCGAGCGAATAACTATGCCATGGGCAACACGGTTTTGAAAGTTGTTCCCACGGATTCCCTCTTTCTTACAGCTCCATTCATAGATCCCTTCATGGGATTGATCGAACAACGGCTTGTGAGAATCGCATTTCCCATACTCGATCGATTTAACGATTTCTCAAGGTTGTTGCAATTTCACCTGGCATCCGGTAGGAAGTGTTTCGCCGTCTTCCCTCATGGATACTGGCAAGAACTTCGGTCAGGGCCGCTGGCGCCCTACGAGGTGAAGCGCCTATTGGAATGGCCAAGCGCATTCCTGGGCGAAATTTCAGTCGTGCAAGGATCCAGTGGTGCGACCTTTTCTAAATGATCGCGGCACCGGGAAATATGAAAAAGCTTTTTATCTCCTTTGGTGTCACTGCGCAATGATCCGAGCGGCCCTCGGACAGCGAAACGATGCAATAAAACCCCGCATTTACGATTGAGTCCATTCGAACCGGCAATCTTCCTGATTGAAGATGTTCGTCGATCTTGCCCGGTAATCTCAAGAAAGATCTCATTTGCCTAATTCATCACGGAAATGGCAAATGGAGGTTTGGTCAGGTATACTGTTTTCCATAGAAAAGCCTGTAAAACGAAGAAAACTTATGTGATCGTTTACAGCTTCTTTCAGTCACGGATCGCTTTGTACCAGCTGCTGATAGCAGTTTGCGATCTAACGTGGAACATTGGAACGAAGAATCACGGACCTGCGTAGGCAGGTCCGTGGCACCCCAAGACTCGTGAACATTGAGGTTTTGGGCGCCACTGACCTGGGAACCAGGTCAGTGCGGGCAGGAGATTTTAAAATCAAATCACTTCTTTGAAAGCGAACTGGTATGAATCAGAAGTGGTTGAGTGTGGCACATAATGTGATGGCAGGTTACCCTTGCTCCGTTTCTCAGGTTTGTTTGTCTTTTTCGTTTTGGGCTTTCCTCACTAACTAGCGGCTGTGATCAAGTCCATGGAGATGAGCATGATTTCTTTTCGGGCCGTCAAGCTCTACGCATACTTGTTCCTTTTTTTTGCAGTCGGAATGACCTTTCTTCCTTGTGTGAGGAATGACTTTGTCAACTGGGACGACTTCGTTTTTGTGGTAAAGAACAGTCACATAAGTTCCTTATCCGTGGAATCGTTTCTATGGATGCTTACCACTTTCTATCAGGGTGCGTGGCATCCGCTCACGTGGCTCTCGCACGGGCTGGATCGAGCCCTCTGGGGGCTGAATCCTTCCGCCCATCACCTAGTCAATGTTATCATTCATGCCTTGAATGCGGTGTTGGTATGCGTGTTATTCACGATGCTTCAAGGGGTGGGTCTGGTAACGTCCACCAAGAGGGCGCTTGATCAAACGCCTCTACAAACCCGAGTACCGACTCCGGAGCCCGCCACTACCTCCGTATACTTGGGGGCTTTTGCTGCCGCTCTTCTCTTTGCGGTCCATCCCCTCCGCGTGGAATCGGTAGCATGGGTTTCCGAACGGAAGGACGTGCTCTGTGCGTTTTTTTTTCTCGGGTCATTGCTTACATATCTCAAGTACGCTTGCGCCGAAAATTTCCGCGAAAAACGGTGGTATTATCTGCTTACACTGGCGCTGGAATTTTTGGCACTCCTTTCTAAGCCCATGGCCGTGACTTTACCCTTGGTCTTTGTCTTGTTCGATTTTTTTCCTCTGGCCAGGCTCACAAGATCGTCATTTGGCCGCCTAATTTGGGAGAAGATCCCGTTTCTTCTTCTCTGCCTGGGAACCGTCGTTGCGAACCTTGTAGGGACATGGGGTCTTGCCGTACCGCTCTCTTATATTTCACCTTCAATGCGTATAATGAACGCCTTCCATAGTATCGTATTCTACCTGTGCCAGACGGTCTTTCCCTCAAACTTGGTCCCCTTCTACCAGATGGATCCAGACTTGAACTACTTCGGTCCACAATTCGTGATCTGCGCCGTGCTGGTGCTAGTTGTCACAGGGATAGTAATCCGGAGGGCCTTAAACCAGGATCGCCTCTGGGCCGCAGTGTGGTTTTATTACCTGATCACCCTTGCACCCACTCTGGGGCTCTTCATGTTTTACCGACACGCTGTTGCGAACAGGTACACCTATCTGAGTACTCTGAGTTTCTGGTTCCTTATTGCACTTGGGATCAGTCGTGTCTGGGATAGAGCAGGAAAGCTCAAGAATCCTCTTTGGATGAAGACTGCTGCTTTGGGAGCCGTGGCACTTATGGGTCTCGTGTGCGTTAATATCACCCAAAAGCAAATAGGCATATGGAGGGACTCAAGGACGCTTTGGTCTTACGTGATCGAGCATGCGGACTATGTGCCGGCTGTCGCTTTCTTCGGGCTTGGGCGAGAATTGGAAAGGCAAGGTGAATTGAAACTGGCGCTTGAGCACTATAATATGGCACATTCTCTTAATCCTAAAAATCCACAGTTTCGCGAAAAAATCGGAGATGTGTTGGTGAAAATGGGGGACCTTGAAAGCGCTCTCAAGATATTCACTCAAATTCGTGACTCGGACTCGAACAGGCCGGCCACACACGTCAATTTGGGGAGAACACTTGCGCTCATGAAACGCTATAACGAAGCCGCTGCCTGTTTTCAGAGGGCCCTGGAACTTGAACCGAATTCTCCGCATTCTCTGTTGTGGTTAACCCAGATTTATCTAGAGATAGGGGACAGGAAAAAAGCCGAAAGCTGCTACAGGGGATACTTAAGGCTTGGTGGCGAGTCTGCCGCAGAGTTCGAACACAGACTGGGAATTGACAGTGGCAGCCAGAAAAAATAACGGCCTGGCGTGGTTCTTTGGAACGAGCGTTGTCCGCAAACCCCGAAAAAATGTGGGCGACAGAGGATATCCAGAGGAGAACTCTTCGTGGATCCTTTTGGCCCAGAATCGGATGCGGATGTCGTAAGGAACGCGAAAGGTTTTATTCTTATTGAGGTGTGGGCCACCCCGCTATTCAGAATTGTATTTCACAAAGTATTGGCAAGTGGTGACGATTATCTGAAATTCTAGCATCAACAGCAGCGGGTCTCAGTACAGCGGAAACAAGGAAACTGAAAAAGTCCGGGGGCTTGATCTGTCCCGGACTTTTTCGAGAAAGAAACCGCAGCCACTCTGGTATTCGCAACTAGTGCTGCATACCGCAATCAACCCAGTGAGCGGTTCTCGGGGTGATCGTTCCGTCAGCCGCTATGGATTCTATCAAACTTTGATCATTGCAGGTCACGGTGGAAGCCCCCGGCTGGTTTGGGGGATAAATGTGCCACGCGCCTAACGCGACGGCTGTCACGGGCGGAGTGTCAGCGGCTTCTGTACACGCGCCCACGGAAGCAGCAGGTGCGACACCGCCTCCCCAGGGTGTAGTGTAGATATACCTGGCATCGACATTAGTATTATCCGGGCGCGAACCAAGAACTGCGCATGCATTCACCATGTACTGTCCGCCTGTGACAGGCTCAGTATAACTGATCTGAACACCGCATTTTGCAGTTGTACCGCCCCATCCATAGAATGATCCAACAAGCCTTGCAGTAAGGGGCATAATCTGTGTTGCTATGTCTTGGTCAAACCTGCCGTTCAGGTCGACGACTTCGTTACCCAGTCGCTCAATGGACGCGCCCAACTTGGATAGGTCCGCGGAGGCGGCCCTGTCACAGGCGGCCCTCTTGTAGCCGACATAATAGGGGATAGCAATGGCCAAAATAATGCCGATGATCGCCACCACGACCATTAGCTCAATTAGGTAAAGCCTTTGGCATTCCTCATCTTTCTTAACATCGCGAACTCCTTTCTTGATCTGCTTGTCGCAGTTAGTAACACAAATAGATTATTATAGAGAAACTGCATAAGTGCTGAGCAAGGATTGTACCAAGTTATGTGCATGGCGTGCGCACTAAATATTGGCGTTTACCCAGCTCGTAATTCGAGAAAATTTGGAATCAAAGATGGACAAAAAATGTCATATTTGTTAGGGCTTACTCGATAAATAGCTAAAGATCCAAGTTAATATCTCTTGACCAAGATTGTCACCCTTCCTCATTTGTGTCAGGCATAATGGCAGGTACAGTAAAGCCAACGTATTTGGCTCAAAGAGCGGTCTTATAGCGGGATCACGCCCACCAGTCACCACCAGGTCCGGTGCTACTGAACTATCACCCACCTGCTCCTAGGCCATACTGAGCAAATCGATCGTCCACAATTACCCTGGAAGCACCCTCGCTGTTCCAGGAGCAAAAGATAATTTACCTCCAATTAAGTGTGGCACATAATGTGAAAGCAGTTCGCCCTTGCCTCGTTTTTTTAGATTTAATCGGTTATTATTCACTAATTAGCGGCTATGGATTATAGTCCATGGAGATGAACATGATTTCTTTTCGGGCCATCAAGCTCTACGCATACTTGCTCCTTTTTTTTGCAGTCGGGATGACCTTTCTTCCTTGCGTGAGGAATGACTTTGTCAACTGGGACGACCTTGCTTTTGTGACAAAGAACAGCCATATAAGCTCCTTATCGGTGGAATCGTTTCTATGGATGCTTACCACTTTCTATGAGGGTGCGTGGCATCCACTCACGTGGCTCTCGCACGGGCTGGATCGAGCCCTCTGGGGGCTGAATCCTTCCGCCCATCACCTAGTCAATGTTATCATTCATGCCTTGAATGCGGTGTTGGTATGCGTGTTATTCACGATGCTTCAAGGGGTGGGTCTGGTAACGTCCGCTAAGAGGGCGCTTGATCAAACGCCTCTACAAACCCGAGTATCGACTCCGGAACCCGCCACTACCTCCGTATACTTGGGGGCTTTTGCTGCCGCTCTTCTCTTTGCGGTCCATCCGCTCCGCGTAGAATCGGTAGCATGGGTTTCCGAACGGAAGGACGTGCTCTGTGCGTTTTTTTTTCTCGGGTCATTGATTACATATCTCAAGTACGCTTGCGCCGAAAATTTCCGCGAAAAACGGTGGTATTATCTGCTTACACTGGCGCTGGAATTTTTGGCACTCCTTTCTAAGCCCATGGCCGTGACTTTACCCTTGGTCTTTGTCTTGTTCGATTTTTTTCCTCTGGCCAGGCTCACAAGATCATCATTTGGCCGCCTAATCTGGGAGAAGATCCCGTTTCTTCTTCTCTGCCTGGGAACCGTCGTTGCGAACCTTGTTGCGACATGGGAATACGCCGAAGCTTTCATTTCCGTCTCAACTTCAATCCGGATAATGAATGCCTTCTACGGGGTGGTATTCTATCTGCGCCAGACAGTCTTTCCCTCAAATTTGGTTCCCTTTTATAAAATGAATGTGGACCTGAACTACTTCGGTCCGCAATTCGTGGTCTCTGCGCTGCTGGTGCTAGTTGTCACAGGGATCGTGATCTGGAGGGCCTTGAACAAGGATCGCCTTTGGGCCGCGGTCTGGTTCTATTACCTGATCATTCTTGCCCCCACTATGGGGCTCATAATGTCTCAGCACCACGCTATTGCGAACAGGTACACCTATCTGAGCACTCTGAGTTTCTGGTTCCTTATTGCACTTGGGATCAGTCGTGTCTGGGATAGAGCGGGAAAGCTCAAAAATCCTCTTTGGATGAAGACTACTGCTTTGGGAACCGTGGCACTTCTGGGTCTCATGTACGTTTATAGCACCGAAGAGCAAATAGGTATATGGAGGAACTCAAAGACGCTTTGGTCTTACGTGATCGAGCACGCGGACCATGTGCCGGCTGTCGCTTTCTTCGGGCTTGGGCGAGAATTGGAGAGACAAGGTGATTTGAAACAGGCGCTTGAATACTATAGCGTGGCGAATTCTCTTAGTCCGAGAAATTCACAGTTTCGTAACCAAATCGGAGAAGTCTTGGTCCAACTGGGCGACATTGAGAGTGCTCTCAAGGTGTTCACTGAAAATCGCAACGAGCACTCGAACTGGCCGTACACTCACATACAGATGGGACGAACCCTTGCGCTCATGAAACGTTATGATGAAGCCGCTGCCTGCTTCCAGAGGGTCCTGGAACTTGAACCGAATTCCCGGCATTCTCTGTTGTGGTTGACCCAGATCTGTCTTAATAAAGGGGACAAGACAGGGGCTGAGACTTCCTACAGGAAATACCTGAGGCTGAGGGGTGCCCCTGTCCCACAAGTCGAACACACACTGGGAATTGACAGTGGCAACCAAGAAAAATAACGGCCTGGCCCCCACAGATTGTCCAGCTAGGTTAATTGCATTTACGGGAAATGCGGGCAGACCCGTCGGGGACTTAAGCAGATGCTGGCTGAGCATGACCGTCTGATTCAAGAAAACATTCGCTCGAACAAGTCATTGCGTACCAGGAAGGAACAGAAAATAATACTTTACCAGACATGCCTGGCACAGGGTTAGCCCATCGGGAGCTGAATTATTGAAGGGCATGTCGGCCCCTCATAACTATAGGCTGGAGCCCACAGGTTATCAGCCGGAACCCGACGTGGCAGAGAGCTAATGCATTTTCGGACTATTCTATATCTATAAAAACCGGGGTTAATTGCGGAAACGCATGCGAAAAGCCTGAGAGGTGCGCCTCTGTGAGAACGAGAGCCATCAGTCAAGGCAATCCGCGAAGACGAACCACTCCGAGCTGCGTTAATAATGACGGAAAGGATCCCAAAATGAGCTAATTATCTGCTCCCTCCGTCCTCGGTCGAATTTTGTATAATCGCCACACGTCTTGATCGTTCACCGGAACAAGTCTCGGGTTCTCCGATAATTGAGCCTGCATTTCTTGCGGGGCACCGTAAATGAGGAATTCGAAATAATTGAGGTCCGACTCTTTCACTGACCTCGGAAACCATTCCAACCCGTTAGTCCAGGGCGGCGTGAAGTTCTTGAACGCCACTAGAGAAGACGAAAACTGCGCAAATGAGAAATTGAGCCAGCCGCCTCTTAGGACCTGTGAGTACGCGAATATTTGGATAAAGGGATAACCCTTTATGTATCGGCTATGTCGAATCATGCTCAATCCTAAGACTTTTGGGTTCTCGGGTAATGCGGCCAAGGTTGATGCCAGTCCAGAGAGCTCCTGCTGCTCGAATGCCTTCCACGTGAAAGCAGTGGCCGTACAGAGTGAAGCAAGTACTGAATACCGCGGCGACATTTTGTAGGCTATTGGGGAGCTTCGGGGCAGGGAAAGAGAGCAGCAGAGCGATCATTGCCGGCGGTGCCCAGCGCTGTGCAAACCGTATAGTGTTCATGTATTTATCGGGCAGGACGAGAAAGTAGACGAAGAACAAGATTGCGCTCAGAAGAAGAGGAAAATCGATCAGCTTTTTTAGATCATTCCTGTTTTGCCAGATTGAAATACCGAGCCATATGAGCGCCGCACCAACGACGAAATATTCCTCGGGACCGTATATTCCTCCCAAAACGGAATCGGTTAAAGCTTCAGGCGTCAACCTTTCGAGAGGATTTGAGACCCAAAGGGGAGGCGTAGACATCGAGGATCCTGAAAAAGTGGAGTACCAAGCTAAGACGCCAACGCTGATCGGAAGAAGAACAGCGAATGTCTTCACCGACCGTTCTAGTGGCACACGGAAAATGATCGAATAAGCCGCGAGATAAACGATGCCGGCGATGAACCAGAGGACATGGCTTACATAGAGCAGGAGCGCCACACAAAACAATTTTGCGATATGAGTATGCCCGAATGGGCGATCCATGTCCTGAACCAAAACAATCCAAAGCACAAAAACAGGCCAGCCAATCGCAAAACTGTAGAATCCCCAGTAAACCAGATGGCTAAAAAAGAAACAGGATGCCAGGATCGCCGAGCTCAATGGAAGTGTCTTACGCCGGGCGAGCAGCATGATCGCAAGTACCCAAAGCAACCCCACCACCAGCATGGCCCATTTGCCCGCGGACCCAGGGCCGAAGATACCCCAGGATAAACCCAGCAGTAGGTACGACAGGTTGAAGGGCGTCATCCATTGAATTCTGTAAGGAGAGTTTGCCGGGTCGTGCAAAGTCTGCAAAAACAATCTTATTTGCGCCGTCTGCTGAGGCAAGTCGGTTATTGGCGGGAATGTGATCAGTGCAAAAGGAAGTTACAAACAATATTGCGCAGACGAGAGTTGCTGACGCATATGGAAAAATAGTTTTATATTCGGACACTAAACGCAAAGTCCCAAACTAAAACATTCACGGACGTTCCAGAATTATAGGCCAGTTTTCTTACATCGGAGATTTGCGGGTCAGCGAGCAATCACCAGTTCATGCCTCCGAGCCGGCTGGTTCCCTGTGAGACCGAAAACAAAATCACGTCAAGTCTCTGGAAAACGCCGCTGTTATAGTGAAATAAGTGTACCTCACTGTGCTTGCCCTGGTCAACCATAATTGTCCCGTCTAGGTAACGCTTCAGTTTCGGGCGGGCAAAGAATGTCATTGCGAGCGAAGCGATGCAATCTCCAGCTTGGGGGATTGCTTTCCCGCTGAACGCGGGATTTCACTCCTCGCAATGACAAACCACCGCCCCCTCGTAACTGAGGGCTTACCCGTCTGGCTTCGGACAATTCTGAGCCGGCACATAATGATTCCATGATGAACGATTACTTCTTGTCCGGATCTGTCTTGTTTTCTTTCTTCTCTTCTTCACTTCGGGTTGGCTTGTCCTTCGCCCTAATAGCCCTGTCGAACAGCTCGAACCATTTTTCTCCTGTCCTTATGTCGGTAAATTCAAAGAAGGTGTAGTTTCCTCCTTCTTCAGGGATATACGTCAACATCTCCTGCCCTTTTACTCTCATCTTCATACGGTACATCCGATGAAATGCGGAATTTGTCAAAAAAGGCCGTTTTCAGGTGCTGGAAATCGTGACGCAGCTCCGGCCGCAATGAAAATCGAATAACGTAGAGGCGATCCTTCTCAGTGAATCCGAATGTCAAATTTTGGTAATAAGGGCTGTTAGGAGCACTTGCCAAGTAATTTTCATTGTTTGATCTTTGGGATCTACCTCTTTGGAGTAGGTACCAACTGATCCAATTTTGTCGATCACCTGAGCGGAAGAGCTGCCCATCTTGAGATCTTTGATCTGAGGCGGCAGCAGTTCATCCAAACGGGAGCAGGATGTTGAAGTCACTGCCACAATAAGACAGGCCAAAATACAAATTCTCATCAAGGGCGTTCCTCTTGGCACATGCAGCAAGCTAAGAATGAATTGCATCTCTTTATCTCCACAGGTACCGATTTCTCTGTCATTGATAGGGAGTGATAGCACTAAGAAACCTTCTCACAATGTAGGTTCCTGGCCATCAGTAAGGGAACGGTTCGCGAACCGTCCGAAATAAAGGCTCTTCTCGAAGAGCGCCTACCTGTAGATCCGGCAGCCCGCAATTCCAAGATAGTTTTCGATCAATCTACCTTCCTAAGATTGCGATTGCTTCGGGGATTCCGCACTCGCAGTGACAGCCATTCACAGTTCACCAGCGCTTCAATTTAAGGTCCTTCTTTTCCGGATGATTGGTTCTGATCAACTCCTCTAAGGTGTCTACGAAATATTCGCCCTTAAAACTCTCGGGAATTTTCTTCCCTTCGAAAAACACCTGTGGAGTGGCAGTAAGTCTCAGTTTTACGCCTAGTTCAACGTCTTCTGCTACTTTCTTAGCAGCAGGAGAATCGGGTTTCATAAGGTCTTGACATTTTGAAGGATCAAGGCCAAGTTTTTGGGCAAATTCCGACCAGCTTTCGCTCGTCAAACTCTTCTGATTGCTGAAGAGCAGGTCAGCATAGGCCCCAAACGCGCGGCCACCTCCCAGGAGAAAAGCAGCGTACGCGGCACGTGCAGCTGGACAGGACATAGGGTGCCTGTTCGCCGGGTCTACAACTCCCGCATTGCACTCTTTGGACAAAGGATAATTCTTAAAGACCAGCTTCAACACATCCGGATTGAGCGTCACCAGTTGCTTCAACATGACCTCAATCTTAGGACACACAGGGCATTGAAAATCGCTGAACATGATGATCGGATACGGAGCGGCAGGGAACCCGAACATAGGATCAGCCGGGGTGATAGGAATCTCATAATTGGGGGAACCTTTGAGGATAGACATCATTACAACCGGGTCATTGGCCAGTTGCTCGTATTTTCCCTTTGCGTCATCGAAACTCAGAGACTTCTCCACCATCCCGGAGGCGAAAAAGATCAGCAAAGAAACGGCAATTCCACCGAAGACAAAGTAGAAGCGCTCCCCGAATGTCGAGATTTCCTTCAATCTAAAGGCTTCTCGATTTCTAATCGTTGTTGCCAACACAAAGATCAGAGAAAGCAGGTTCATAATATGAGAGACTATGCACCATGTACATATGTAGTCGACTGCCACAATCATGATGTGAACGAAATACCAACTGAAACCTATAGCCGCTACAAAGTACACAGTGAGGAAACCCCATGAAATCATTCTCATACGTTCATTTACCAGCGCATTGATTATGCACCAGAGGACAAACGCAAAACCCATCAATCCGAGGACAGCAGCAGGAAAATATTCAAAAAGTATTGCATAATCAGTAAGTAACAGAGAATCGCAGTCAATTTTCCCGTCCGCTCGGCACAAAAACGATTGACCCACCGCTCCCACATGGCTAGTAAGCACAATGTGACGGTAAGTGAGAAAGCCTGTGGCGAATGTTCCTATCAGACTTGGAATCAGAAGCACGAAAAATGGCAGCCGCCCCATGAAAAAAGGTTCCGCTCTATTTTCTGCTGGAGCATCTTTCATATTGCCTGCAAATCCTTTCCTGTTCAATATAGTGTTCGATGATTACCCTCACCTGGTACAAGAAAATGCGTCATCAATCCGGCTAATTAGAAAACGATTGCATGCGATTTTACTAATAGGAACCACTACGGTCAAGTAATTGTGGCTGTCATTTTTCATCCACAGACTCGCGAGCCAACTGATTTTTGTAATTTGACAGTGTTCCAATTTTGCGGCTTGACATAGCTGGTCATATCGCGGCAATAATACTCGAAAGTTTTTTGCCGATTAATTGTGACACCGGTGCTAAAGTAGTCGTGAATGATACTAAGCAACATAAATTGCATAAATAGACTGAATCAGTGGCAACAGTTCCAGATAACAGTATGTCAAAAAAAGGGGGGTCCACAGATCCCCTTATTTGGAATCCCGCTTGAACGGGATAATTGATCAAGGCTGGTCCGTATATCACGAATTGGTTCGGGCAGATAATGGAAAAAGCAAAAGAAGAATATTCTGAAAAGCGAAAGCTGCATTGGGATTCAGTGGCCCGCGAAATCGGACCAGCTGCAACATGGGGAAGATATTACCACAAGAGACTGAATGAAATTTACAGGTCTCTGGTTTTTCCCGGATTGACGCGTAATCGAAATTGGTTGCGGTCACGGCGATTTACTGGCTTCGCTGGAGCCTGCATTCGGTGTAGGTGTTGATTTTTCCGGCGAGATGGTCGATGCAGCGGCTTTACGGCACCCTGATCTTCATTTTATACAAGCAGATGTTCACGAGCTGAAAATCGAGGAGCAGTTCGACGTTATTATCCTTTCCGATCTCGTGAACGATTTATGGGATGTACAGGCTGCATTTTTGAATTTGGGTGCGCTGGCAAATCGGAATACCCGGATTATTATCAATTTTTATAGCCGTGTGTGGGAAATCCCCTTGGCTGCGGCGCAACATTTTGAGCTTGCCAGACCGTCGCTTGATCAGAACTGGTTGAATGTGGAAGATCTCTCCGATCTGCTGGAGCTTGCAGATTTCCAAGTCATTCGGAACTGGGCGGAAATTCTTTGCCCTCTCGATATACCTTTGCTAGCCCCAGGTTTGTAATCGTTTTCTCGTGAAATTGTGGCCGTTCAGACTGGCCGCTTTAAGCGCTTTCATGGTAGCGCGATACGTTGGGCCCGCACCGAGGCCTGAAAAGCCGTTAGTATCAGTCATTGTGCCGGCCCGAAACGAGGTGGGTAATATTTCTGAAATTATGCAGCGAGTTCCCCAGATGGGGGCCGGAACGGAGCTTGTCTTCGTGGAAGGTCACTCTCAGGATGATACGTATGATGCGATAGAAAGTGCAATATCCGAAAACCCGCATCGCACGTGCAAGCTCTTCAGACAAACCGGCGAAGGAAAGGGGGATGCGGTAAGGTTGGGTTTTGAAAAAGCGGACGGCGAAATCCTGATGATTTTAGATGCGGATTTGACCGTTCCACCCGAAGATTTGCCACGGTTCTATAATGCATTGGTTTCAGGAAAGGGGGAATTTATAAACGGTGTTAGATCAGTATATCCTATGGAAGATCAGGCGATGCGCTATCTCAATATTGTGGGAAACAGGTTCTTCAGTCTCTGTTTTTCTTTCCTGTTGGGGCAAGATATCAAGGATACCTTGTGCGGGACAAAAGTCCTCTGGAAGAATCAATACGAAATCATCGCTGCGAACCGTTCTTTTTTCGGTAAGCTGGACCCGTTTGGAGATTTTGATCTCATCCTTGGGGCAGCCCGCCTGAATTTGAGAATACTCGACCTCCCAATCCGATATCGAGAGCGTGTTTACGGCGACACAAATATCCGGCGCTGGAAGCACGGTCTGCTTTTGTTGCGAATGGCCGTTGTCGCAGCCTTGCGGCTTAAATTTGCGTGAACGTTCGTTTCTCCGCTTCAATTGCCAACTGCCGGCATCAAGTCGCAGTCTCACGAACATGTGAAAAATGTTTAAAACCTTATTAACCCATCCTCTCGCTCGCGAATTGGACCCTGATAACCCTGATGCCATAACAGCGTTTCGACAAATAGTAAGAAAAAAACGCTATCTGGGGAAAATTTATAATGAATGGTATAAAATTATAGTCGCCTCACTGCCCTCGGTGCCGGGTCGCGTCTTGGAGTTGGGTTCGGGCCCAGGATTCTTGAGTGACTATATCCCCGATCTGATAACCTCAGATTTCATGCAGATTCCCGATATATCGTTAGTCTTTGATGCTCACGACATGCCTTTCGCCCGTGATAGTCTTCGTGCAATTGTCATGACCGACGTGCTACATCACCTGTGTTCACCTCGAGTCTTTTTCAATGAGGCCACCCGATGCATGGAGCGCGGCGGGAGAATAATCATGATAGAACCATGGACCACCGCCTGGTCCAGTATTGTATATTCCAAACTGCACCACGAGCCATTTGATCCGGAAACACATGAATGGAGTTTCCCATCCAAGGGGCCGTTATCCGGAGCCAACGGAGCGCTTCCCTGGATTATTTTTTCCAGAGACTTTGCGCTTTTCGAGCAGGAGTTTCCTCAATGGCAGTTGAGAACTCTTAAACCAATGATGCCCTTCAGTTACCTTCTCTCGGGAGGGCTGTCGCTCCGGTCTTTGGCCCCCGGATCAGGATTTGCACTAATCCGCAGCGCGGAAAATCTCCTGGATCCCTGGATCCACAAATTGGCGATGTTCGCCCACATTGTACTGGAGCTGATCTAACCGCTCCGTGGCTGCGATGATACGGTCGACTCGGATCGATTTAGATGATGTAAATATTTTCCGGACTGCCCGGCAGTTGCACGTAAAAGAATTAGAGTAGCCCAAATTGTTCAACGAAAGCTTTGATTGAGCCGAATTGCTGCGAGAAAGATCTGCAGATACCACAACGGCAATATTAAGCCCTTATAGCTCGCAGAAGAAGGTTGATCATCTGTTCCGTACTGGCAATGGTGGGTTGTTGTCTGGAGAGCATCATGCGAGCCAGCGCTTCGTGTTCGAACGCCCCCTGAACCAGATGCAGATAGTAGCTGATTTCAAAATCCTTACGGAAATGGCCACTCTGACGCCCGGCTTCGACAGTTGATCTTATCAATTTCCAAAAGCGCCTTGTGTTCCGATATTCCTGCGATTCATAAAATTTGGGATTCCTGTACAATTCCAAAATTAAAACACGGGTCTCCCATTCTCTGATTTGAAAATCCAGCGCCCATCGCCTCAGCAGATATAAGAGTCGTTCGTACGGATTCAGCGCTCCGGAGAAAGCACTGTCCAACTCATCCGCCAATTCGATGAACCAATCGCCCAGGACGGAGAGAAGCAGTTGCTCCTTGCTCTTGAAATACTGATAAATGGAGGCTTCGGCTATGCCTGCTTTTCCGGCTATTTCGGAGATGGTGGCGCCGCCGTAACCTTTCTTGCCGAACACTTCCGAGGCTACTTCCATTATAGTACGCCGCCGGAGTTCTCCGCGGGTTGGTTCATAGCCATTTTCAGTTCCAGCCGGCTTTTCGCGTCTCCATATAGCTGCTTTTATTAACGAGCATAGAGCATCCGCGGCCTCATTGGGATCATAGGGATCGCCGAAGAAGAGCCATCGCAAGACAATGCTGTCGATTGCTCCGAAAATCATCTCCAGAACGAGAATAACCTCTATATCAGGATCCACTTCTTGGTCCCGTATGCCTTCTCGAATAGCCTCTATAGCGAAGGCGCTGTATTTTCGAATCATTTCATATGCCGGGGATTCGTAGAAAGCAGGTAATGTCCGAAGCTCAAGTAGCAAAATTGAGGTGTAGTCCTTATTAACAGACAGATCTCTGAGCTGGTGCCAAAGCAACTTCCTGATCTTCGGCTCGGCCCCTTTCATTCCTTGAAGATGCTCAGTGATGCCTGCCAGAGTCTCTTTAAAATGTCTTTCCGGAATGCTAACGATCAGATTTTCTTTGGTTTTGAAGTACTGGAAGATAGATGCCTCATGTACTCCGGAATCATTCGAAATATCAGCGATAGTCGTATCGTGAAAACCGCGGGTCGCAAAGATGCGCTCCGCGGATTCTATGATGAGCTGGCGCTTTCTATCCGCTGAGGGGCTTCTTCGTTTGTTTGAGGACTGTCTGTTTGATATTGCTTTCGGGCAATCCGGTATAATCCATATATAAGCTCCGGGGACTCGGATACAATTATCATTATACCTTTATTCAAAACCGAATACCACTCATATAATAAAGAGTCAAGAACTTTCTGATTTGGCTCATGCGTAAGATATGCAAGTGTGGTGTTTAATCGGTAACCTACTGCTATCTAGTCGCATAATGCATTGGTGGCCGATGCGGATTATTACACTATTTGTGTGAATTATGGACGATTCGGCTTGCAGCGTTAGGACAAAAGCTAGTGCCAGTCAAGTTGAAATTTTTTTTGATGAAATGCAAAAAGTCTTGACATAGTTTTTATATAAGTTATATTCGTATCTAATATGTTACCAAGTCTCGGTCAACATAACCTTCAGAGCCCAGACGCGCGATCTAACCGGCTCCGAGGCCATTCAGCAAAAGCAGGTCAGCGTGAACAAAAAGGATATTGATCCGGCCAATGTTCCGACCCGTCCTCTGAATGAAGAAGTCGATGCCATTCCAACAGCATGCACTTCGGAGCGCCTCGATCAGAATATCATTGGGAAAGAACTTGGTTCGGCCGTCAAAGGAGCAGAAATTAACGTTTGTTTGGTCGCAGAAGCGCGGACGGGCATATCGCAAGTCGACTTTAAGAGGTAAGCAAGATGAGGTACGCAGAGACTGGATTTAATTTGGAAGTCGATCTAACCCGAGGAAGCATCGAGAGGGTGGCAACCGACCCAAGAGACACCGAGCTTTATCTGGGAGGCCTGGGTACTAACGCCAAGATATTGTGGGATAGGGTTCCTCCCGAAGTCGACCCCTTTTCTCCCGATAATCTTTTAATATTTTCTACGGGTCTTCTGTGCGGCACACCTGCTCCCGGTGCTAATCGTACCATTGTCAGCACCTATTCTCCTCAGACTTTGTTGATGGGATACTCAATGATGGGTGGATTCTTCGCACCGGAATTGAAGTACGCCGGGTACGACAAAGTCATCCTTCGCGGCAAGTCCCCGGATCTTGTCTATTTGTGGATAAACAATGACAAGGTGGAGATACGTGATGCCGGTCATCTTCATGGCAAAGGCGCTGTTGAAACGCAAGAACTTATCAAGAAGGAATTGAAGGAGCCGAACGCACATGTGGCTGCTATCGGCCTGGCCGGTGAAAACAGGGTGTATACGGCTTCCATCGAGCAGGGCAGGTCCAGCGCCAGCCGGCTCGGAATAGGCGCCGTTATGGGGAGCAAAGGGCGTAAAAGCAATAGCTGTTCGTGGAACAACGGATGTCAACCTTGCCCGGCCGGATGAATTTTTCGAGCTTTGCACCGACGTGCTGCAATACATAAAATTCCGAAACGAAAATCCGGTTCCGAACGTAATGACCATCTTGCAGGGGCTTGGGTCACCTCAAGAGATGCTGCACGTTGATGAGAAGTGGCACACCGAGAATTTCATGTGGGGGAACGCACGCCAACGGAGAAGAGACTACTGGAACGAGGAAATCGAGAAGAAGTGGAAGGAAACTCAGGAAAGTGTGCGGACACGGCTGATTAGCTGCTTTAACTGCCCGATGAAATGCGGGGCAACCATTTCGGTCCCGGGAATTTCAACCTACATGATGAAATGCTTCTCCAAACTTACCTATACTATGGCGGCCTTTTCAGACCTGGATTTCGGTTTCAGAATCGCTCAGCGTGCTTCGGAGTATGGAGTGGACGGATTCTCGACACCGCAGATTATGGCCTTCGCCGTTGAGCTTAAAGAAGCCGGCATTTTGACTGACGAGGACTTTGCAGGATGCCCATCCGATAATGAAGGGAGATTTTACTGGCTGCTGGACCGAATCGTTCGGCGAGAAGGGATAGGGGACGTTTTGGCCAACGGCACCCATTGGGCGGCCCAACAGATCGGCAAGGGCGCAGAAGCATACGCTCATAACAACATCAAGAAACATGAGCAGCTCCCTCTCAAGCTGGGAATGCTCAATCCCGTCTATTTCCTCATGTATGCCACCGGCGAGAAGATAAACATTACCCAGATTGAAGGACAGTTCCCCCAGGCACCTTTCGCCACGATGGAGGAGAGGCAACAGTTTATAAGTGATTGGATCCAGGTTCCTGATGACAAATTCAAGCAAATTGTTCTGGACTGGGAATTTCGCGGGGAACGCTCGAATCCATATTATCCGACTGTTGACATGTCAGTTGACATTGTCGACTGGCAAGAGATGATGCACTACATCGATGACGCTCTCGGGGTCTGCGCCGGCTTGTCGTCATTTCCCTTGAAGCCTCCCTACCATATCCACAATTACCCGAAACTTATCTCGGCAGCGACGGGGATCGATATGGATGAAGAGGGCCTCAAGAAAGTATACAGTAGGAATCGAACTCTGCTCAGGTCAGTTAACGTGAGAAGAGGCTTACGAAGAGCAGATGAGGTGCCGCCGGAAGACCACTGGAAGAAGAGATTTCCCGAACTCGAAGCCCAACTCCTGGATGCGTACTACAAATTCAAGGGGTGGGACAATGATGGGATTCCCAAGAAAGAGACCTTGCAGGAACTGAATCTGGGCTATGTTGCCGAAGACTTGCAGCAGAGAGGGATAATAAAAAATGGCCAGCACTAAGAAGAAAGTAAAGACAATCAAGGTCGATCTCGATAAATGCAACGGTTGCAGAGCATGTGAAATGATCTGTTCCGCATTCCATGCTACGCCGAAGTACAGCAGCAATAATCCGGCAAGGTCTCGTATCCGGATGCTCCGTGACCCCCTGAGAGACGTTTATGTTCCTGTGTACGCTGGGGAGTATACCTCAGCCGAGTGTATGGGCAGAGACAAATACGTGATTGATGGAAAAGAATACGACGAGTGCGGTTTCTGCAGGGCTTCTTGCCCTTCAAGGGATATCTTCAAGGAACCCGATTCCAAACTCCCTCTCAAATGCGACATGTGCGAAGACGATCCGCCACAGGAAAAGCCCTTGTGTGTTCAGTGGTGCATTAACGACGCACTGATCTACGAAGAAAGGGAAGAGGAAGTAGAAGAGGAAGAGAAGCTGGAGGACGTAGAGATAGGATTGGAGGCCATGATCGACAAGTATGGCTTTGATAAGGTCATGAATACCGTTTCCCGGATATCAGAGTCCAAGAAGGGCTGAAGCGCTAGGCCGAAAGAAGACGGAAGGAAAACAGTGGAAACTGTAGCCCCTTATAAAGAGATCATAGATGTAATCAAATCGAGCGGCGGAGAAGGATTCAAAAGATGCTTCCAGTGCGGATTATGCGATACTGTTTGTCCCTGGAACAGGGTTAGAAGTTTCAGTATGCGCAAGCTGGTCCGAGAAGCGACGTTTGGTTTAACTGAGATCGAAAGTGAAGACATCTGGCGTTGCACGACCTGCGGAAGATGCCCTCAGCAGTGCCCCAGGGACGTAAAACAGATCGAATCCGGCATAGCGCTGCGCAGGATTGCCAATGATTATGGGGTCTATCCTGCTCCTGTCAAGACTGTCCGCACTATAAACGCAGGCCTCGTTGCTCAAGGAAACCCCTTCGGTGAAGATCGTGAAAAAAGGGCGGCATGGGCGGAAGGTCTTTCTGTAAGACCGTTCACCGAAGACATGGAAATTCTCTATTTTCCCTGTTGCTATCTCTGCTATGACCCTAGACTGAAAAAGGTGGCTCGCGCCACAGCCAATATTCTCAATAAAGCAGGCGTGGATTTCGGCATCCTGGGCTCAAAAGAGAATTGCTGTGGCGAAAGCATTCGCAAGACGGGCGATGAGGAATTATTCAAGCGTCTGGCCAAAGAAAACATAAAACCTTCATCGATAACGGGGTCAAGAAAATTCTGGTTTCTTCGCCTCATTGCTACCACACCTTCAAGAACGAATATCCGGAATTCAGGGTGAACTTTGAGGTGATACATATCTCCGATTACCTCTTCCAGTTAATGAACGAGGGAAGACTTCAGCTCAAGAATGATTATGCCAAGAAACTAACGTATCATGACCCTTGTTACCTTGGCCGACATAACGGCATATATGATGAGCCGCGAGGAATTTTGAAGAATATACCGGGCTTAGAGCTGACCGAGCTGTTTGAGTCTCGCTCGGATAGTCTCTGCTGCGGAGGTGGAGGCGGCAGAGTTTGGATGGAGACCCAAAAAGGTGAGAGATTCTGCGATATCAGGATAGATCAGGCCCTTGGAGTCGGAGCCGAGGTGCTGGCAACTGCCTGCCCTTATTGCATTACCATGCTTGAGGACAGCAGGATAACCATGGGCGTTGACGAAAAGATCGAGGTGAAGGACTTAACCGAAATTATCCAGGAATTGATTTAGAGAAACTCAGTTTCCCGATGAGGTGATAGAAAATGGGAGAAGTAATATTGCTGAAAGAGCAAATCCAGCAACTTTGTGGGAGCCTTGGAGACACCAATTTTGGGGACGTCATGGTTGTGGGCGGAGGCATCAGCGGCATTCAAGCCTCTCTGGATCTTGCCACGGCCGGGTTCAAGGTCTACCTGGTTGAAAAAGGGCCAAGCATTGGCGGCCACATGGCGCAGCTGGACAAGACCTTTCCCACAAATGACTGCTCTATGTGAATTCTCGCACCAAAGCTGGTCGAGGTCGGCCGGCACCCCAACATTGAGGTCCTCACCTATACTGAAGTCAACAGTGTAGAGGGGGAAGTAGGAAACTTCAACGTAAGCCTGACCAAAAAGCCGAGGTATATTCTTGAGGAGAAGTGCACAGGCTGCACCACGTGTGTAGAATACTGTCCGGCCAAATATCCTGACCAATACAATCAGGACATATCAAAGAATAAAGCCGTCCACATATACTTCGCACAGGCAATTCCCCTTGTTGCATATATTGATGAAAGCTGTCTTTACCTCAAAGAGAATAAATGTCGTATTTGCGAGGGAGTGTGCAAAAATAGCGCAATAGACTTGAAACAAACGGCCGAGAAAAAAGAAATACAGGTCGCGGCTATTATTCTGTCTCCCGGACTTGAGCCATTTGATCCAAAGGTGAAGAAGGAATATCGCTACGGAGAGTTTCAGAACGTAGTAACTAGTATGGATTTTGAGAGGCTGTTAGCCTCAACCGGACCTTACCAAGGAGAGATACTACGTGCTTCCGACCAAAAGCATCCCCATAAGATAGCTTGGATTCAGTGCGTCGGTTCGAGACGAGTTACCGAGGGCGAAAACAGCTATTGTTCGGCCGTATGCTGCACCTATACTCAGAAACAGGTCATTTTGACCAAAGATCATGACGCCGAGGCTGAGTGCACCATATTCCATAATGATATTCGTTCTTATGGGAAAGATTTTGAACGATATTTTGAGCGGACAGAGAAACTTCCTGGAATTCGATTTATCAGAAGCTATACCTCGATTGTTAGAGAAGACCCGGAAACCAAGAATGTCACAGTACGATATTCTACGTACGAAGACGGGGTAAAGGAAGAAGAGTTCGATATGGTCGTATTGTCCGTCGGACTGAATCCTCCCAATGATGTGAAGTCCATTGCAAACAAATTCGGCATCGAACTCGGTCCACATAATTTTGCCAAGATCAACCCTATTAATCCCATGTCCACGAATAGACCCGGCATTTTTGTAAGCGGTGGCTTCCAGGGTCCTGTCGATATCCCCGAGTCCGTCTTCAGTGCCAGCGGAGCGGGCTCCCAAATTGGGGAGCTCCTTGATTACAGGCGAGGAAATCTTGCTAAGGAAAGGATATATCCGCCTGAAAGGGATGTCTCCGAGGAGGAGCCAAGAATAGGAGTCTTTGTATGTCATTGTGGCGCCAATATCAGTAGGATAGTTAACGTCCCTGAAACAGTCGAGTACTGCAAAACGCTACCGAATGTTGTCCATGCTCAGGAGCAGCTATTTTCTTGCGCTACGAACTCCGCCAAAGAAATTACGGACATCACGAAGGAAAAGGGCCTGAATAGAGTCATTGTCTCTGCTTGCAGCCCGAGAACCCTTGAACCGCTCTTCCGAGACACAGTTCGGGAGGCGGGAATTAATCAATATTACTTCGAAATGGCTAATATCAGAGAGCACAACTCCTGGGTCCACGCAAAAGAAAAGGAGGAGGCCACACAGAAGGCGAAGGATATTATCCGGATGTCGGTAGCACGAGCTTGCCGATTGGAGCCGTTACAGGAATTTGACCTGCCGGTAGATAAAGCGGCTCTGGTAGTCGGCGGAGGTATCGCCGGCATGAATTGTGCTCTCTCCATTGCCAATCAAGGGCATGAGGTGCACTTGGTGGAAAAGAATACAGAGCTTGGTGGAATGGCACGAAGAATTCATTCCACCCTGGATGGGCTCGATGTTCAGGAGTACCTGCGCGATCTGATCGCAAAAGTGTATCGACACCGCTTAATACACGTCTATCATGATGCGACAATCACGGATGCTAAAGGCTATGTTGGGAGCTTCGTGACCGCGGTCAAGTCTGAAAAAGGTTTTACAGAAATAAAACACGGTGCAGCGATTCTTGCTATAGGTGCGGATCTATATACTCCTGCCGAATACCTCTATGGAGAGGATGATAGGGTAATGACCCACCTCGACTTGGAGGAGCGGATCAACAACGGAGACGAAAAGATAGTTAATGCGCAAAGTCTAGTGATGATCCAATGCGTAGGCTGCAGAAATGAGGAGAGAAACTACTGCAGCCGGTTATGTTGTAGTGAGTCTGTAAAGAACGCATTGAAACTGAAAGAAATAAATCCCGAGATGGACATTACCATCCTCTTTCGGGATATAAGAACCTACGGGTTTAATGAGAATTATTACCGGGAGGCTTCAAACAAGGACGTAAAATTCATTCGCTACGAGCCGGAGGATAAACCTGAGGTGGAACCAGGCGAATCGGACGATGGCCGACCGGTTCTGAAGGTTACGGCCACCGATTTTGTTTTAGGGAAAAAGCTTGTACTGGATGCCGATATCATCGCTTTGGCAGCGGCTGTCATTCCTTCGGCAGCGACCCAGGAAATTGCCGGGCTATTTAAGGTGACTTTGAGCCCTGACGGTTTCTTCAAAGAAGCCCACGTCAAATTAAGGCCTGTTGAGTTTGGCACAGATGGCGTTTATTTGTGTGGTCTGGCCCATTATCCCAAGTTCATACAGGAAACGATCAACCAGTCTTATGGAGCTGCAGGACGAGTCTTGACGCTCCTCTCACGTGATATCGTCGTAGCTTCCGGTTCTGTGTGCCGGGTGGATGAGAGCAAGTGTATGGGATGCGGGGCATGTGTCTCCGCCTGTACATATGGCGCCTTAGAACTTCGCGATGAGAAGAAGGCGAAGAAAGCGACAGTGAATCCTGTCCTGTGTAAAGGAGATGGTCTCTGCAACACAAAGTGCCCGACTGGGGCTATACAACTGAAGCATTTCACTGATGAGGAGATCTTGTGCGAAATTGATGTGGCGTTTCCAGAGGAAGAGCTTTCACAGAAAATGGATTCTGCGGTTGGAAATGGGATAGAAAAATAAGAATGAATACGGCCCCGATTATCAAGTAGGAGGTGAGAACATATGAATCCAGGACTCAAATTCAAACCAAAAGTCTTAGGGTTTGTATGCCATTGGTGAGCATACGGTGCAGCCGATCTAGCTGGAGTTTCCAGACTACAATATACGACTGAAATGAGGCTTATTCGTGTCATGTGTTCCGGTCGAGTCGACCTGGGGTTTATACTCAGAGCCTTCTCGAACGGAATGGATGGAGTGTTTATTGGTGGCTGCCGTTTGAACGAATGCAATTACGTTACTCATGGCAACTACAATACTCTCAATACGGTTCTTTTGGCTAGAAGAATCATGGAACACATGGGGCTGAACCCGGAGAGATTAAGGATCGAATTCATGTCCGGCGCCGAAGCGAACCTTTTTGTCGAAGTCGTAAATAGTTTCGTCAATAAAGTGAAGGAGTTGGGGCCGCTTGGTGAAGGCGAAGGAATAGACCGCAATGACGTAAAATCGAAAATTGCAGAAATTACTAAGCTAATACCTTACATTAAGCTGGTGAACCAAGCCAAGCTTGCGTCGCGTCTAACCAGTCCCGAAGAATATGACGGATTATTCACGCAAGATGAGATAGAAAGATTATTTAACGAAGTGGTCTCGTACTATATTGAGCCTACCAAGTGCCAAGCCTGTTCGACTTGTCTTAAGAGATGCCCTGCACAGGCAATTGTAGGCGGCAAGAACCAGATTCATGTGATCGATCAGGATAAGTGCATAAAGTGCGGGACTTGTCTTGAAGCTTGCCCGGCACGCTTCGGCTCTGTGAGGAAAATTTCCGGAGAACCTGTTCCGCCTCCTCTTCCGGAGGAAAAAAGAACTGTAGTAAGGAAAAAAGCAAAAACTGACGCTGAATAAGTGCGATGGCCGAGACTTTGTTTGATATTCTGCTGTATGCACCAGGAATTTAAAAGAAAATTTCAGATAAGATCTCGGCCCGTTAAACATTTTCTCCCATCTTAACGGCTTCTTCGGCACCTTGAGTGGGAGCCAAGAGTAGTGAATTGAGAATGAAACCCAGAGTCCCATTAGGAAGTGAGTCATGGCTGAATTAGGGACATGCTCAAGCAGACTAAATCGTCAGCAATCTCCGGAGCGTGACCTACCACTATAAACATATACTATTGTGGCTAACATGATTTGTTCTCGATTACGGGAGGGAGAGGAACTGTCCTTAACGTTTACGCGGTGATGCTTTAAGACCAGGCAAGTTAGTCAAGTTAATGATGTGGCACGAAGAAACAGCTGCTTAGAACAATGCTGTGATTAAGGCTGAGATTCGTTCTCAAACGCACTGAGATAAATTCTGCGCGACTTTCTCGGGACGGCGATGGTTCAAAAATATCCCTGTTTCGCTCAAATTAATAAGTAATAAATCAGAGTTGCTCGGGAGTATCACGGTCGGAGGTGGCAACGTCATGTGGCGGCAGCATCTCCCTTGGCTCGGCATTACCGCGCTGTATTCGGGTAAGGGGCCACGTGAAAGGTTGTCCTTGACCGGAGTCAGGATGGGGAGGTATGCTGTGAACGTGGATACAACTTCATTTTTCCTTTTGAGATGGTCTTGATTCTACCGCCGTCGAGGCTCTTCAGGGAATCCTAGGTGGCCATTTTGGTTTTTGAGGACTAATCCAATTGTTAGTCAATTGCCCAAACACCCCCAAGAGGTAAGAGCACTGCATAATTCCGGTTCGGATAACCGCTGGCAGGGTGAGGACGTTCTCAACGGCACTGTGCGCGGTTTTTTTTCTGTCCGGCGCTTCAGCGCTGATGTTTGAAACTCTTTGGTTCAGGTTGGCGGGTCTCACATTCGGCAACAGTGTCTGGGCCAGTGCCCTGGTCCTGGCCAGTTTCATGGCCGGCATGGCTCTGGGAAATTGGCTGGCGGCAACTCGTGGAAACCGGATCAGATATCCTGTTCGGTTTTACGCTTTTCTTGAGGTAGTTGTGGGAACCTCGGGGTTAGCTCTTGTCCTCCTGTTTCCCGTTCTTGACTCACTGGCTCAAGCCGTTGTTTCGTGCGGTACTGGATAGCCCGTTGGTCCTCAATTTCCTGAGGCTTTCGATCTCGTTTCTGCTCATGACAATTCCCACCACCTGCATGGGAATGACCCTGCCTTTGCTCGTTAAGGCGCTCTATTCCGAGATCGCCGAATTTCGGCCAAGTCCTTGGAAAGCTCTATGGATGGAACACCATGGGAGCGGTGGCCGGGACACTATTGACAGAAGCGGCGTTTATCGGATGGCTGGGCGTAACGGGGACAGGCATCGCTGCCGCTCTGTTCAATTTTCTCGCGGCAGGCAGCAGCCCTCATCATTGCTCGGCTGCTCCTCAGGGAAGGCCGGGAAAGCATCAGACGGATCAGATCCCGATCTGCGCAAATTATCCAAGCTCTCTAGCAACAGGGATGCGTATGCTGCTGGCCGGTTTTTTTTCCGGCGCGATCCTTCTGGCCCTGGAGGTGGTCTGGTTCCGGTTCCTCATTCTGTTCCTCAATGCTCACAGCTTGGCTTTTGCAGTGATGCTTTCCGTTGTGCTCGCGGGAATCGGGCTTGGAGGCAGTCCTTGCGTCGCTATGGTTTCGTGTGGAAGCTCGACCGCAACAACATACCGCAGCAATTGCCCTGCTGAGTGGTACAGTGTCAGTCATTACCTATGTGGTTTTCGGCTGGCTGGTTACGCCTTTCACCCATGTATTACAACGAATGGACCCACATGTTTTACGTGTCTCTGATTCTGATGTTTCCGGTTTCATTGCTTTCCGGTATTCTCTTCACCCTCATCGGCCAAGGTGTGCACAGAGATATCGGTGACAGTCTTGAGACAACGGGTCTGTTGACGATGGTGAATACGACCGGAGCCGCGCTGGGTTCGCTGCTGGCAGGTTTTGTGCTGCTGCCCGAAGTCGGCATGGAGAAATCTTTCTTCTTGCTCTCATTCGGTTATGTGCTGGTCGCCATCTGTTCGTCTGCCAAAGCCGAAGAGGCTCCGTCAGGTAGCAGGCGCTATCTCACTCTTGGTGCCGCGGCAGTATTTCTTATTGCAATTGCCGCGTTTCCGTTTGGGTCGATGGAGAAACGTATCCTATCGGTGGGAGCAGCCATCGTGAGCCGCTAACCCCGGATGGGTCCCCGTAGCTATTCGGGAAGGGCTCACCGAAACCAGCCAGTATTGGCAAAAGGGTTTTCATGACAAGCCCCGGTACACATGGCTTTTCACGAACAACCACTCCATGTCGTCCACACGAATCAATGGCAGACGCTACATGAAATTCTTCGTGTACTTGCCGGTAGCCATTCACCCGGATCTCAAGAATGCCCTCCTCATCTGCTACGGGGTTGGGTGCACAGCGCAGGCGCTCACTGAAAATCGTGATATTCAATCCATCGATGTTGTGGACATCTCGAGGGATATAGTGGATTCCAGCGCCATTGTCTTTCCAGACCAGAAGGACAATCCGCTTAACGACCCCAGAGTGAGAGTCCATATCGAGGATGGACGTTTCTTTCTGCAGACCACAAAGAATCATTACGATTTGATCACAGGCGAGCCGCCACCCCCTTCGATGGCCGGTGTAGTGAACCTTTACTCCCAGGAATATTTTCAACTGATGTACGATTGCTTAAATGAGGGCGGCATTGTCACATACTGGCTCCCAGTGTATCAGCTTACAGACTCCGGTGCAAAGTCAATCTTAAAAGCCTTCTGCAACGTGTTTGAAGACTGCTCGCTCTGGACCGGCGCCGGTCTTGACTTGATGCTCGTAGGTACACGAAACGCCAGAGGGCCCTGGTATCGGAAAAGGACTTCATCACGACAGTGGAGCAATCCGTCAACGGCTCGTGAACTGACTCGTTTGGGGTTCGAGAAACCTGAACAGATAGGCACGACCTTCCTGATGGATTCAGCCGCACTGAAGGAATTCATTAAGGACAGTCTGCCGGTAACGGACAACTACCCCAAAAGGATCGTTTGGTATCCGCAAGATGCGAAGGAAACCTGGAGCGAACAATACCTGTCACTGTTGAATACAGACCATACGAAAGAGCTTTTCCGGAAGTCACCCCTCGTAAGCGCGTTGTGGCCGCAGTCAATTCGGGCTCGAACGCTCGACTACTTTCCGTTGCAGGGCATACTGAACGACGCGATGCTCAGAACTAAGCGAGTGTCGCAAGGCTGGATTGTTGAAACACTCCACCCCATTATAACTCGATCTTCGCTCCGATTTCCGATCTATTGGGCCACGGAGGGCGGCGAACCGTTCTACCCGGAGGATTTCGACAGGATCCCGAGTGATGAAACTCTGCGTGAGGTCCCGGGTTTCAATTACCTCCTAGGTGTAAGTGCGATGGCCGACCGGCGTTTCCTAGAAGCTGAGAAATATTTCGCCGCGGAGCAAAAGATAACCCCCGCACCTGATCTCATCGACTTACGGGTCTACCTCCTCTGCATGGCAGGCAGACGCGAAGATGCGCTAAGGCTTGTGGAATCCGACATAGAGTGGTACAAGAAAGACCCTGCCCAGTCATACCTTGCCTGGTTGTCCAAGACCTTTGACCTTGGCTTGCCTAGCGCGCGACAGCAGTGAGTTTCACGAAGAGCCTACCCCAAGGAAGTGGATCTCCCTGTACGCAAGTCAGAGGAAATCGTCAATTCGGTTTTTGAATCCATGTCCAGGGCTCTTGTCAATGGCGAGCGGATCGAGGTACGGGGCTTTGGATCGTTTGCGGTCAAAAAATACAGAGACTACACAGGCCGGGATCCAAAGACGGGGGGGTATAATCTGAAAAGCCCACCCATGTGCTACGGCATTTGGCTACCTCCCTGACTGACGTTGCAAATCTCTACAACACCACGTTTAACCGGTAGAGTCCCCTAAATCCGCTTATTCCAGATTTAATCCGGCTCGTGAAGCTTTTCATCTAGCTTCACAGAGCTATTTTTTTAAAAGTTCTTTGTTCTGTCGCTATTTTCTTCTTATTGTACCATGTGGAACTCGGAAGAGTATAATCAGCAGCTCTCAAAGAAGATATGGCAAAAAGGGAGATTAAGGAAAATGTCAAAGATTTTTGAAGGGAAAACGAACTGAGAATAGAAAAGAAGCGAATGAAGGAAACGGAAATGAGATTTCTGAGGTAACAGAGCATGAAAATAGATAAGAATTCCAGGTATCAAAAGATAATCGGCGACTTCGGATAAAACCTCATCTGCAATTGACTTTCTCGTTCCGGTTTTGAAGTTACTATCGTTGACCATACGGGGATTGATCTCGTGGCTTATAATCGTAACACCCATCAGCAGCTTGGCATATCCGCTAAATCTCGCACTAGAATGTCCGGGAAGGATCATGAGTCAGTATATATTTTTTCTAATGGCAAGGCTGATGAACAGAAGGTAACAGACGCCTGCGAAGCGTTTTGTTGCGACCCTTGGATTGGCATCTATGAACAACCAAGTATGCAAGAAACTATACCTAACGAGCATAAAAAATTATCGAGAAAAATACCTGAGCAGAGATGGAAAGGCTCATGAGGATTGGAAAATGACGGACGTTTATCGAGAGCGGTACAAGGAGGATAGCCAAGTCAAACATATCAGGATAGATTTTGATACGATGAAAGCTGCTTTCATTTCGCAACCGTAGCACCGCAAACTTCTAGAATCCGTCGAATGCAGAATCCGCGAGGTTCTCAACTCCAATCTGCCGCGTGCCGGATTCGATCTGTTTAATTATAGAAACTACCTTTTCATTGAGGGGAGTAGCGACACCTGTGAGACGGCCCTGATCGCAGACATATTCGTTCAGGAATTCAATTTCGGTTTTTCTGCCACGTTCCAAAGACTGCAAGCTTGAAGACTTGATCCGGCGGTATTTGAAACCGATGACGCGGATCAGCAGGTGGCGCTTCAAATCAGCGATCCGCCCATTATCCGCAAGTACCCGGTAATAATCCATTTTGCCACCTCCGCCCGGTTCTACAGTTATTCCTATTCCTACAGCCACTCTCATCATCTCACGCATTAGCCCAATAAAGATATTCCTGACCTTTCCTATGGCGAGCATTTTCCCCAGGGTGAGACCGGTGATTGCGCCAAGCGAATTGATGCAGGAGTTTATGATCAATTTGGAATACAACTCTCCCATTATATTATCTGAAATTCGAGTGGGCATTACTGTGTTGAGCATCTTTTGTACCAGGGACAATCTATTATCCGGCTTGCTGTCTATATTGCCGATGACAAATTCGCCGCTTGACGTGACTTCGAGTTCTCCTGGACCATGCATTGTGGATCCCCAGCCTACAACGCATCCGATCACACGATCTCGGCCCGTCACTTCCGCTAAAGCCTCTTCGCAAATCCCGTTTTGTAATGATACGAGAATAGAATCATCTCTGATAAAAGGGAGCAATGCTCTCGCCGCATCAACGCAATCAGTAGCTTTCGTTGCAAGAAACACCACATCTTGTGGGCCTTCCAGGTCCTTTATATTTTCCAAACCCTTCAATTTAACCCAATTCTCGCTTTTCAGGCCGAACACGTGCACGCCAGGGTCAGTACATCGATCCGCAATTTCTTTGTGCTTGCAGACCAATTTTACATCCCACCCTGCTTTTTTTAGAAATGCAGCGGTCACTCCGCCTATGGCGCCCGCACCTACCACGACTACACTAGGGTTGTCTTTATTCATGTTGCTACCCCCGGAAGGTCTCACATTCAAATCGCTCCCGCCAATAGCCGAAGTCAACCGTTAATGGGACCGACAATTTGCCGATCCTTGGACAGTGGCCACATTGGCAAAAGCGGCAAAATACCGGTTCCATCGTTTAATCCCAGTTCCAATGGAATTAATCGGCGATTCCATCTATGCTTAGGTCGATGACTCGGCTGATTGAGTCAACCATCTACTAGTTGGCGACCCGACTCGGGGTAATGAATCATGGTGAGTATCGAACAGATCGGTTTGGTTCGTAAATTCAGTATAGCCCGCACTGTTTTCGGCAGAAACCTGTACTTTACGGCCGCGTATTTTGTTGACGGGCTAATGATAGATACGGGCTGTGCACATGCTTCTCGGGAATTTACCCAGGCGCTCGACGGCTTACACGTCCATTTGATCGCAAACACTCATAGCCATGAAGATCATGTAGGAGCCAATGCCGCTTTACAAAACTCTCTTAAGATCAAGATCTTGGCTCACCCGGTAGCCCTTCCCTTTCTTTCCAATCCTAGGCTTAGACAATTGCATCCATATCAGCGCGTAGTATGGGGATATCCCACCGCATCCAGGGGACAGGCTCTAGGAAAAGAATTTGAAACAGCGCATTTCCGATTTGAAGTGATTCATACACCCGGGCACAGCCCTGATCACGTCTGCTTCTACGAATCCAATCAAGGTTGGCTGTTTGCCGGCGATGCATATATCGGAGGACGCGATAAGGCATTGCGACGTGACTACAATGTGTGGCAGATCTTGGATTCTCTCAAAAAATTGGGTCGACTAGATGCTCAGTTCATATTTCCCGGAAGTGGAACCGTGCGAGAGAACCCAAAAGAGGCGCTGCAAACCAAGATCGATTACTTGGAGAAAACGGCTGAGCGGGTTCTGGAACTACACGCCCGTGGACTGAACTATCGTCGTATAAGCCGGCAGCTCTTCGGCCCGGAAATGCCGATCGCTTATATAACACTAGGACATTTTTGCGGTCAAAATTTGGTCAGATCCTATATTGAGGACAAACAGTTGTCTTGACAGGACATTCCAGATGCCGAACCGGGTAACTTTGGGGTAAATATTTCGCTATACAATCACGAAAAGTTCTGAGACAATTGCTTGTTTAAATCTTTAATCACTGCTTCTGCCTGTTCAGCTAGCCCTACCCTTCATCTTCAGCCATGTCCTGCGTGGGGGCGTCACAATGGATTCCGAGTCCAAAAACGGGGAACAGCTTGTAAATGAATTGATGGAGCTGCGCTCCATAATTACCGAGCTTGAGGCAAAGCTGCATGCCTTGGATGAGACGCATAAAGCTTTGCGAAACAGCGAAAAACGCTATCGTCAAATAGTCGACAACGCTAATGATATTATTTACATGACAGATGCCAAAGGCTTCTTCCTGATTTTTAATGATGCAGGATTGCGAACGACAGGTTATTCCCGCGACGAAATTACCCGTATGCACTATCTGGATTTGATTCAGCCGGAATACAAGAAAGAGGTGGAGAGGTTTTACGGTATTCAATATGTAAAAAGGATTCCGAACACTTATTACGAGCTGCCGATTATGACCAGGCAAGGGAAGACCGTCTGGATAGGACAGCACATTCAGATAGTTACAGAAGATGGCAGCATCACTGGATTCCAAGCGATTTGTCGGAACATAACCGCTCGTCGGAAAGCGGAGGAAGCGCTTATAGAGAGCGAGGAGAAATACCGGCTCTTAATAGAATCTCTCCCTCATGCGGTTGCAATTCTGCAGGACCGCAAGCTTGTCTTTATAAATTCTGCGGGCATCCGGATGTTCCGCTGGAATTCGGTGGAAGAAGCTTTGGGAACCGAAGATGTGGCTCTTGCTTCCCGAAAGGAGAGAGACCGCATTTCTCAATATGTGACAGAGCGCCTTGCCGGCAAATCGGATATTCCTGGACAATATTTGACCACCCTTAAGAGAATGGATGGAGAAGAATTTCCCGCGCAAGTATTTGTAACCCTGTTGGATTATAAAGGTCGCCGAACCGAGCAAGTCGTGATTCTTGATACCACTGAACAGCAACAGGCCGAACGGGCTCTGGTAGAAAGCGAGCTTAATTATCGCAGACTTTTCCAGGAATCTAGGGATGCGGTCGTGATCACCAGCCGGGAAGGAAGAGTGATTGATGCGAATCATGCATTCATTGAATTGTTCGGTTTCAATGAAGAAGAAATCAGAAATATGGACATTCTCAGAATTTATCCTGATCCGGAAATGCGTAAACAGTTCAAACAGGACATCGAAAAAATCGGATCATTGAAAGATTATGAGGTGAAACGCCGCCGTAAAGACGGAACCGAAATGGATTGCCTCCTTAGCTCGACTGTTCGGCACGACGACCAAGGCAACATTATAGGATATCAAGGCATAATCAGTGACATAACCGATCGGAAACGGCTCGAAAAACAACTTCTTCATGCGCAAAAAATGGAAGCGGTCGGGACGCTGGCCGGAGGCATAGCGCATGATTTTAATAACCTGCTTCAGGTAACTATGGGGTACTCGGAATTGCTCCTTTCGGAGAAAAAACAAACAGATCCCGAGTGCCAAGATCTCCGGAAAATACTTGAAGCAGCTCAAACCGGCGCGGATCTCGTTCAGAGATTGCTTGCTTTCAGCCACAAGACGGAAATCAAACAACGGCCAATCAGCCTCAATCATCAAATTGAGAAGGCGAAAAAAATATTAACCCGAACCATACCCCGAATGATAGAGATTGAATTGCGCCTTTCGGATTCATTATCACCTATAAATGCCGATCCTGCACAAATTGAACAAATTATTATGAATTTGGCGCTAAATGCTCGTGATGCTATGCCGGGAGGAGGCAGACTGATTATCAGCACCGAAAATACCACATTTGACAATCAATATTGCAATACCCATCCAGGCGTCGAGCCTGGCGGCTACGTGCTTTTGACCATCTCCGATACCGGCTCCGGGATGGATAAAGAAACGCTGGAGAATATTTTCGATCCCTTTTTTACTACAAAAGCGGTGGGGAGAGGGACTGGACTGGGACTTGCAGTTGTTCATGGGATTGTGCAACAGCATGGCGGAGACATTAATTGCGACAGTGAGCCTGGTAAAGGCACTACTTTCAGGATTTGTTTTCCCGCTTTGGAAGAGAAGACGTATGCTTCCGAAACGTCTCGTGCCCCGATCAAGCTCCCTCGAGGGACAGAAACCATCCTGCTTGTGGACGATGAAGAGTACGTAAGAGATTTGGGGGAGCGGATCCTCAGACGGTGGGGTTATAACGTGCTCCTCGCAAGAAACGGGAAAGAAGCGCTGGAAATATACCGAAAAGAAAAAGACAACATCTCACTCGTGATACTGGACTTGATAATGCCGGAAATGGGCGGCATACAATGCATGAATGAGCTTTTTGAAATTAACCCGGCAGTAAAAATTCTCGTAGCAAGCGGCTATGAATCCGGCGGCGGTCCGCTGGATGCTCTTCAAGCAGGCGCAGCGGGATTCGTCGGTAAACCTTTTAATGTTAGTCAGATCCTTCAGAATGTCCGAAAAATTATCGATTCCTGAATCAATGACTGTTCAAGTATTCGATCATGGCTCTGGCAGCTCTGCGGCCGGCCCCCATAGCGGAAATCACGGTAGCGGCTCCTGACACTACATCTCCACCAGCCCAAATTCTATCCAATGTTGTCTTACCTGTCGCCACATCAGCCACTATGGTTCCCTTTTTTGTTATCTGCAACCCGGGGGTGTTGTCGGGTATCAACGGATTGGGGCTGTTGCCGATCGCGACTATGATGGCATCGACCTGCATAATGAACTCGGAATTCTCTACCGGCACAGGTGTCCTGCGCCCCGAAGCATCCGGCTCTCCCAGTTCCATTTTGAGGCATTCAATTTCTTTGACCCAACCTTGGTCGTTACCAACACACCTGATCGGTAAGGTCAACAAGTTGAAAATGACTCCCTCCTCCTCTGCGTTTTCAACTTCTTCTTCCCGAGCAGGTAATTCGTGCCTAGAACGCCTATAGACTATCCTGGATTCGGCCCCTAATCTGAGAGCAGTTCTCGCGCAATCCATGGCCACATTGCCGCCACCCACAACAATTACCTTCTTGTGCTCTTTAATCGGAGTGCGGAATCCTGGAAAGAGAAATCCCTTCATCAGGTTCATTCTGGTCAGATATTCATTGGCGGAATATATTCCATTCAGGTTTTCGCCCGGGATATTCATAAACCACGGCAAACCTGCGCCGGTTCCAACAAATACTGCGTCGAATTCATCCAGAATGCTTTCCATGGTTCGCGTCTTACCGACGACGAAATCGGTAATTATTTCTACACCAAGACGCTTGAGATACTCCACTTCACGGTTCACGACAGCCTTGGGGAGCCTGAATTCAGGAATACCGTACACAAGGACTCCACCCATTTTGTGCAAAGCCTCAAAAATGGTTACCTGGTGCCCCTGTGACACAAGATCGCCGGCTACAGTTAGGCCGGCCGGACCGCCGCCAATAACTGCAACCTTCTTGCCCGTCAATGCAGGGATTTCAGGCATTGCCGTATTTTCTTGAGCAGCCTCCCAGTCAGCAATGAATCGTTCCAGCCTTCCAATTGCAATCGGCGCTCCTCTCCCATTCAGGAGACAACCACCTTCGCACTGCTCCTCTTGCGGGCAGACTCGGCCGGAAACAGCAGGGAGCAAGTTTTTTCTCTTGATGACCTTAATTGCGGCAGCGAAATCCCCTTCCGCGACGCACTTAATAAAAGTCGGGATTTCTACTTCCACCGGGCACTTTGACACGCATTTCGGCTTCTTGCAGTTTAGGCAGCGCTTAGCCTCCCCAAGAGCCATTTCCAGCTCATATCCCAGCGCCACCTCGGTGAAATTGTGCCGACGCACCTCCGGGGCTTGTCTGGGCATGTCACGCCTGTTTAAATCCAGCTTCTTCTTTTCCTTTTCCGGCTCGGACATAATTATTCCTGTAGCGAGGCAGCATGTTCTTCACATCTGCTCGTCTTCAACGGAATGGCTTCTTCCCTCATGTATGTCTTGCGGCGTTGCAGCAGCTCAGCCCAGTCGACCAGATGCCCGTCGAAATCCGGACCGTGCACACACGCAAAGCGAGTGGTATTGCCTACGGTCACTCGACAGACGCCACACATACCTGTCCCATCAATCATGATTGGATTCAAGTTGACGATAGTTGGTATGCCAAATGGACGGCTCACGTCTGATCCGCGTTTGAGTAGGAAAGTGCAGCCATTAATGAACATTCTATCGATGGGCCCTAGGGATGAGAGAATCACGTTCAATCTTCCCACATGCCCACGATATCCTTTTGTTCCGTCTCGGGTGATATGGATAATCTTATCTGAAACTTCCTTGAGCTTATCTTCCCAATAAAAAAGATAGGAACTCCTCGCCTCGATTGCAGTGATAACTGTGTTTCCTTTTTGTTTCAAAGCTCGAGCAACCGGAAATATACTTCCGATCCCGTAACATCCGCCGACACACATTACTGTGCCGAATTTCTCAATCTCTGTAGCCTTACCAAGCGGTCCGACTATCGTAGGAATACTCATCCCGCTTTCCAGAGCAGCGAGACTTCCTGTAGTATCACCTACATGCATAAAAATGAGAGTCACTGTTCCGTCATCAGCATTCCAATCGGACACTGACAAAGGTATTCTTTCTCCCTCTTCGCTCGCTCTCACGATCACGAATTGCCCCGGTTGAACCGCTTTTGCCACTGCAGGGGCCTCCAGGGTGAGGAGATGAATATTGGGAACGATCATCTGTTTGTCTAGTATTTTAAACATCTTTCTTTCTTATCCTGACTGGGCATGGAACCGGCCTGGCAATTTCGCCTTGGTTCAGTCGAATGTGCAAAACGCCCTGGGGCTGCTCGTTCACGATTCGAATCGGCCAGGATCTTTCGAACTCAGCCGCAGTAACCACGAGTTCATCCCCATCGACTAATCCAAGTTTCTCGGCATCTTCCGGACTTACAGCCAATCTGTTGTCAGGCAAAAGCTCCTTCAGTCCCTTAGCCCATAATGAAATCGGAAATCCCCGGTAGCTATGCTCGTTAATGGAAATATCCAGGTAAAAAGGTGTATCGGAATCTGTATCGGAACCGGAAAAATCGTTTGAAGTGCTGACTAATTCACTTTCGATTTTGATTGGAAGAACCTTCCGGTCCGGACCGTCAGGTATTCCAAAGCCTTCCACAACTCGGGAAATCTCGCTATCAATCTCCTCGACACTGGTGAAATCAAATCCCGCTTTGCCCATTTTCTTAGCTATCAAACAGAGAAGCTCCCAATCGGGCATTGCTTCGCCGGGAGAGTTCACCGCTTTTCTGACGAGCTGAATCCGGCCTTCACCATTGATAAAGGTTCCGTCCACTTCAGTAAAAGTGGCGGAAGGTAGGACAAGATCGGGCGCAAGCATTGAATCAGCAGGATAACTATTCTGATAAATCAGAAAATCACTAATTAGGGGTTTGTTTGTGGGGAATTGCGCCAATAAGATACAGCACTTTAAGATCCGATGCTGTTGCGAGGTTATCGGCATTCCATCGGGATTTAGACTCCGGAATTTCCAGACCCCATAGAGCTTTCAGATTGTGGACTTTCTCCGAATCCGCTGATGATAATCCGCCAGGCAGCAGCTCAGGATATGCTCCCATCAAAATGGAACCGACCAGATTATTCTGGGCAGGCAGCGGAAGAATCCCGGCGCCTATATTCTTGGCCAATTTTCGAATCGCTTCAAAAATTTGACCAGCTTGCGAATTATTCACGAAATCCGAACCAATGAGAATTACCGGAGATGTGGCTTGTTTGAGCATTTCAGCTACAGTGCGAAGCTCCTCCGGATCCTGACCTTCACCTAACTCAACTTTCCCCTGAATGGATGAAGTAAGATCTACGAGTGAATTCAGGAGATCAGCTTCAGCGCCAAATTTTGGCTTCAACCAATTATCGGCAATTACATCCAGGTTGTGGTGGCGGGGGTTGATACTCACCAGTTTTGTGCCCTCTTTCAGCGCACGTCGCAACTCGACCCCCACAGTGGATCTCCCGAATTGAGTATCCAGCCCTATACAAACCACCGCTGAAGCGTTTTGCACCTCGGTTAAGGGCACGGCCATTTCAAAGAGTTTTACATATGCTTCAAAACCTGGACCGTAAAATGTCCTCGACGAAGTATCAATAGCGTGTGAGCCCATAACCGTTCTGGTAAACTTTTGAGCGATGTAGAGATCTTCGTTAGTAGCATCGGCTGAAACGAGCATCGCGAACTTCTCAGGCGGGCACTGAGACAGCTTTTCGGCAGCAATGGTAACGGCCTCTTCCACGGAAATGACCAGTTTCCCTACATCCGCAATGCGGTAAGGCCGTCGGAGGCGCTCGTGATTGGTCACCAATTCCGGTATGCAGAATCTACCTTTTACACAAAGTTGGCGGCCGCTCCCTTGGTTGCTATTAGCAGGCAAGCTGCCTATAACTTCGTCATTTTTTGCCAAGATATTTATCTGACAACCTACTCCGCAAAGACCGCAGGTCGTCGACTGTTCATGGTCCGGTTTTCCATCCCATTTCCGTATTTTTTCCGATAAAGCGCCAGTGGGACAGACGGAGACACAGGCTCCGCAAAATTCGCATCCTGCCTCCAGGTGAGTACGATCGAATGCAGGTCCGACCAATGTCGCCCGCCCACGCTGTTTAAAAGCAAGCAGATTGACTCCTCGAACTTCCTGGCAGACTCTGACGCATCTACCGCAGAGTACGCAAAGATTGTAATCTCGATCGTAGAAAGGATCTTCTTTCTCCACTCGCATGTTACGATAATGAATAGGAAAATTAATTTCCGTGACGCCCACTTTCTCCACAATATTCTGCAATTCGCATTGTCCATCGTTGGGGCAGTAGCGACATCCTGTTGTCACACCGGCTTTCCGGATGGTGCTCGAATAGTCTTTGCACTCATCATTTTCGTCGCAGACTAGACAGCTCGATGGATGCTCGCTGAGCAACAACTGTAGTATCTCGATTCTCTGAGATTTGATTGCGGCACTGCGAGTTCTTATAATCATTCCCTTGTCAGCA
This sequence comes from uncultured delta proteobacterium, assembly GCA_963843165.1. Taxonomy (GTDB): domain Bacteria; phylum Desulfobacterota; class Desulfomonilia; order Desulfomonilales; family Desulfomonilaceae; genus DATJPW01. The sequence continues at coordinate 21,807 of CAWJJL010000008.1, read as the reverse complement.
GGAGTTGTGCAAGCGGTTACGAAACCTCTCCTCCCCTCGATCTCGACGATACACAAGCGGCATCCGCCAAACGGGGAGAGATCTTTGTGGGCGCATAGAGTCGGGATATAAACATTATTCTGCTGCGCAACCTGGAGGATGGTAAGCCCCTTTTCCACCAAAAGAGCCTTCCCGTCCATATTTATCGCAACAGTTTCAGGCGGTTCAGGCATTTGCGACCTTCCCTCTCGAATGAGCATGGACAGACTCTCCGATTATTGCTCCAAAACGACAGCCTTCATAGCATGCTCGGCACTTCACACATTTGGAGACATCGATGCTGTGGACCTCCTTCTTGGCACCGGTGATGGCGCCCGTAGGACACCCTATTGCACACCGTCCGCAACCGGTACACTTTTCCGGAAGAATCCGAAACTGGACGAGCGATCTACATACAGAGGCAGGACACGTTTTTTGTGAAATATGAGCCTCATATTCATGACGAAAATAACGCAGAGTCGTCACCACAGGATTTGGAGCGGTTTGCCCCAGCCCGCAAAGCGCCTCTGCCTTGACCGTCCTGGCCAGTTGTTCTAAACGGTCAATATCACCGTCTCGGCCCTCACCTTCTGTGATACGGGTCAGGATCTCAACCATTTGCATAGTGCCGATGCGACAGGGGACACATTTCCCGCAGGATTCTTCTTGGATAAAATTCAAGAAATATCGGGCTAGCTCCACCATGCAGGTATCTTCATCCATTACGATCATCCCGCCCGATCCCATAATTGAACCGGCCCTTGACAAGCTTTCATAGTCGATGGGTAAATCCAGCAGGGTTTCGGGAATACATCCTCCGGACGGACCACCGGTTTGAACGGCTTTGAATTTCTTTCCACCTTTGATCCCGCCGCCGATATCAAAAATGATTCGCCTCAGAGTAGTTCCCATAGGAACTTCAACCAGTCCGGTGTTGTTGATCTTGCCTACAAGCGAGAATATTTTGGTTCCCTTGCTGGTTTCAGTGCCGATGCTTGAATACCATGCAGCGCCTTTGGCGATGATCTGCGAGATATTGGCCCAAGTTTCCACATTATTGATCGAGGTAGGCTTACCCCATAAACCGGAGTGTACCGGGAATGGCGGTCTCGCTTTAGGAAATGCTCGTCTGCCCTCGATGGATGCCATGAGGGAAGTTTCCTCACCACAGACAAAAGCGCCTGCTCCTTGAAACACATTAATGTCAAATCCGAAATCTGTGCCAAGAATGGATTCACCAAGCAGCCCATGATCCTTTGCCTGCTGCAAGGCGATCTTCACATTCTGTACAGCAATAGGATACTCGCTTCGGACATAAACATATCCTTCTGAAGCGCCTATCGCGTATGCTCCTATAAGCATACCTTCTATAACGCTGTGAGGATTACCTTCCAGGACACTCCGATCCATATATGCGCCCGGGTCTCCTTCGTCAGCGTTGCACACGATATACTTCTTGTCGGAAGGAAAATTACGACATCCTTCCCATTTGACTCCCGTGGGGAACCCCGCGCCTCCCCTGCCACGCAGGCCCGAAGCTTTGATTTCCGCGATCACCTGCTCCGGCGTCATTTCTCGCAATACTTTTGCAAGAGATTGGTAACCATCCAGCGCAATATAGTCCCTGATGTCTGTTGGATCGAGCAGCCCGTTATTTGCAAAAATGATACGTTGCTGCTGCTGGTAAAATGGTATCTCTTGTTCACGGACAATTCCGTATTTCAACTTGGGGACGCTGAACAACAACCGTTCAACAATCTTTTTGTTAACCACAGTTTCAGTGACGATCTCTTCAACGTCCTTGGGTTGGAGTCGCTGATAAAAAATACCCTCTGGATGTATTACAGCGAGAGGTCCTCGTTCACAGAACCCATGGCATCCAGTCCTGCGCAAGTCAACCGCTTCGCTCAGTCCCTGTTTTGCAAGTTCCTCTTGGAACGTCCGGGCGACCTCTTGACATCCCTGAGCATGGCAACCTGTTCCACCGCAGACTGATATACAGGGTTTATTTCCTGACCTGGAAGCCAAGACCTCTGCTCTGATCTCATCCAGTTTATGGAAGCTTTTATTGCTGTTCATTTCCAGCGCAGCCTTCCTCTAAATGTTCCGACTTGACTTTTTCAATAAGTTGCTCGACCGCCTTAACCTTCAGTTGCCCATGATAATCTCCGTCCAGCACGGCAATTGGGCCAAGTGCGCAAGCCCCAAGACAATTTACTGTTTCCAGAGTAAACAATTTATCTGGCGTTGTTTGTCCGGGTTCAATTCCTAACCTTCTCCTGAATTCATCCAGGATATTACGTGAGCCTCGGACGTGGCAGGCAGTGCCCATACAGACTTTTGCAGAGCACTTTCCCGTCTCGACAAATTTGAAGTGCTTGTAAAAAGAGGCGACGCCGAAGATCTCATTCTCTGAAATCTTTAGAAACTTTGAGATATCCTCGACAGCTTTTTCCGATATGTATCCGAGTTCATCTTGAACTCGTTGTAGAATCGGAAGCAAGTTACGTTTGTTCTTACCAAATTGTGACAATATGACTTCGCAATCTCTTTTCGCCATCTCAGTTCCTGTCATCATCGATATGATTAGCTAAAACGCGTTCCATGATCCAAAAAAAGCAAAAGCAGGTGATCCCCGTCCAGCACTTGTCCAGGGTTCATCCTGCCCTGGCTGCTCCGTTCGTTTGGCAAGCAGCGTTTCGACCTTTTTATACCACCAGCTAAATTCTGCCGGAGGGAGCTTCACAAGTCAAGCGAAAAAACATCTGTTCAGAACCGTAATCATATCTTTTGCTCGTCGAGCATGCATATATCCGTAACCTCAATATATTTATTACACATTATCCTTTTACCGCACAAATGAACTGGCTCAGCGAATTCATTAGAATGAATATCTGTTCATTGGATTCTGATTAGCTCGCCGCACCTGTAAGAACCTCTAGTTGCCTGTAGCAATCTGAGTCAAGTTTGATCCAAAACGCCCAGTGGCCGGGGTTATGTGCTCGGTTGGAGCACATCCTCCAATGAATTGTGAATAGGGAAGAGACTAGTGAAGCCGGAAACCTCAAAAACCTTTTTGACAACGCCATGCAAACCACAACAGCAGAGTTGTCCGCCGGTTGCAGCGGTACTTTTGCCGGCAACCAATATGGAACGCAGTCCGGCGCTGCTTATGTACTCCACCTTGCTAAGATCTATGACAAATCGTGTTTCACCCTCTGCGATCCGGTCCTGAACTTTGCTCTCAAAATCCGGCGCTGATATTGTATCCAGTCTTCCTTCCACAGTTACGATGGTCCAGTCATCTCTTGTGGCAAAATTGATGTCCACTTCACCCTCCAAACTCTGCGGCTCATGCCTGGCGCTATTGGGCAATCTATTCAGTTTCCGATTGAGCGCGCCTCCAATCCTGCTTGACCATCTCCAAGATCTTGTGCGCACGTTCGGAATGCAAGCGAATCTCGTCAAAATCCGGAGAACAAAAAAGCTTTTGCATGAGGAAACCATCCTCATCGAACCAGCGAGGCAACACTCCGCCTAGAAAATATCCCTTTTTATGCAGAATATCCACGGCTGAACCCACCCACGGCGCATTAAGCTTTAGCCAAAATTGGATGACCACCGCCTTTGCCGCAAGTGCTTTGCTTTCCAAATCCTTCAGATAATCTTCAAAATCTTGTCCGACTCGGTTCATAGCTATCCTGGCGACTTGCGCAAAATCAAAGATCTGCATTTCTGCGTGAGATCGCGCACTTTCGGGGAGCGTTCCTTCCGGCGAGGTAAATTTCACGTATATCATTAAGCCCTGAATAAATAAATCTTAGCTGCCGTTCGTAAGCGGCAGGTATATAAACCCTATGGGGCTTAGACGAGTAGGGGCGAAATATCAATAGCGCCGCAACTCGACCTGAAGAACTCTTTTCTTTATCATAAACTTCTGCCGGCATAAGCGCTATTTCCAGAGCGGTTTCAACATGTTGAGAATCCAAAACCGTTTTCTGCATGTAGGTGTGATTGCACACCGCCTCACCGAATACCTCTTCTACATTTGCCTTCGTTGGCACCCAATCTTCGTACAGGAAACTCAGCATACTTCTGTTGACACCGAGCTGTCGATACGACTTCAAGACCAAGCCTGCGCCGCATTCGTAAAGGTTCTTGCATGGCGCTGAACGAAACAAGTGCTGTACCCCTACCACTTCTCCTAACGAGTTCCGAGCTACGATCGAGTAGTAATCCCCCGAAGCATTGGCCTGAGTCAAGGCTTTAGGATCATAGAATATCTTGATCGGATAAGCTTCTCCGTAAACGGCTCGGAACAACCGAACTATTCCCTCGGCATCCTCAGGTCTAAAGAATTCCACTTGAACATTTTTGTTTTGGCCGGTCAAAATGGATCCTTCATGTATTTAAATACGTTCAGTCTGTCCGGGTCTTAATGACTATTAGGTCTCGGTCTACTGCTGCCCGATAATGGCACTCCAGCGATCAGTCCGACAAAGAGGATTCCTCCGCAGGCATAATACAGCACAGAATAGCCCCAGGCAACCAGGATAGCGCCGCCTAATACCGGTCCTACAAAGAACCCCGCCTGGAACATCTCCATAGCAAGATTCGTGTTAAGCGCTCGAAACTTAGGGGGAGATACATCGAATACAAGGCCACTCAAGACAGGCATGGCAACACCCCACCCGAGGCCCAGACATACGCTCATAGCATAAAAAGTTTCGCGTCCAGGATAAGTTGCCAGGATGAGATTACCCGCTGCTAACCAAGCCAGAGCTGCCAACAAGAGCAGCCATTTATTTGCCCTGTCAAACAGATGACCGGCCACAACACGAACTGAAATTTCCATCAGGGTGGAAATTGTGAAAAACCAGCCGGCATTTACTATCCCTATTTCTTCCGCATAGCCTTTAATGAAATAGAACACAGGCGTAAAAGAGGTCCAAACCAGAAGAGACAACAACAGCAACACAATGACCCGAGTGTCGGTCAAATTCTCCTTGAGTTCCCTTATTCCTAAATTCTTATGAGGGCTACCAGTTTGCTCTGAAGACTTGTCTTTAACTAAAAACAGCAGAGGAAACGCTAAGAACATCACCAAAGCGGATATATCCAATACCCTGTCGAAAGTGCCCGCCCAACTGATCAGCGGCCCCAAAATTGGTGGAATCACAGCATACGGCAGTAAAGTAATTACCGAAATTAGACCGAAAGCTTGGCCGCTCTTATCTGCAGGTATCGCGTCTACCATCCTATTCAACACAGCCGTTGCCAGAACAACGTAAGCCGCGCCGTGCATGAGGCGCACCAATGCCATGCCCCAAAACTCGTTTGCAGCATCGTACATAACTAACGATAACATCACGCCGCAGCAGCTTGTCAGTATCCATCGTTTAGCATTATCCCGGTGGATCAACGGGCTAATTATTGGCCTGATGACTAATACCGATACGGAAAACAGCCCGATCAGTGTGCCGAAATAATCGGGCGGAATGGGAAGTGTGCTTAGATACTGGTGGAATTGAAAAAAGACAGCAATATTGCAGAAAGCCAAAAACATTATCGCATTTAGCGCAATGAATTCCTTTGTTATAAGACTCTCAGCTTTGGGCATGCTCTACCGTTCCGGCAATCATAAGCCAATGATTCAGCCACCATATATTTCGGTGACATTAAATCCGGCTCAGCGCTCCAGTTGAACTTCATATTTAGCCAGGCGCTGGACCAGCGCCGCTGCGACCGCCCGACGATACTCCGCGCTTGCACGTATATCATCAATTGGGGAGATGATCTCTTGCACCAGGTGACACACGCTTTTGAATATTTCCGACGATACCGGCCGTCCAACGAGTGCTTCTTCAATTTCTCGTGCTCTTACTACCATCGGCCCCACGCTGCCCCAGGCAAGTCGCGCTCGATCTATGTTCCCGGTTTCGGATACTTGTAGTACCGCGGCCATGCTCGCAATCGCGCACGCCTGCGCTTTTCTTCGCCCGACCTTTTCGTAATGATGAACATTCCATTCAGGCGATTTTCTCAAAACGATTCTCGTAAGTATTTCGCCTGATTTGAGATCGACGTCGCCGGGACCTACAATGAAATCGCTCAGCTTCACACTTCTCAAATGGTTGCGCGATTGGATTTCCACTTCCGCTGCCAAAACATAAAGAGCGGGCAGAGTATCTCCTGCCGGAGATGCTGTCACTATATTGCCTCCAATTGTTCCCATGTGTCGTATCGGTGGAGACCCAAGGACCTTAATCGCTTTAGCCAGAACGGGGAAATGCTGCTGAATCAGCGGGTGCTCCAGAATTTGAGTGTGAGTCGCTCCAGCACCTATGAGGATTTCTTCACCTGTGTTGTAAACTCCCTTGAGCGCCTCGATTCGTTCTAGGCATACCAAGTAATTCGGTCTTGCAATACCCGACCGCAATTTGACAAGCAGATCTGTCCCTCCGGCATAGACCGCAGCTTCAGGATGTCTGTCCAGAATGTCCCAGAGCTCTTCAAGATTCCGTGGGAGAAATACCTCTGTCATGACCCTGCCTTGCGTTGAATTACGGCAGCGGCCATCTCGACGGAATCCACAATCTTCTGGTATCCGGTACACCTGCAGAGATTCCCCGCCAATCCGTCTCTGATCTCTTCTCGTGCAGGATTAGGATTTCGATTGAGCAGATCGATCGAAGCCAGAATCATTCCGGGGCTGCAAAAACCGCACTGGACGGCCCCGTGTTCGACAAAAGCGCTTTGAACCGGATGCAGCGAACCGTCCTGTGAGAGACCTTCTATAGTTATGATGTCTCTGCCCTCAAGCTGAGCTGCCAACATGAGGCAGGAAAGGCGAGTCTCACCATCCACCAGAATCGTGCAAGCCCCACAGTCACCTGTCCCGCATGATTCCTTTGTGCCGGTGAGGAGGAAGTCTTCTCTCAGTACATCCACGACGCGGCGGTCCGCCGGCGCGTCAACTTCCTTCATTTTTCCGTTTAACCGGAAGGCAATTTTCAAGCTATTTCTCCTGCTTTTTTGTTTTTGAGAGCTTGAAGAATTCGTTCGGGGGTCAGCGGAAAACGGAACACGCGAACATCCAATGCATCCGCCACGGCATTGGCAATGGCCGGAAGAGGACCGTTAGTCGCTATTTCTCCAACTCCTTTCAGGCCAAAAGGACCGGTGGGTTCATAAATCTCCACGGGGACAGAATCGATCTCCGGTAGATCAGATGCTGTCGGTATGACATATGTCATAAGGTCCGGTGTCATTATCTTGCCGTCCACCACCTCAAAATCTTCGGAAAGAGCCAACCCCAAACCGTGTGCCACGCCGCCGTGTATCTGCTGCTCGTAAGTTTCAGGATTTATTATTTTTCCGCAGTCACTAACAGCAAGATATCGCTTAATGTCAAGCTGTCCGGTTAACTCGTCAATCTCTACAAAGGCCAAATGAGCCCCGTACCGAGAATAGTGTATGCGGCATACCGTGCAGTCGTAGCCCTTCGTCTGCGGTCACCTGATCCGTGGCTACCGGCGCCCTGAAACGATAAGTAGCTATTCTCTCCGATTCATTCAAGAATTTACCAAAAAATCCGAGGGACAACTCCCGTCCGTCCGTAAGGCGCCGGACACCTCCAGGAATAAGGGCAAGTTCCTCTGCCGCGAGCCATGAGCATGTCTGCCGCGCGTAGTAAAATACGTTCTTTGAGAATCTCAGCCGCGCCTATCAGCGCGTTGCCAAAAGTATATGTGCAGCGGCTGGCCGACGCGGAACACGACGGCAGGGTTAAATCGGTATCCGGCAAAACCAGCTCCATATCATGGCTGCCCTTGGCCCAGAATGCTGCCGGCTATCTGTAGATTCGTGCCGGCATTTCCCTGACCCATGTCAACCACCCCGCAATACACCCTGATTTTTCCGGCGGCCGTAAGTTCAATTTTGGCGTTGGCATAATCCGGGACCACAGGACCATAACCGGATGCCTGCATCACTGCCGCGATTCCTACACCTCGGTACTTAAAAGACGGAGCGGAGCGTTTCCAGGTTTCGCGTTCCTCCCAAAGTGGATGCCTAGAAAGTGCTTCAAGACTCTCCACAACGCCTGTTGAAGAGACAAGTGTCTTTCCGATGCAGTTCTTATCACCTCGTTTAACTGCATTTCTTAATCGAAGTTCCAATGGATCTATGTCAAGTTTTTTGGCGAGCATGTCCATCATCTGTTCAATGGCCGCGGTTACTTGCGGCACCCCAAATCCTCGAAAAGCGCCTCCAATAGGGTTGTTCGTGTAGACTGCCCAGCCTTTAATGACAGCGTTGGGGATGCGATAGGGCCCGCCGGCATGCTCTAATGCCAAGGTCAGCACCACACCACCCAGGTGATCGTACGGTCCGGTATCCAGATATATACGTACATCCAAGAAATGCAGGGACCCATCAGATTTGGCCCCCAAACGATAGTACATGCGGGCGCAGTGCCTTTTTGTGCCGGACAGGAAAGATTCTTCTCTGTCCCACCACATCTTTACCGGTCTTCCGTCGGCATTCATGGCAGCTAAAGCCAAAAGGCTTTGCACGGTGACCCCGTCTTTACCTCCAAACGCTCCGCCCAAGTACGGCGCTATGACCCGAATTCTGTCCAGGTCCAGACCAAGTGCTTCAGCCACCTCCATTCGATCTCGGAACGGAGTTTGCGTCGAGCAGACGATGCCCAATTTCCCATATTCGTCAACGCAAGCCCAACCCGCCTCGGTTTCCAAATACGCATGCTCCTGCCGTGGGGTTTCGAAGCAGGCTTCGAGAATAATGTCGGATTCTTTTTCGGCTTCCCGGCCTTTGCCTATTTTTAGGTCGCCCTTCAGCAGGACGTTCCCTTCAGCATTATCTTCGTGTACAAGAGGCGAATCCTCGCCCAGAGCTTGCTCCGCATTTAGAACCGGCGGCAATGCAACAAAATCAAGATCGATAAGACCCAACGATTTCTTGAGAGCGGTCCTCACTTTCCGCTAGGACCAAGGCCACGGCATCTCCGCAGTGTCGTACTTTATCATCCACAAGAACCGGCTGGTCCCTCCTGATTACGCCTTGACGGTTGGTGCCGGATATATCTTTCGACGTAAGAATCCGAACTACTCCCGGGACTCGGGACGCCAGATCCGTATCTACGCCCTGCAAGCGTGCGTGCGGGATGCCTGCTCGTTTCACCCCCGCCCAAAGCATATTACTGCTGTAATAATCCGCCGCGTATTTGGTTTGGCCGGTCACCTTTTCATAAGCGTCGACCCGAACGAGCGGTGTCCCGATATTCAGCGCCCGATTATGAAGAGCTGGAGTACTGTGCGGTTTAACGTATTCCGCGAATGGATCCTGATTCTTCATCCGTTTTGTGCAGCCTCCTGCAGGCGCATGAATTGACGCGGGCAACTTATCTCAATATGTTTGCCAACGCGTTAATAAAGGCGCTCATTGCATCCATGTTTGAAATCGTAACTCTGATATAATTAGGGAAACGGAAGCCGGTCATAGTACGTACCATAACCCCTTGCGTCATGAGCTTGCGATAAGCGAGGGTATCACTCATGGGGAGCCTGATCATCATGAAGTTGCCTTCTCCCGTGATAAAGGGAAGCCCCAGCACAGTCAGCTCTTTCCCAAGAAACTCTTTGCCTTCACGCACCATCTGTTTTGTACGAAGGATATGATCATCATCACCCACAGCAGCAACCGCAGTTTCCTGAGCAACTGTGTTCACTGAGTAAACAATACAGGTGCTTCGAATGACCTGAACCAGGGGTAAATTCGCGGCCAAATACCCGATGCGCAGACCCGCCAAGCCATACATTTTGGAAAAAGTTCTGAAAATGACGAGATTGGGATATTCGTCGATCAGTGACATTCCGTCGGGAAAATCATCGGCTTCGACGAATTCACAGTATGCCTCATCCGCCACTACCACGGTGCGCCCATCAATAGCATCAAGAAAATTTCGTAATCGGTCGCGGCTCCAATAGGTACCTGTCGGATTATTAGGATTGCAAATGAAAATGATCTTGGTACGTTCATCGACTTTTTCAAGCATGCCTGTATCATCAAAGCCGTTGCTTTTAAGAGGCACTAATCTGGCTTCTAAGCCGGAAAATTCCGCCACCCATTCGTAAACCGCGAAAGTCTTATCACCTGTGATTATATTATCTCCTTGCTCGCAAAAGGCTTTTAGCACAAAACTTATAACTTCATTTGCACCGTTACCGACTAGAAACTGGTCCGGCTGTTTACCAAATTTTGCTGCGAGCTCACGACGTAAGTAATATGAATCGCCGCTGGGGTAAATTGCAGCCATGGGTGGAGGAAAATGTCTCAAAACTTCCTGTGCGGCCGGGGGCGGGCCCAATGGATTCTCGTTATTATTTAGTCGATACAGGTGCGTACAGCCGTAACAGCTTCATCAGCTCCCGGTCCGGTTTACTGGGGACATACGGCTCGAATCGCTTGATATACTCCGGTAGAAGTCTTTCGGGCGACCAGGCGCTCATTAACGTGAGCCCCCAATCCTGTGCTGAAATATTACGAGATCGCCCTTTCCTGCATATGGGAGCACAAGCCTTGGCTCAAATCCCGATCTGGTAAGCGCCGGCGTGAAATAGCAGTGCCACGACTTTCCCAGGTCCATTTCGAAGAGAATGCTTTCGAACTTTTCTTTGAGGAGCATATCCAAATATGCTGCGACAATTGATTCTGAATCTTTGCCCCACCAGACCGGTCTGAGAGTCACCTGGCCTGCGCTTCGATCAAATTCTGCGGAAAGAACCGAAAAAGCGGAGTATGACTCCCCTTCGGATCTGACCGGCGTGATTTCACGCGCAAATGCAAGCTGATTATATGTATGGGTCAGAAAAGGCTCAATCGAAGCGTCTGACCATACTGAAAGTCCTAAATCCTCTTCAAGGTGACGATAGTAAGAAATCAACTCGAGAGAGTGATATCTTTCATTGCCCAAACTTAACGAGCCGAGCGGCTCAAAATATTCCTTTGGCAGTTCCGGAGTAGGATACCGACTAATCAGCCCTGCTGCGCCGCTTCTGGCGATATGGCCCAAACAGAAATCAATAAGAGCCCGGGCCATTTCTGGAGTCGGGTCCCGAGGAAAAATATATGGACCGTACAATTCTACTAATGGAATTCCACCACTACGCCAAATAATCCCGCCACCAATATGGCCTGTCTGATCCGAAGCGATAGCGGATTCGTATTCGCCGCAGGCTACCATGTCAGCCACTTTTCCAGGGAAATTAAAACTTTGCGGGATTACGGGCGGAGCATAATTTTTTTGCGCGAATCGGACCAAGAGCTTGAGCTCTTCTATTTCCGGAGTCCTAACGGAAAATGACCCGATCGGTTTATCATGAGGGGCGACCACTTCAACAATAGGATCGTAGGATTTATCCTTCGTCAAAATCAGGCGGAGAGCATTTCCCTCTTCAAAGAACTGGAAACGATCCACCATGCGAGATGCAATCAACAAGCCGGTTTCTTCCATGCCGACCTGATGATCCGTCGGAGCGAGGCCAACAAGATTGAATGCCTTCATATTAAAATTTCGGGTCTCGAAGAGAAATTCTTGATCCACGTAGTAAACGCAGCCCCTACACTTGAGTCGGATCTCCTTGCGTGGAGCCGCCACACTGCATATGTAAGCAAAGATTTCTTCCGTGGCCAAGGTGAGCGACAATGCCTCAGACTCACCCAGACCAAAAGCCGCAGCCGATTTCTCCACGAAAGAAGTCGCAACAGGTAAGAAATTCAGCTCCGCTCGGAGACTCAGGGTCACTTCGTTTCTGTAGTCTGGTTGCACCGGGAAGCTCCTGCTTCAAGAATTCTTATAATGCTCCAGTTCATGTAGCACTTCCCAGGTTTGCAGACAAGATCAGTTGCCGTGAAGCCGAAGAACTCTCGTCTTTTAATATAATGGCGGATTGCATTCAGGTAGTTGATTGCGGATCGTCAGTAACACGAGTTTCATCGTGTATATAGATCGCGAATCTCAAAAGCAAAATTTTCATCTAATATTATTAAGAAGCGTGGGTGTCATCCCGACCGTGTCAGGGAAGTCCCGCCAAGTCATACAGGAGGTGCATATGAGCAGAATGATTTTCATAGCCTCCATCGTCTCGCTGCTTGCCTTGTCAGGTATCATTGGCTATTGGTCGGCTTCCAGTTCGTTTTTCGCCGGTAGATCAATCGGTCCCAATAGCGTCATGGAAATTCCAATGCAAGCAGTCTGCGATTCAAAATCAATTGTTGACCTCTCCGGCCCGGTATCGCCCAAGAACGAAAATTTGCCTAACCCCGGCATATGTCAAGATGACTGGATAAACGGCTGGGATGTGCCTACATATAACTGTGACGTTTTGTTTGGTCCTGTCTAATCTGTTTTTCTCGCTTTTTGATTCGGATGATGTACTGCCATTCATCGGAGGACATTTTGCATCTTTTCCCAAAACGGACCGCACGGCGTAACGTTGAGAGTGAAACATGGTACTATTGTGGCGAGGGTACAGGCGTTCCCGAATAGCTTGAGTGAAAGATCTCTTTCGTCAGCCTTAGTCAGCGAGAAATCGTGCCGTTCGCGCATTTGCTGGATAGATTTGTATATCCACAAAGCTGCTTCTCTTGGAGTTACGGGAGTAACTTCGTCTATCCCCGACCGATTCAAGAAAAAAATGGCCTCAAGTTGAACATATTTCTGGACATCCCACGAACTGTCTCTATTTCCATGGATTAGCTCTTGCCATGTTGGAAACGGGTGGGCGTAATAGCGGCCTCGATCATCCCGGACAACAAGGACCTCGTCGTCGCATAAAGACCGCCACGGAACCGAAAGTCGACGAGAGCAGGTAGATTTGCCGGCGCCGCTCGGGCCGATAATCAGGACTCCCGATCCATTTAGCTCAGCCAGGGCCGCGTGAAACAACAGTCCCCCGGAATCTTGAACAGCATCAAATATCGGGCTCAACGCGGTCCACATTTGGATGATTTGAACTTCCCAGGGTTGCTGTCCCCGAACTCCACAAAGTACGTCATGTATATCCGGATGCCTCAAGAAGCGGATAATCCCCAGGTATTGTTCTTTCCAACTCGGGGAGAGATCGGGCGCACAATCAATAATTCTCGTCAATGACCGCAGGGATGAACGTTCGTAGTCGGAACTCTCTTCGCTGACAAACATGAATTTGGGAGAACCATTGTTGTGTAAGACGGAAAGATTCAGAACAGCCGCCAATTTATTTACCCATGGAGCCACAGATTCGTCCAATGCCATGAGTTGCCACTGAAGCCCGTTTACGAGTGTCAGGCTGAAACAGTCCTTATGAATTAATTTTGGAGACAATTCGTTCACTGAAGATTATTACCGTAGTGTCCGGCAAGTACTGATTTGTGCCGGCGTTCCGGGCCGGTGGAAGAATCATACGCACGCTTTTGGTCAGTTATCTCCGCCTATCCAATTGCCGTTTGCACATTATTACTGTGCGCCCATGCCATGCGTATAGTTCTCTGCCGGAATCTCCCGGCTTTCGTCCAAAACGCACATTTAAATCCTGCCTATTGCACGTCTGAAGGTCAACGTCTATGAACTAAATCCTTTTATAAGATTTCTTGCTGAACATAAATAGTGCTTGATTTACTGTTTGCATGCCACGTTCGATTGTACCGAAATACTCAATATAAAAAATCTTTCAAATTCTATCGAGCGGCGTGCGGGGAGCCGCTGCTAGCTGATACTGCTTCCTACGAGGGTCGCTTTTCATAGAGATCTTTGCCGGACATGAGTTTCTCCGTGAATTTGGATTCGACTACAAACAATTATCAAGAACCCCTCGATTGATATTATGGTATATCTATTTCGAAACACTGTGTCCGGCAGTATGAATATTCCAGAAAATTGCGGGGTTTGATGCATAGCATGCCCGAGCTGTTAACGGATCGAAACGAACTTTCAGATTAATTTGCGCTACTCTAAAATAATGGAGTACATTACTTTCTGATCATAAGGTGTAAGAGGTGTCAAAGTTCTGTAAATTCATAACCGAACACTCAGGGCCTACCGGACTGTTTAAAATTTTTTGTCAGGGCTTCAGCATGAGCCCCACAATCAGAAGGTCCGATACATTGTATGTATTACCCTATAATGAGACCAAAGTTCATATTGGGGATGTAGTGGTTTTCAAATCTATCAGGCAACCTATGCCCACGGTTCACCGGGTGCTGCGTCTAGATGGCTTTGGCATCACAACTATAGGCGATAACAATGACAGCGCTGATCCACATTTCTTGAACTCGAGCGATATTATCGGAAAGGTAGTGTACTTAGAACGAAGGTCTAAACTCAAGCCGGTTCATGGAGGCTGGTCAGGATCATTAGTAGGACGACTCATGAGGCTCCGTCGCTTATTGGATTATCACGTGTCGAGAATTGGCCACCCTTTATACGAGTTCTTGGTGCAACACAAAATATTTGTGCGGTGGCCATTTTGCTCTATGCGCACCAAGGTAGTTTCTTTTACCCGAAATGGAACGAATGATCTGCAATTACTTTGGCGGGGCCGAATAATAGGATGGTTTGTGCCGGAAGTGGGTACATGGACCATAAAGCGTCCGTTTAGACTCTTTGTAGATCAATCGACACTTCCGGTTATTAGCCACGTTCCTCAGCAGTTTAGTCAGAGTTGAGGCAAACAATATCAACAGGAAACGAAATTTCGTCAATCCTAGATTCTCTTTTGAATTTGTTTCTCTCGATAAGCTTTCGAAGACTAGGATCGGGTCTCAACTTCAACGCTCTTTGATATAATTCGGAAGCAGCTTCAAACTCTTTCTTTTCTTCGAGCACTGTCGCTAATTCGTAAAAAGCAAGCGGATCGGTTGGATCGAGAACAATCGCCTGCTGGAAATCTTCCAAAGCTTTTTCACGATCACCCATCCGCTTGTGAACGATTCCTCTATGTACTAGCCAGCCTCTACTGAATGGTGCCAGACTGCCGGTTTGTTCAAAATCCGCCAGAGCGCCTTTGAGATCGCCGGTCTTTAATCTGATGAGTCCTCGACCGAAATATGCTTGATAAAGATTCGGATTTAAATTAATGGCTCTCGAATAAAGTGATTCCGCCTCTTTAGTTTTCCCATTCGTGGCCTGTCGGTTCGCTAAATTCCAGCAGCCTACGGCGGTTGCCGTTTCCGGCCTTAAACGAGTTTCCAGAATTGCTATCCAGACCGGTAAGACATTTTTCCAGGCCGGTCTCGGGTCAAGCGCCAAAGCCCGTTTGTACAATTCAATCGCCTCGGTTACAGGAGCCCCTTTATTTTCATAAATTCCGGCCAGGTTTTCCATAGCTTCAAAATTATCCGGGTCTATCTCCAATGTCTTGCGATAATCTTCTAAAGCCTTCTGATCTTGATTCATCATCTCATAAGCCATACCCCTCAAATTGTAAATTGAACCAGTTGTAGGATAAATCTTCAATGCATTTGATAATAAGGCTGTCGATTCCTGAAATCGGCCTTCTGTAAATGCTTTGCGAGCCTCAACTACCAAAGGATGATCTACCGAATTTAGAAGAAAATCCGGATATGCTTCTAATCCTGCGGCTCTAACTGGAACCAGAACAAATAATATGCAACTTGCGCAAATGTATCCTGGTAGTAATCCGAATGTGATCGGGAAGATCTTCATGATGGACTGACACCCGAAGTCGTGATAAACAGAGCCGATAGCGATTTGCAGGTTTTCAATTACCAGCAATCCGCCTAAAATGGAAGAGATCTGAAATAACAAATTGGCTGAATATCCTCCTAAAAAGTCATATCGAGATCGGCAGTCCACCCTAGGGGAGCACCTCTGTGTCCACCCATATCAGCGTAGGCACGCAGGCCTGCCCCCACAGACTTGCGGAAATAGTATTTGCTACTTCATTCCTCATTATCTCGCTGGTTTGCTTTCTTCTTACATGCTCGCCTTTACTCGTCTACACACATGCCGATCAATCAATGCTTTCATCACCTAAAGAATCGGAATACCGCATTGCCATTCATTGCGCCCGGAAAGTCTTGCAATTGTGGCGCCATACGGAATTGATCAGAGAATACCCCATAGAAATCGGCAAAACAGGAACACACAAACGACAATCGGGAGATCATCGGACACCAATAGGAGACTACGAGGTCAGTTGGATGGCTTCACGAGATTCCGAGAAGGGACACAAAATAATAGACCATAAGAGCTGGTGCATAGGAAATAAATTCGTTTACAGTCCTACCGGTCCTTTACTGGAAAAACTCTGGACAAACTCGTACGGTGGTCCTTACGCCACAATTATCAGCCTAAATTATCCAAACTCGAAAGACCGGATGAGGGGTTTCTCAGGTGAATGCATCCACATTCATGCGGATCTGAAGATCAAAGAAGGAACTTTAGACAAGTCTTACGGTTGCATTCACATGTTTCCTATGGACGCGCTTGAGCTGTACGAATTGATCGATCAGGGGACTCCGGTAAAGATACTACCTTGATGCCTACATTGAGCTATGTGCTTATTAATTAACGTAAATTCGAGTGAGGACATTGCGAGGATCAGCTGGGGATAAATCTAGCGACCGGTTTATCTCACGGTTGGCCGGATTCTTCTGAACTGTTCTTCAGAAAAAAGTGGGTAATTTACTGTACGAAATGGTATTAAGGTATTGTCCTTGATGGGCAAGAATATCGAATCATAAATCGTTCGTGAGGGGCCTAGCCGAGAGCCAGGATTTACTTCGATTATTCGTTATCGTCGTTTGAAATTTCAGATTCGGGCAGAGTAGATAGTGTCGTTCCGCAAAGCCTGAATCCATGATTATGCACGCGTTCGGGGGCAGCCGGATTTGGCCTCTGTTTTTCAACGGGACGAACTGTGCAGGCTTGATTCAAACGAAACGACCAGCTGAGATTTGGGGGCGGAAATTTGCCAAATAAACCTAAGATACCCGCCAATGAAATCCTAGCCGATATCCGCGATGGAATGACTTCCAAACAACTGCGGGAGAAATATCGCCTTTCCCAAAAAGGTCTTTGGAGCGCATTCAGCAAGCTGGTAAGCGCAAAGTTAGTTCGAAATGAAGAACTGGAAATGCACTTTATAGCGTCGGATGGCTCTGTCGTACGTGACGGAGTTCGACAATGGCCCAGGGCGTCAACGCACGGTAGCCTCCTTGTCCACGATATGGACGATTTGGCCCAAATATATCGAGTTCAGGATCTTTCTATAACGGGTTTACAAGTAATCGGAGTTGAAACATATGTGGGAGAACGCAAGAATTTTCTTATAAGCCTGGCCGATCCCGAAGGAGATGCGTCGACATTCACATTCGAGGCAGAATGCAAATGGGTGGGGACGGAGAAGGATGGGAGCGCTCCGGCAGCCGGATTTAAGATCTCGTCCATATCCGAAGAGGATTTCAACGAACTTCAGAAACTACTGCGCTCCTTGGGTTGTTCTCTTTGACCGGCATTCTTGCTATTTACGCCAGTCCTCACTTATAGCATGTTTCCAGTATTATTCACCATTGCCAAAAGTTCTGTCCATCGGATCAGCCGGGTTCGTCATTCCGCGGAGCCGGATCCAGGAAGACTGGTTCCAATCTTTCACTCAGGACAATCTGACCCGCCTTTCGCTGGGGTGACGAGTGAACGCCATCATTTTAGCTCACTTAATCAATCAATTTTCATCCGACTCAACTCGTTTGATTCATTACTAACGGGATTGCCGCTGGATTCCGCCAGACCCTGGATCGTCTACTCTGAACCATCTTGCGACCCTTTATAGCTGCGATCAGCGGTGGTACAATCTCGCGGAAGTCTCCCACCAACCCTAGATCGCAGTTCTCAAATATCGGGGCCTTTGGATCGGAATTGATTGCAATGGTGAGTTCAGTGGATTTCAATCCCACCAGGTGATGCATGTGTCCTGAAATTCCCAGACCAATGTATAACCTTGGATGCACGGTCCGACCACTTTGTCCGATCATCTGCTTTTCGTCGGCCCAACCTTCATCTATGGGAGGCCGCGTCGCGCCGACTGCGCCGTTCAAGGCAGCGGCGAGATCTTCAACGTAGCGCCAATCAGTTTTGTTACCCACTCCCCAGCCACCGGCGATAACAACCTCAGCCGTCTCTATGCCGCCCTTGGGAATTTCCTCGCGTTTCATCTCGACGATGCGGTAGGGGAAGTCTTCCGGTTTCAGCAGAGGCTGAATCGAAATTACTCTTCCTCGCGCCTCGCCGGGCTCCGGCATTTCAAACACCCCGGGCATTACCGTAGCCACTTGCGGTCGAGTCCTTGGACAGCTAATACGGGCCATAATATTGCCACCCCAGCCGGGAACCACAGATAGGAGTTGACCTTCCGGAGTGAGATCGAGATCAATGCAATGCGCTGATAGACCTGTTCTTAAGCGGGCTGCCAATCTGGGCGCAAAGTCGGTCCCCATGGCCGTGGCGCCGAGCAGCAACACCTGCGGTTCATGATCCCTGATGACTGTCTCAATAGCCTTGACGTAAGCCTGGTTACAATAATGTTCAAGTCGGAAATCATCCGCCACCAGCACCTCATCCGCGCCATAAGACAAGACATTATCCGCCAGGCGATCCAATTGATACCCGATCAGTAGCGCGGCCACTTTCCAATCGAGAGGTTCTGCCAATAATCGCGCTTTTGCCAACAGTTCAAATCCGACCTCGGCTACATGATGCTCGCGCTGTTCCACAAACACCCAAATCTTGCTTTCAATGTACTGGGTCATTTTGCGCCTCAACAAAATCCTAAACGATGTAGCCGATCCGCGAGTTTGGTTGCCTGTTCGCCGGCATCTCCAGGGATCATCTCCGCCATTTTCTTTTTAGGGGGAGAGAAAAGATCGGCCATTTGCGTCGGTGAGCCAGCGAGGCCAGCCCACGGTTCGCTGAGGGTCAGGTCCGCAGCCGACCATATCTGGATCTCTTTCTCTTCAGCCTCGAGGATGCTCATCAAAGTAATGTACCTCGGCTCGTTAATCCCCTTTACCACTGAAAGTACGACCGGCGGTCTGACTTCAATCATCACGTAACCATGCTCTATTTGAGACCTCACCCGCCAATCTGCACCGAGTGGAACTTCCAATGAACTCACATGCATAATGTTGGGCACATCCAGAAATTCCGCCAATTGAGCGCTTACTTGAGCCGTACCACCGTCGATCGTTTCATCTCCGCACAGGATCAAGTCGAATTCACCCAATTGTTGTATACCTGCGGATAATACATAGGCGGTACCAAGAGTATCCGAACCTGCAAAAACGACATCGGACATGAGCACAGCCATATCAGCCCCCATTGCTAGAGCCTCTTTCAGCACCGGTTTGGCGTCCTCAGGACCCATGCTCAAAATCACCACCTCCCCGCCATGCTGTTCCCTCAAAGTTAAAGCAGTTTCGAGAGCGTTTCTGTCCAGGGGATTGATGGTCCCTGGGATTCCTTTACGAATCAATGTCCTGGTTGTTGGATCAAGTTGCAAACGGTTCCAATGCTTCGGATCAGGAACCGGTTTCACGCAAACGATTATGCGCATAATTTTCACCGATTCTTTTTGTGATGCCGCAAATGGGACTTTGTTGTGACGGGCGGTTCTCAACCCCATTGCCGTTGTTCAGGATGCGTCGGCATATAGGTAGAACATACTGCCGCCTATTTATGATCGTCGGCAATCCCGTGAAAAACGGAACTGTTTCCGCCATAAAATGGCAGGCCCGGCAAATCCGATTCCGTGCGATGATCACTTCTTGAGAATGCCGCCCGGCAGCCCGATCAACTAAACATCGACAATGCCTGGCGAAACATCACTAGCTTCGCGATTTCTGCGGTTCCACCAGCCGGGATCGTTACCACTGCGTCTCGCAGCAATCTTTGGACTGCGTATTCCTTCATGATCCCGTAACTGCCATGTATTTCAATAGCCTTGCGAGCGGATCGCGCCGCAGCTTCGCACGTGAATTGTTTTGCGAGGGCCGACTCGGTGGCACAGCTAATTTTTTGATCGATCATCCAACCGACTCGATAGGTTAGCAATCGCGAAATTTCAAGATCGGAATAAATATCTGCGATGTGCCACTGTATTGCTTGCAGCTTTGTTATGGATTTTCCGTACAAATTTCGCTCATTGGCGAATTTGACCGCCTGTTCCAGGACTCCATTTAGTATTCCGAGGCCTACGGAGGCCATGCCGGGACGCCCGCATTGGACAATGTCCTGAATGGCCACAGTCATTCCATCACCTTCATTACCAATAAGGTTCTCTTTAGGCACTTCGCAGTTGGTGAAAGCGAGCTCACCGGTATTCGCTCCTCGCAATCCGACTTTGTTTTCCTTTCGTCCGGCCTTCGCACCCGGGAAGTCCTTCTCAACTACAAACGCGGACAATCCCTTGCCGCCCTCACCTGTCCTGGCGATCACAACCCAAATATCACCGTGATGCGCATTCGTGATAAAGCATTTGCGGCCGTTCAGGATATACTTATCGCCTTCGAGCTTTGCCGTGGTCTGAATACCTGCAACGTCCGACCCGCCGGAAGGCTCCGTCACGGCCACTACCCCCATCGTGTCTCCCTTGCACAGACGAGGAAGATATTTCTTTTTCTGCTCCTCGTTTCCCCAGGTACTGAAAACATATGTGCACATATGGTGCACCTGAATTGCCATCGGAATTGCCGGACAAACCCTTCCGAGCTGTTCCAAGACTATAATCCGTGCCAAAGCGCCCATCCCGGTTCCACCATATTCCTTGGGCGTGATAACTCCTAGAATGCCCATCTGTCCCATGCCCTTCAGGAGCTCCACTGGAAACTCACCGGTTTCTTCCATGGCTTCCATGTGCGGAGGTATCTCTTTGTCCGCATAATCGCCTACGGTTTTTTTCAAAAGCTCTTCCCGATCGGAAAACTTGAAATCCATCTAAAGTCCCCTTTCACAAATCGAGTTTGATCGTCAAAACTCAACCCGAGCCGTTCAGCCGGCGGGTCGTGTGTCAATCACGTCGTTAGAATGTCCAGATACGCAATTAGAGAGGCGATGCACTTGTCTAGAGTCTGGGAGGATTTGTCAATTCCGTACAAGACCGATGCTCCCAGCATCCCGGCAAAGAGTGTGCGGCTGACTGCATCCGTATTCACTTGCTGCTGAAGACGGCCGGCAGCTCTTGCCTCGTCCAACAGCCGCTTGATCATTGCCAGAAACCTGTCAAAACCGTCCGCAATTTCCGCAGCGAAGTCAGGCCGTTGATCGTCCAGTTCAACTGATAGAGTCACAAAAATGCAACCGCCCGGGATGTTTTCGACATCTTTGAGGTAATCGTCTGCATAGTGCTCCAGCAGTTTCTTTATCTTTATGATCGGGTCCTCACTATGATCCAATCCTTGCAGCACCTTACTTCGCCATATTTTCCGAGCTTGGCTCAGGACCGCGAGAAAAAGTTCATCTTTGCTTCGGAAATGATTGTACAATCCGCCTTTAGAGGCATTAGCCTGTTCCAGGATATCGTCGATGGAGGTATTCAGATAGCCCTTCATTGAAAAGAGCCTCAGTGACTCATGAATTATTTTGTCTCTTAGTTCCATAATCTGAGAGTCACAGTCTCCCGAGCCGAGATAATGTGTTTCGGCGAACAGAGACCGACCGGTCGGTCTCTCAAGGAAAAGTAACCGACGTTTGATTGGGTTGTCAAGCTTTAT
>CAWJJL010000007.1:0-38500 GCA_963843165.1 uncultured delta proteobacterium | reverse complement strand
CGCCTCCAGGAATAGGAGGACTGGGCGTAAATACATTGAATGAAGCGCCCAAACTTACAGACCTGCGATTCTCCCGTTTAGGACCGGGATATCCTGTTGAATGGACGAGTTCAGTATTCCAAGTAAAAATCCGGCAATCGGGAATTACCCGGAATCAAACCCAAAACTGGGTCCTCGGACAGAGGCATGATTTTACAAATTAATCCCATTCATCCTCAGCCCAGATATGTAGCCAAAATTGTGGAAATATCAGGAGTGACGGTGTAATTGTCTACCCGACTGACACGGTATATGGACTCGGGTGCGATATCCAAAGCAAGAAGGCTCTGGATAGAGTTCGGCGGATAAAAAAGATAGATAACCGGCGGCACCTTTCGTTCGTTTTTGCGGATCTTAAGGCCATCGCCGAATATGCTCAGGTGAACGATCCAACGTATAAGATTCTTCGACGCTATTTGCCCGGCCCATACACATTTGTGCTTCAGGCCACCAGACTGGTCCCCCGAATTGTACTCACAAAACGTCACGAGGTCGGAATCCGTATCCCCGATAATCGTATTTGCCAGGCACTGGTCGCCGAACTCGGAAATCCCATTCTGAGTTCATCTGTCCGGATGCCTGACGAGCAGCTTCTGGATGATCCGAGAGAAATCGAAAAGCTGTACAGAGGGCAAGTCGATCTTGTCGTGGACGGCGGGGTTTTCATGCCACAGCCCTCATCCATCATAAGTTTATTGGAAGACGTTCCTCAGGTGTTACGAGCAGGAAAGGGCGATGTCACGCCATTTTTGTAGAAATCCTTGATCTTACAATCAGAGCAATCCGAGAAGTTTCAATTTGGCCGGTTTTTTATTGCGGACCAACAAAATGCCCGGATTCAACCACCTGTCTCACTTGTGGAAATTCGCTCAACCAAATATCTGGTTAGAATTTCCGCGTTTTTAGCAGCACTTCCGGAGTGTTTGAGGATTTCTTCTTGGCCCTTTCTGCCCCTTTCCTCAGCCCACTTCGGGTCTGAGAGAATCTGCTCGATTCTGGATACAAGATCCTTTGCATCTTTGATTTCAATTCCTGCTCCTACGTTTACGAGGATGTTCCGCGCGTCTCTGAAATCCTCCATTGACGGCCCAAAAAGAACTATTTTGCCCCAAGAGGCTGGCTCCAGTATATTTTGTCCACCTTTGGGCACCAGTGAGCCTCCCATAAAAACCACCGTCGCGAGAGCAAAGATCTGAAATAGTTCTCCGGTCTTGTCTACTATGATGATTTTGCGGCCGTCTCTTCTCTCACCTTGATCTGCAGAGCTGCGTAAGAACGGCGGAGTCAGGCCGAGGTTCTCCACAGCATCAACAATTGAACCGCTTTTTTCCACATGCCGAGGAACTATTATCAAAACTAGTCCCGGGAATTTGGCAGATAATTCTTTATAAGCATCTAAAATAATGTCGTGTTCACCTGGGTGGGTACTGCCGGCTACCCACACCGTCTCATTTTCATTCAGTTGTAGAATGCCGCGCAATCTTTCAGTGGTCCCCGGAACAGCCTCTATCAAGCAAGCGTCGAGCTTAGTATTACCGGTTACGCTGACGCGGTCGGCTGGAGCGCCCATTTCGGCAATTCGTGATGCATCAATTTGCGATGACATGAGGAAAAGATCGACAGATTTCAGAGTCGACGACAAGAATCTCCGTAGCTTCCTGTATCGCGGAAACGATCTATCGGAGATACGCCCATTAACGAGTGCTATTAGAGAGCCATGTTTTTTGAGGCTATGTATCAGATTCGGCCAGAGCTCTGTTTCCATAAGTACAAACAAATCAGGCGCTATAAGTTGCACAACTCGGTTTATGAATAGGGGAAAATCCAAAGGAAGATAAAGAAAAGCATCAGCTTCCGGGATCATCGAGCGTGCTTTGTCCTGGCCGGTCTCAGTTCCGGTAGAAACAAATATACTAGCGTCAGGATATAGTCTTTTTATGTTTTGCAGTAACGGGCTCAAAGCAACGACTTCCCCTACCGAGACCGCGTGGAACCAGAGGCGTGGCCGTGGTAATTTTTCCGGAGAAAAATCATTTGGCATATAGCCGAATTTACTGCCGAGAGATCTTCGATATTTTTTTTCGAAGATGATTTGAGGCAAATAATAAACCGCAAGGGCGGGCGCGGCTACCGTGTGAAGAAGAATATTGTAAAGCAAGCGGCTCATAAATATACCGAAATTATGGTAAATTGCTGAACTTTATTGGCAAGGTTCTGTTTTGGCGGAAAACGTCATCTCAAGCTTAAAATTCTTTTCGATGAGGAAAGGGTTACGTTCCAGCTTGTTTATGTGAACGGAAGTTCGCCAGGCGCCTGCCGGAGACTGGAGATCGAACCGTCTCGGCAGCCAAGCGTCTTCTCCTGTCTTAAAATCTCCGAAATCCGCTGTGAGTTCGACATCTCCTTTGGGGCTGAGTCTGACAAGCCGTTTCAGGTAAAGTGTTTGAGGATCGAAGGTCGCTCCCCACACTTTTCCTTGAAAAGAAACCCTGATGACGGTCTTCTCAGCATCTTTGGCGAGCACCCGATCGAATCGGACGTCCTTCCATTGGAGCAAAATTAAAGGTATCAAACTCTCAATTTCGGCTACATCCGGAAATTTCCTGCTGAAGCAATCCTTTCCGCCTTGGATGATCTTTCCTTCTGTAGGGACGTACAATTCAAAATTGTTTGACTTAATTACTAATTCGAATAGAGAATTGCCTCCAGCTGCGAGTCCTTGGAATCGAAAATCATTCGGCCGGCGATACAGGAGAAAACCTTTAACATCCTGCCGTGATTTGCCCGCATCGTAAATACTTGTAATGTTCATTACCGCTCTCAGAGCGGAAAGGCTTTTCCCTTTTTGGGTGAGGAAATCCGGGATTTCCTGAGGTTTGACGTTCGGGTCCGCTCCGGCAAAACAGGGGGGAAGTAATAAGCTTAGGATGGCAATTCCTATCAAAAAACGTGAAGCGGCACCAGTCTTGCAAAAATGCTGCAAACGGCTCATATTTGTTAGGTTAAGGATTGGTCTCATGGCCTGATCTTTCTATCAGAGCGACACCTTGGATGCAATGGGTAAAAACTGATCACAGGTGACTCAGCTGATTCAAATCTAGTGCGCCGGATCATGTGAATATAGCGAGGATAAATAATGAACTGGGTTACTATTGACAATATATCAGGGTATCAAGGGCAGACGGTGGAACTTAGGGGCTGGGTCGCTAATCGTCGTTCATCCGGCAAGATTCGTTTCCTGCTGATTCGGGATGGCCATGGCGTAATTCAATGTGTGGTTACACCTGATCAGGTCACTCAAGAAGTTTTCGAACTCGTTGACAAGCTTCCTTATGAATCGTCCGTAATCGTTTCCGGGCAAGTGAAACGGGACGCTCGGTCTCCTGTAGGATATGAAATCAGTTTGAATGATCTGAAGCTGATTTCAGAAGCTCAACCTTATCCAATAGCCAAAAAAGAGCATGGGGTCGGGTTTCTCATGGACCACCGGCATCTCTGGATTAGATCGCCGCAACAAACAGCTCTGTTAACAATTCGTTCAGTGGTCTCCGGCTCAGCACGACGATATTTTGATGAACTAGGATTCGTTTCAGTGGAAGCGCCGATTTTAACACCGACAGCCTGCGAAGGGACCACTTCACTGTTTGAGGTGGAATATTTCGACCGTTCAGCGTACCTGACTCAATCGGGCCAGCTTTACGGTGAGGCCGCTGCTATGGCGCTCGGCAAAATCTACGTGCACGGACCCACATTTCGGGCGGAAAAATCAAAAACTCGCAGACACCTGACGGAATTCTGGATGATTGAACCCGAGATGGCGTTTTATGACCTCGATCAGACGATTGAATTAGCAGAAGGACTGATTTGCAGAATCGCGGAAGAAGTGCTCGAGAAATGCTCGTTCGAACTTTTATCGCTTGAACGAGACCGCGGGGCTCTGGAAAGAATCAAGCCGCCATTTCCCCGAATCACTTATTCACAGGCAGTGGAAATCCTAAAGGAACAAAAAGTCGAGTTCAACTGGGGAGATGATTTTGGGGGTGATGAAGAGACGGTATTGTCAAGTGCTTTTGATAAACCGGTTTTTGTTACTCATTACCCGTCTTCCATCAAGGCCTTTTACATGAAAAAAGATCCTAAAAACCCGCTGCTGGCCCTTGCTGTGGATCTGTTGGCGACGGAAGGACATGGGGAAATCATTGGGGGAGGTCAGCGAGAGGACAGCTTGGATATTCTAGAATCCAACATTGCAGAAGCCGGCCTGGACCGAGATCCCCTGGAGTGGTATCTGGATTTGAGGCGATACGGATCCGTCCCGCACGCAGGATTTGGTATTGGTATTGAGAGGGCAGTGGCTTGGATGGCGGGTATTCACCACATTCGAGAGGCTATAGCGTTTCCGAGACTCATGGACAGGCTGTACCCGTAATTTGTGCGATTCACAGACATGGTTTCACTTTGTTCAATTTCAGATCGAGCCCGTAGCCCTGATGTCTGAGACGCTCCTTTCTAGGGTCGTACAGGAGTTCAACCTCATCCCATACGGGGGTCCGGTCGGATAGTTCCAGAAATCGTTCAATGGGAGTCCTGCCGTGAAGGCCTCCATGAGTTCTGTCCCAGTTATAGAAATGCTGCTATTTCTGAAGTTGTTCAGTTAAGTTGGGACCATCCAAGGGACCCGGGGCGTAGAATTCGTCCAAGTCAGTCCTTTGGGACCTCTCCACCCTGCCATTCAGATGCGGTGACCGGGGCTTCACTGGGCGGAATTTGATGCCCCAGCGCATAAGACATTCCTGGACCTTGTAGGCAAAAAAACTCTCTGCCCCTATCGGTCTGAATCCTTTGGATGGGAAAAGGTGTTTCTTCAATCACGTTGTCCAAGAATTTGATTGTCTTTTCGGTGGTCCTGCGAGGATACAATACCATGACTTTGCACCGAGTAAAATGGCTTTTCCGCCGCCGTGGGAGAGGTTCCACTCGACCCGGCATCGCCGGCTATAAATCCCGAAGCATTCGTATTCACCTGGAAGGAGAAACCGTTTTCGGAATGTTGCACCCGGAGAGGCACCTGCATGACCCTGTTCCCGATGTTCCGTCTGACTTTCTCCGATCAGCACGCAAAGCAGGGACCACTTGGATGTTTTTATTTGACAAATGGACTTCTCTAAATTAGGGTGTAACATTCCGAAAAATTTAGGTCTGTTGAATTCGCCCCTTCGGGCAATTGGATTATATTTGTGGTGTAGGAGGGTTTGGGTATGAGAAAAGTCGCCGGACTATTCGTGATCCTTTTTATACTCCTGGCCCCTGTTTTTGTTTCCGCTCAAAGCTTTTTCGGTTTAGGGTTGCCATTTTTTGGATCGAGTGGATACGGGTGCGACGTGCCCAGGGGATTTCTTAATTCCATTTTTTATATTGGATGGGGGGAAGATCAGAGTCCAACCTCGATCGCAATCGAACCAACCGGAGCGGCGATATTAGGAGGAATCACACAACCTCGTCGCTTTGATTTTCGGAACCATGGCCTGTGGCTTGGCCTTTCGGAAGAACTATGGCTTTTTGATAGATGTGGTGTGTTGCTTAGTGGATGGTGGTTGGTTCCGACATTCGGCAATACACGAGAAAGTCTTGGCAGCGATGCCGGCAAAAAAGACTGGGATGACACGAACAGATGGTGGTACCTCGACGGTGCGCTGGGCCTAAATTTTGGCGGCTGTGGAACCTTGTTGGGCGGGTTCCGATATGATTATAACACCGCGAAGTTTACCAATCCACATGATGTCGTGGGTTTTGATCCTACTTCGCTCCTCCAGGCGGATGTTATTATCAGTAATCTGCTCCCCTACATCGGCATGCAAACCGCATTCCGCGGTTCCAAATCAAGCGTGACTGCAAGAATAATAGGTTTTCCTACAGTGGGGGGATGGCTCAAGTATTCAGAAACCACCGTGGCATTCGCTGACCCAGGAACCCAGGCGAGGATCGAGGGTTCACGAACCTACAGCAGCGGTTATTTTCTGGAAACTTTGCTGGAAGGTTCGTGCTCGCCTTTTGGGGGCGCTGAAATAGGAGCTTTCTTGAAGTTTACCGGATTGCACACAAGGGGTACTTTCAATGCCACCGGCGCGTTAGCTCCGGCTCTTGGTGATAATGCAGACTTTGATTATAATTTTTATCGCCAAATCTGGGTTGTTGGCGGCAAGATCGCTTTGGCTTTTTGACGAAAGATTCTGAACAAGCGCAGCACGTACTTGAGTGCCTGCTGCTATACATTAATAACTTTCGTAGCAGCTTACGCGCTATGACGAAATAGCGAAACGGTACGTACGTTTCGAGCGGATTTTATTCATACCAACCTGGCCCCCAACTACTTAACCTGTTTTGTTGGGGGCATTTTTTTGTCCTTCCATAATTGGTGATCTCGTCGCACAGCAAAACAAGCGCTGACGCGTATACCCTGGCCTGTGGCGGCAGTGGACCGATCGCCGGAAACCCGTATGCTGGAGAACCGATCCCTCCTACCCCCATAGACGCTAACTTTAAATGCGAAATTTCGCTTTCATACTCCCCCTCTCCCTCCCCTCTCCCGCCAGGGGAGAGGGTTTCCAAATCCCCCTCCCTTGACGGGAGGGGGAAGGGGGAGGGTGATAACTTACCGAAATCACATGCGCGATAACACAAAGTTAGCGCCTATGCCTCCTACCCCCATGTTCCAGGCGAGTCCCTTCCGGAAAGCCAGGGCCGGAATGGCTGAATGGACAGCATCTCGATGGTATTGCAGGCAAGCCCATCTCCACAATAGTCTGTCCGCGACAAATTTCCACGTTTCGTAATTGGGAAAGTCCAAGACCAACTCACAACATTCTTTTCCGTCCCTAAGAAATGCCGAATGAGGTACTTATCTAAAATCTTTTCAAGCTGCATCGCGATTTCCACGTGCTCAGCATCTCCTTTGCAGAATGCTTTATTCGTGATCCAAAATATGCTTGATATGGGTTTAGAAAAATGTCTCTACCCCCCTCATTAAACGCCGCCGTTTAACGGTTTGTTTTTATAATCAATACTCAATAGATTCCACTGGTTACCGACGCATCGTTGTCAGATATGAACATGATATCAATATGTTCGTGGCCTTGTTCAGGCTCGCATGCGTCATGGTAACGTTGAAAAATGTTTGTGAGGTATTGCGATTCTCTTAAATGGCTGGAGATTCCTTGTTGACCAGAGGCAACAATTTATCCGATTCAACGTATCAGAGCAGATTGAGGTCTTCTGTTATGGAAACATAGCCGTTATGCTTTCCGAGCAACACGGATATTTACTTGATGATCTCCGTACTGAGCGTAGACTTGTCAGTAAAAGTTACCGTAACTGACAGGGCGGCTTTTGGATCTGAAAGCATTCCATTATCCGCCGCGTACAGATAAATTGTGCGGCGGCCTGAGAGTAGGATTTGCATAAGGCCGCCTTTTTCATTAACAAGACTATAGATCTTGGGGTACAGAGCTATCCCGAGAAACATTATACCGGGTTTCCCCTCGCTGGACCAGCGGACGACACCGTCATTCCCGCTTACTTCCACCTTTGCTAGTTTTTTGTTGTCCACTTCAACTTTCATGATAAAGGTGCCGTCCAGATAACCATCCTTGCCGGGTCTATTGGAGTTGTTAACAAGATCGACAATAAACCCGCGGAATTCACACGTTATCGCGCCTTTGGCCTTGGGTGCCTCATCCACGCCAGGCGCTACTGTTGCCGTTGTTCCGACCGTTCTTCGCACAGGTTGCTGATAGGATGACCCGTCAGCTAGATGCACAATGATTCTCATGCGTTGGTATGTCGTGCTTAGGTCACCGGGGTCAGCAACGTAAAGATAGAATTGAGCTCGACCTTCAATGGGAATGCGAACAGACGCATCCGGCTTATTCAAAATAGCGGTGGGCGCAGTTTGATACGCTACGGCCAACCCCCAACTGTCCGGCGTTGTATTTGTGCTCCATCTTCTCCCCGTGCCGTCAATATTGCCGATTTCGATGCCGGTGATAAAGCTCTTCGGCGCAACCTCGATATCCAACTCGAAAACAGCATCTGCCTGGCCGTCCGGTTTAAGGCCGGGATATCGACCAACCGCGTCAGTCTGTGCATATCCTCTGAATACGCCAAGGAAATTTACTTTGCTGGCCATTGAGGAGGGCTCAGGCGGTTGATCGGGAGATGGCTGAGCAGCTTTTTGCACAGGGGCCCACGATATACCGCCATCGCTGAAAGTAACCGAAACCCTATAATTCGTCTTGCCTCCCTCGATACTACCGTTATCTGCAACATAAAGATTCAGCTCCATCTTATCCTTAATCTTGATTGCGACGCTTCCATCCCTCCTGTTGAGAAGACGGACCGGGTCCTGGACTGACGCCACTCCAATGGCCCAGTGATTGTTGCCCGGAACAGTATCCCAGATGAATTGGATACCATCAGTATTTCTTATTTCAATCGCGGTTATTTCCTTGTCCTGCGCCTGAATGCTCAGGACGAACAAACCGTCCGGTTTGTTATCGCTCGCGATGGTTTTGCCGGGACCGACCGCGTCATAATTGGAAATACCTTTTAGGACGGCCGACATGCGGACCGGGAAAACTCCGGGACGAGCGGCCCCGGATTCCGATCGAGGGCTGGGCTGAACCTGAGCAAGGATGGCGCGCAAACCACTATCCGTCCGGTGAGTTCCGGCTTCATGCGCGCGTTCTTTCGATGAAAGACGCGTGCCGATTTCCGCGGCTCCATAGGATTGCTCATCCCCCGCAGACCTGGCAAAAATCTGCTGGCCAGGGATCAGAGTATTCCCAATCAGGGCCATTAAAAAAAATAAGATCAGAGAACTCGTTACCGGCAGGCGAACCTCCCCTCGGCTGATCACCTAGTTGATCCGAAACTCCTCATATATTCCGCAATCTAGTAGACTGAATTTGACGATGTCAACCAGAAATGTCCATTAAATTTCGTATATCTCTTGTTTTTAGACCGCCTTTATGTTGACAGTACAATGAACAGCGCCTTAGAATCACTCGTTTAATATAGTTCCCATTAATTACAATATTTCAAGGAGGGCTGCTCGTGGTCAAGATCGGTATGATCGGGGGCTCAGGTTTTGACGACCCGGATTTCCTCACCAACGTAAAATACGTTAAGAAAGGCACACCATTCGGATCCTTATCTTCTGATCTGATAATCGGCAAAACAGGAGAAACAGAAGTTCATATAATCCTTAGACACGGCAAGGGCCACCGAATAATGCCCTCCGCTGTGAATTATCGTGCAAACATATGGGCAATGAAAGAGGTGGGGGTGACTCATATTATTGCAACTACAGCCTGCGGATCGTTGAGAGAAGAGATCGAACCCGGTCACCTGGTCTTTCCCGATCAATTCCTGGATTTCACGCGTCAGCGGAAGAGCACATTTCACGAAGGGGACCAAGTCGTGCATATAGCGGTGGCCGATCCATTCTGCGAATATTTGCGTGGAATACTTGTTGAAACCGCTACGCAAGAAAAGATCGTTCATCACCCCCGTGGAACCATTGTGACAATAGAAGGTCCACGATTTTCCACGCGCGTGGAAAGCAAAATGTTTCGTCTAGTGGGCGGCGATGTGATCAACATGTCCACCGTGCCGGAAGCTGTCCTGGCCCGGGAAGCGGGCATTTGTTACGCCACTGTGGCCATGAGCACGGATTACGACACTTGGCATCACACTGAGGAGCCAGTGACCTGGGAAATGATTGCTGCCACCATGCAAAAAAACGTAGAGCATGTGAAGAAGATTTTTTTTGATAGCCTTCCTCACATCACTCAGGAAGATTGTGAATGCCGCAGAGCTATTGAAACGGCAATGGTGTAGCGCACATGGAGGTATAAATGGATTTAGCTCACAAGATCGAGATCGCACTCGGAAAATATCCAGTGGATCTACTTTTGAAGAACGGTCGTCTGGTGAATGTTTTCTCAGGTGAGATTCACGAAGCTTCCGTAGCTGTTTATGAAGGAATAATCGCGGGGTTCGGCGAGTACGACGCGCAGGTTACCATCGACCTGGGGGGGCGTACATACTTCCGGGTTTTATAGATGGTCACCTCCACATAGAGTCGAGCATGCTGAGCATCCCGGAATTCGCCTCAAACGTGCTACCTCATGGTACGACCGCAGTTGTGGCGGACCCGCATGAAATAGCCAATGTTTTGGGCGTGGACGGCATACGCTACATGCTCGATTCGAGCGTAAACGTGCCTCTAAGGGTATTCGTCATGTTCCCGTCTTGCGTTCCGGCTACCCCTTTTGAGACTTCAGGCGCGGTGCTGACCCATGCCGATATGGAAGGTTTCAAAGACAACGAACGGGTCTTGGGGCTCGCGGAGATGATGAACTTTCCCGGGCTCATAGCAGGCGACCCGGAGATCCTTGCTAAAATCAAAGTCTTTCAAAACAAAGTGCTGGACGGCCACTGTCCCGGCCTCACAGGAAAAGCTTTGGCCGCGTACGTGAGCGCAGGGATTGGTTCGGACCACGAATCCACGTCGCTGTCGGAGGCGCTGGAGAAGCTCAGAAACGGAATGCGCGTGATGATAAGGGAAGGCTCTGCTGCGAAAAATCTTGATGAGCTGCTCCCGATCCTGAACGATCGCGATTCCCGTAACTGCTTCTTTGTTACCGATGACCTTGACCCACGCGACATCGTTGAAAAAGGCCATATTGATAATCTGGTGCGAACAGCCATAGCGAAAGGGGTCGAACCCGTCAGGGCGATCCAGATGGCCACGTTGAACACGGCCCAATATTTTGGGCTGAAACAGCTTGGGGCAGTCCTGCCGGGATATTTGGCCGATTTGCTTATTGTTGATGATTTGGAGAAACTCACGATTAGCCGTGTGTACCACGCAGGCCGACTGGTGGCTGAAAATGGTCGAATCCCGGCCCCACCGGATTCGACTGCTGCAATCAAGGTACGGGGTAGCGTAAATGTCAATTGGAACAAAATTGATCTGTCCATTCCGGGTGATGGCCGATCGGCCAGGATCATTCAGGTCGTCCCGGGACAGATCGTCACCAAGAGCATAGTCGAACCCGCTCCGGTTATGGACGGCAAGATTGTCGCCGACCCTGCAAGAGATATCTTGAAGATAGCGGTAATTGAAAGACATCATGCAACCGGAAATTTTTCAGTGGGTTTGATCCGCGGTTTTGGCCTGAAAAGTGGAGCAATAGCATCGACCGTGGCGCATGACGCTCATAATATAATTGTCGTGGGCGCGAGCGACCGCGACATGCTTGCGGCTGCTCGTGGCGCAGCAGACATGGGTGGCGGCATGACCGTGGCTGAGAACGGTCAAGTGATCGCAAAGCTCCCATTACAAATTGCGGGGCTTATGTCACAAGGAAAAATCAACGAGGTAAGCGCTGGGCTGGAAGATGTAGTCCGCGCGGCCCGATCATTAGGATGCGCTCTTGAGGCTCCATTGGCCACACTTTCCTTTATGGCGCTGACGCCTATACCGGAATTGAAGCTTACTGACCAGGGGCTGTTCGATTCAGTGAATTTCAAGTTTGTGTCGCTGTTCGAAGATCGATAGGGAGGCCAGCTGGGCTGGCAGACCCGCGCCAGCGTCAACCGATTCGGTCTTTGCTGGTAATTTGTCCAGTTGCACAGAGACCGGAACGGGATTGGCAATGCTATTCAAACTGCGGAGTGCTTCTGAGTCACCTGAATAAGTTCTTTCTCACTCTTCCTCGGAAATATCCGCGTCGATCCTAAACAGGAGTCCTTCGCATGAATGACCAAGACAAGACCAAAGACGAACTCGTCAATGAATTGGTGGAAATTCGGCAAAGAGTGGCCGAACTGGAGAGGTCACTGGTCACGCTCCAGCAGCGTGTAGAGGCTGGACGGGAGGTCGAAGCGATATCTAGAGCGATGATAGAAGGCTTCCCCGGACTTGTGTACCTGTGTTCGCCCAGCCATGGAATTGAGTTCATCAACGAGCGCTTCATCCAGCTGACGGGCTGCAATCCAAAAGGGGAGAAATATTACCAAGTCCTCTATGACCTCGAAGGAATCTCCCCTCGGCATGTCAATGAGAAAGTGCAACATGGTGAAACGGTTCGGTCGGAGGTCCAGAGCCCTAAAGATAACCGGTGGTACCACGTGTTAAACATCCCTCTCCGTCATCAGAACGACGCCATTTCTAAGATGGTCATGATCGAAGATATCACAGAGCGGAAGCAGGCTGAGGCGGCGGTGCGAAGAAGTGAGGAAAGACTGGAGCTTGCGTTGAAAGGAGCCGACCTCGGTATGTGGGATTACAACCTTCAGACTGGCGAGGCTGTTGTCAATGCTCGACGAGCCGAGATGGTAGGATATTCTGTCGAGGAACTTGGGTCTCATTTTAGTTCGTGGGGGAAGCTCATCCATCCTGATGACATAGACCGGATCACGAACGCTTTCAACGCTCATGTGGAAGGTCGCACACGTTTATACGAGTGTGAACACCGGCTTCGCCACAAGTCGGGTCGATACATATGGTCCTGGCTCGCGGCAAAGTTGTGAAATGGGATGAGCAGGGCAATCCGGTACGAATGGTGGGAACCAGTCTTGACATTACCGATGGCAGGATAGCTGACAAGGCGCTGCGTGAAGGCCGACAGCGGTTGGAACTCGCATTAGAAGGAGCGCGCATCGGCTTCTGGGATTGGGATGCCCTTACGGACAGGGCCGTTATAAATGAGCGGGCAGCAAATATAGTCGGGTATTCACTCCGTGAAGCAGTGCCAACTTCTCAGTTCTGGGAGAGCCTAATCCATACCGATGACAAACCGCGTGTGGCGGAAGTATACAATGCCCACTTGAAAGGACACACTGACTATTTTGAGGCGGAATATCGCATGCTGGCAAAGTCCGGTGAATGGAAATGGATTCTAAGTCTCGGCAAAATTGTGGAACGTGATCAAGAGATGAGACCACTACGAATGGCAGGCACTTTTATGGACATCACCGACCTCAAGCGTGCGGAGAACGCGCTGCGGGAGTCGGAAAGGAGGTATCGACTACTGATCGAACAATCACCTCTCGGTATCGGCATCTTGCAGGATGGTGGCCTGACTTATGTCAACCCTGCGCTTCTGGAGACTTTTGGCTATGATCACCCGGATGAAGTTCTTGGTAAACCTCCGGAAAACTTTATTGCGCCTGAGGACAGAGAACTGATTAGTAAGAGCCAAAAAGACCGTTTGGATGGTAAAGCGTTACCCGTCTCTTATGAGGTCGAAGGCCTCAAGAGGAATGGAGACCGTTTCGATTTGGCTGTGTGGCCCCGCCGAATTGATTACTTAGGAGAGCCCGCCATCCTCGCCTTCATTGTCGATAGGACCGAGGCAAAACAGCTGAGAATGCAGCTCGTGCAGGCTCAAAAGATGGAAGCGATCGGCACATTGGCTGGAGGTATTGCCCACGACCTGAACAACCTTTTGACAATTATCTTGGGCTACTCGGAACTCATCATTTCCGGAAAAGAGGAAAAAGACCCTGATTTTGAGGACATGACAAAGATAGTGCTCGCGGCTCGAACCGCTGCAGAAGTGACCCGCCAAATTCTCTCTTTCAGTCGTAAGACAGAGACCAAAACAAGTCCCATCAATCTTAACGAACGTGTGGACAGGCTTCGACGGATGCTTACCAGGTTTATTCCCAAGACCATGGAATTTACAGTGAACCTTGACCCCGATCTCCCGATAGTCAACGCTGACCCTGCGCAAATAGATCAGTGGCCTGATGAACCTTGCGCTGAATGCCAGAGACGCAATGCCTGAGGGAGGCAGACTTGCCATTGAGACGAAGACGATGGTTTTGGACGATGAGTATTGTCGCTATCATATTGAAGCCTCTGAAGGATTACACGCGCTCATTACGGTTAGTGATACCGGGATTGGCATCGATAATGTCTCGATGGCACGGATATTCGAGCCGTTTTACACTACCAAGAAGCCCGGGGAAGGCACGGGGTTAGGTTTGGCCGTGGTTTACGGGATCGTTAAGGCTCATAGCGGACACATCATTTGCGAGAGTGAACCCGGCGCGGGAACTACGTTCAAAATCTATCTGCCACTGCGCCCAGTTGAGGCGGAACTGGATGTTGCGTCGAGCCAGCAGTTTTGTGCATATGGAACCGGGACAATCCTTCTGGTGGATGACGAGCAATGTGTAAGGGAACTGGGAAATGGAATCCTAGGGCAGGCAGGATACGATGTCGTCAGTGCATGTGACGGGCGGGAAGCCCTTGAAATTTACAGACAAAGGAAAAATGAAATCGCTTTGATCATCCTTGACCTTGATATGCCGTTAATGGACGGCAAGCAGTGTCTTGCTGAAATTCTCGAGATCGATCCGGAAGGAAGGGTGCTGATAGCCTCCGGGTATTCTCCTGATGGAGCCACTCGGGAAAGTTTGGAAGGCTACGCAAAAGGCTTCGTCGAAAAGCCTTTTGACTCGAAGCAATTTCTGAATGCTGTTCGGAATGCTTTGAATGAGCCGTGATATGATCAGGTGGTGCCCGGGTCATTCATTTTCATCTCTCCCGGCAAGCGCTTCTGCTCTGAGTCGCCATGAAATCCCAAATTTCCATGAATAACTAGACTGTTAATGGCGGCAGCAAATTTTTCTTGACACGAAAATTTTTTTGGAATCTAATTAGTAATAGTTACTATTCCTGATTGAGCGAAGCCGTTGGCCAAGTCGAAATTAAAAATGACCAAACAGCGCAGGGTGATTGTGGAGGAGTTGAAGAAACTCAAAACACACCCCACAGCCACAGCTCTTTATGAACTTGTTCGTAAACGATTACCTAGAATAAGCCTCGGAACCGTTTACAGGAATTTGGATCTTTTGGCCGAAGCAGGCATCATTCAAAAGCTGGAAACAGCAGGGACCCAGAAACGATTCGACGGAACTGTCGAAAACCATTACCACGTTAGATGTGTCCAATGCGGTCAGGTTGATGACATTCCTCTCCCCTTACTTGGGGAAATCGAAGATCTCTTGGATGGGCTTAGCAATTATAAGATCTTGTCGCACCGCCTGGAATTTCAGGGCGTATGTCCCTCCTGT
Source organism: uncultured delta proteobacterium (assembly GCA_963843165.1). Classification (GTDB taxonomy): domain Bacteria; phylum Desulfobacterota; class Desulfomonilia; order Desulfomonilales; family Desulfomonilaceae; genus DATJPW01. The sequence goes on along the minus strand of CAWJJL010000007.1, from coordinate 23,311 downwards.
CAGGGTTGACAGCACGAGATGAATGCAGAGATGAATTGAAGAATGTTGCTGTCGTTGACGCTGTCTAATTAACCCTTACCGGCAAGGGCGCCTGCGGCTATGGTAGACGGATAGGCGGTGCGGCCAATTATTTCCCGAGAAGATTTAATGTGAAAATCGAGGCCTCAAGGGTGGCCTTACTCAGGGGAACTCCCTTATATATTAGTCAAAAGAAGGAGATGAATTATGGACAAGTTGAATGGCTCTCAGACTGAAAAGAACCTGATCACATCATTTGCAGGTGAGGCTCAGGCTCGCAATCGATACACCTATTTCGCTTCTCAGGCGAGAAAGGAAGGGCTGGTCCAAATTGCGCTAATTTTTGAAGAAACAGCAAACCAGGAAAAGGAACATGCGAAACGCTTTTTCGAACAACTGAAGGGCGGCGAAGTTATGGTTGAGACCTCATTTCCTGCCGGCGTTATAAGCTCCACCGCAGACAACTTGAAGGCTGCCGCTGCAGGTGAAAACGGTGAATGGACTCAGATTTATCCCGGATTCGCAAAGGTCGCCCGTGAAGAAGGATTCGAGGACGCGGCAAAAATATGGGATGCGGTTTCGATTGCGGAGAAACAGCACGAAAAGCGTTATCTCGACCTGCTGTCCAATGTAAATCTTGGCAAAGTTTTTAAGAAAGATAAGCCAGTCGTGTGGCGATGCATAAACTGCGGTTATCTGCATGAGGGGACCGAGGCGCCTATGTCTTGTCCGGCCTGCGCTCATCCTCAGGCATATTATGAATTACTGGCCGAGAATTGGTAATTCCGGTAGAATATTGGGGGTCGGTCTGAAACGTCCCGTTATGCGGGACTGCCATTCGTTACGGTTATCATTCCGCTTCAAAATCGTATTCTGTAATATGGGAGGCATTAGACATGACAGAAAAATTGCAGGTTTATAAATGTGATATCTGCGGCAATATCGTGGAACTTTTGCATGAAGGCGCGGGCGAACTCGTCTGCTGCGGGCAACCTATGAAGTTCTTTGCAGCAAATACTGTCGATGCGGCAAAAGAAAAACATGTGCCGGTCAAGGAGGCAGGGGCGAACGGTCTTACTGTGAAAGTGGGGAGTGTTCCACATCCGATGGAAGAGAAACACTACATTGAGTGGGTTGAAATCACTCAAGACGGCAAGGCTTACAGGCAATTCTTAAAACCCGGCGAAGCCCCGCAGGCGGTTTTTCCCGTTCAAGGCGAATGGACCGCACGCGAATATTGCAATTTACACGGGCTATGGCAAGCATGATTGCGGCTGCGCAGCCAGTCCAACCTTGCCGGTAGACAATTGGGCGAAATGGGAACGCGAGACAATACCGGCCCTTCGTATGAGTAGAAATCTACAGTGATTTGGCGGTAAGTCTGTTCGACTGTGAGCCGGCTAAGCCGATTATCGAAGACGTGAAGTCCAGGGCTTCGCGTGCGCAGGTGTGACCAAGGAAGGCGGTGAAAATGACTGAAACTGCAAAGATGTATCAATGTCAGACGCCGAATTGCGGATACATTTATAATCCGGAAAAGGGAGATCGTAAAGGCAAGATCAGCAAAGGCACAAGCTTTGACGATCTTCCGGAAGATTGGAAATGTCCGATATGTGCAGCAACCAAGAAGATGTTTCGCCCGCTTACAGTAGGATGACGTTGCGATGCTTAATAGTGATATGACGGCCTGGGAATAATAAATTTGATACAGAAGAAAACCAATTTACACCAAGGGAGCCCTGAATTGACCAAAGTTTACGGCAAGATGAAATCGTCCATGTCGGCATAGTTGCGGTAGGAATATCATCGGATGCAAAAACCGAGGCTCGGAAAACCCGGAAGAAGTAGAATCGATACGAGCTACATACAATATTTCGGCCCAAATTGGTAAACTCAGAGTACCGTTTGAATTTGAAACATTATTGCCGAACAAAGAGACGAATGCTGATTGGGGAGAATTCCTCATTGGTGGCTTTGAGGCGCAAAAACTGCTGAGGAAATGATGCGGAGACGATTACGATTTTCGGTGTTGTCCATTTTCTTGATAGCTGGTCTTTGTGGCACAGCGGTGGCAACTGGAAATTTCGATGTGAATGTGGACGTTTTGGCCGGCATACAGCTTCCGATCCCCGAAAACAATGCTGAAAAAGAATATCTCGGCCTGTCGGGAAAAGGGACTTTTTCTTTGTCTCAAGTAAAAGCGCGTATGCTGATCGTAGAAGTATTCAGCATGTATTGCCCTATTTGCCAGCGTGAGGCGCCGGTAATTAATGATCTGCATACATTAATTGAAAAAGATGCAGTTTCAAAAAAGGACGTAAAGCTTATCGGCATAGGTATAGGGAATACCCCTTTCGAGGTCGAGGTTTACAGGAAGAAATTTAATGTCCTTTTCCCTCTCTTTGCTGATGATGGTTTCGAATTGCAGAAAATCTCGAAAGACCGTTTTAGGACACCGACATTTCTTGTCGCAAGAATCGGCCCCGATTCCACGCTTAAAGTGACTAAGATCCATATTGGTGCAATCAAGAATATCGTGGAATTCTTGAAGGATGTGAAAAAATTGTTAGCAGTAACAGGAAGATGAATCATGTTTCTCCTTGCGCAAAGATTCGTAATTTTAATGGGGTTTGCCTCCGTCTGCATTGCAGTTTTGTTCTTGATTCCTATGAGCCATGCGGAATCTGAACCTCTTGAGAGTTGCATTTACAATCCCGGAAAATTGAAACCGCAGGCGAGCGTCCCGAAGCTTAAGATCGGGGACTTGGCACCGGATTTTACACTTCAGGATCTTGCAGGAGAAAAGGTCTCTTTGAACAGTTTCCGTGAAAAACGAAATGTGGTCATCTCTTTTGTTCCGGCTGCGTGGACTCCGGTTTGCTCCCAACAGTGGCCTGGATATGTAATTTCGAAAGGATCTTTTTGATAAGAATGACTCAGTGCTCCTGGGCATCACGGTGGATAATGTTCCGACGCTCTATGCCTGGACCAAGCAGATGGGACAGGTTTGGTTTCCGGTGCTGTCCGATTTCTGGCCTCACGGAGCAGTGGCTCAAAATTATGGGGTCCTGAGGGAAGATGGAATGACCGAAAGGGCTTTGTTCGTCATAGACAAGACCGGAACCATCCGGTACATTGATGTACATGATATTAATGTTACACCGAAACTTGAGGATCTGATCAAAGAATTGGAGAAGCTTCCCAAGTAATACCTTCGTGGGATTGTGAGGGGGAAAGGGGCTGCAATGCGATGTCCCGGAGATCCTGTTTTCAAACCATTGTCGTGGTGTCCATTTTGGCTTTGATTGGCAGTGCACATGGTGAAACCGCAACTATAAGCGATTCATCCAAGGAGTGTATTTCGTGCCATGCCTCGGCTACCCCTGCCATAGTCGCGGACTGGAAGAAGAGCCGTCATGCGTCGGTAACGCCTACGGATGCGCTAAAGAAACCTGAAAAACAAAGGCGGGTTTCTGCTGAGAAAATTCCTGACAACTTAACGTCTGTCGCAGTGGGATGCGCCGAGTGCCATATGATGAATCCGGATGCTCACAAGGACAGTTTTGAACATAATGATCAGAAGGTTCATTTGACAGTGACTCCTAAAGACTGTTCAACGTGCCATGCGACGGAGGCTGCTCAATTTGAGAAGAACTTGATGTCTCATGCGCATGGGAATCTCGCAAACAATCCGGTGTATCAAGATTTGATGAAATCTATTAACGGAATGCAATCCTTGGAGCAAATGAAAACAGCTGTATCTGCCCCGGATGACAAAACTAACGCGGATTCATGTTGGTCGTGTCATGGGACAGCGCTCCAGGTCACCGGAATGGAATCACGGAGCACGGATTTCGGCGACTTTGAATTCCCGAAGCTGTCAGGCTGGCCGAATCAAGGTGTTGGACGCTTGAATCCTGATGAAAGCAAAGGTTCATGTTCCGCGTGCCATAACCGGCATCAGTTCGCCATAGAAGCGGCCCGCAAACCCTATACCTGTTCGCGATGTCATAAAGGCCCTGATGTCCCTGCTTATCAGGCGTATTCCGTGAGCAATCACGGCAACCTTTTCTCATCCCTTTACGGAGAATGGAAATTCAATGAAGTTCCATGGACCGTAGGTAAAGATTTTGGAGCGCCCACATGCGCTGCTTGCCATGTGAGCCTCCTGGTAACAACTGAGGGGGACGTCGTTGCCCAGAGAACGCATCAGATGAATGATCGATTGCCGTGGCGCATTTTCGGACCGATTTATGCGTACCCGCACCCCAAGAGCCCCGATACTTCGATCATAAAGAATAAAGATGGAATGGCTTTGCCTGTTACTCTCGGCGGAGAGCCTGCCACTGAATTTGTCATCAGCTCCGAAGAGCAAGCAAAGAGAAAAGGTACCCTTCAGAAGGTGTGTCGTTCGTGCCATACTCTGGATTGGGTAAATGGGCATTGGGAGCGGTTCGAAAACACGATAAAAACCTCAAACCAAATGACGCTTACGTCCACACAAATACTGAAGGATGCATGGAAGGCGGGCGTCGCGTCCGATAGTCCTAGCATTTTTGATGAAGCGATTGAAAAACAATGGGTCGAACAGTGGCTTTTCTACGCAAATTCGACTCGTTTTGCATCAGCAATGATGGGCGCGGACTACGGAGTGTTTGCCAACGGACGGTGGTTCATGTCCAAAAATATTCAGCAGATGCTGGATCACCTGAAGTTCTTGCTTAAGGAAAAAGGTAAAAACCCCGTGGAATCGAAACCGGGGTCTTGAACAATCACATCTCGAAATGAGGAGAAGCAATGGAAAACAATACCTGGAAATGTCCAAAATGCGGATATACGCTGGAGGCCGAGCAGCAGACCGCACCACCGGAGACTTGTCCCGGCTGCAAAGAGAAGTGCGAATTTGTAAATGTATCCTGCTACATTCCTGAATGCGGAATGAAGGGACAGGATCCGCGGCTTGGGTAGTCAAACTGGAATAAGAGTTCTGAAATGAGAATCCTCGGAATTTATGGCAGCCCCCGAAAAGGTGGAAACACAGACATTTTACTGGATAAGGCGCTGCAAGCTGCCCGAAGCGCGGGAGCGGATGTCTCTTCGATTCGGTGCTGCGATTTGAAAATAGCCGGCTGCGCTGAATGCGGTGGCTGCGACCGAACCGGTAAATGCGTGGTCGATGATGATATGCAGAGCGTCTATCCGAAACTGTACGAGGCTGATGCCATTATTCTGGCTTCGCCGATCTTCTTTTACGGCATCACTTCGCAAGCCAAGGCGCTCATAGACCGGTGTCAAGCTGCCTGGTGCAAAAGGATGCTCGATAAGACCCCGCAGGACAGGCGGACCTTGGGTAGCGGCAGAGGTTACTTGCTCTGCGTGGGAGCGACAAAGGGAAAGAACCTTTTTGAAGGTGCCCAGCTTGTAGCCAAATATTTTTATGACGCCCTGGATATGAGCTATGAAGGTGGCGTCTTTATAAACAAGGTTGAAGGGAAGGGTGACATAGAAAATAATCCTGACGCCCTGAAACAGGCTTATGAATTGGGGTCGAGGATAGTCTTCGAGCCTAAGCATTAACGTAACACCGAGTCGTCTGCTGAGGAGCCCTTGAGGCGCAAGACGCGATTTAAGCTCCCCTTTTGTGCAGGGGGATTCGCTGAGATTTCAGGAGAATTGAATATGCCGAAAGTTCTTGTCGCTTATGCAAGTAGGACAGGTGAAACTCAGTCCATCGCTGATTATATTGCTGAAGGAGTACGCTTCACAGGGGCGGAGGCCAAGGTGGTCGAAGCCGCGCAATTAAAAAAAGAAGAAGACCTGGAAGGGTATGACGCTTATGTATTTGGTTCAGCGACTTACCACGGTGACATGATGCCGGCTATTAAGACGCTGCTCTTCTTGGCAGAAAAAGCAAGTTTGGAAAACAAGGTAGGCGGTTCTTTCGGCGCGTTCGGATGGAGCGGAGAGGCCTCGGAAAGAATATATGAAACTATGCGACATATATTTAAAATGGAAATGGTGGGATCAGCCTTGAGACTCAAATCAACTCTTTTGCAGGGCGGCCCCAAAATGGCTCAAGACTACGGTCGTGAAATAGGCAAAAGACTGTCGTTAAAGTGATTTGATCCTATGTTGGGCGCCAGACAATAGCGCTGCCCAAATAAACTCAAATGGTGGAGGAACAGATGCAAAAATACGTATGCCAAATTTGCGGTTATGTTTATGATCCGGCTGTCGGTGATCCGGATAACGGTGTGGCTGCAGGCACATCTTTTGATGCCCTTCCTGCGGATTGGGTTTGCCCGGTGTGCGGAGCGGACAAAGACAGCTTCTCTCCCGAGTAGCAGCAGGTCCGTTTTGCTTACCGAATTGAACTGATAGATACGTGGGGCGTTGTGGCGGTCTTGCCACGATGTTGAAGAAAGTCTCCGCGCCCGAGCGAATGGGGGGATCGTGAGTGGTGGGACACCTTTAAGGGAGGATTCGGTTGAGGATAAATATTGAGGTAAAAAAGGACATTCACTGGGTAGGGGCCGTGGATTGGAGCGTCCGTGATTTTCACGGTTATTCAACGGAAAAAGGCACGACTTACAATGCGTATCTGGTAATGGATGACAAGATAACTCTATTCGATACCGTTAAGAAAACTTTCAAAGGCGATCTACTTCACTGCATTTATAAAGTAATCGAGCCCAGCCGCATTGACTACCTCGTTGTGAATCATGTGGAACCGGATCATTCAGGTGCTTTGGCCGAAATGATGGAGGTCATCAAACCCGAAAAACTATTCTGTTCGCCTCGCGGCAAGAAAGCCCTTTTGCAGCATTATCACAGGGAGGACTGGCCTTACGAAGTAGTCGAAACGGGTCGTGAGATCAGCCTTGGGAAACGCACAGCGCAGTTTATAGAAACGAGAATGGTTCATTGGCCGGACAGCATGTTCTCTTACCTTAAAGAGGATGCTGTTTTGATCTCGAGCGACGGATTCGGCCAACACTGGGCCACCAGCGAGCGCTTCAACGATGAAGTCAACTCAGCAGAGCTCATGCAGCATGCGGCCAAATATTATGCCAATATTCTATTGCCTTATTCCTCACTGATCGGAAAGCTTATAGCTGACGTGCAAAAAATGAATTTAAAAATAGATATGATCTGCCCTGATCACGGTTTGATTTGGCGGGATAATCCCATGCAGATCGTGGCCGCCTATGATCAGTGGAGCAAACAGGTACCCAAACGAAAAGCCCTCGTGATCTATGATACCATGTGGAATAGCACGGAAATGATGGCGAAGGCGATTTGCGATAGTCTGGTTGCGGAAGGCGTGAGCACTCGATTGATGGATCTCAGGGTGAATCATCGTAGTGATGTCATCACCGAGCTGCTTGATGCCAAGGCAGTAATAGTGGGTTCATCAACCCTTAATAACGGTATGCTTCCCCGTATGGCGGATATGCTGTGCTATATGAAGGGCCTTCGACCGCTCAATAAAGTGGGAGCTGCATTCGGGTCGTACGGTTGGAGCGGCGAGGCGGTGAAATTAATGACAAAATCCCTGGAAGAGATGAAAGTAAAACTTCTCCATCCGGGTTTAGGTTTGATGTATGTGCCGACTCACGAGAGTCTGAGGCAATGCGCGGAACTGGGACGTGAGATCGCCAAAGCAGTAAAAGAGGATGGTTGATTCGAGTTCGGTATGGCCGAATAATTGAGCCTTGCTTAATAACTATCGAAAACGACAATGGCAAATAAGATCACCGGTAGAAAATTGAAGGCAAGAATCCTTGACCTTCTTTTGGCGGATAGTCCGATTGAATGCGTGAAGGAATTGTCTTTGTTACCGGCCCGCGAGGTAATGAGTCCTCTTGTTTCATTTCTATGTAACGACAACGAGCTGGTCCGATGGAGGTCCGTTACTGCCATAGGGCAAATAATGCGCAACCTGGCTGAAAGGGACATGGAAAGAGCAAGGGATTTTATGCGCAGGCTAATGTGGAGCCTCAACGAGGAATCGGGCGGAATTGGTTGGGGCGCTCCAGAAGCCATCGGTGAAATCATGGCCTGTCATGAAAAGCTGGGTCTTGAATATGCACCGGTTTTTATCTCCTATTTGGATCCTAAAGGCAATTTCATCGAACATGAAATACTGCAAAGGGGCCTTATCTGGGGTCTCATTCGGCTGGCCGAATCCAGACCGGAGCTGGTAATTGGAGCAGCGGCTCATATAGGAAGATATTTGGAATCGGGCGATGCAACGGTGAGAGGCCTTGCCGCATGGGCAGCAGGACTGCTGCAAGCGCAGGAAACTCGTTCGAAACTAAAGGAATTGCTCTCAGATGAATCGGAGTTGCGAATCTACTCTGACGGAAAAATTGCAACAATCAGGGTTCGGAATTTGGCTGAAAAAGGCTTAGCTCTACTGAACGGCTATTAAGGTTGCGAAGCAGAACTCTGGTCAACGTGACTGGCTTCGCGATGAACTTTATATTGCATTTAGGCGCATATTCGGAAAGGGGGAAACGGCTGATGGATGTTCTTTGGTTGTCTAGGCTGCAATTTGCCGCGGCGACTGGATTTCACTTTTTGTTTGTGCCCTTGACATTAGGATTGTCCATCCTTTTGGCCATTATGGAGACAATTTATGTCCGAACCGGCAATGAACGTATACAAAAGAATGGCTAAATTTTGGGGCAAGATTTTCATTATCAATTTTGTCGTGGGCATAGTCACCGGCATTACTCTCGAGTTTCAATTCGGCACAAATTGGGCGGGCTACTCAAGATACGTGGGCGATATCTTCGGCTCGCTTTTGGCCATTGAAGCGACAGTGGCTTTCTTTCTGGAGTCAACTTTTGTCGCGATATGGTTTTTTGGATGGGATAAACTTTCGCCCAAAGTCCATGCTTTATGCATCTGGCTGGTAGCCTTGGCGGCGAACATTTCCGCTTACTGGATACTCGCTGCGAACTCCTGGATGCACAGCCCCGTGGGGTATGTAATTCGTGGGGGAAGGGCAGAGTTGACCGATTTCTGGGCAGTCATAACCCAGCCGTTTGCTCCGCTCATGTATTTGCACGCCACGTTTGCGGGTTACATCTTGGCAGGATTTTTTGTGATGGGAGTCAGCGCGTATCACCTGTTGCGCAAGACTCATACCGAGTTTTTCACCAAGTCCTTTAGGATCGCCCTGATCTTTGCCCTGATTTTTTCTGTGGGCGAAGGTAGTCAGTAGGTGACATTCATGGCAAACAAATGGCCGCAGCACAGCCCACAAAACTCGCCGCGGCGGAATCCATATGGGAGACGGGCAGGGGAGTTCCATTTTCGATGCTGGTCATCCCGGATGCGGCGAACGAACGCAATCTCATAGAATGGTTTCAAATCCCCAAATTCATGAGCTGGTTAATATACGCTGATTGGAATGCCGAAGTGAAAGGTCTCAAAAATTGGCCTAAAGAGGACAGGCCTCCAGTCACTTTGGTATTTTGGGCTTTCAGGTTAATGGTTGGTCTTGGATTCCTCTTTCCCCTGTTGACGATCATAGGATGGTTTAAAAGAAATCGATTGGAATCGAGCCCCGGATTTTTGAAACTAATGCTATTAGTAATTCCGCTGCCTTATATTGCCGCTGAGTTGGGCTGGATAGTCACTGAGGTAGGACGCCAGCCCTGGATAGTGTATAAAGTTTTGAGAACTTCAGAAGCCGTCTCTAATATTGCCACATCTCAGGTCTTTGTATCGCTAATAGCGTTTATTGTCCTTTATTCGCTTCTGGGACTGGCGGCTTTCGTGCTTATGAGCAAAATCGCCCGCCAAGGGCCTTCCGATATAACTCCTCGCACAGGGCATTTGAGAAAGGAAGGTTAAAAATGCTGGAAACGATATGGTTTTTATTGTGGGGACTGCTCTGGGCTATTTATTTCACGCTCGATGGATTCGACTTGGGGCTGGGAACTGCCATGCCGTTTTTGGCCAAAAATGATAAAGACGTTCGGACAATTTACAATTCATTGCGTCCCTTCTGGGATGGAAATGAAGTCTGGTTAATTACGGCAGGTGGTGTCACGTTCGCCGCGTTTCCCACAACGTACGCGGTGATGTTCAGCACGCTTTACACGCCTCTGTTGCTGATTCTTTTTGCATTGATCATCCGCGCCGTATCATTTGAATTCAGAGGAAAAATAGAAGGTCGCGGCTGGAATCGGTTATGGGATACATGTCTTTTTCTGGGGAGTTTTGCGCCCGCGTTGCTCTTCGGAGTTGCTTTCGCTAATATTTTCCAAGGTATACCATTTGATGCCAAAGGGGTTTTTCATGGGAATCTGCTCAGTTTGCTCAACCCTTATGGGATAGTGGGCGGCCTCCTCTTTGTCCTGCTTTTTGTTCTCCACGGGCTTTTGTGGCTGGCGATAAAAACCTCGGGTGATCTCCACGAGAGGACCGTCAGGACGCTTCCTGTCATTTGGGTAGTCCTCCTGGTCGTGGCGGTTATTTTTCTCGTTCACACCTGGTTTGCAACACCGCTTTATGACAACTATCTCGGCAAATCCGGTTCTGTTTCTGATTCCATTGGCAACTGTGGTCGCATTGCTTGCAGTGAGGCTATTTGTGGCCAAGGCGAAATGGTGGACGGCCTGGTTCGCGTCGGGTTTGACCATTCTGACAGCAACCCTATTTGGTGTCGTAGGACTGTACCCGAATCTGTTTCCATCCAGCATCGATCCTGCCGCGAGTCTAACGGCATTCAATTCGTCATCCAGTCCGTTGACACTCAAGATAATGCTGGGGGTAGTGTTGATTTTTGTGCCTGTGGTAATCGCTTATCAGACATGGTCCTATTATCTTTTTAGAGAAAAGGTCACAGACGAGATGTTGGAATCTGAGGAGGCTTATTAAAACGGACAGGCCCCTTTGCTCCCATTTAACAATAAAGTGCTATATATTGCATTGAGAGGGGTCCTTGTGGCCCCTTTTTAATGGTCAAGGATCCTCCGGGTTTTTTTGAAACGAATCCGTATTAAGATGATCATTACAGGTTTAAAGGTGTTGATTAGCTTCGTCGTACAAATCCTGAACCAGCTCATAGCGGAGAATCTAATGACATTAGATCATTCAATTCTAGCTGTGTGCGCTGAGAAAACCGAGCGGGATGTTCTATCTTCTAAGGGATTTAGCCATTTTCCCGAGCGATATGGGAATCCTGAGGTGAAGGATACATACCGTGCCGCCTTCGGTCGACTATTCGATGAAAAAGAAGTGGACCAGAAAGCACTGAATGTTTTGCGGCGATATAATTCGTTCCGTAGTGAAAAGTAGGCAAATATTACCTGGAGGAAATCAAATTGTACTTAAATATACACCAGATAGTCCATAATCCGTCTTTCCAGCCGATTTTTTTTCCTTCTTCGTATGTGCGTCCTGAGTAAGAAATTCCCACCTCATAAACTCTGCATCTCAGTTTGGCTATTTTAGCCGTGATCTCCGGTTCAAATCCGAAACGGTCTTCTTCAATTGTTATTTGTTCCAGGATTTTTCGGCAAAAGACCTTATAGCCAGTCTCTATATCCGTAAGATTCAAGTTGGTGAACATGTTCGATACTAAAGTGAGCAATTTATTGCCGACACTGTGCCAGAAATAGAGGACTCTATGGGGATCCCCGCCCGCGAATCTCGATCCGTAAACCACTTCGGCCTTGTCTTGCCGGATCGGCTCGAGTAGTCTCGGATAATCCTTAGGGTCATATTCCAGATCAGCATCTTGAACAATAATTACCGCGCCGGAGGCCGCGGCGATACCGGACCTAATTGCAGCGCCTTTGCCCCGATTTCGATCATGAAAGATCACTTTGGACACTTGCGGTTCAATACGAGATTTCAAAAGTTCCTTAGTGCCGTCTGTTGACCCATCGTCAATTATTATTATTTCCTTGTCTTCCAAAGGGGAATCAAGAACAGCTCTAATAATTTGCTCTATGGTACTGACCTCGTTATAGCAAGGCATAATTACAGATACCGTGATTTGGTCGGACACTTGGAATCTCCTTTGAAACGGATTCGCATCCGCTGGCAGAGGACCGTTTGCATCAAGACGGTGGTTTCTCAGCCGTAGCCCAGATGTTCATATGCATTTCAAAATAGCCCAATTCCAAACTGTCTTCCGAGAAAATTTTTTTCAGAATTTCAGAAAGACTTTTGTGAGTGTACGTGGCTTTGTGCTCTTCAATTTCTACGGGACTTACTAACTTCAATCGGGCCATTGCCCTGAGCAGGGAATCCGTCCAACCCGCGGGAACAGTGACAACAAGACGACCACCGGGTTTGAGAATTCTCTGAATCGCACTCAGCAAAGGAAGCACGAGATTCGGCTCCAAATGTTCGATTACTGCGAGCATAGTGACCACATCGCAAGAATTGTCTTCTATCGGCAGAGTAGGATCTTGTTCAACATCATGCTTGATAAATGTAATGTTTGAGGTCTGCTCCGATTTCGTCAAGGGTTCCTCGATCGATTTGTCCAGACCGATCTTTCGTGAAAAGGTGGTATTCAATAGAAAGTAAGGATGCCTGCCGCATCCTATGTCTGCAATGCACCCTCTCCGGGAAATGGAGGGAATCAGCCGATTAGCCGTCTCAGCCCTGCGGCGTGCGAGAAATGTTTCGAGTAATCCGCTGCCTCTGGTTACCCGTTCTTTCGGCAATGGCGCCTCCGAAGCTGAGTTGCAAAAATAGCCAGGCACAGGGCGGAATCTTACCTTGATTTAAATGCGGATTCAACTAACGATCAGCGCTGAAATTCCGCAGTTGATTTCAAACGTGAACTGAGAAGGATTATATCCAGGGGGACAGCAGGGAATTCCGACGCGAAAATGCAATCGCACGGTGCGCCAGAAAATTTTGCTTTGTCATGCAGCAGGTTAGTCGGTTTTGACTACCAGACGGTTTCGACCTAATCGCTTTGCTTCGTACAATGCCTCATCCGCGTGGCGCAGAAAACTTTGAGGAGTCATTCCTGCAGAAAATTGGGCCAACCCGGCACTGAAGGTGATTTTACCTCTTCCGTTATTCTTTAAAATGGTCGCATCAAGCCGATCTCGAATACGGTCAACGCTTTGAGCGGCCCCTTCCAAAGGCGTATTCGGGAAAACCATTATGAATTCGTCTCCACCATGACGTCCGGCAATATCAGCCCCGCGCAATTCTTTGTGGACTATTTTTCCGAAAAACCGGAGCATGTCGTCACCGGCCTCATGTCCATGTTCATCATTGATTTTCTTAAAATAGTCTATATCACATATTGCGAGACTTAATGGACGCTTATAACGACCGGCCGTTTGGCAAGCTGCATCCAATAAAATTAAGGTCTGACGCCTATTAAATAGATTAGTGAGCTCGTCACGTGTCGCATAACGGTGAAGCTCGCCCTCTAGTTTCTTCTGCTGCGTCACATCTTGAATCACGATTACGCAGCTCCTCAAGATTCCATGGCTTCCTCTGATCGGAGATATATGCTCCTTGAGAAATGCGCCCAAATTATCATCAAAATAATCCACATTGCGTTCCTCTCCATCCTTGACCACACGGGAGAAGGGACAAAAATAGGGCTTAGTATCTCTTCCATGAAGAATCTTATAACACGGCTCTTTGAGAGCGCTTTGAATTGTGCAACCTGCGCGATCAGCCATAGCCCTATTCATTCGAATAATACGATGATCCGAATCCACCAGCGCAATGCTCTCGGGCACAGTATCAACAGTTTGTTCCCATTCTGTTTTGGCTCTCTTAATGGCATCCATCAAAAGGAGCTGTCTCTTTTCGTACGTCAAGTCCTCCGCAAGGCACAGCACCAATCTTTCGCCGGAAAGTCTTAACGACCTCAGGTAAATTCGCGCCCAAATCTGACTGGAGCCGATGAGCAATTTTTCAACTGAGACTCGCGGTTTTCGATCGTCAAAAACTTGCCTTAAGAGAGAATAAATATTGCGGGCGGAGTTTTGATTCATAAACAGCGCGGAAAAAGGATCTCCCTCCAATCGCTGAAAATCACCTGAGAAACGGCCCCATGATTGATTGGCGAATCTAATTGTGAATGATTTATCAATCAACAGGCCGGCAATAGGCAATGCTTCAAGTAGTCTGCCAAAAAAAGTCTCCTGAAAATCTTCAATGAAAAAGCTGCCCGAAGAAGTTAAATCCTTGGTCAGCACTTCCGTGAGATCAATTGATTCCGTCTCGGACGCCAATTTCAGGAGAGGTCGTTCACGATTGCTTTTTTCCACGTCAAAATCGATAGTAGAAGGGTCGTTATCATCCATATTCCATCCCCGCGCAATTCGCATATTTACAAATTTTTAAGAATCTTATCAGATGTATAAAAAGATGTGTCAAAAAATTTACGTAACTTTTACAAATTGATTTTTATGACACCGCATATGCGAAGGGGTTCCGCGATCAAGAAAACCTCATTCGCGCGTTTATTATTACTTCATTGCTCTGAAAGAAAGGTGAACTGAGAGTCACAATGCGAACTGTTGTATTTTCTCGTAACTGGTAGCGGGGGGAGGATTTGAATCTCCGACCTTTGGATTGTGAGCCCGAAAATGACGGTTTTCACCCACTATGAAAAATTGATAAAGGGTGCATACAAAAGCCAGTCCCCACAATTTGGTACGGATGATCGTTGTTCTGTGTCGTTAAAATTACTATCGCTACCGTGGCATCCTTTAGTTTCTGAATCGCTTTGGGGTCCGGACGCCAAAGCGCTCCTGACATCGGACGAGTTTCGGCAGCCACGGGGCACCAGCCTGTTATTGACCGAAAATAGAGCCTGTCTTCCCGCAGGAAAATATCTACATCCCCGTTGGCCGCCGCCCAAGGCCCGCAAGCCAACGAAGAATTTGCTCGGAAACGAGCCGATTGTAGGACACATTTGGATGGCCGTCATCAACCGCATATTTCTCCCAATTGAACATTCCGCCTTGCTCCTGGTTGACGATTGCCTCTCGTGCCATAATAAAATCAATATGGTTGCTCTGAAAAAAGTCGATCAGAAATTGTACACGCCAGTCTGGAGGCTTAATCATTCTCTTCGGCCATTCAAATATCAGAAAGACGTGGGGAATTTTGCGCCTGTTAAGATCTTCCGACATTTCAAGAAGGATGGCCTCACTGATAGATTTTATGTCAGTTCTGCGCACCTCCTTGGATTTGAACCATGCAGCGACACTGCCTGGAAGTGGTCCCGCATGCACAAGGAGTCGCCACAAATAGGAGACAATTTTCGGAGGATTGTGAAAAAAGAAATTGTCAATTTTTGATGTGAGGTGAGAAGTGTGGCATTCCAATCTGCCCTCTTCTACTTGAAAAAATGGCTTGAGTCCCCAGGTCACGGGCGTAACGGTTCTATCCAAATCGTAGTTCAAGATCCCTATTATTACTATCGGAGACTGATAATTATCAATTGTGTTCTTGTACAATAAATAAATTTGGTCTGCTCCATATCCACTTACTCCGTAGTTCAAAAGATAGTGTGAGCCGTTAAAATTAGGATCACCGTTTAGTATATCATGAACACACTGGCCATTCGGAGCATGACAATGAGCAAACGAATCGCCATAGAGAAGCACGGGAACCCGATTCTCTATCTTTGGGTCATCAGTATGCGAATAGGTCTTGGAAACCACTATTGAAGGACTTGTCCATCCAAGAATCTTATCGGAAGGTTCCTTGTATTTCTCGTTAAAGAAATGCCGTAATTTGAAATAGTTACCGTCCCACTCGTTTGCATAAAATTCAGGACGTTTCAGAGGTTTCATGAAAAAAGTCTCACTGAACAACAGGGATCTGAAAGTGATTTCGGCAAATAGCATCGTAATGCAAATTGAAACTACAGACACGATGACGGAAACCATCACGTGGGAACGATTTGAGCGCCTCGATTCAGAATTGGTCACTGCCACTCCCTTCCAAGTGTTGTAGATACCACAATTGCGTTGTCGATAAAAGAACCAAGGAATGGGACAGGCAGCATGCTGCAGGCTCCCTCTAGTGACTCCTGTTTCACCTCGTTTGTCAGAATTCTACTTGATTGCTAATTCCCGGTTCACAATTCTCACTTGTACATTACTGTGGCCCACAAGCCGGCTGGAAAAGCGTTGAGGTGAACGGCGATTCTCTTGCGGACCTTCGGTATGACCCGAGGTATGGTTGGTTTTCCCCTCGGGCAAGATTGTGTTCGGGAGGGAGAATTCTGCCGATCAAGTGCAAGACTCCCATGGAACGATTTCAGGAATTACGTATGCGTGTTCCTGGCTACTCCTGATTCTCCGGCGAGTTGTTCTAGAGATACCTTGTTTGCCGAACAAATTCATGGGAAGAGCTGACAGGGAATGCTGAGTTCGCGCAAGGCAAGGGGCAAATGAGTTCCCCCTTTTACTGTGCGCGGTAACTACTTCGTTCCGTTTCATTGCGGCTGGATCATGGAATAAGACGATAAGACTTGAGCATGCTATGAATGGATTCGGCTGCCAGCCTGTGCCCAAGAGGTGTCCAGTGGGCATCCCATGGAATATGTATATCCTCGCAACGTAACCCAATACTCCGCGACCTTTCCAGAAGAGCGTTATTCAAATCAAGATAATCGAAAGAGTGCTCTCGGGCAAATTCTTTAAGCCAAGCATATCGTTTTGCGAGGAAATCACTTTTTGTTTTGAAAGCCGGGGATTCCCGGGCAAGAAACGTCCACACTCCGGAAGGGCTCATTAATAAGAAATGACTTCCGTCCTCCTCACAAATTGTTCTAAAGTTCAGCAGCGCTTTCGCCATGACTCTCCTCGCATGATCGTACCTTGGAGTGTCAAATGCCTCAAGAGGTTCCGACAAGGAGGTTTCAGAAGCGCAAGCATTCTGCGGTGACAAGAAGCGCTCCCAAGGGGAGTGCGTTTTGGCATCCAATTGGCGGTAAACCAATTTGAAGAGCGCCAGATTTGAAAAAAAATTCGTAACCGCGCACCATGGCTCCGCACAGATGCACGTTACCAATTTCGGTGGTGGTATCTCAAGGAGTTCACCATTTTTCAGTTCGAGGAAATTCTTTGATTGTAACGGGCTCAATTCTTGAACATTCTCTTCAAAGTCATTGGACACCGTTACACAATGAATTACAACATCAGGTTTGAATTTCCTCACAAGATTCCTGTAAAGGGGAATCTGATCAGCCTGTGCCGTCCCGGATATGCCGAAATTCATAACCAGCACATCGGAACTGATGCGCTTTTCGAGTACACTGGTAACCAATTCGTCAAATGCGACTTCCCGACCTTCTATATAAGAATCCCCCAGAATAGCGATCCGAGTTTCGCCGGCATTTTTCCGAAGTTCCCAGTTCGGTCCTCGAAAGCCGTACTTGTTATAAGTCACTGTGTTGTACACCCAGGGACTGCTGACCACCTGCGTAGAGTTAGGCTCGTTCGTGATGAGCCCCAATGCAGGTGAATAGAGGACATTTCTTCTAGAATGAACGTGAGGAATCAATTGTCGAGGTAAATAATCGACTATTATCTCAGATATGGCCAGAACGCAGACAACTGACAATGAAATCGACAGAATCTTGAAAACCAACATTTTACTAATTGCGAACCTGCTCATGCTCAAATTTGTCCTGCCTGACTTGCGCCCTGAGATATTAAACTGAATTATCCAGTATGAGGCAACTCGGAAACTATTAATTGTGGGGATAATAAGATATGAACTCCCCCCTGTAAATACTTCATACAAACAGGGTCTTTCTCAAGGATGGAATGCCTTTTCAAGACTTCAAAAAATCGTTTCAGTCGGCCTGCCGAAAATGCAGTCTTGGGGACTTCACTTTTCATGATCTTAGGCACTGTGCAATCAACAATCTGCGGCTTGCCGGCAACGACTATATCAAGGTGATGGCCGTTTCCGGGCCAAAGACCATTTCGGTCTTCAAACGTTACAACTTAGTGACGGAAGAGGAATTGAGCACGATTTCCTGGGAAAGAAGCACTGCGGAGGATGGACACCAAACGAAAAAAGGCCACGAACCGCAATCCGTAACCTCTTCAAATAACTGGTAGCGGGGGGAGGATTTGAACCTCCGACCTTTGGGTTATGAGCCCAACGAGCTACCTGGCTGCTCCACCCCGCGTCATGTCAAAAAGTATCAACTCAATCGACGTGTGTCAAGCTCGCATACGCAAAAGAACAGGGGAATCACTTTTTGGATCCCTTTGTCATTTCCAAGAAAAGTAATGTTCCACCCGCGACCGCGGCAGGTATAAAGAAGAAATTAACAATGGGTATGGCCGCAACAGCTACATTTCCGAGCCCAAATCCTAAGACTGAGGTCAACTTTGATCTCATGAATTTTTGCTTTTGCGCCCAGGAAAAACGGCGGCGGTCCATGGGATATCCAAGATATTCATATCCAAACATGTATGCTGAAATCAGAATGCCAAAGCAGGTGTACAAACCTGCTCCTATCACGGGGATCAGGAAGAGGATAAGCCCGAGAATCAGCAGAACCAGATACAAACCAAGTAGTCTGAAGGAATGCACAAACAAGCGACCTGAATCTCTTAAGAATGTGAGCAGAGAAAAAGGCGTTTCATGAAAAATTCCCGCTGTGATCTCCTCTGCCTTCCGTGAAATGACGTCATTAAAAGGTGCAGCTATCGCGGAAGCCAACCGAGTGACTATGAATAAGGAAAGCCCCAATACAGCTACTGTTATTATGACCAGCACCACATAATATAAAATTTGGCCGTACCATTCCTGGCCTGTGTAAGGAGAAATCAACTTAATGAATAAATCATAAAGCAGAGTATAAGATCCCACTAATATAACTATGCTTATGACTACCGGGGCTGCTGCATATTTCCAGAGAACTTTATGGGACCAGACAAATATTGCCCCCCGAATAATGTATAGAGGAGAAGGCATGAGCTGCCCTGTCATCAATCTTCCGTACCTAACCTAATAATTCCCATCCGTTCAGCTGTTTCAGGATCGCTACCCTGAATCTGTCCTATTATTTCTCGTTCTTGATAAGCCTCAGGACTTCTCCTTGATCTGGGAACCTGCCCAGATCTTTCTTTGAGAATACGAGGTTTCCACCATACTCAATTTCAAAAACCCCACCGCTTGATGGGATCAATTCGGGTTGAACGCCCAATTCCCTTTTCAGCTCTTCCGCCAGACTAGCGGCTTTCGGTTTGTAATTTCAAGACGTGCAATAAGTGATTTTACATTTATCCATGATCGTTCCCGACCTCCTAAATTTGATTTAAACATTTCAATTATAAACAGACCATCAGCTCATCACAAGATGAAATGGATTTTTGGCAGTCGGTCCTCTGAAATATTGGCGCCAATACTGAGATCTTGGAACCGGCCGGGAAGCCTTGCCATCCATATGGCCTGATACGGGCTCTTTGTGGAGCATATTATAGGCGAACCGTTCCTGCAACATGCCGGAATCAGCATCAAATTGAGCTTTGAACCAGTTGCTGCCAGATGGCTTTACTTATACTCTAAGACTTCAATGCCAATCTTGCCGACCATTTTAAACAAGGTATCGGTATAATCTTCCGATCCACCTGCAATTTTAATGTGCGTAGCATCGGCCGGGATTTGTTTCAAGGTGGGATCTACGGCAAGCCATCCGTTAACGTGAGATTCGGCCCAAGCGTGATAGAGAAATCCTGAAAATTTTTCCGAGTACACCAGACCTGTCACGACCTTTGTGGGAATTTCCCGCGATCTGGCAAACGCTGTGTAGAGATTCGCGTGAGACTGGCATTCTCCTTCTCTGCTCCGTAGCACTTCAAGCGCAGTAAAGGAGTCCTTCATTTCTTTCTTGATATTATCGGAAGTCCACCGGACAAGTTTGTGAACTTTTTCCAAATTTGAATCGCGCGGCGACACGATTTTTTCGGATTGAGCGACAATTTCCGCGTGATTGGCTGGAATGACGATCGTGGAAACGAGGTTATCGGCCAGAATAGAACGAGCAACAGGGACTCGGCTGGGACTAGCTTTGGCAGGATCTTCCACATTCACTGTGACATAAAAACCTTTCTCGACGGCATCCTTGTCAATGGGAGTGACTTTCTGCCGATGATCATTGACGATTAGTGATGGATCCACGCCTTTCATCTTTAACTTCACAAACCGAACGCCTTCCGGGTTGCGTATCGGTTTTGATACACGGACAAGGCTGACATCCAGGACGATATCCTTGTTTGCGGTCTTTTTCTCGGCAAAACGTTTTGCGCTGCTTTCGTCTTCCAGTATCGTTATCAGCGATCCGTCAAGCGCCTTTTCCAGTACCGTCATGCCGCTCTTATTCAGCCAAGACTGTACGGTCGTGCGTCCGAAAGTGTTTTTGACGCTCCAGACCGCGCCGCTCGGGCCAGGTGCATTTTTTACCGGTGACAGATTCTGTTCAACCTGCTCAATGGCCTGCTTTTCCGAATTAAAAACCGGGAAAGAATTTACCTGGCCTTCCTTTAACCCTTTCAGGGCGGGCATCAGAGAAATCGCGCTGGAATGAAACAAACTGTTTTCAATCGGGTATGCCTGATTCCGCTTCTCCCCTTCCACTTGCATATCTACGACCAAGCGCTGTCCTTCGATCTTGCCGGTCATTTCCAGGACCTTGTCATTCATCATGACCCGAGATTCGAAAGAAATCATGGTCAGATCGGGTTTTACCTTCACTTTTTCTTTCAATCCGATTTCACTTGTCTTGTTGTTCGCTTTAAGACGCATCAGGGAATCGGTTGTAATATTGAAAATGTCCCCGGACGGTTCAATTTTGAAGTGACTATATCCAATTTTGTCTTCTTGGAAGTACATACCGTACCAGGCCTCATGAAAGGGCAGTTTATTAAGAGTTACGTACCCTTCTACGGGCGCTACAGGCTCCGCTGCCGGTGGGCTTTCCTGCAAAGAATGCAGAACACACGAGCTTTGCGCAGCAAAAATTAGGAGAAAAGCGATTCGAAAGAGTTTGCTCATCTGGGTCTCGGTGAAGCGCAGGCGAAATCACGCACAATCATATTTTAGTCTCTTTTGATTTTATCGCGAAGCTTTTTCCACAAAATATCCGCCATGAGAATATGTCCTTGATCGTTCCAGTGCACGTCGCCGGGTAGGAAATACTTTTGGACTTTATCAGCCCCATTTGCATTTGCCTGATCTATAAAATATGGGAAGCAGTTAACAAAATCTATTTGCCGTTCCTCAGCAAAGTTTTTCCAGATTGTTACCTGTTTGGAATCCAATTCGCCTCGCAAAACCTGTGATGGCCACGGATACACTACAATAGTCATTGGGATATTGTGCCGTTTACATAATTCGTATAGAAGGTCCATACTCTTTTCAGCGAGTCCAATTCCTCGTTTCCCCCATTTTTCATACACCTTTTCATCATTGAGCCACGCGTCTCGTTCCCGTGCGTAGATCAAGACGTCCGACCAAAGGTCCCGCCGCGATGCCCACGAATGGATCAGGTCGTCACTGCCGAAAATCCTTTGCCTGAGTTTAGCCAGCGATTCGCTGAGGAGGTTCTCAGTTATATTGCGGTAGGACAAGAACCACTCTTTCAGATAAATATCAGTCATCGCGAGATAATAGCTGGTGTCGCTCGGCACATAATTTTCATATGCTATTTCATCCTGGATGTCGGATACATCCACCAGCACAATCATATAATCGAATTTCAATCCCAGTTTTTCAACCAGGTACTCAGTTTTGAGATAATATTGTTTCGGACCATATCCTCGGACACCAGCGTTAAGCAATTCCACTTTTGATTTATCAATCCGATTCTCGATGAGGCCTATTAAAGTCTGGTCATATGGATATCCTATTCCCTCGGTGAAAGAATCCCCCATAAAAAGAACTCTGTGTTTATCCGATTTGAGATCGACCGTTCTGTTTGACCTGTCTTTGAAACCAAGAGAATTGGTATAGACCGTATATTTGCGATCTCGAATATGGCTATCCAGTTTGAATGATTTCTTCAGATCGTGATGATAATACGGCGACGGCGTCCCGATCTCCCGGCGGGGCAAGAGCATTGCCGCAGCGGCGTCTAGAATGATCCAAACCACAACAACCGAAAAAATAATAGTTTTTTTCGGGTTTCTTTCGAACCAGCTATTTTTCTTTTCCGTTTCGTTCATAGCATCGTTTTAGGATTTATTGATCTGTTCCAAGCAGCCTTTCACCGCGTCGCTGCTAATCCGGAGACTTTCTTCATCCACTCTTCCGTAGATATCACCCTTCTCGTTGGCCTTAACGGCTCGCTCGAACCATGGGAGCGCCTCTCTGACTTTACCAAGTTTCGCATAGCACATCCCCACCTGATGAACGCTTTTACCCAGGCTCGCGTGATCAACCCTGCTGTATGTGTCGCCCTTCTCAGCGGCCTTAACCGCTCGCTCAAACCATGAGAACGCCTCTTTGAACTCGCCAGTATCGTAATAGCACATCCCTACCTCATGAACGCTTGTCCCGAGGCTCCGGTGGTCAACCCTTCCATGTATGTCCCCCTTCTCTTTGGCCTGAACGGCTCGCTCAAACCATGGGAGCGCTTCTTTGAATTCACCAAGATTGGAATAGTAGGTTCCCATCTGGTGAAGGCCTCTCCCGAAGTACTCGTGGTTCACCCTTCCGTGTATGTCCCCCTTCTCTTGAGCCTCTACACCTCGTCTAAAACACTGAAGCGCCTGTTCGAACTGGCCAGAACAGGTGTAGCACAGACCCATCGGATGATGGCTTCCCCGATGCTCTTGCTGGTCCACCCTTCCATGTACGTCACCCTTCTCTTTGGCCTGAACGGCTCGCTCAAACCATGGGAGCGCTTCTTTGAATTTTCCAAGATCGAAATAACACATCCCCACCTGATGAAGGCTTCTCCCGAGGCTCTCGTGGTTCACTCTTCCATGGATGTCACCTTTCTCTTTGACTTTTGCCGCTTGGTCAAACCGGAGCTTCGCATTTTCAGACCTACCAAGGCGCCAATAGCACATCCCCACCTCATGAAGACTTGCACCGAGGCTCTCGTGGTCTACCCCTCCATAGATGTTACCCCTCTTGGTGGCTTCCACCGCCAGCTCAAACCAGGGGATCGCATCTTCAAACTTACCAAGATCGAAATAGCACATCCCCACGTGACAAAGGCTTCTCCCGAGGCTCTCATAGTCCACTCTACCATTGATATCACCCCTCTTAGCGGCTTCTACTGACCGCTGCAACCATGGGAGCG
>CAWJJL010000006.1:50000-149361 GCA_963843165.1 uncultured delta proteobacterium | reverse complement strand
CCTCTGATGCTGCTCGTGCAAATTCCGGTATTTTTGGCCGGAGTATCGCTTGCAACTTATTTGGTGTATTCACAAAATCTCAGTGAAATTCCATCGCTCGTTTCATATGAACCGAAAACAGTTTCTACTTTTTATGCTGATGATGGAACAGTTATTGGGGTCTTTTATAAGCAAAAAAGGGTTGTCGTGGATCTGGAGCAGATCCCTTCTCATGTAGTAAATGCATTCCTTGCCGCGGAAGATGCCAGATTTTTCGAACATCCCGGAGTGGATTGGCTTGGATTGGCACGTGCTACTATCCGTAACCTAAAGGCCGGAAGAATTGTACAGGGTGGTAGCACAATTACCATGCAGGTCACGCGGAATTTTCTTCTGACTCAGGAGAGGAGAATCTCCAGAAAAATCAGAGAAATCATACTCGCTTTAAGACTCGAGAAAGTTTGGGGAAAACAAAAAATCCTCTACGTTTATCTCAATGAGATATATCTTGGGGAGGGCGCTTATGGAGTTGAAGCCGCTGCCCGCGGGTATTTTGACCAGCCCGTCGAACACCTGACTATTGCGCAAGCCGCTTTAATAGCGGGACTCGTAGCGAGCCCCACCCGTTTCAATCCTTTCAAGAATGAGGAGCTTGCTCGTCAAAGACAATTGACCGTCTTGTCTCGAATGCTAAAGAACGGATTCATCACGGAAGAGCAATATCGAAAGTCCTCCTCCGAACCGCTTAATTTCAAGAAAGAGCCAGTGAAACCCTTCGATCTTGCGCCTGATTTTACAGAAGCGGTAAGGCGCTACATTGTCAGCAAATATGGGGAAGAAAAGCTGTACAATGAAGGATTGAAGGTTTTTACGACATGCCGTGTTGATTTTCAGCGAAAAGCACTGGAGGACTTGGAAAAAGGGATTGAAGAAATAAAGGCAAGACAGAAGCATCTAGCGATCCTGCGAACTGTACCTAAGGACGAGATACCCGAGTTGCTGAAAAACCGCCGAACGCCGGAATTAACGGAAGCGAAAATATTTCAGGGAATAATAGTAAAGATCACGCCTCGCAGCAATAAAGAAGTGGAGCTTCAGGTAGCCCTGAGCAAGCGCTTGACCGGCCGTGTACGGCTCACGGATAAAGTCGGTGCATACAAAATAGGTCAAGTGCTGGCGCTGCGTTTCGAAAAATTTGTGGATCACGCGCCGCATTTCACCTTGGACGAGAATCCGAAGTTGCAGGGAGCCCTGGTTTGCATCGAAAACAGGACCGGGTATGTGCGAGCGCTGGTCGGTGGAGTCTCCGGTGAGCATTTTCAATTTAATAGGGCGACCCAGGCTAAACGGCAGCCGGGAAGCGCATTCAAGCCGATTATCTACTCCGTTGCGCTCGAGGAAAAGAGCTATAGCCCTGCAACAATCATCATAGATGAACCGATAGAAGTCGATATGAGAGAAGGGAAAAAGGAGGACGACGCCAAGCAAGAAGACATACTATGGGAACCGAGAAATGCCGGAGGAGATTTTCTTGGGCCATTGAGTTTGCGTCGGGCACTTGAGCTGTCGCGCAACATTTGCACTATCAAGATCCTCATGGACGTGGGCTTTGATTCTGTCCTGGAGACAGCAAAGAAAATGGGGATTACCTCCTCTCTCGGTCGAAATCTTTCTTTGAGCCTCGGTACGTCTGAAGTAAGCCCGCTGGAATTGACATCAGCTTACACCGTATTTCCCAATAGCGGAGTGCACGTCACTCCGACCCTTGTGAAAAGGATTGAAGACCGGTTCGGGAATGTTCTTGAAGATAATACCGAACTGCCGCTTCTGGACGAGTCGGAAATACCGCTTCCGATACCTCGTAAAGAATTCAGCGAATTATGGACTCAAACTGCGCAGAAGGGTACAAATTCCCGCGCTAAAGAGGACTCCACGCGGGTGCAGGCGGCCATTTCCCCGCAAACAGCTTACATTATGACTGCCCTACTCCAGGGGGGGGTCACACAAGGAACCGGGGCGCGATTGAAGAATTATTTAAATCGAAAAGACTTGGCCGGCAAAACCGGAACGACCAATAATTCGGAAGATACTTGGTTTATCGGATTCAGCCCTGATTACACGGCCGGTGTTTGGGTCGGTTACGACGAGAAAAGACCTCTGGGGCATCGAGAACAAGGGGGGAGTGCAGCGCTCCCAATTTGGGGATATTTTATGAAAGATATTCTTGGAAATCGACCTGAGAAAGAGTTCATCGTTCCTCCGGATATAATTTTCCAGGATCTAATTACTTTTTCCGGGGACTCCAAATCAGGATTCGGGCCAAGAATGGTGAGGGAACCTGTTTACAAGCCTTTTTCCGGAAAAACTCTTGTGCTGTCTCCTCTTGATTCGCCGCAAGCCCTATCTACTTACGCTCCAGCTGGCCCTGGTCCGGTGCCAGGGCAGACTCCGGTCCCGGGTTGGCAATTCTACGGGTCGCCTCCACCTAACGTGATGCCAATTCAGCCCGGGATAGTGCATCCGGAGGAGTCGGCCGATCCAAGAACCGTTCCACCCGACCAAGCGCAACAACCTATTGCTCCAATTCCTCCAGGGTTAAATCCTTCATGGAATCCGCAGCAGCAGCCCATGGAAATGCGAGCTCAACAAGGAGTTCAACGGCCTCCTCAGGTGCCTGCAACGGGAATTTGGCCACCTGGAACAGTGCGAGTTCCTCCTGAGGTGCGACCTTAACTGTTTGCCCAACGATTTTCCGACAGGAAACGTTTTTTGATAATCCGCCAGCCTGGTGCCTGCAAATTTATGAAGGACAATATGGGCGGAATGGTTATGTGAATAGATCACCATTGCTGTTGATGTAATTGATTTATGAAAATCGCAATAGCTATGAGCGGCGGAATGGACAGCACAGCCGCCGCACTAATTCTAAAGAGAAAAGGATATGATGTTCTAGGGTTACACGCACGGCTGCATTCCGACTCAGATCGCACATGGTCACTTGCACGGAAAGCGGCCCACGAGATTTCGGTTCCGATTCAATTAGTCGATCTTTCGACGGAATTTTGTGATTTAGTTATAAATCACTTTGTGCTTGAGTACGCAAGGGGCCGGACTCCATCTCCATGCCTCAGATGCAATCGTTTTATTAAAGCTGGTCTGCTGTTCGAGCGTGCACTCGAGCTGGGTTGCTCTAAATTGGCGACAGGGCATTATGCACGGATTTTAAAGACAGAAGACGGTTGGGGCATCTTCAGAGGTACCGACACAGAAAAAGATCAATCTTATTTCCTTTCTATGCTGAAACGAGAATCGCTGGGTAAAACTCTTTTTCCACTTGGCGAAATGACCAAAGCCCACGTCAAGGCTCTCCTGAAAAATGAAAGGATTTCAGTTGGCGATTCGCCGGAATCTCAGGAAATCTGCTTTATTCCTGATAGAGATTATCGAGGTTTCCTGTTGAAACAAGGAGTGGATGCCAAACCGGGTCAAATAATCAATTTGCAAGGAAAGTTACTGGGAAAACATGAAGGTATAATAGGCTATACGATAGGCCAGAGAAGGGGGCTTGGAATCTGCGGACCTGAGCCACTTTATGTCACAAGGATAGATGCGTCAAGCAATACGATTGTCGTAGGTACGAGAAAGGAAACGCTATGCCGGAGCTTAAGAATTTCCCGCCTTTCGCTGTTAACATCTGCGATACCGGCGATAGGTGACAAATTTGATATTAAAATAAGATCTACTGCCAAACCCGTGCGCTGCACGGTGACAGCTCGGCACGGGGAAGCTCTTGATGTGGAGTTCGATCGACCGCAATCAGGTGTTTCTCCTGGACAGGCGGCGTGCCTCTACTTGGGAGATCGAGTCATAGGCGGCGGCTGGATCGAATCCGGCGAATAGATTTATCTATTTTTTTACACTTTTGTGACGTGCTTACAACTACTTGAATTGAATCGGCATTCTTTGGGAGATCTTTATGTCTGATCAAGAAAATAAAATGGCTGATCTACTCCGCAAAGAAAAGCAACTGGTGGATACACTTACTCAAGCCTCCGGCGGAAAGAACGGTCGAGTTATGGTAGCTTTTTCCGGAGGTGTGGATTCCAGCCTGCTGCTGTGGGAAAGCGTCCGGACATTGGGAGCAGACCGAGTCACTGCCGTGACAGCCACTTCACCAACTTCGATTTCGGAAGAAGAAGAACTGGCCAGACGATTTGCCGCAAAACTAGAAGTTCAGCATCTCGTGGTCCCAACAGGCGAATGCGCCGACGAGGCTTTTGTAGCAAATCCGGAAAATCGTTGCTATCTATGCAAACAGATACGATACCGCTTACTTAAGAAACTGGCCGAGGATCTTCGAATTTCGGCTGTGCTCGATGGAAGTCAAGCGGATGACGATCCGTCTGATCGTCCGGGCATGAAAGCTCTTGAGGAATTAGGTATTGCGTCGCCGCTCGCTCAAACAGGAATCACAAAAATGGAGGTGAGAACCCTATTAAGAAAAGCAGGATTCTCGCAATTAGCCGACAAGAACGCCCAGCCTTGTCTTGCTACCAGAATCCCCGCCGGCCAGCCCATCACATTGGAGGCTCTGGAAATGATCCGTCTGGGAGAGCACATACTCAACGAGTGCGGTTTCAAACTTTCCCGGCTTCGGCACCATTATCCTTTGGCCCGAATCGTGACTGACCAAAATGGTATTTCGTACGCACTCAAAGAGAAGAAGATTCGGGAAAAGCTGGTATCCGGATTACAAGAAATAGGGTACAAGTGGGTGACGCTGGATCTCGAGGAATACGGTGCTTGTTCGGATACGAGTACAACCAACGACCCGCAATAGATTGCTAAATGCCAGCAGGAGCCGTATAGGTGTACATACGAGACTCACGCAATCTTAAATTGGTTAAAGAGCGGCTTGGTTGTTTAATTTGACACGTATTATCGCATTACAATATGATTAAATCCGAGGGATAACTCAAATGGATAAAGCGTCAATGGCCTCCAAGCTAAATTGGTTGGAAATCCCCGATCTAAGGGAACCTTATTTTATTGCGGGCTTTTATGGATGGTCCAATGCAGCAAATGTATCCAGCGACACAATAGCGTACCTACAAGAATTTCTTAAACCACGCGCATTTGCCACGTTAAGTGACGAAGAATTCATAAATTATGCATTGAATCGACCAATCGGTCACATTGAAAACGGCATTGTTCTGCATATTGAATCCCTTACTACTGAGTTAAGCTATTGGAACAATTCAGAGGGTGATCGAGACCTTATTCTATTCCTGGGTAAAGAACCTCATGCCAATTGGCGGAGCTACGCCGAAATTATCTTGGGAGTAATCCGGAAGCTGGGTGTAAAAAGACTCTACACCGTAGGCGGAGTTCAGGACACAATCTCGCATTCTGCTCCAGCGCTGATCAGTGTGGTAGGATCTTCATCTTCTCTGGTTGATGCAATTGTCCAGTCGGATGATGGAATAGAAGCCGCAAATTATTATGGACCCCTAAGTATACATTCTTATTTAATAAAAATGTCCATAGAAGCAGGAATTGAAGCCATGAGCCTTTGGGGCCATGTCCCGGCGTATCTCCAGAGAAGTCCCAGAGTGGTTAAGAAACTGGTAACCGTCTTAAATAAAGCCGTGGGCATGAACTGTCCAACACAACTCTTGCAACAACAGTCTATGGACTTGGACCGCAAAATCAATGAAGCGATCGCAAAAGATCCCAGTCTGAGGGAAATGATAGATAGCGTAGAGGATAAGAAGTCTATTGATGAATCATCCTCTAATGGTAACAAAGTTATCCGTCTGAACGATTTTTTGCATCGTGATCCGAACAAGGACCGTGACAGTAACGGTTAATTTAGTTATCTCTGGACCGGTGTTTGGAGCATGAACTTTAAAGACCTCCCCATCCGGATTATTCCCGATCTAACCATCGATGATAGATACGGGGCGATTGTGGGGGAAACTCAGGTGCGGATTGATTCTTTTACCACGAAAGCAATCAAGAACCGCCGCCTCGATGAGCTGTTCGTGCTGGACAAGAGCGGAATCGATTCGGATGCCGCGGCCAAAATACTTAGTGGCAGCGGGCGTTTCGTGGTCGGTTTTCAATTTGAGGTTCATCCGGGGAACTCCACTCAAAATTTTTCCATATATGTTCGAAAATTCATCGATACTCGTACGGCTTTCAAATTTACGCTGACCTCAACTGTTCAGGATATCCTGCTACAATTGATATCTTTAGAAGATCATCGAACAGTGGCTATATTTTCTATGTTAAATAGCTCGATGGACATAGGTTATCGCGTACTGACCGCCATGTATGGCAACCAGCTTCAAAGGCTTGTAGACAAAGCGCCCACTTTCCTCCAGGATGGTATCTCCAGAAGATTGGACAGACTGGCCATATCCAGGACCGCAGGAGAAGGGGAATTGTGGAAAAACTCCGCAGTATTGGAAGACGGAATTCCACCCTCACCCGATTCAAGAAGATCGGGCTCGCAAGACAACATACTGCGCGTTCTGGTAGATGATGCAACGTCCGCCGAGATAAATGATTATGTTGAAAGTCTTATTTCCAACAGTGAGCGTATTCAGCAAAAATTTGTGACATTACGTGAGAACCCGGAAATGCCTCTGCCCGAATTATACCAGCAGATGGTACGCGATGACCTGGAGCAACTCGAGAATTGCTATGCTCGGGTGCATATTTACTTAAAAGCTTTTTATAAAAATAAAGAACGCAGAATTGGAGCCCAAAACCGAATTTTGAGGCAGTTTTTCGCAGATCAGGTCGAAAAAATTGTCGCTGAAACAGCCTTGCTCGAAGATTTACTCACATTAAGTGAAGAAGAGTACTTCAAAAATATAGCACGCCAGGACGAGCGATAATCACGATCACTATTATTATGGCGTGATCATGACTCGCATGCCAGGACGCCCTTATCCAAGATGAGAATCTTCCCGGCCTTTTGCGCGGCCCGCGGATCGTGTGTTACCATTATTATGGTTTTCCCAAAGGCTTGATTGAACTCTTCCATTAGATTGAGCACTTCCTCGGCGGATCCTTTATCCAGGTCACCAGTAGGTTCATCCGCCACAATTATGAGCGGGTCAGTAACTAATGCTCTGGCTATGGCTATCCGTTGCTGCTGACCTCCGGATAATTGTGCGGGGTAATGATCCATTCGATCCAAAAGCCCAACAACCTCCAATGCCGCCAAAGCATGTTCTCGCCTAATTCGGCGAGATAACGAAGTGAGCAGCAAGGGAAGCTGAATATTCTCTATCGCAGTTAGAACCGGAATGAGGTTATAAAATTGGAAAATGAAGCCTACATTATTGGCCCTCCAAAAGCTCAACTCCGATTCGCTCAGGCTGGCGATGTCTACTCCGTTAACACGGAGAATGCCGCCATCCGGGGTATCAATTCCTGCAATGAGGTTCAGCAGTGTCGTTTTTCCGGAACCTGAAGGTCCCATTAGTGCCAAAAAATCCCCCTGTGAGACTTCAAGAGAAAGATTTTTCAGTACCGGGATTTCTTGGTCTCCTCGTTTGTAAGACTTGGATAGATCTCTTACGAGGACCAGAGGTGATGATTCTGATAGAGACGCAATCATTCCTTCTTTTTCACCCTGGTCCCGTCCGTCATATTCTTGGTCGGCTGAATGACTATCAAATCACCGGGTTTCGCTCCTGACACGATTTCGAGTGATTCACCCCAGTTTCTGCCGATCTGTATAGGAATTAGGTGAATACGATTATCATTGATCCGGAATACTAAACGTTGATTCCCATTTTCACGCACAGCAGAAGTTGGAATTCCGAGAAAAGGCTCCAGCTCATCATCCTTTAATGCTCGTTCCAAAAATGCCACCTTTGCGCTCATTTCGGGGAGTATTCGGTCATCCCTTTTATTGAATCGCACTTTGGTGAGCACGGTGGCTTTTGATCGATCCGCGGTAGGCACAATCATATGAACCGTCCCTGGAAAACGTTCGCCGGGTAATGCATGTAAACGGTCAAGCAAAAAGGGACCAGGTCCGGCCATGTAAAAGGGGACCACTTGGTTGAAAGAAAAAGTCACTGTTTCTTCTTTCTCGACATAGACTGTTTGAACCGATAGCTTTCCCCGTTCATGGTCAGGATGTGAGCATGATGGGTGAGGCGGTCTAGTAGGGCTCCGGTGAGTTGTTCACTTCGGAACACCTCTGGCCATTTTGAGAAATCCAGGTTCGTGGTCATGATGATGGATTGCCGCTCATAGCTGTCCGCGACCACTTGGAAGAAAAGTTCGGCTCCCTTCTCCGAGAATGGGACATAGCCGATTTCGTCTATGATCAACAGATCGAGTCTGGTCAGTGCCCTTTGGACTTGGGATAGTCGGAGCCCGGCCTGTGCTTCACTCAGTTGATTGATAAGCCCGGCAGCGGTGAAGAACCGTACGTTTTTCGCCTGCTGACAGGCTGTAAGCCCCAAAGCAGTTGCGAGGTGGGTCTTGCCTGTCCCGCTATTGCCCATAAGAAGCAAATTTTCCTTCTTGCCGATGTACTCGCCCTGAGCCAAATGAAGCACTTTAGCCTTGTTCAGAGAAGGAATCGCTGTAAAGTCGAATTGGTCAAGGGTTTTCAGTAAAGGGAATCTGGCTTGGCTTATTCTTCGCTTGAAAGCATTCTCTTCTCGCTGGTTGGTTTCAAGCTCAGAAAGAGCCAACAGATAGCCTTCGTACGTCCGGTTACCCTGCTCGGCCTGCCTAGCCATTTCCTGGTAGTGGGTGAGCATGGCCGGGAGCTTTAGGCGCTTCAAATACGATTCCAGAAGCATCTGGTGTTCCATGTCTGCCTCCTTATGCCCTGAATAAGAGATCGAAGTGATCAACCTTGTTGGGGTGCACAGGAGGCGAATTCACCCGCAAACACATAGTCTGTGTTGCAGGTTGATGGATCTGATAGAGGAGATTGAACACGCCGTCATAGCTCAAGATGCCGTAGGATAGAGCCTTCTCTACGGCAGCGGTGACATCATCCACAGGATGGTCTCTGAGAAGCATGAGCACACGTATGTATTCTTTGATGCCTCTGGAGCCCTCATACCTTTCTTTCAAACGACGGCGGTATATGTCAAAGGCTGGAGGGAGCGGCCATTTGACAATCGGCGTAGCCCTCTCAAAAGCGCCCGGCTTTCGAAGTAGCACCGGAAGATAATGAAACGGATCAAGCACCTCCTCATTGCGCTCATAACTGCGTTGGTGTATGGCAATCAGCCTGTCGCTGGAAGTGACTTCGAGCTTAAAGACAAATGCCTTGATCGTTACGGTTTTGCCTACATATTCACGGGGCACGGAGTACCAGTTATTGCAAAAACGGATCACCTGTCTGCGATTGACCTTTGCCGTTACCGGCACACATGCCTCAGGGATCTTCTCAGGCAACGGACGGAGGCTCTGTTTCTCTTCAAGCCATAAATCATGGACCGTCCTGCCGAATCGTTTTCGCTGTCTGGCGTCCCTTTCGCAGCATTCCATGAGAAACGTATTGAGCTCGGTAAAATCTTTCACATTAGGCATGGGAACCAGAAAATTGCGCCGGACATAGCCCACAAGATTCTCAATGCCACCCTTCTCCTGACCTTTACCCAGATTGCAATAATCCGCCTCGAACAAGAAGTGGGACCTGAATGCCACCCACAAAGACTGCTCTTGACGATTCCTCCCTTGCAGAACCTTATGAACAGCCAGCTTCATGTTATCGTAGCGTATCCGATGAGGGATACCTTCCAGATACTCGAACGCATTTATGTGGCTTTCAAAGAGTCCTTCTCGTCGCTCGGTGGGCAGTGCGCACACGAAGAATTTGCTCGAATAGTCCAGTCTCATACATGCCAAATGAACTCTCTTCTCCGAGCCGTTCATCACCACCTGTGCTTCGCCGAAGTCGAAGGTAGCGCCATCCGCAGGCTTATAGGTTTGGGGAACGTGACTGTCCGGGATCTTTTCTCTCAGAGCGCTCACCTCCCGGCGTACCGTCCTCTCTGCACCCTTGAATTCGTATTCTTCCCTTAGCCGATCATAAATCCGCTTGGCTGTGTGGCGCTGTTTTAGAGGACGGCTGCGGTCCTCTTCCAACCATTGTTTGATGATCAACAGATACGGACCCATCACTGGCTTAGCCGAGGGCTTCTTCCGCGTATAGACCGGAATCCCAGGGTCCATTATTGCCTTTCGAACAGTCTTCCGGCTGTATTCGAACTCCCGTGCAATCTGCCGGACCGACTTGCGCTTGATGAAGTACTCACGCCGGATAATCTCTTTGTGTTCCACCGTAATCATCCTCTCTGCCCCCCGGATCAGAAGTGCCTATACCGGCACTCCCAATACCAAAAGGCTCTTTACGGTGGTCCCCTTTTACTTGGCCGTTAAGACCCTAAGTGGTCCCCTTTTACTTTACCGAACACACATCCAATCGAATTTCAGCCGCTCCCCCGGCTTTTACCTTTTCCAAACCGGATTCAGCCACGTCTACTTCGACCATTAACGAATTTAGATCCGCCATTGTTGCCACAGCAGCTTTGGCGTTGAGCGCTGCCCCGAACGGAGCCACTACTTCACCTTTATCAGCATTTTTGGTCAGGATAACTCCGTCGAACGGGGCACGAATCAGCGAATATTCAAGATTAACTTCAGCGACTTTCACGCCGTGATCCGCCTTATCGACAGTGTAACGTGCAGAAGTTTCCATTGCCCGAGCTTTCTTGAATCGAGCTTCAACTGCATCAAACGTCTGCTCCGAGACTGCTCCGGTTTCCCTCAGGCCTTTATGCCGATTGTAATTCAAAGTCGCCTCGTCCAGCTCTGCTTCAGCATTTTTCAGAGCCGCTCTTGCTACTCTGAGATTTGCTTTGGCCTCCTCGAAAGTAGCCTCGAGATCTCGGTTCTCCAATTGAGCCATGATTTCACCTTCCTTGACGGATTTCCCCTCTTCGACATACAGGTGCTCGATTCTACCTGTGGCTTTTGAAGAAACCGCTGCTTTCAGTTGCGCTACAACATAACCGCTCGCATTTAAAACGGTGAGAGCCCGCGATACGAACATGTTCGAAACTTTTATTGACTCTACTTCAACGGATGAGCGAAATACCCCCACCCAAACACCAAACCCGATTGCTGCAATTATTAGAATTCCAACAGCAACAAATCCCGGTTGTCGCATCTTCGTTTTGGCTGAGCGAGAGAAAGATTTTTGCTCGGCTTCAATTTTGAGTCTGAAAAGGTCTTTATTCTGCATAACGGTGTAATTTTTTTGTGGCTCCAATTTAGTCCAAATATAACATTTCGGTGGAGTTACTTAAAGCGGTGCAGCAGAATACGAATTGTTGCATGTGCATTTGGAAATTCCGTGTTATAAACAATGTCTTGATACATCCTTCGAAAAGAAAATGACCAATATGTTGGAGTTGCCTTGAACGACCGAATTCGAATGTTACCAAGAGTAGCATTGGCCGCTGTTGGCTTGACGATTGCCACCGGGGTAATCGGGCCCTTGGTGATGTTGGCAAGTCTTGTGAGTTCCGGTGCTCTTCCTTATAGACTTCAATGCTGGTGGGCCTGGCTGGTGGCTAAATCTATGCGCCTTTCATTTTCATTGCACGGGAAAGACAAACTTGTACCTGGAACCTCATACATAATAACACCCAATCACCAAAGCAACTCAGATATCCTTGCCCTTGTCACAATGCTTCCGCCCCGCTTCAGGTGGGTCATAAAAAAAGAACTTACCAGAATCCCTGTATTCGGTTGGGCATTGAGTGCGACCGGCGCGATTGCGATAGATAGATCAGACCCGAAACAAGCAATACAGAGCCTTCAAAATGCTACGGACAAACTCAAAGGTAGTTGGAGCGTACTCATTTATCCTGAAGGGACCCGGACATCTGACGGGAAACTGCAGCCGTTTAAAAAGGGCGCTTTTATGATGGCAGTTCAGACTGGAATTCCTATATTACCCGTCACTAGTAACGGCGCTTTTAAGGTATTACCGAAGAAAACAATCTGGTTCCGTCCCGGTCACATAACTGTAACCATAGGCAACCCCATCGCCACTGTCGGACTAACAGAGAAGGACGTCCCGGAACTTATGGAAAAAACGCGAGCCGAAATAAAAAAGAATCTCGATCCGGATTACAATCCTTTCGGAAAGGCCTTAATTTAACCGCATCCTCGGGCCTTAGCAGCGATAGCTATTGGATTCGGGTAGGATATCCTGAATCGATCGGGTAACGCTCACATCACCCGGAAGATACGGAATGTATTTAAAACAAATCGTGAGCAAAACAGCCAAAACAAGCAGAGCCAGCCACACCAATTCTTTTGTTCTCATGCTAACCCCGAATTTTTCATTTGGGTGGAGTAAACTGGGCCAATTCGTATAATCCAATGCCTTTTTCCAGCTCCGCCACCTGTGCGACGATCTTTTCAAATCCCCCTTCCCCTAAGAGTTTTTCCTCTTTTTCTTCAAATTCTTCGCCAAGATCATGGAATTCTTTTTCCGACACTATCGTCCGCAAAGCTGGAAACAGTATGGTGTCTTCACGTGCGGCATGAGGACGGTACATTCTGATGAACATGTGCAGTGTGTCAGCCAGTTCCTTTCGCTTGGGAGACTCCTTGAGTGCGGCAGGTGTAGCCAATTGCATGACCTTTGGCGTCAAACGGCGGCCCGCCTCGTGCTGCTCTTTGAGAAGTGTCACCAACTTCACCAGTTTACCCGCCTTCTTGAATCGTGGAAATAGATAGTCCTCCTCAAGTTTTTCATGATACTGTTCAATGAATTTTTGGATTATTCCCGCTGAATTGGAAAGCGTTTCAGGAGGAAATTCCTTTCCGCTGTTCAGGTGGCCCTGAATATCCTCGTAAATAAGAAGAATCCGCCTGAGCACTCCATGTTCTCGCATCAGGTCCTCAGGCGGGGAGACTTCTTCGCCTTTCTTTTCCTTGTCTTTGTCTTGTGACCTTGCTTGAGCCAGATGGATTGACGAAAAGATTGCAACAGCACCGGTGAGGAATGTACCTGTTTTTCTGAGAAAATTTCTACGGCTGCCACATTTGTCATTGACGGTGTTCATCACGCCCCCCTGTGTAGAAGATAGTTAATTCGTGAATCCACTTATTTAAAATTGCATGTTTTCCCGCCCAATTGAATTCATACCAACCGCAGAGAACTCCTGCTGAGACTGATGCCCCATGCGAGTGGAGACTAAGTCGCGTTAAGCTCCTCTTTCCGCTCTTTTTTAATTTCCTCGGCTCGAGCAATCTTTCTGCCGTGACGAACAATTTCACCTGTTACCGTATAGATGACTTCTTCCGCTACATTAGTGGCCAAATCAGCTATTCGCTCCAGATGGCGCGAAACCAAAAATAGACGGATCAAAGGCCGCACTAGTTCTATTTCCTCTCGAAGTCTTACTTCAAAATCGGAATGAAGAGATCGCCTCATTTTGTCGACTTCGTCATCTTTGGTTAATACTTGGTAAGCCTCGTCCGGAGACATGCCCACAAATGCGTCGAGGCTTTGTTTAAGCATGCTTTGCGTTTTACGAGCCATTAGAAAATAATCACTGGGAACACGGAGTCTCGACTCATTGGACAGGGCTTTCGCCGTTCGGGCGATGTTTACAGCGAGATCGCCCGCCCGTTCAAGATCTTTATTTATTTTTAAAGCTGCCACTATGTGCCTTAAATCTATAGCTACGGGCTGGTGTAAGGCCAGAATCTCAAGGCATTCCTCTTCCAGGTCTACTTCTGCAAGATCTATGTCCAAATCCCCGTCAATGACTTTCTTTGCAAGGGCTTCATCCTTACGTTCCAGTGCTTTTAATGCTAAATGCAGACTTTCCTCTACCCGAGTGCCGATGGTTAACAGCATATGGTTAAGTTTTTCGATTTTCCTTCCAAGCCTTACGCGGGTCTCAGTCGTCAAAGGTTTTTCCTCAAAAAGCAAAACATGAATTTTCGTCGTAATGTGATTTGGCCGACCCTTTCCAGCTGCTGTTGCATGAGCGCCGGAGATCTATAATATCAAAGATATCTGAAACTTGATACTATAGCACAATTTGGGATTTCCGGACGAGTTCATTTGGCTCCGTGGCTCTTCAGAAGCTCCACCACAGAAGTGTGACCTCTTGAAGAAGCCAAACTCAGGGCGGTATTACCTTCGTTGTCCTTTGCATTCACGTCCGCGCCTTTGGCTATAAGCATTTCAGCTACTTCCTTGTGACCCTCAAAAGCCGCGACAATCAAGGGAGTGGCGCCGTTCCGTTTTTCTTTCGCATTAACGTCGGCTCCCTTTTCCAGGAGAAGTTTCACCACATCCGGCCTTCCTTCGAATGCTGCTCCAAAAAGCGGAGAAACCCCGTCCTTGTTAGTAGCATTAACGTCTGCGCCGCTAGTAATGAGGAGCGATACCAAGTCGGTATTTCCGGCAAAAGAGGCTCCTATCAGCGCAGTGTCTCCATCCTCATTTTTTGCATTAATATCCGCTCCTTTGGAAAGAAGAATTTTAATCATTTCGATGCTGCCATCAACTGAGGCCTCCATCAGGGGAGTAAATCCATCCGGATCTTTGGCATTAACATCAGCCCCTTTAGCCAAAAGTTCTTCAACTTTCGCGATATCACCAGCCCTTACCGCATCCATAAGATTTTCTTCGAGAGCCCCGGCATAAACGGGTGCGCTAAAACTGAATACCAACAATAAAATTAATATAGACGCAGACCCTAACAAGGCTTTCATTATAATTTCTCCCTTCCGAGAACCACACCGAATAAATCCCTTCAAAACTGATATTAGTGGCGTTGGAAAAAACGCGTCAAGATAAATCGGCAAATTATATTTAGAACCTTGCTGTGAAGATAGGACGTATTCTCAGGAACGGGTTACCTGCTTAGTTCGGGTTTGCCCCACCCGCAATGGTAACACTTGCTCCGAGATCTTATCTGCTTGAACTTTTCGGGACGTTAAATATGTGTATCGCGCGCTGCTCCACTTGCTCCGCGGCTTCCTCAATGCTTTCCGGCAATGTGGGATGAGGGTGAACGGTTAACGTCAAATCATCAATATGGGAAGCTGATGCCACCGCTAGGCATCCCTCCGAAATGAGATCAGAGGCGTGAGGGCCAACTATATGGACACCGAGGACAATACCCGATTCCGCATCCGAAACTACTTTGGAAAAGCCTTCTCCAGCTTCACCGAGAGTTGCCGCGCGGCCCAATGCTTTGAATGGGAAAACCCCAATTTTCACGTTGATACCTTTTGCTTTTGCATCGTCCTCACTAAGTCCGACAGTAGCTATTTCAGGGTCGCTGAATATGACCCCTGGAACTTCGACCGCTTCAAATGCAGCTGGCTGGCCGGCTATGACTTCCGCCGCGATCTTGCCCTGGAACATGGCCTTATGCGCCAACATTGGGCCGGTGATTAGGTCTCCTATTGCAAAAATGCCACGAACCGAAGTTTCCATACGCTCATCAACTTCGACAAAACCTTTCGAGTCCAGTTTTACTCCGGCTTTTTCCAGACCAATACCATTGGAATTTGGACGGCGACCGATCGCGACCAACACCTTATCCGCCACTACGGATTTATTTCCATCTGCATTCGAGTATTCGAGAGTCGCTTCAGCGCCATTGCGCTTCAATCCCGCGACCTTTGCTCCTAATTCGAGTTTTATACCCAATCTTTTGATCGATCGTTCCATTACCGGCGGGATTTGAGAATCGAGCATAGGCAATAATTTGTCACTAGCATCCAACAAGGTCACTTCAGTTCCCAATTTTGCGTAAACGATCCCCAGTTCCAGTCCGACAGCGCCCGCGCCTATAATCACCAAACGCTGCGGGACTTCCTTCAACGTGACAGCGTCCTTAGAGTCGATCACGATTTCACCGTCTCTAGGCATACCCGGGATTTGTGCTGCTGATGAACCGGTGGCAAGAATGCAATGCTCGAATTCAAACCGATGAACTCCGTCCTTAGTTTCCACCGAGAAAGAACGATCACCGGTCATACGGGCTGTGCCCATGACCACCTGAACTTTATGCTGTTTGAGCAGTGACTCGACTCCCCTACGAAGCTTTTCTACTACCCCGTCCTTCCACTTCATAAGTTTAGCGAGATCCACTTTAACTCCGTTGGCGATAAGCCCCACCGTCTCACCATGTTCGATCTGTTGCTTCAGGTCAGAAACATGAATCAGCGCTTTAGAAGGTATACAACCCCAATTTAGACAAACACCACCAATAATGTCCCTTTCGATGAGTGTAACCTCGAGTCCTAATTGAGCCGCCCTAATTGCGGCCACATAACCACCAGGCCCCGATCCGATTATAGCTACCTGAGTTCCCTGGGCAAAATCACCAACAACCATAGATTTGCTCCTTCAACAGACAGTGCAGATAAGTCCTAATTTAGGCCACATCTATCAACATCCGCATGGGGTCTTCCAAAAGATCAATTAAATGATTCATATAACGAGCTGCTTCCGCCCCGTCCAAAATCCGATGATCAAATGAGAGCGCCAGAGGCATTATTGTGCGTATAACCACTTGGTCATCCCGAACAACAGGCTTCTTCTTAGCTCGAACGGAAAGTAAAATCGCCGCTTGTGGATGTTGTATGATTGGAGTTGCCCCGGTTCCTCCTACAGCGCCGACGTTGGTTATCGAAAAGGATCCTCCTCGCAGGTCTTCCAAATCGATGCTGCGTTCACGAGCTTTTTTGGCCAATTCCTGAAGTTCCGAAGCAATCTGAAGAATTGATTTACGATCCACATCACGTATTACAGGAACCATAAGCCCTGCTTCAGTATCTGTGGCGATTCCGATGTGAATGTATTCCTTGTAAACGATTTCTCCGGTTTCCTCGTCCAGAGAAGAATTCAAGACCGGAAACTCTTTGAGCGAAGCGGCGGCGGCTTTGGCCAAAAAAGAGAGAATAGTCAGCTTAATTCCGCGGCCTTCTGCCAGAGCACGCTCTCTTTCGACTACTTCAAGCAATTTAGTGACATCGGCCTCATCAAAGTGAGTCACGTGGGGAATAGTGGAAGCGGAACGCGCCATAACTTCCGCGACTCGTTTTCGCACGCCCTTTAAAGGCACTCGTCGCGTCGGACCGTATTTTTCAAAATCAAAACCGGTTGTGGAAGGCACTTTAGCCGGAGCTGCCGCAGGTGCTTCTTTAGGCCGAGCGGCCTCTTCGCCGGCCCGACGCACATCATCATCAGTTATACGACCTTGGGGTCCGCTTCCTTTAACGGTGGTGATGTCAACTTTTAGTTCACGAGCAAGCTTTCTGGTATGAGGAGTCGCCAATACTTTCCCCGGCTCGGCCTCTTTACCCGGTTCAGGCCGCGAAGGCTCTTCTCGTTTCTCCTCCTTATCAGCTGGTTCAGGCTTTTTCTTTTCCGGGGCTGGAGCGGCTTGCAGTTTCTTTTCCTTCTCGGTTTCTTTTTTCTTCTTCACGCTCCGGTTTCTTCCTTTTCTTCCTCAGCCGCGCAGCGACTTCTTCAGTGTCGACGATTAAAAGAGCATCTCCAACGCTTACAGTGTCACCAGGTTTATGCGGGATTTCCGCGACAGTCCCTGAAAAAGGCGAAGGCAATTCCACCACTGCTTTATCCGTTTCGACGCGGACCACCATTTGGTCGGCTTTAACTTTGTCTCCGACTTCCACCAAATATTCCACTATTTCCGCTTCAGCAATTCCCTCTCCAACATCGGGGAGTTTAAATACTTGTTTCATGGCGGAGAAGCCTCCTTAATATTATTGAAACTGCATTGTGTCGTGTATTGCTCTTACAACCCGTTCCGAGTCGGGATAATTATATTCCTCAAGCTTCGAAAGTGGCGGTATAACATCGTACCCAGTAACTCTTTTGATGGGAGCCAATAAAGACAGTAAACAACGTTCAGCCGCCAAAGCGGCGATCTCCGCGCCCACGCCAAAAGAGCGCGGGGCCTCGTGAACAATGACCAATCGACCTGTTTTGGTCACCGACTTGATAATTGCATCAATATCGAAAGGCCAAATAGTCCGAAGATCTATTACTTCAGCCTCAACCCCTTCTCCGGATACGTGTTCCGCAGCCCTTTCGGAAACCGAGACCATTCCACCATAGGTCACGAGCGTGATATCACCGCCTTCACGAGCTATACGCGCTTTGCCGAGCGGCACCCTGTGTTCTCCGTCCGGGACTTCCTCTTTGAAAAGACGATAGAGCCGCTTTGGTTCCAAAAAAATCACCGGATCCGGGTCCTCTATAGATGACGTCAGCAGCCCTTTAGCATCTGACGGCGTAGCAGGTATCACCACTTTAAGTCCTGGGAGGTGACAAAACAATACTTCCGGAGCGTCGGAATGATGCTCCAGAGCGCGAACTCCGGCGCCATAAGGCGCGCGAATTACCAAAGGGACTCCATATCGACCCTGAGAACGATGACGCATACGCGAAACGTGACTGTAAATGTGATCGTATGCCTTGAACATGAAGCCCTCAAATTGGATTTCAGCAACAGGGCGCATCCCATATATTGCCATTCCCATTGCCGCTCCAACGATACAGCTCTCTGCCAGCGGAGTGTCTATCACACGGGTCATCTCCGAATTTTTCAAGAAGTCCCACAGTGGCCCGGAATACTCCGCCATCTACACCGACGTCTTCCCCCATCACCACAATTCTATCGTCTTTCTCCATCAGTTCATGAAAAGTCCGATTAATTGCCTCGACCATGGATAACCGCGCCATATATCACCTCTCAAGCTGACCCAGATGTCGAATCATTTCTTCTTTTTCCTCTTTCAGATTCCACGGCATCTCTTTGTACGCGTGCTCGAAAATGTCCGTTGGTTCGGGATGAGGAAATCCTTCATAATCCTTGACTGCTTGTTCCACTTCGGAAGTGCATTGATTAACCAGATCCTCGTCGTCCTTTTCACTCCAGTTCTGTTGAGCGATTAAATATTTGCGAACTCGATCGATCGGATCCTTTGCTCGCCACGGGGCCAACATTTCTTCTGTGCGGTATCGACTGGCATCATCCGCAGTAGTGTGATCGTCCATGCGGTAAGTCACAAGCTCCACGAGAGCCGGTTTAAAATCCTTGCGTGCTTGATCAAGCAGTTTTTTCACTGTTGTATAGACCGCGAAAACATCATTGCCGTCCACTCGGGCTCCCTCAATACCGTAAGCACAAGCCTTTTCAGCAATTGTTTCCGTTGCTGTTTGTTTTTGGACCGGGACAGATATGGCCCAGTGATTGTTCTGGATGGCAAAAACCACGGGAAGCTTAAATACCCCGGCAAAATTCAGGCTTTCACTGAAATCGCCTTGTGAGGTAGACCCGTCTCCGGAACTGGAAAGAACTGCAACTTTGTCACCTCTGATCTTTGCACCCCAGGCAATGCCCACAGCGTGGCACAAATGAGACCCCACAGTGATGCACACCGGTAACATACGAGAATCATCGGGAAGTCTGGCCCCATGCTCGTCT
Source organism: uncultured delta proteobacterium (assembly GCA_963843165.1). Taxonomy (GTDB): domain Bacteria; phylum Desulfobacterota; class Desulfomonilia; order Desulfomonilales; family Desulfomonilaceae; genus DATJPW01. Next base: position 129,826 of record CAWJJL010000006.1, on the reverse strand, counting down.
CCGCCCCAGTAACGGAAAAGTTCCGCGGGTTTTGCTCCACGGACAAACATCGCGCCGTATTCACGGAAGGAAGGGCAGTACCAATCGTCGGGTCCCAGGCCGAATCCCATGCCCACATTGGAAGCCTCCTGACCTCGAACCGAAGCCAGTGTCCCCATTCGCCCCTGACGCTGAAGGCTTAACGCCTTGCTATTCCACAGGCGAGTGAAGATCATTGTTTTGTACATTTTGTGCATGTCTTCTTTGGAAATCTTTTTAGCCGATTCCTCATCGACAATGCGGCCATCCGGATCCAAAATTTGAATAAGATCGGTGTCTGCCATTTCCCCGTCCTAAAGTTTATTTGCGATTAGATCCTGAAATTGATTTCACAGTTCAGCAATTGACAATAGTCAGGTTATCCTTCAATTCTACTTTGGTTTAACTTGCAAACGCTCTCAAGCATTCCCTCCGGCATAGTCTTCAGAGTGTATTCAAAAACCGAGGAAAAATTCTTTTTCAAAGACTCGATTACCCGGAATCTTGGTGGTGCTTCGCCCAGGACTTCTTCCATCGTAGTAAAGCACACACCATCAATCCCACAGGGCTTGATATAGCAGGATGGGGAATGATCCCCTTGGAGATTCAGCGCAAATCCGAAGCTCGTTATCCAATTAGTTATTCGAACGCCCATGGATATTAATTTTTTGTTGCCAATCCACAATCCGACGTAAGACGCGGTATCGCGGCGTCTTTCAGCCCGGATTCCGAATTCCCGGAGGGTTTTCAGCCCTATTTCCTCGAGCTTTGACATGTACGCGGGAACATCCCGGTCCCCGGGCGGCAAAGTCAACACAGGGTAGCAAATTACTTGTCCGGGCCAATGATATGTTATGCCTCCACCCCTGACCGAACGAGCAAATAGGATGCCTTCCATATCCAATTGCGCACGCGAAACCAAAAGGTCAATCGGCATTTCTACACATCTATCTTTTAAGCCCAGCGCTACTGTCGGAGGATGCGAAAGAAAGAGAAGCAAGTCGGGAATTTCGTTTTTCAGTCGCAGCTCCACAGCGCGCGTCATGAACCATTCGGCGGTAGGCACATCAATCATACCGAGATCTGTAAATACACATGTTTTAGTTTGGCTCAAATTGATCAACTCTGGTTTGTGCATGAACGATCACTGATTTTAGTGGCTGCTACTTACTGATTTGAAATCTAATACTCTTCGCTCAAAACTCCCTTTCATTGCAAGGTTTGCACTTGCACCTGCAGGCACTCGCCGATCTCACAAAATTAGATGTCTATCCTATCTGGCTCAGCAGAGCGCCTATCAATTTTTTTAACTTCTTGGATCCGAATATCATCTGTAGACCCTTTAGAAAATTGTCTTGAGAATCAATCTCGAGCATTCTATTCGCGCAGATTACGGAGAATTCCTGAACCTCGATCTGTGAAAAAATATCTTCATCCAATAAAACCTGTATTGGATAAAGTTGAATGTCATAACAGAGATAGAACATGTGAAAGGGATACCTGGCCTCATTGGTCCAGCGAGCCGGCTCGACCTTGCCCTCGATTAGATTTCCGAATTTCGGTCCAAGAAAAGAAGCTTGTTCTTTAAGAACGGAGAGGGGGGTACTTATTCTCTCAAAGCCATCCATCAAATCACGGGGCCACAGGTCATCCATGATTAAACCTCCTGGGACTAAAGTTGCAGCCTAAACAATATTGGAAGGTGATCAGAGGCCCGGTTCGGATCGGGCAGACCTCTTGGAGTCAGGAAAGACATGCTTCCGTCACCTGTAAGGACTTCTAAGTCGACGTTGTGAAATCTATCCAGCAACGCCGGGCGGACCAAGACTTGATCGAACATATTCCAGAATAAGACTTTGTGTGCGGAATCATTGTAATAATAGGTTCCTGGTGGGCCGATGGACGCGTCCCCCAATATGCTCCACATGGGATTGTAGAAGAAAGGATACCTTTTGCTTTGCACGATTCGCTCCTCTCTTTCGGCGTCGCAGCGACTCATAACAGCGTGGAGCCCACCAGCACTCACAACACCGAATTCAAAGGGGTTCATATTGAAATCCCCCACTAAGATAGTTCGCGAGTGGCCAACCTTGGTTTCGGTTTTGCGAATTGATTCGGCCAAAGGGCCACATTCGAGACCTTGATCATGCTCCGACCAGTGCATTTTACTGATAAAATGGGTAACTGCCAACAGAACGTCTGTTAAGCCTGGCAGCTTCAGGTGGCGTACTGTCAGTCTGTCCGTTTCGTACACGGCCGGAATGAAGCGTCTGGAGAATCGGGTGAAGATCTGAATCTTTGTACAGCCAAGTTGCGGAACATAATGATATGAAGCCGTAGCGTTTTGGTTCAGTTCTTTCAGCAGGACCGTGGGTGTGATGGAACATTCTGCAAGCAGAATGACGTCAACTTCATACCTGGATGCGAGACGCGAAACTAGAGTCTGGATCGGTTTCCTATTCAGATTCCAGAAAAGGAATGAAGTCATGATATCGCCCAATTGAGTTGAATCTTCAAAATAAGCTCTACTCGAATTTAAAAGCCCCCTCTCCCTTCCCTCTCCCGCCCGGGGAGAGGGTTTTTCGATCCCCCTCCCTTGACGGGAGGGGGTAGGGGGAGGGTGAACATTATTTCGAGCAGGCTTCCCGGATAACCTCCAATACTCCCTCTAAGTGCTCAAAGATTTCATTATTCCAAAAACGCAAGACGGTGTATCCATTCGCCTCAAGTACCGTATCCCTCTCGATATCTTTCGACGTGCCTTCGGCATGCTGACTGCCATCCAATTCAATTACAACGCGCTTTTCAAAGCTGACAAAATCTACGATAAACTTCTCGATTGCTTGTTGTCTTCTGAATTTTATTCCTTCAAATCTCTTGGCGCGAAGATTGCGCCAGAGAATACCCTCGGCAAGAGTGGAATTCTTGCGTAGGCTTTTGGCAAATCCAGTGAGGGTGCCACTCATTTAGAGTGAGTCTCCTGCGCAGTCTTTGATTGTTTCCGATATCTTTAGGACCTATCGTCACGCCTTTAATTAAGGACACAACGCTACGACAGGCTATTCCCGGTGTCAACCACAAACCGGCGGCGGTCCGGAAGACGATCAGGATTCAAAACTGTCGAGAATCTTTGGGCCTTCATCTCATTATACTTGCATAATTTATTGCCAACATATAAATGTTTGTCACACCTCAATTCCATCCATTGCAGATAATCACAACCCAACGGAGACGATTAAGAGGAATAGGTCTCTTGTCCTCGGTATGATCTCTGCCATACCGTTTCACTTGAAAGGGGGTATCCGGATGCAAGCAAGACCATGGCATTGTCATTATGATCCCTGGGTGCCTACTACTATTCGGTATCCGAGAGTTACTATCCAGGACTTTCTCCATTTCGCAGCAAATAATGCTTCGGATAAAATAGCGACTGATTTTTATGGGAGCAAAATGACTTTTCGCGAAATCCGATCCGAGGCCTTAAGATTGGCCAATGCTTTGCGAAATATTGGGGTGGAAAAAGGCGACAGAGTGGCGTTGCATCTTCCAAATTGTCCGCAATACGTAGTGGCCTACTATGCTGCTTTGTGTTGTGGCGCGCTGGTCGTGAACGTAAATCCACTTTATACAGCGCCCGAGCTGAAACAGGTCATCGAGCTGACTTCGCCAAAGGCTTGGGTTACTTTTGACATGGTCCTCGCCGGCATCGAGCCCGTTATAGAAGAATCAGAAATCCCTGTCCGTGTGGTAACCAGGGTAACCGACTACGTCACTGCTGCGCCCACAAGCAGCAGACAAGATTTGGGGCTGAAAAGAGGATGGCATCATTTCTCAGAATTAATCGGCCAATGCTCTGATGAGAAACTGCCTCGGGTGAATATCGCGCCGGACGATCCGGCAGTTATCATGTTCACGGGTGGTACAACCGGGACACCAAAAGGGGCTGTACTCACCCACGCGAATTATTCCGCGGCCAATTTCGTTTTAGCAGCCTGGGGTGGCAATATATCGCCTTTACGAATGACACCTGAGCAGCAAAAGGTCGTTGCAGTATTGCCTTTTTTTCACGCATACGGACAAATTTGCTGCTTGAATTGGGCCATAATCAATTGCGCTACCTTGATCCTTGTGCCTAGATTCGAAATCGAGGAATTTATGGGTCTTTTGGGCCAGCATGATGAGATATACTGGCTGCCTAGTGTTCCCACGCTTCTGAATGCAATTGTCAATCATCCCAGAGTCGGTGAGCTGAAATTGGATAGACGAATTCGGCTCATAAATTCAGGGGCGGCTCCTATGCCTTCGGAATTGATAGACCGGATCAGAGACCTGGGATTCATGTATACAGAAGGCTGGGGCATGACTGAAACTACAAGCCTGGGCATTGGCAATCCACTATTTGGCATGAAAAAATTCGGAAGCATCGGCGTGCCATTTCCCGATATGGACGTTCGACTTGTGGAGATTGAAAACGGGGTTGAAGATGCTCCACCCGGGGAACCGGGTGAATTGATAGTCAAGGGGCCTCTGGTAATGAGCGAGTATTGGAATAACCCACAAGAAACTGCCGAGCACATCCGTGACGGCTGGTTATACACAGGAGATATCGCGAGACAGGACGAGGACGGATACATTTATATTTTCGACCGAAAGAAAGATATGATTATAGCAGGTGGGTACAACGTCTTTCCTCGAGAAATCGACGAAGTTCTTTTTCAACATCCCAAAATTAAAGAAGCAGTATCTGTCGGTGTCCCGCATGTATATCGGGGTGAAACTATCAAGGCTTTTGTCGTGTTAAGGGAAGGCGAGACCGCAACAGAGGACGAAATTATTGATTTTTGCCGACAAAATCTAGCCGCGCATAAGTCACCCAAAATTGTGGAATTTCGGAAAGAGCTCCCGAAATCGGCTGTCGGAAAAATACTACGGAAAATTCTTCGAGAAGAAGAGCTGGCGAAAATAGCGAAATAAAGTGATGAGTTTGGCCTGATCAAAAATCCGGGGATGTGCGGAAAGTGATCGGGACTATCTCTCCCCAAGTCTGAAACGCAGGAACAGCAAAACCAGTATGGTAATGGGAACGGCCAAGTCGCCAATCCAAAGCACAGGTCCGGCATTGTAGATTGCCATGTTTCCTTCTTGAATGATTTGTCTGATGTGACCGAAAGCGCACCCGAGAAGGAAAACAGAACTTCCTATTCCTGTTGCTGTCCAAAACCCTTCTCTTAGCCAAATACAAAGCACACCGCAAACTCCCCAGCTCAAGTCGGCGAGAGCAACCTCGAACTGAAAGGGGCTTCCGGGCTGCCATCCGATTTTGCGAGCTATCTCATCGGCCATAAAGGTATGTCCAAACCAGGCCAAAAGGCTGCCAATGCCGATATTAATTACGAGCAGGTACAAAAGGAGGAGTTGGACAATTCTGGCTCCTGTGCGAGGTTCCCTACTCAAAAGTAAATGTAGAGCAAAGGCTATGAGAGTCGCTGATGCGAAAACGAGCGGCAGCATTAGTTTAGCTCCTCATTTCTCGGAAAAATAATTCCGTGAACATGATTATCATATTTACTTGGTGATTCGAAGAAGGCTCGGCAAAGATTAAGCTGAATAGCAACGGATAAGAGGCGGATAGTCTGTCCAGGCCAGATCCAGTCCACTGATTGGCTGGATTATTCAGGATGGGCTGATCAGGTTCGTCATGCAATTGCCAAAGTCAAAGACAGTATTAATTTTTGGATAAATTAGTTGAGTATTGTTCAGTGGGGTCTAAATGATCTTCAACAAATTAATACAGCCGGGATTTAGCAAAATATTCACCAAAGAAGAGGATTTGGACTCCGGGAAGGGCGACAAAAATGGAATTTGTACCTTTGTTTTTGGAGCATCAACGGGAGCTAAAAAAATTTTTCAAACTCGATCCACCAAGAATTTCAGAGCTTACTTTTACGAATTTGTTTGTTTGGCGACATAAGTACGAGCCGATGTGGTCTGTCTGGAACGACTTCCTTTTTATTCTCGTAAAAGATGAACGAGGTATTTACGTCGGACTACCGCCTGTGGGTACAGGGAATAAGGAAATTGCATTGAGTAAATTATTCCGTGAAGTTGCGGCGGTTTCCCCGAACCCACAAGTGTGCAGAGCAGAACAGATTTTTGTCGAAAATTTTGTCGATGCTGAAAAATATACAATTTTCGAGGATAGAGACAATCACGATTATGTATATTTCACTGATCATCTAATCAGACTGGCAGGAAACAATTACCGAAGCCACCGAAATCTCATTAATAAATTCAAGCGAAGGTATTCATATGAGTATAGAATCATAGATGACGCAGTACCTGAACTCATGTCTGCAAGTTCAAACAAAATGGTGTGCAGCGAAGCAGTGTGGAGCTAACTCCGATCTGCTGCTCGAAGACGGTGCAGTACAAGAAGCTTTGCTGAATTTCAGGAGTCTGGGACTAAACGGTGGCGCAATCTTCATCAATTCACATGTGTAGGCATTTACGCTTGGTGAATTGCTCAATCCCGAAACAGCGGTAATACATGTGGAGAAATCAAACCCGGATCTACCTGGATTGAATGCGGCAGTCAACCAGCATGTGTGCGCGAACAATTGGCCCCAAACAAAATATATAAATCAAGAACAGGATCTCGGGATTGAAGGATTAAGACGAGCCAAGCTCTTATATCGTCCGGCATTTTTGGTGCAGAAATTTACTATCGGAATGAAATGAAAGCGTCGCTTTCCTGGTTCCGTGCAGCCGGACTAATTCTCCACCACTCACATGGTCTTAGGGAGAAGGCAATGATTCGGACACTGCTTTGTGACCTATTGGGAATCGAGCTGCCAATCATCCAAGCCCCGATTGGAAGCGCCAGCTCCCCTGAACTTGCCGCCGCGGTGTCGAACAGTGGCGGCTTGGGAATGCTGTCGGTAACGTGGCGCTCGCCTTCTGAAATACGCTCGCTATTACAAGAAACTCGTTCGCTGACCAAAAATCCATTTGGCATCAATCTAGTCTTGGATGCAGACGTTCATGACAAGTTGAATATCTGCCTGGACGAAGGAGTGAAAATCGTTTCTCTTTTTTGGGGAGCGCCAAACAGTTACATCCAGACATCGCATGAGGCAGGCGCTGTTGTGTTGCATTCTGTCGGCAGCGTATCTGAAGCACGGGATGCGGCGTCGGCTGGCGCTGACATAATTGTCGCTCAAGGCTGGGAGGCAGGCGGTCATGTTCGAGGAACCATCGGTAGCTTGGTGCTAGTGCCGACTGTGGTGGATGCGGTCGCTCCAACACCCGTGGTAGCGGCAGGTGGGATCGGAGATGGTCGGGGCATAGCTGCGGCGTTTGTTCTCGGCGCAGCTGGTGTTTGGCTTGGTACCCGATTCGTAACATCTGAAGAGAGTCTGGCCCATCATGTCTATAAACGGAGACTCGTTATCGCAGATGTTGAAGACACTGTGTATTCCGAGCTTTTTGATATCGGCTGGGAGCATGCGCCTCATCGGTACTTTGCGAAATAGTACGGTCGATACTTGGCAGAAGGCGGGTTCCCCGCCGAGCGGCAAACGCCCCAAGGAGGGCGAAGCCATCGCGTACCGAACAGATGGAACCCCTGTAAAGCGTTACAGCAGCAGCATGCCGCTTGAAAATATGCAAGGTGAAATGGAAGGCTTAGCTCTTTATGCCGGTCAAAGTGTCGCCTTGGTGAAAGATATCAAACCAGCGGCGACCATTGTCCGAGAATTGAAACGCGAGACCGAGCACGTTTTGAGAATTGGGATTGCCAACGTAGGTTAACCAGGCAATCAAGCGAGTACCCGATCGCCCTCTGTCTAGGTTAGGTGATCAGATCCTCTCCTCCATATTAATGACTCAGTGGGCAGTTGATTCAAGATTTGTGGACGTTGCCTCGGAAATTAGGTAAATAAATCCTTGTCTCTTAATCCATTATTGCTGTCTCTCATTCAGCGATATATGACGGAGACGTTGTAACTGGTGTCTACCGTTATCCTTTGACACTCGTGGTCTTTGTGCTCTTTCACTTATTATCCCTCCCCAAAAAAGGGTCGAAAAATTACCATATTTCTGGAATATAACACCAAAAGCTTGGACTAGGATCTGAATATGTTTTTGTGTGGAGCCAAGATGGAGACCAACAAAATCGTCGAATTGCATGCTTCACCCTCCCGCTCAGATCAGAAACGAAAGAAGTTGAAAGCTGCCCAGACCAGACTACTTTATGCACAGTCTGGCATCGGCTCATTGGGAGCTTTTTTGGGTGCTGTGATACTGGGTGGCGCGCTCTGGAATGTCGTTTCACATGACCGTATAGTCGTCTGGCTGTTGGCGTACTTAGCACTCTTTCTAGGCAGACATTGCCTGATATACTTGTTCCACAAACAAAAACGAGATGAAGACGCGGTAATAAGGTGTGGTAAATGGCACACGTTGGCGGTTACTGCGGGAGGACTGATGTGGGGGGTGGCAGGTGTCTGGTTGTTTCCGAAAGATTCAGTTCTTCATCAATTCTTGCTTGCTATTTTCGTTGCGGGAATCGGGGCTGCAAGTGTCGTTATCTACTCGCCTACAAAGGATTATGCGTTCAATCTCTCGCTCGCATTGCTACCTCTGTCAGGCCGGTTCATATACGAATTTGACCAATTTCATGTGATTACTGGCGGAGTGATACTACTATTTGCCGGTGTGCTTCTGCAGACGGGTCGACGGATGCACACGATATATGCCGATTCATTAATGCTCAGATACGATAAAGAGGAACTCGTCGGCGATCTCAAGCAGGAAATTCTTGAGCGTGACCGACTCCAAGCGGAATTGCAAACGGCACACGATGAACTCGAAATGCGAGTTAATGCGAGGACGAATGAATTGAAGGTCCTTAACCGCACGCTTGAGCAAGAGATTGTAGAACGAAAGCAGGTTGAGGAGGAGTTGAGGAAATCCGAGGAGAAATACAGGCTGCTGGCCGACAATGCCACCGATATGGTGTGGACCCTGGATCTAGCGACTCTAAAATTCACCTATGTCAGCCCATCTGTGCAGAAAATCCGCGGGTACACTCCAGCAGAGGCAACTGAACTTCCCCTGGAGAAAACGCTAACGCCCGATTCCAACTCGAAGGCCGTGACGATTCTTGGCGAAGAGATTGGTAGGGACCGTGACCCCGGCGTCAATCCGGACCGAATACGCCTGGTCGAACTGCGGGAATTCTGCAAGGACGGTTCAATTATAGAGACAGAAGCAAGAATTAAATTCCTGCGCGATGTGAACGGAGTCCCCACAGGACTATTGGGAATTACAAGGGACATAACTAATCGTAAGCGGGCAGAAGAAGTTGCGATCCAGACTGAACGTCTGAAGGCCATTAATGACCTTGCCGGTGGCGTAGCCCACAACTTTAACAACCTGCTCCAGATGGTCATGGGCGGGATTGACCTCGCTTTGGTTGATCTGGAAAGGGGAAATCTGTCCGAGCCCAAGCAGACGCTCCAACAAGTCCTTCAGGTTTCGAGGTCGGGCGCCGCAACTGTTAGGCGACTCCAAAGTTTTGCCCAGGTCGGTGATAAAATCCGACCCGCTGAAGGCGAGGTGTTTGATCTTTCCGAAACTGTGAAGCAGACGGCTGAGATGACAAAGCCTTTGTGGAAGACGGGTCCGGACAAGGAAGGTATAAGTATAGCCCTGAATCTAGAATTAATGGACGGATGTTTTGTGAACGCAAGAGAAAGCGAGATCACGGAGGTCCTGATTAATCTCGTGAAAAACTCTGCCGAAGCTCTGCCGGCAGGAGGCGAGATCCGAATCAAAACATTCTTCCAGGGAAATCAGGTTGTACTCCAGGTCATGGATACAGGCAGGGGGATAAAGAGAGAGCATCTGAAAAAGGTGTTTGAGCCTTTCTGGAGCACGAAAGGAGTCTCCGCCGGAACCGGAATGGGGCTCGCGGTTAGCCACGGTATCATTAGTCGTTCCGGGGGGACCATTTCTGTGGAGAGCCTAGAGGGAAAAAACACTACCTTTACTGTAACGCTTCCTTTGGCCAAACAGCCCGAAGAAGTGCCAATGCCGTCAGACCCAAAGTTGTTGCCTGCCAAATTAAATATCCTTGTGATCGACGATATTGCGCTCATTGTTATGCACCTTGAAGGGATATTGACGAAACACCAACAGACGGTCTTCTCCGCAATCTCCGGAGAAGAGGCCATGGAAATATTTAGAAATAATAAGATTGACCTCGTAATCTGTGACCTCGGCATGCCGGGCATGAATGGTTACGAAGTGGGGAAGGCGGTCCGGACGATCTGCCGGGAACGAGGTATCCCAAAGACGCCGTTCATCTTATTGACCGGCTGGGATGTTAAGGCACAGGAACAAGAGAAATTGATTGAATGCGGGGTAGACGCAATTTTGAAAAAGCCCCTGGATACCAAGAAGCTGCTAGCTAACATCAGCAAGGTCGTTGAAAGGGTCGAGCTTACGCATATGGACATGCGAGACTAAGCGTACCTTAATATAAAAAAGCAAAAAGAAGCAGGAAAGAAATCGTGTAGCAATATCAGTCTAGAGGTGTAACTTGATGCAATCCAATGTGAATTTATGGTCAGTAACCCAATAATTATAGACTATTTTTTTTGCCGCATTTTCTCCGCAAGCCTTTTTTCTTCGCGAAGCCTTGCAAAATAGCCAAATAAGTCTTCAATGAGAATGATGAAGAAAAAGACGACTGACAGGACAATTCCGACGAGGAGCCAAACTTGAGATAAGTAATCTAAATATTCTTTAGTCCTATGCGGATAAGAAGGATCTGGAAAATTTTTCGGTTCTACTAATCCAAAGATTAGAGATAATCCGAAGCATATTACTAATGGTAGTGAACCCGCCAAAAGTTTTCTCTTCTTACCTGCCATATTAATTTGGTCCATGATCATTGTCAGATGCTGCGCCATTAGGATACTGGATTCCAAGGGATGAGAAACTCCGCCTGGCTCTTTTGACGAGCACAACTATTAGCAATCCTGACGTCGGGGAAACATTTTCTTAGGACGGCTCGGCACCGACAGATCTACCAGAGGTGTTCCCCAATCCTCAATCCTCGATTTTGGACCAGCGATCACTTCTCACCTCTCTCTTGACTATTATCCAAGCTTTTCTTATCGTATTTTATTGTGAATCTTGGCAATTTTCCAAAAAAACGAGGGCTGTATTATGAAAATTCTGGTTTCCGGGTCGTTGGCATACGATCGAATAATGGATTTCCCAGAAAAATTTTCCGACCACATTCTCCCGGATAAAATTCATATCCTTAATGTCTGCTTTTTGGTGAACGGATTGAAAGAGCAATTCGGGGGCACAGCCGGGAACATATCGTATAATCTTGCGCTTCTAGGCGAACGACCGCTCATCCTAGCGACGGCCGGTAAGGATTTTGATAATTATGGCAAATGGCTAAGCAGCCTCGGTCTCCCGTTGGATGGAATTCGTTGCATTGACGATGAATTTACTGCCGGAGCTTATATTACTACGGATAAATCAGATAATCAGATCACCGGATTTAATCCCGGTGCGATGAAGCATCCATGCAGCTACGCCATAGATGGCCTCGAACCTGATGACACTCTGGCAATCATTGCTCCAGGCAACCTCGATGATATGATGTCTTTGTCGAGAGCGTACATTGTGCGGTCTATACCTTACATTTTCGATCCGGGCCAGCAGATCCCTGTTTTAAAGAGCGAGCTCCTAATCGAGATGCTCAGGGGATCGAGGCTTTTTATATCCAACGATTATGAATTGGAAATGATCATGAGGTCTACCGGACTGAATAAATACGATTTGCTGGAAAAGACTCAAGCAATCGTGACAACTTTAGGGGAAAGAGGCTCCGTGGTATGTACACCCGAAGGCGAAACTATCATCCCCGCTGCACGAGCCTCAGGGGTTCTGGATCCGACCGGAGCCGGGGACGCATTCAGGGCTGGTCTTATTAAAGGAATGTTAATCGGCAAAACGATTCTGGATGCGGCCAGAATGGGCGCGGTAAGTTCAAGTTTCAGCGTGCAATGCCAAGGCACCCAGTGCCATACTTTCACAATGGATGATTTTTGGGCCAGGTACGAAGCCAACTACGGCAATGGCGATTAAGTTTCCCTTGACGAATTCGGTAAAATGCCATGAATTTAACAACAGAATTGGAGCGATCACCAGAGCAGGTATTCCGGCAGATTCGGGACCTCTTCGTGGATATAGGTTTGCTCGGTAAGGCAATTTCCATCCAGCACGAGGGCGCATGTTACCGTGTTTCCTGCGATGATTCAGCCTTTATGGTCTACAGGGTTAGCGAATTGCAGCGGCTAAGGCATCATTTACCCGGCTGGCCTGTATGCCTCGTTAATTCACACATTATCTTTGAAGAATCCGGGACTCCCGACCTAGGTCAAGACCATTTCGCGTGCGGAGTCGAACTGGATCGATGGCTGGAAATGGTGAGAGAATACTGCCTAAACCCGCTGCATCCTTAGCTTTCGCCGGCCATTCTTCTCTATTTGCTCATAATATCTTGTCTCGTCACATTCATGACTTTTAATGCGATCTTTTGTTCACCTTTCACTTCATAAGCTATTCTGAGGATGTCCCCCGGATTAGGATCCGCTCCAATCATTGCTGTTGCGATATCAAATTTTGATTCTTTGCCCGTGGGTTTCCCATAAATATGAGGTTTTGCGAAGTCAGTATCATATTCTTCAATAGTCACTGTTTTGCTTGCGCTGTCGAGCTTAATACATTTGCCTTGGGCAACCTCTGCAGCCATTACAGGCGCCGATATACTTAAAATCAGGATCAAGCCGGTCAAACAGATCAGGACCCTGCTGTTCATCTTGAGACTCCTCTCGTCAGTTTGTGAAACACGCTGCTTTATCCGGCGACATTCCGCTCGGCTGCTTTCTTCTCCCGCAACTCTTGGGCAGCGCCTGAAAACATGATCATCATTATATATATACAGATCGCACCGACTGCCCCTAGAATCAGGACTGTCGCGGATATAGCCCATTTGAACTGCTTCAGTATAATAGAGATCATGCATGCGACCACGGCAAGACCAAAGGCTATTCGAATGCCGTATCCTTTTGCATACTTGGTCGCGACGGTCCCTATCTGAGCCCCGACGGCAGCGCCTAGCAGCATTACGAATACTGCCCAGAGTTCTATTCGACCCTTTGCTCCATAAGTGAATGTGCCGTAGAGACCTGAGATCATGACTTCAAATAGATCGGTTCCGACAGCTATATGGGTCGGGCATCCGATCAGATAAACTAGAGCCGGCATTCGGAGCAGGCCTCCGCCGATGCCGAGAAAGCCGGCCAGAATGCCTGTGAGAAGACTTACGGACATGGGCAGCCATGCAGAACAGGTAATCCCAGCCACTTCGAAACGCATCATAGGTGGAATGTTGATTCTCTGTAAGGTCTTATACCAGGTGAATCCCTCGGCTCCACGATCTCCGACTATTCCGCTTTTCTTTTTCTGAACTGCTTTTCTGTAATCAGTGAAGACCATAAGAGCTATCAGGAACAATACACCTACATAAACCCATCGAACAACGGGACCTACCTTGCCTATCCCTTCAAGATACATTACCAATTGGGCGCCGCATTCTATACCGATCACGGTTCCAATCACCATGATTAGACCCAGCTTATAATCTACGTTTCCGAATTTCGAATGCCGAAATGTCGATATCATCGATTTTCCGGCCATGTGAGAAATATCCGTGCCGATAGCGAATGCCATGGGAAAACCTAGAATATTCAGGCCGGGAGTCACCATCCATGCGCCTCCCATCCCGAAGAATCCGCCGATCACCCCGACGGAAAACCCTATCAGCAATAAACCTGGCCAAAAAATGTCGATTCCCGAGATGGGCATGTACATATACAACCAATCCATATTGAGACCTCCTTCTTGCTCATTCGGAGTTGGGCTCTAAATGCTCACTATCAATGTTCAACTATTTTTCTGGTCGTCAGGTCGATTCCGGTTCGTTTCATAATGAAATCCGTTATGAGACCCAGACCCCCACCCAAAACCGCTGTCACGATGATGCAATAAATGCCGAACATGAAGGGATTGGTATTGTACACATCGACAAAGAACCTGGAAACGATCCAATGGACTCTTCGGCTATCCGCCACAACAACCAGCATGTCGGCTTTGTCCCCTGAAGCCAGAATCAGGTCCGGGAGCAGCAGATAGGCTGAAGCCAAGAACAAGAGCAGCCTTGAACAAATTCGGATCATGTGAAAATCTCCTTTCCCACCAAGCCTCCGACCATCCTTACTATGGATTTGGAATCCAGGCAACGGCTTTGCCAGGACCATGCCAAGGCGCGAGAATCGAACACTGAGCCTTTTGAATTGTAAGGGAGCTTTTTTTGGAGCAGTTACGTAATTTCAATTCGCCGGCGCAGGTACATATCTGCTGTCGGTTTTTTTTACACGTTGTAAAAGCAGTGTCTTATCCCGCGACGAATTATGGCATTGTTGCCTGAAAACTCGTGATGCCGCTGGCAATTTCCGACTTGAAAGGCGAAAATGAGTTACATTATTCACAGCGCGTAGGCATCTAGTTTTTGCCGGTAATCCGGGCATGTTTGTTGCAGCATGGGATGCAGAGAATTTGCTTATAATGTGGCCGAAACTGCTGGTTTGTAAGTATATGAGCTGGATTATTCGGCGCCGCGTGCGATATCTAACGGCATCGTGAAAATGGTTATGCAACGTTCTTGAATTTTGTAATGGCACAATGGGTTTTGTTGCCCGAATAGGGAGCTGGATCACTTCCGATAGCTATATGATTCAACCCGTGACACAATTAAAAGGGATGCATGTAAGGAGTAGCCAAGGATGTATCACAAAGAATACCTAAATAAGTTGACCACACCACAGGAAGCAGTGGCTAATATATCCGACCACAGCACCATTGTGCACGGTATGACAAACGCTGAACCACCAGCGCTGCTGACGGCCCTTGCCGATAGGATTCGCAGCGGTGACCTAAAAGAAATCAAGATATTTTCGCTACTGCCCATGCGGACCGCTGCTGAAACAATCTTATCCCGGGATCTTACTGAGCGTGTACATGCATTTTCTTGGTTCGTTAGTGATGTTAACAGAGATTTTGTTCGCATTGGTCTTAACGATTTCGTTCCTAATAATTTTCACGAGATACCAAGACTTTGTAAGGAATCAATGGACATCGATGTCACTATGACTACCGTTTCGCCCATAGATAAAGCAGGCTTCTTCACTTTTGGCACGGTGAACGACTACATCTCTACGGCTGCCCGCAATTGCAAGAAGCTTATCGTAGAAGTCAACAAGTATATGCCTCGAGTGTTTGGGAATTCCATTCTTCACATATCCGAGGTGGACGCAATCGTGGAGAATGACATTCCGCTTGTGGAAGCAACCCCTTCAAAACCTAGATCCGAGGATGAGACTGTTGGCAGCGTTGTTGCTGAACTGGTGCCCGATGGGGCCACAATACAACTGGGTATTGGTAGTTTGTCTTATGCAATAAGTCGACATCTGGACGATCATAAAGATTTAGGTATCCACACGGAAATGCTCTCTCCTGGATTGGTAGAATTAATAAAAAAAGGCGTGGTAAACGGCAGGAGAAAGAATCTTCACCATATGAGACATGTTTTTACTTTTGCCATGGGTGACAGAGACTTGTACGACTTCATGAATGATAACCCTGCGATGGAAAGCTACCCTGTCTCTTATACCAACAATCCCGCATTGATCGCACAAAATGACAACATGGTTTCAATCAACGCTACCATTGAAGTGGATCTTCTGGGCCAGTGCAACTCAGAGTACTTGCGGGGTTGGCAGATTAGTGGAACAGGGGGACAATTGGACTTTGTTCGAGGCTCTTTTGATTCTAAAGGCGGGAAATCTATCATCGCTCTTCGTTCTACTGCCGATAACGGCGAGGTTTCGCGTGTGGTGCCTCGACTCGAGGCCGGGACGGCTATAACGATTCCAAGAATGGACACACACTATTTAGCGACAGAGTTCGGAGCAGCCAACCTCAAGGGAAAATCGACTCATGATAGAGCTTTGGCGATCATAGAACTTGCCCATCCAAAGTTCAGAGAGGAATTGCTGAGAGAAGCCGACAAGATGAATCTACTCCACGGGGTAACATCTTATTTTTGAGACCTAATTCGCACCTCCGCGATGAAGGCGGGAATGCATAGCAAGACCCCGATTAGAGCACTGTTGGACCTTGTAGTATTGATTTGATTCGGTCGCTGAAAGGACACAAGATGCAAGTCTGGAAACAACACTTCGCCACCAAGCTGGTCTCAGCTGAAGAGGCTGTAACTCATCTTAAGAACGGTGACAGAATATATGTTGGGAGCATGTGTTCGGAACCTACCACAATGATAAAGGCGATGGGAAATTCGCGTCTTTCCGATATTGTCATGCTTCAGTTCCTCACCGGAAGGGAAGCGGCATCTTTAGGCGCCAAGGCCCCGAACAGATTCAACCTTAGGACTTTTTTTCCCGCCCGACGAATCGACCAATCGGAACGTCAGTCGGACGCGGATTACGTTCCTCTCTTCCATTCCCAGATCCCCGATTTTTTTCGCAAGCGTAGGATACCCATTGACGTAGCTATAGTACCGGTATCACCACCGGACAGATTCGGCCGTTTCAGCCTGGGAATCTCTGTAGATATTTCTTTGGCCGCTGTGGAGTCGGCCCGGATGGTAATCGCTCAGGTAAATCCCCTTATGCCTTGGACTCTGGGGGACACCTTCATTTCTGGCGATAGGATCAACTATTTGGTGGAAGCCGCAGAGGATCTCTTTGAAGTGCCGGAAGAGCCCTTGGGGGACCGTGAAAAAGCGATTAGTCGCTATTGTTGCGAGCTCATAGAAGACGGATCGGTGCTTCAATTCGGCTTTGCCGGAATTTCTCGCGGGCTCTTCGATTCTCTCCGAGATCACCGCAACCTAGGTCTACATACCGAGGTCTTCAGCGATCCCATTGTCGATCTCATAGAATCGGGGGTCATTAATAACAGCACGAAAAAAATGTTTCGAGGGAAATCACTAGCGACATGCTGCATAGGAACACGGAGAGCGTATGACTACATCAACAATAATAGTCTCGTAGAGCTATATCCTTCGGACATCTGTTTGAATCCCAAGCTCATAGCCTCGAACGACAAAATGATCGCTATCAATTTGGCGCTGCAGGTTGACCTGCGAGGCCAGATAAGACAAGGGAACCCAACCTGGTCAGCTGTTGAGGGCTCGGGAGGGGATCACGATTTCATGAGAGGAGCGGGTCTTTCCAGAAAGGGCCGATCTATTGTTTGCCTGCGTTCCACTGCTGAAAAAAGCGGCCGGAGCACAATAGTCCCGACTTTCAGTGCCAGGCCCGCCGTAGTAATGATGAACCGCGGGGATACCAACTATGTCATTACCGAATATGGAATTGCGTATTTGAGTGGCAAGTCGATTCGCGATCGAACCATGGCTCTCATTGAAATTGCCCACCCAAACCACAGGGAAGCTCTACTGAAGGAAGCGAGAGAGCTGCGTTACGTCTATCCCGATCAATTTTATTACAGGATGGCTTCGCCCGAGTTGACCTCTAAGGTTCGGGTGGATACTGTCTTCAAAGATGGCCTGAACGCACGAATTCGGCCCATCAAACCTAGTGATGAATCCATGATTCAAGACTTATTTTATAATTTATCTGAGAGTTCGGTTTACTTTAGGTATTTTGCACCTAGGAGGAGCATGCCGCATGAGAATCTGCAGCGGTATGTTAATGTGTCGGAGGATGACGGATTGTCGTTGGTGGTCGTGACAGGCCCCCGTGAAACCGAAAGAATCATCGCAGAGTCCCGCTATATGTTCGGGTCGGACAAGGAATTTGCCGACGTGGCATTCATGGTGGATGAAAATTTTCATGGCCGTGGAATTGCAACATTTTTATTGAAACATATGATAGAAATCGCGAAGGAGAAGGGAATCAAAGGACTAAAAGCGGACGTCCTGGATTCCAATTCTCCTATGCTTGCGGTCTTCAACAAATTGCCATATGTGCAGCACAGACAAGTTGGCGCGGGTGAAATCTCGCTAAAATTTCAATTTGATGAATTGAAATAAAATCGCCTGCCGGCCTAATTTCCCAGCGGGGCACAAGATTAAGATCATGGCACATGAAGTCAAAAAGGTTCTGAACAAAATCAAAGGATGGGCATACGGGGACCGCTCTGCTGATAAAGAAAAAGTCGGAAGGATTTTCAGGTTCAGGTACACCTGCTTTAAAGACCTTCTCGCTTCGAATAGCGAACTTCTACACGTTATAACTAAATTCGAAGAAAGATTGAACGGTAAGCAGGTGTTCGGCATGTCTACCATTCGAGCCATAGCTACCCGCGCCGTATTTCACACTCTTCGCATGGTCAAGAGCCTGGATGACTTATCAGGTCATAAATATCCACGATTATTCGATGTAGTGAACAAAATTAACACCGCTATCAAAGAAGAATTGGGCAAGAGAAAGGAGTTGGCGGTAACCGACTGGGTACTGTCCTATTCAGAGATCAACAGAGAAATGATCGATTGGGTGGGTGGCAAAAATGCGAATCTGGGTGAATTAGCGACTCGGACCGAGGTTCCGGTCCCTGAGGGATTTGCCATAACCACTCGGGCGTACGATTTCTTCCTAGAACAAAATGATTTGATTGATGAAATAAATCGGAAGAGAAGAGATTTAAAACCGGAAGATCCGAATACCATTGACGCTGTAAGTGAGAGTATCCAACGGCTTATTATTTCAGCGGTAGTCCCCGAGGAACTCAGCACGGCAATAATGGATGCATATAGCACCATGACCCAAAGAATTCGGGATCGCGACCGGAAGGAAGTGGATTTTCCGAGGATAGCATTGCGCAGCAGCGCCATTGGGGAAGACAGCGAATTATCCTTCGCTGGTCAATATGTTTCCATACTAAATGTCGCTCATGACAGGATCATTGAAACCTACAAGTATATTCTGGCCGGTCTTTACACGCCTCGAGCCATTTCTTACAGATTAAATAAAGGTATGCGAGATGAAGATGTCTCAATGAGTGTAGGGTGCGTCGAGATGGTGGATTCAGTGGCCAGTGGGGTAATGTATTCAGTGGATCCTGTAGATTTGCTGAACGACAATGTTATCATAAACGCGGTTTGGGGGCTTGGACCCTACGCAGTAGAAGGAATTATTACGCCGGACACTTACATTGTCGATAAAAATCCGCCATTTAAAATACTCGAGATGAGCTTGCTCATAAACCGGTTCAGTTGATTGCTCAACCCGAGGGTGGTCTGACTGAAATTGCCGTCAATAATGACCGGCAGGATCTAGCTTGTCTCACTCCTGATCAGGCAGCTGAATTGGCTTCATACGCTGTAAAACTGGAGCAGCATTACCAATATCCTCAGGATATCGAATGGGCTGTCGATGTAAATGGAAAGATTTTAATATTGCAAGCCCGCCCTCTTCATCGAACCGGCTCCAATGAAGAAGATTCGAAATCTCTTCCGATTATTGATGGCTATCCCGTGCTGGTGGAAGGAGCAGTTCCGGCTTTTCGAGGTATTGGAGCCGGTCCGGCTTATCACGTGAATTCAGATGAAGACCTTTTGAATTTTCCTGATGGGGCTGTATTGATAGCCAAGCATTCTACTCCTCAGTTCGTGATCGCAATGCCAAAAGCACAGGCCATTGTCACAGACGCGGGGAGTGTCACGGGGCATATGGCTTCTTTAGCGCGAGAATTCGGCGTGCCTGCCCTATTGGGGGCAAAAACAGCCACAACAAAAATCCCTCCCGGGTCTGAGATTACCGTGGATGCCTATTCGGGTCGGGTATATCAGGGCAAAGTTCCGGAGCTCATCAGCATCAAACGTAACAGAGAATCGGCAATTAAAGACACTCCCGTGTATGAGACGATGCGCCGGGTTGCCGATTGGATTGTGCCTCTTTATCTAGTGGATCCGAAGGCAGCAAATTTTGCTCCTGAATACTGCAAAACTCTTCATGATGTTATGAGATTAGTACATGAGCTTTCGTATAGAGAGATGTTTCGTACCAGCGATCTTCTATCAGATACACAGGGAGCGGGGGCTTTGAAGTTGGTTGCGCCCATTCCGTTGGATCTTCATATTATCGATTTGGGAGGAGGAGTTGCCGAAGCATCACAATTTCTCGGACGTGTCAGGGTGGATCAAATTTCATCCATCCCCTTCAAAGCTTTGCTTAAAGGCATGCTTCTGGAAGAATTACGTGATAGTGGCCCGCGACCCATTGATCTCGGCGGGTTTTTGTCGGTGATGCGGGAGCAAATGTTGGCTCCCACTAATATGGCAGAGCGGTTCGGTGACAGAAGTTACGCTATAATTTCAGACAAGTACCTGAATTTCAGTTCGAGAATTGGCTATCATTACAGTGTATTGGATTCTTATTGCGGGGAAACCGTGAATAAGAATTACATCACGTTTTCTTTTAAAGGCGGCGCGGCTGATCACGTTCGGCGAAATCGGAGGGCTCGTGCGATTGGTACCATATTTAAAGCTCTTGATTTCTCTGTCGATGTTCAGGAAGATCGTGTAGACGCCCGCTTTTATAAATATGAGCTGTCCGTTATCGAAGACAGGCTGGATATAATCGGACGAATGCTTCAGTTTACGCGTCAAATGGATATGTTAATGACATCTGAATCGAGCGTGGAAGCAATTGCCAAGAATTTCCTTTCGGGAAATTACAATTTGCATAACGATTTCCTGCAAGAGGTGGATATCGATCGAGAAACGGATGTGGCAAATTCCGACCAAGCTTCTCGATGAATATGTCTGAATATCCGGAGAGAGTTTATTTTTATTTCTTAGTTGGAATCTTTTCGCTCTCCTATCAATTTCTGCCGGGCGCATTTTCGATCATATGCGGCTTCGATTCTTTCCATCAAATCCTCAATATTATATGGTTTAAGCAAATAATCATAAGCTCCCAGCTCTGTAATTTTCTTGGCAGTATCCACTGAGGCGTAACCGGTCATTATAATTACTTCAATAAAAGGATCTAGCTTTCTCAATTCAGCCATAACCTCAATACCGCCCATTCCGGGCATCCTGATATCGAGAATAAGGACATCGTATGATTTTTCTCTCAATTCTTTGAGCGCTTCTTTTCCATCGCCCATGCTGGAGACGTCAAGGCCTCGTACTGTCAGCAACTTAGACATAGTGGTCCTGAATCTCTCTTCATCATCGACTATTAGTACTTTCGGCCTGGAAGACATCAATAGATCTCTCCTTTCGTTCGGCTGTCGATGGGTATACGCACAGTAAAAATTGTCCATTTACCAATTTCACTGACGACAGAAATAGAGCCTCCCAACTTCTCTATGATGCCCCGACAAAAGGCAAGCCCCAATCCGCTGCCCTGCTTTGACATCTTTGTCGAAAAGAAAGGGGTGAAAATCTTGACCAGATTTTCTTCGGGTATCCCGCATCCTGTGTCCTCCACTGCTATTTCTACGGTTCCATTATTCCCGGTACTGGTCGATATGGTAATTTCGCCGGATGTGTCTATGGCTTGCGTAGCATTCACCAATAGATTCAAAATAATCTGGCGAAGCAGCGGCGGATCACTGTATACCGTGGGCAATCCGGACTGAAATTTTGTGTAAATCCGAATCTGTTTTGCGGCCGCCTCTTTTTTCACAAGTTCCGCAATATTATCAATTAAGGCATTCAGTTCAACTCGCTGAATGACCGGTTTCATGTCACGAGCAAAGCTGAGCAACTTATTTACAATTTCTTTGCAGCGGTCCACCTGAAGAGAAATCTCCTTTACCGAGTCATTTAAATCTTCGTTTTCTTTTAACTGTTCGGCGGTTCGGGTTGTCAATATGTCTTTTATCCACTGTACTTCTTGAGAAATTATCCCAAGTGGATTGTTTATTTCATGGGCTACACCCGCCGAGAGTTCGTCAACTGGAGCCAATTTCTGCGCCTTTGCAAGGTGCTCTTCCAGAATACGATTTTGATCACGCGCTCTTCTATATTCATTTATCAGATGCTTTGTAACGTATACTGAGACTGCAGAAATGGATAATGCTCCCAAAGCAAATACCGGTCCTGCTCTCAGGTAGAGAGGCGCTGCCGATAAGAGGATCAACAGGCTAGGGATATAATTTCGTAGCGCACGATAGCGACCCAATTTTCCACCTGTTATTAGATTATGCAATGCTATAGGCGTTGCATTCTTTCTTTTTCGAGGACTTTTCTTTCATATGCCTGCGTTATTTTTTGAAGTAGATCACCGAATGGCACCGGTTTCATTATGTAATCGTAAGCTCCTAGTTGAAGCCCGCGTATACCGGACTCCACGGACCCATGCCCGGTGAGCATGATGACTTCCATAAGCGAGTTTTTTTTCTTCATTTCGCTCAGTGTCTCTATTCCATCCATCCCAGGCATCTTTACGTCCAGAACGCATACATCAAATTCTGCCTTATCCAAAAGCGCGATGGCATCTCTTCCATTGAGCACGCCCTCCACGTCCAGACCTTTGCCTTTAAGTCGCTTAACAATGGTTTCGACAAAATCGGGCTCATCATCTACTATCAATACCCTGAATTTATTCATCTGCTTTCCCGTCCCCTCCTTTTATTCTTCTGAACAACAGTCCGTCCAAGCTTGTTCGTTCCTACTGTACCGCAGGCAAGTGGATATTGAATGTAGTGCCCGTTTCTTTGCTACTGCTCACTGCTATTCGTCCGCCGAGTTTTTCGATTATGCTGTAACTGATGGAAAGTCCCAAGCCGGTGCCTTCGTTGGCTGATTTCGTCGTGAAAAAAGGATCGAATATACGGCCTATTATTTCTGCAGGAATACCCGGACCTGAATCAGAAATGTCTATCACAATTTCTCCAGGATTCCCGCTTTCATATCTTGTCGTGATGGAAATCAAACCTGATTTGCCTATAGCGTCTATCGCATTATCAATTATGTTTAAAAACGCCTGTTGAAGTTGCGCAGGATCCGTCGTGATACGAGGCAAGTTACTATCATAGTCGGTCTTGATACGAATGTCCCTGAAATGTGCCTCATTCTCAAGAAATGTAATGGTTTCGCCCAATAATTGATTTATATCTACCATCTCTTGGCTAGGCTCCATTCGACGGCCAAAGCGCAGTAGCCTATGTGTAATTGTTCTGCATCGTTCTACATGACGCTCTATTTTTCTGATGCACTCCTGGAATTCTTTATAGTTAGGATTTTGGGCAAAGTCTTCTTCCCTGAGTAAATCGTTCATCCATCCGGCCTGGTCACCAATTATTTGCAGAGGATTGTTTATTTCATGTGCTACTCCGGCTGCCATCTTTCCCAAAGCCGCCATTTTCCTCGATTGTATCATGAGATCGTCGCTTTTGGCTTTTTCTTCTTCGATTCGTGCCAATTCATTAGTTATTGAGCGCGTGGTTAAAATTGTACCGATTACTACAAGCAAAATTCCAGCGGCCAGAATGAATCCTTCCAAGTAGCGAGTTCTGAAGAGAGGCGCCATTTCTTGCCGGGGATCCTGTTTTATTACCAAGATCCATTTCGGATTCTTAATTTGTGTCGTCGCAAACAGACTTTCCTCTCCCTGGTAATCCATTTCGCCAACGTTAGTACCCACTGCCGACGAAAAATCAGGGGTAGCAGGTCTGCCCAGGAGGTGGCCACTGAATCGCGGCGTGGTCTGAAGCACATTCCGATTGTTTATGATGAAAGCGTCCCCTGCCTGTCCTACTTGTCCGGCGCTTACAATGTGATCGATCACGTCGGAATTTATGGTGGCACGCAGAACCCAGGTTTTATTCGCTGTTTGGCCTGTGACGGCAATAATAAAATGAGGGATTTTGCGAAAACCCAAGAACACGTCACTTACATACAGGCCGGAAGACATTGCTGCCCCAAACCAATCTTCGTGCGCGTAATTGACATTTTTGAGTTGTTCATAATGAGGACCGACATAGGCCAGATGATTACCTTGATCGTCAATAACTCCAATATCAATGAAACTCTTTGATCTGGACTGCATAATAGTGAAAATTTTGTTGAGATATGATTCGTCGCTTATTCGATCCAAAGAGTGGGTCTGGGCCACCGTCATCAGTTGAGCAATCCGTTCGTCTAAAAAAAGTTCGACAGAAGCGGCTCGATTTTGAGCCAATGTCCGAAGCCCTTCCATGATTTTAGTCTTGTACGATTCACTAAATTGGTAATATATCGATATTCCAACGGCGAAAAGCGGTATTAATGAAAAACATAGAGTCATACTGACTATTTTTAAACGCAATATTCTATAAAGTTTCTGTGTCATTAATCTCCTCCCTGAGAGCTAGCCCCGGAAATCCATCTGATTATGCAATCAAAATGCATTCTGCATGACTCAATGGTTCCCGCAACACAGTGATACAGAATGGAGCAACTCACAATATTACTGAAAGAAGTGGCAATAGTCGTACCAAAAAAACATCAAAAAACGTGCTCGTTTTGGCCCGGAAATTGTGTTTTATAATCCGGTTCAGCATTGACGTTTTGAAATCGAATGTCAAAATTTCTTACAAACTGTAAAGCGGTCGACCGAAGTTTGGGACTGAATTCCTAATCATTTCAGGAAAATCACCAAACGCAATTTTCGTCGTTTCTCGCAAATAAAGTTCTAGAACCTTGGTCACGTGTCCCCGCTCTGAATTCCATCGACGTGACGGATTTGCCTTATCCAGCATGGGTGCACCTTAGAAATCTCACGGGACAAATGGCCGTGGTTATTACATTTTCAGCGATGACAGCTGTAGTATTGCCCTGTAGCTTTTGAACCTCCAGACATTTCCTCATTGGCATGGCTATTGCTCATCATGGAGGCATCGCCCTTTCCGTCTGGTGCAAGCAATGGAATTACGTCGGCAAAAGCGCATATAGATAGAGCTCGTCTATATAATCGAGTATTTTTGCAGACCGGAAAATATTTTCGAAATTCCACAAGAGGTGCGCCATGGGTAAATCATTACCGATTATCGTGATAATTGTATTTCTGAGTCTTGCTCTAGCTACTCTGACATTGGCCCACACAGAAGCGGGAAAAACCGTGATACGGGTGAAATGTCCTGACAGTATGGTTGCACGGATCTACTCATTGTCAAAAATGTTTATGAAGACGCATCCTGAGATGACCATTGATTTTTGGAAAGGCTCTTCTCTAGAGGGGGGTATACCTGCATTGTTGCAAGGCTCTACCGATGTAGCCATGTCAACGCGCAGGATGACGGATCAGGAGATTCAAACAGCGGTAGGCCAAGGAAAGGAGTTTGTCGAACGTCTAATCGGACACGGTGGAATTGTTATTCTAACCAATCGATCGAACCCCGTGAATTCCATGACTGTGGAGCAGGTCGGAAAAATTCTTAAAGGCGACTACACCCGATGGAATGAGCTGGGAGGCAATAACGAACCTGTGACAGTTTTTTCTGTGGGACCAAAACATCCGGGGACTCTGATTTTTATGCAGCAGGATTTTCTTGGAGGGTCGCCCATTACCCCTAAGGCAGTTATTGTGGACGACTTTCCAACAGTTATGAAAAAGGTTTCGGCAACTCCCGGAGGCATCGGATACGTTAGGATTCGGGATGCTTTTGAATCATCTATTGTGGGAGAAATCCCAATAAAAATATTGGAAATCAAGCAAAGCGCTGCCACTGTGGCAGTGATGCCTTCCAGAGCGCATGTGGGAGACGGAAGTTATCCCCTCAGGCGACCTTACTTTTTGTATTTCGAAAGTAAGGCCGGTCCAGCGATACGCGAATACGCGGATTTCATTGTGGAAAAAGGTTGGGGTCCTCAAGATCTGTAATCACCGGCGCCATAATTCGAGAGATTCCAGAATCCGTGACCGATTCCGTTCGCTCTCGTTTTATCACTACTGGGTATGGCCCTGCCCCGCAATCAAAATAGAAAACCCCAGGATCAAGCCAAGCATTGCCATGATTACGCCCGCAATCTGATTTACGATTTTCAATTGACTGGAATTAAGCTGCGGCCGAAATAGTGTCGCCGCGCCGACCAAAATGGGCGACCACAAAGCGGAACCCGCAAAAACACCGGCTACCAATATTGCAGTGGAAACAAAATCCCCTTTCCAGCCCGGGACCCCAAGAGCAGTAAATGTAGCTGTGAAAATGACCAATGGAAATGGGTTAGCCAGCATCAGCAAGAACGTAGAAGTGAAATCACTTAATAAGTTTGTTGAACCATTATTTGCGGTCTGTACTGCCGGTTTGGAAAAGAAAATTTTGATTCCCAATAAAACTAAAATTAGACCGCCAGCTAATTCAACCCATATATGCTTTTCTTCCAAAAAATTTGAAATCAGTGTAATCCCAAATCCGGCCAAACAACAATAAAGCAGATCGGCCGTGGCTGCGCCCAGGACTGATGCCATTCCAGCGGCTCGGCCTTGCGTCAGCGTGCGTTTTACGGACAGCAATCCAACAGGGCCCACCGGAGCGCACATAAATATCCCGATCAGCAGCCCTTTAATGAAAACCATGGCCTCTCTGTTTCCGTCTGAATGCTATGACAATACGTAGTAAAAATAAATCTTTCTGTCAATGTCCTTCTCCCATTGCCTGCAAATGCTCACCGAACATAAGCAGTTCATACTTTGCGAAGACACAAGTTTAACATCATGTTTTTGGTTTTGCCCATAAATGCTAGCATGGGCCGACTTTTCGACGTTGTATTTGCCATCAAAATGATGTTCAATGCACATGTATTTTGCAATATTGGAAAAAAAGCGGGAAATGGAAAATGGCAGATAGAAAAGTTTATCAAAAATTAGCCGACCATTTGGGAAGACTCGGTATGGGTTACCCTATCCGAGATGATCTAATAGATATCCTTGTAGAAAATTTAACACCATGGGAGGCTGAGGTAGCTTTGGCCATTCCAACCGGCGTTATACCCATGACGCCTGTAAGCCCGAAAGACATTTCGCCTAACATTGATCTGCCATTAGCCGAATTAATTCGTGCCCTGGATGAGCTTACTGGTAAGGGCATGTTGTTCTCGGGCAAGACAGAAACCGGTGAAAAAGGTTACGCTCTCTTGCAAGTGGGTTTTGGTTTTCCCCAAACTTTCTTTTGGAAGGGAGAAGATACTCCTCATAGTCGGAAAATGGCCCAAATGGTAGCTAAGTATTTTAACCGGGATGTAACCGCTGAAGCTTATGGTAGCAAGACCAAGCCATTCCGCTATATTCCGGTGGGAAAATCACTGAAACAAGATTTGCAGGCTGTGTATACTTATCACATGATGGAGAAAGTTATTGAAAAAACGCAAGTTATAGCGGTGGCTCATTGCCCTTGCAGGATCTCTTACAGATTAGCCGGCAGAGGCTGTGGACATCCAACCGAAGTTTGCATGAAATTTGACGAATTAGCTGAATTTGTAATTGGTCGCGGATTGGCTAGGGAAATAACCAAAGAACAATCACTGGAGGTCCTCAAAATTACCGAAGAAGCCGGCCTTGTTCATTTTGTTGATAATGCTCAGGGTGATATAAAACATAATTGTAATTGTTGCGGTTGCGCATGTTGGAGTGTGGGAAGCATAAGACGACGAAAAATACCCCGAGACGTCCTAATGGCCACTTACTTCATGCGAAACACAGATAACGATAGTTGCCAAGGGTGCGGAGCCTGCGCTGAAATTTGCCCGGTTCAAGCAGTGGAAATGATAGATGATGCGCCCAGATTGAATCAGGAATGGTGTATCGGTTGCGGAGTCTGTGCGACAGTCTGTCCAGCCGACGCAATAACCATGGAAATCAGAGAAGATAAAATCGGACAATTGCCGCCGGCGGGTTTCAAAGAGCTGCACAACCAAATTTTGGAGGAGAAAACGGCCAAAGCCGCGGACGGGATCTCTTAGGCTGCAATAATTTTACAGCAGACCATAGAGATCTTTTAGGGGTTCGCCTGTGCGTCCTCAAAAGCGCTTGTTCACATAGCGCTGGAAAGGCAGAATTATGATTAAGATTACTTGCTTCGGGGCAGCGGGATCGGTCACCGGCTCCAATTACCTTATAGAAACTTCGCAAGGGCGGAAAACCATTATCGACTGTGGGCTATTTCAGGGCAATAAAGAAATGGAAAGTCGTAACTGGGAGGACTGGGGCTATGATCCAAAAGAGCTGAAAAATCTCGTCTTGACGCATGCTCATATTGACCACAGCGGCCGTATTCCAAAGATTGTCAAAGATGGTTTTCGACGGAAGGATAATTACTTCGCCCCCAACAGCCGAATTATGCCAAGTAATGCTTCTGGATTCAGCGCATGTGCAAGAAATGGAATCCGAATGGCAAACGAGAAAACACAGAAGACAAGCCAGGCGGGATGTTACCCCGCTTTACACGACCGCAGATGCCGAGGAAAGCCTGAAGTATTTTGTCCCGACTGAATTCGATCAGATTTTTGAATTAGAGCCGAATATCAAAGCTAGACTCCGCAACGCAGGCCATATTCTCGGCTCCTCTATAGTGGAGTTATGGGTTACCGATGAAGGCAAGCAAATTAAGATAGTCTTTTCCGGTGACCTGGGACGAGAAGAACAATTGATCGTGAGTGATCCTTTCGAAATAGCAGATGCGGATTATCTCTTCATAGAATCGACTTACGGTGACCGCTTGCACCGTGGATTCGAGGAGAGTAAAGCTGAACTGTTGGAAGCTATTAATTATGCCGTTTCTCACAATGAAAAAGTGATAATTCCTGCGTTCGCTCTTGAGCGAACACAAGAAGTTCTCTACCTGCTGGGGGAATTCTTTCGGGCTGGGAAGCTCCCTAATATACCGATTTACCTGGATAGCCCCCTTGCCATAAAAGCGACAGAGATCTATCGAAAAAACAAGAAGTATTATGATGAAGGCGCACGTGCCATTGTTGACAAAGGGTTCGATCCATTCAGCATGCCGAACCTCAAATTTACTCCGACCACTCAAGAATCAGCAAAAATCAATCAACTCAAAGGCTCAGCGATCATCATTTCAGCTAATGGCATGTGTACCGCCGGCCGAATCAAGCATCACCTGAAGCACAATGTCTGGCGTCCGGGGGCAAGTATCATTATCGCGGGATTCCAGGCACAAGGCACCACTGGCCGACAAATCGTGGATGGAGCGAAGATGATAACGCTTTTCGGCGAGAAAGTCGCCGTAAGGGCAAAAGTCTTCACCATTGGTGGGTTCTCGGCTCATGCGGACCAAAAAGATTTGTTAGCGTGGGTTAGCCACTTTGTTGAAAAATCCAAGCCACGGGTCTTTGTTGTTCACGGAGAGCCATCGTCAAGCGAGGCTTTGGCACGAGAAATCAGGAACCGCTTCAGCCTTGATGTTTATGTGCCTCAATACCGCGAAGTCTTGAATCTCCACGAGCTGGAAAGCGTGTCCAAGATAGTGCCGCAAGCTGATTCTCCGATTTTGAAAGAGCGGATGATTGCGCTGACTGCGGATCTGGAAGCTGAAATCGCTCGGTTGAAAGAGAACCTTTCCACGAATGAAAAAGCCGATCTCTAATCAGGATCTGGAAAAGCTGAAGGACATGCGGAACGACTTGAAGACAATTGTGCCCGGATAGGCCAACAGACTAAATTGCCTCTGCAATGGCTTTGCCGACCTCTGTTGTCTTAGCGTTGCCCCCCATATCGTTCGTGCGGGGTCCATCGATCAATACGGTTTCAATTGCCGTAATGATGGCGTCCTGCGCCGCTGTATGCTTCTCATCCCCATTGCCCAGGAATTCAAGCATCATTGCGCCTGACCAGATAGCGCCGATGGGATTCGCTATGTTCCGCCCGTAGATATCGGGAGCGGAGCCGTGCACCGGCTCGAACATTGAAGGGAACATTCGCTCCGGATTAATGTTGGCCGAAGGGGCGATCCCGATGGTTCCAGCGCACGCCGGCCCGAGGTCCGAGAGAATATCGCCAAACAGATTGGAACCCACTACCACATCAAATAGGTCCGGACTCAAAACGAACCGAGCGGTAAGAATATCTATGTGGTATTTGTCACATCGCACGTCGGGATATTGCTTCGCCATCAGGGCCACTCGCTCGTCCCAATAGGGCATGCTGATGGCCATGCCGTTGGACTTGGTCGCGGAGGTCAGGTGTTTTTTCGGGCGACTCCGCGCCAGTTCGAACGCGTACTTCAGAATTCGATCCACTCCTTTTCGGCTGAAGACGGCTTCCTGCAAGACTACTTCTCTGTCCGTGCCTTTAAATTTTATCCCACCGATATCCGAGTACTCTCCTTCTGTGTTCTCACGCACCACGTAGAAGTCGATGTCACCGGGTTTGCGCCCGGCCAGAGGACATGGCACCCCGGCCATCAGCCTTACCGGGCGGAGATTAACATATTGGTCGAATCCCTGGCGGAACTGGAGCAGTGACCCCCAGAGTGAGATGTGATCCGGTACCACCTCCGGCCAGCCTACCGCTCCGAAATAGATCGCGTCATATGCTTTTAGTGTATCGAACCAGTCGGCCGGCATCATCCGCCCGTGTTTGAGGTAGTAGTCCGCGCAGGCCCAGTCGAAATGGGTGGTCTGTATACCGATTCCATACTTGCCGGCTGCGGCCTCCACTACCTGAAGCCCTTCCGGCATCACTTCCTTCCCAATCCCGTCACCGGGGATGACTGCGATTTTGTGGTTTTTCATGTTTGCTTTACCTGCAAATGCACGCTGTTTTCTGTGCAAGGGGATCTCAAAACCTATAAGCTTTTGGAAGAGTAGCCGGGGAAGCCATCTTTTGCAAACAGATAATTCCGACCGCCCCTGAAAAGGGAGGAACAATGATAGCCGTGGCGCCTATTCAACCCTGTGCAGGGGCGCCTAAGGGCAGTGGAACCGGAGTATATCCCAAGCACGTGCAGAACTTGACAGCCGACCCGCAAACCATAGAAGATTGTTTCCACACCATTCACTAGGCGCTGGGAAAGGAAGATCTTCGCAACAACACGTTCCACGGCACATCCTGAGGATCAAGGGGGATCACAATGAAGGGGACTCATTTCATACTCGAAGCCCTTGCCGCAGAAGGAATTGAAGCTCTGTTTTTTGTTCCCGGTGGTTTGATAGACCCATTCTTGACCGCATTTGAAGATACACCACAAATAAAGCCGATTATCGCGGCTCAAGAGGGTGGCGCCTGCTATATGGCTGACGGATATTCTCGAGCGAGTGGGAATTTCGGCGCTTGCCTGGCTATTGGAGGGCCCGGTTTGACCAACATGACGACCGCGGTCTCCACCGCTTGGACCGACGAATCTCCTGTGCTTGTCCTCAGCGGAGAGGTAGCCACCTTCATGGAAGGGCTCGGTGAGTTTCAGGACGCCAGCGCATCAAGTTTCAACGATACCGAAGAGTTAAAGTCTGTAACCGCTATGACTATCAGCATAGAAAATCCGAAGTTACTGCATCACCACTTTCGTGAAGCGCTGTTGACTATGTTCGGTCGGCGCAAGAGCCCGGTGCATTTAAGCATTCCGCGTGACGTGCAGGAAGCCGAGATATCCCTGGCTCACGAACCTTTGGACAGGTCATTGATAGAACCCAAAATACTGGATTCCGGGGCCATGGATCGTTTCTGGGCCAGAGTTGCTCCAGGGATGCTTTTCGACAAGAGGGCTGACAAGATAGCAATTCTCGCGGGAGATGGCGCGAAGAGGGCTGACGCTTCAAAAGGACTGCTCAAATTTGCCGAAGCATTTCACATTCCGGTCGCAACGACCCTCAAGGCCAAAGGAGTTTTCCCCGAGGATCACCCATTGTCCCTGGGCGTGTTCGGTTATGCAGGTACGAGGCACGCGTCGGCTGCGATGCTATCTGACGACTTGGAACTGCTTATCGTTTTGGGGTCAGGCCTTAATGAGAGGGACACAATGCACTGGAATTCCAAGCTTGTTTCCCAACGGGGCCTATTTCAGGTCAATGTCGTACCGGAAGCAATCAGCACGGATTATGGAGGAGCGGTCACAGTTGTAGGAGATGTTGGCGCCTTTGTAGAGAGAATAATGTCCGAGCCCAATGAGCTGCTAGGTCACCTCGACGCGGGGAAAGGCGTTCGTAGGGCATGGATCGACGGCATCCGCAAGCTCCCTCGCCTCTATGACGCGGACAATTGTTCCAGTGACGCGGTTCCCATACATCCCGCACGCATTGTTCACGAACTTAGGAAAGTCATGCCGAGAGAAACCGTCGCTCTCGTAGACAGCGGAGCGCATCGGGCTTTCGCTGGCCAATATTGGGAGAGTTACGAGCCTCGAACCTACATTTCCGCGACGAATCTCGGCCCCATGGGATGGGCCATTCCGGCCGGAATCGGAGCGAAGACTGCAAGACCTGACAGACCGTGCGTCGTAATCACGGGAGACGGGTGCATGCTGATGCACGGTCTTGAAATACAGACTGCCGCCAGGTTCGATGTTCCGGTAATATATGTCGTTATAAACAACTCGGCCTTTGGGAACGTTTGGCTTCGCGCCTCCAAACTGGGCGCAAAGCCCTCTGAACTAACATCACTGCCCGATCATGACTGGGCAACTTTGGCCAAAGCGCTCGGCTTAAAGAGTCTGACTGTGCGGGAGCCGCAGGAGTTGGCGCCGGCATTCCAACAAGCTCTTGAAGCAAAATCTGCTTTTCTGGTGGACATAAAGGCCGACAAAAGGTTTAGTACGCCTGTCGAGCCCTTTGCAGAAGC
The DNA here is from genome assembly GCA_963843165.1 of uncultured delta proteobacterium. Taxonomy (GTDB): domain Bacteria; phylum Desulfobacterota; class Desulfomonilia; order Desulfomonilales; family Desulfomonilaceae; genus DATJPW01. Next base: position 96,893 of record CAWJJL010000006.1, on the reverse strand, counting down.
TGTGAAATCTTGGAGTTACCACGAATAGAGGAGATATATTATGGCCGCGTTACCTGACTCGACCGGCAAGCTTACCGGCAAAGCTAGGGAAATTTACGACGAGATTCTGGCGAGACGGTCCGCCCAAGGAGCTAAAGTTCGGGGCCTGTACATTCCCTTGATGAATCACCCTGAATTAACTCAGCTTATTGAACACTTAGGATACTACCTCAAGTTTGAAGGGAAGCTGCCAAGAGATGCGTATCAATTCATCGTGCTGTCAATTGCCAGAAGAATTGAGGTACCTTTCGAGTGGTTAGATCATGTGGCGTCTGCCCGAGCCGCGGGCCTAAGCGATGCCTTGATAGAGGCCATCTTGAAGTCTGATCGTGGCTCAATACCGCATCCGTACTCTCTAATTCTAGAAACAACAGATGTCGTGCTGGAATTCAAGTCCATTCCGGAGAATCTTCAGAATCAAATGATAGAACTTTATGGAGTCCAAGGTCTCTTGGAAGTCGTGACCTTGTGTGGATTCTACCAAATGGTCGGCGAGATAACCCAGGCATTTGATGTGCCGCTTCCTGAGCACACGAAGAATCCTTTTTGAAATGTTCATGATTTGAACGAAAGGAAACGTATGACACAGCACAATCACAAGCACTCAGAGTCGCACAAACATGCACGAAGAGATGACGCCGAGCCAAGCGACAGGAAATTCCACAAAGACTGGCGAGTCTGGCTGGCCGTGGTCATAATGCTGGCCGCTATCATCGTGTACGTCCTTACTCTGGACGACTCGATTGTGCCGCTCATCATGCGAAAGTAAGAGCCTGGTTTTCGCGGCAGCCTCATGTTTCTTGCTATCCTATGTCGCAGGGGACGACGCCCGCACTGAGCACGTTATCTTGCCATATAGAAAATGAAGTGAAGATGCGCAAATATATAGCAGTTCTCGAAAATAATCGCGAAAAGAGCGCGACTTTTTGATCGGAATATGATTTTCTTTGGGTATGTCTCGTCAACGGAACATACCCAATCAGGAGAATTGCACGTTGGAGGACTTGGAGACGGCAGCGAAAGCGGCGCCGATCCAACGAACGAACCTTCGACTTATGGCTATCAAGGCGTTAACTATGGGCATTCCCCATGACCAAGTTGCAGTCTTGTTCGGTGTGAATGAGGATTCAGTTTCTCGTTGGGTGAGGCGTTTTAATGAACGAGGGATCGATGGCATTACCGAAGGCCCGCGATCTGGACGTCCCCCCAAGATCAGGGGAAACCGAACTGAGGAATTTCGCGAGCTGATTCTGCATCCGGAACAGGTCAAAGAGACTCATTGGACAGGGCGAAAGTTTCACGGATACCTCACAACGCATTGTCAGCTAGAGGCAGGGTACAGCACGCTAATGCGGTGGCTTCATGATGAAGGATTTCGGTTGAAAGTGCCTCGTCCTTGGCCGGATGGTCAAGACGAGGAAAAGAGAAAAGCCTTCATCGAACTGATCAGGCAATGGCTGCGCGATCAGGGCATTGATCTTTGGTTTCTTGATGAGTGCGGTATTGAAGGTGATCCTCGCCCGAAAAGGCGCTTCGCGACCAAAGGAGATAAGATCGTTCAAGCCTACAGCGGAGCCCATCTCAGGATGAATGTTACCGGTCTAGTCTTGCCAAGAACGGGTGAATTCTATGCACTTGAATTTAGCCATTCCGATACAGAGATCTTTCAGATTTTCCTGGACCATGCAAACCAAGATATCTCGTTTGAGCGCCCCCGCAATTTACTCATCTTGGACAATGCCTCTTGGCATAAGAGCAAATCGTTGGACTGGGGTAAATTTGAGCCGGTCTTCTTGCCTCCCTATTCACCAGATCTCAATCCGATCGAAAGGCTCTGGCTCATCATGAAGGCACAGTGGTTCGCTGGTTTCTATGCAAAAAACAAAGATCAACTAATCGACAGGCTGACCCAAGCTCTCAGATGGCTTATCGATAGGAAAGATGAAAATACAAAAACCTGCACCATTCCGACAGAACTTTAGAGAACCACTATAAGTAGTTCTCAAAAGTGTTGTGCCCATAACCAATAATGATCGGAGCAAGTTGCGGGGTAGTAGGACAGGCTTCCAGCCCATAGGCGTTAAAATAACAGCCAAAAATGTCACGTGAAACCTGATCCTATAAATGATTTTCGTTTCCTTCGCGAGTTTTTTAATCGGTGGTATTTAAATTCCTCCATAATCATCAACAATGGGCCGCAATAGAGAACTGCGACTCTGAGGGTCCATCGCGTCATCCGAAAACGCGACCAGGGGCTGATGCTGTGATGGGTTTCACTGGACTCTGGTTCTTCCGGGGGGAAAAGGCTCAATAGGAACGAGCATCTGTTGAGCCACTGCTGCGGCCAAAAATTTCAGCAGCAGCCAACTCCGCGCCGTAGGCCCTTTCCTTGTCGGCAATTCCTTGAGGTCCAGCAGCGACTTGAGTCTCTTGAAGAGCAACTCGATCTGCCAACGCACACGAAACAATCGCTTCATCTCATCGCCGGAAAGGCGTGTGGAAGCCAGATCAGTAAACAACCAAATCACATCGCCCTTTTTGCTACGGAAACCTATAATCCGTCCGGAAACCCAATCCTTGGCCTTGCTAACATGCCACGACCCCCGACTCTTGTCGGGGGGAACTGGAATGAGCACATCCAATTCCTTAATTGCACCTTCATCGACGTTTTGCGCATAAGAGATCAGGCTTATGGTCTGTTTAGCGCAGTTACAAATCCGCATGCTAAGCGGACTGACGCGTACTAATACATGAGCCCCAGAAGAAACGACAGAGTAAATCCCGCGTGCCCTAGTGTCCTGTCCCAGAAATAGCTAGGCTAATCGGTGGATGTATGGTATGAAGCTGGCAACCCATTCGGAGGTGACGGAGTGCCGGCATCAATCTCAGTGTTTCTCAGTGATCAGGACCGAGAGAAGTTGGAAGGGCTTCTTCGGTCGGGCAAGACCGAACAGCGGCTTGTCAAGCGTATCGGCGTAGTGTTGACGTTTGCACAAGGTCTTAGTGTGAAAAGAGTTGCTGCACAATGCGGGTGCACTATGGAGACTGCCAGATTGTGGCGAGACCGCTGGATTCACGATGGGCTGCATGGACTCTCGGATGCTCCAGGTAGGGGCCGCAAGCCCGAGTATATTGGAGACGAGGAGGCCAAGATCATAGCGGCGACGTTGGAACCGCCGGAGGACGAAACCCACTGGAGCGCCAGGAGGCTCGCCAAGAAGGTTAAGGCCAGTAAATCGACCGTCCAACGAATCTGGAATCGGAATCGACTTCAACCTCATCTGCAGAAGACCTTCAAGTACAGCAACGATGCTCAGCTGGTTGAGAAGGTAGTAGATGTGGTCGGACTTTACCTGAATCCACCTGAGAAAGCTCTGGTCTTGTCTATTGATGAGAAGAGCCAGATACAAGCACTCAACAGAACGCAACCTCTTCTTCCCTTGAAGTTTGGCCATCCGGAGTGCCGCACTCACGATTATGAACGAAACGGAACAACTACGCTCTTTGCCGCACTGAACGTTGCTACGGGAGAGGTAGTGGGGAAATGCAAGAAGGCACACAGGCACCAAGACTTCCTCGATTTTCTCAGAATCATCGACGAGACGTATCCTGAAGGGGAGATCCATTTGATATTAGATAACTACGCCACACACAAACAACCGACGGTGAAGCGTTGGTTTGCCCGTCGGCCCAGATATGTGCTTCATTTTACCCCGACGTCCGCCTCTTGGATGAACCAGATAGAGACTTGGTTTTCCATCCTCACGAGACGAGCAGTTCGACGCGGGAGCTTCAAGGGTGTGACACCTTTGAGGAAGGCCATTCATGCTTTCATCGACCAATGGAATGAAGAAGCACTTCCCTTCAAATGGGTCAAGACACCGAACCAGATTCTGGCGAAAGCTGTGCGTGCTTAATTGTGGGACAGAGCACTAGCATATCCCCGATCACCCAAAAGGATTTGCCCTTTCTTCGGATGATAACGGGAAAAACTCTCTCCGCCTTTCGCATCGGTAAGCTCACAAGATATAATCCGCCCTGTGTCAGGATCCAATGAAACGTGCGCTCGCCAATCCGTACCAGTTGAACCAGGACCAGTGATCACCGTCGCATCCACTATTTCCACTGGAACCCCCACTGGCTTGCATTCCACGCTTGCCTGCAACACGTCGACTAAGAGACTCTCGAACCATGCCTCAGCCGTCTTCAACCGATAGTGCAACCCAGGACCGCTGATAAAGGCTATCTCAAGCGCCCTGGCCCACGCAGCGACATCCTTTAACGATAAATCGGATACTGCATAGGCCATCCCCATCCGGATTAACGCCTCAGCACTCGGCAATCTCCGACAACGTCTCACTGCTCCACATCGACGAGCAGATTCTTCAAGGTCAGGAAGAATACGAGAAACATGAGGCCACATGTCGGTGTACAAATAGTTTCCATTCATGGGTCAAGCGTCTATCACCATTCCACACTCAACGCGAACCTTATTTTAACGCCTATGGGCTTCCAGCCTGTCTATTAGGAATGACGGGCAAGATGCCGGTCCCACCCAAGATGCCCGTCGTCACCAATTTGAATTTGGTCTGGCTCAGGCAATGGGGTCAGTACTCTGCTTCTTCTTGTTCCAAAAGTTTTTGGAGCTGTTCATCACTCAGCTTTTTCCAGGACTGCATCTTGTCAGCTGCCAATTGTTTAGATTTGACTGGCGACAATCCTCTCGATCGCCAGTGCTCAAAGTTTCGGTCCGATAGCTGTTTCAGTAGAGCAGCTCTGTCCATTGCTATCTCCTCACTTATCGCAAACGTAGAGGAACACTAGTTTTGTAGAGTTCTTCCGGTCATCGCTCTGTATAGCAATCAATTTGGCGCCTTAACTCATCGAATACTGCACGCGCTTTAGTTACAAGCGGCTGAATGCGTTCGGGTATGAGATTCAGAGCATAACCATGACCAAAAAAATGGCGAAAAGCGAGATACAGCTTTAAATCCTCTAATAATGGCCCGGACAGGATTCTTTGCTTCTCTGCCGCAATCAGCAGATCTCTGTGCCATGACCCCCCTTGCGGAATCGTGATCTCGCTTGCGTGCAAGAGGTTTTTAAGAATATTTTCGATACCATTGTAAAAATTTTGAAGCAGTGCAGCCACTCCGGCAAGCTCCAGTTTGGAGAGAGTTGATAAGGGGCGGTCAGGAAGAGCCGAGAGAGTACTTTCTAATTCCTCATACTCGGCTTCAATACGAAGACGGTAGTTCGGCATCGAGAAGCATACCTTCTTGCTCGATTAGCTGTACGAGCCTGGTTTTTCTCGACAGATCCACGATGTCGACCGGTTTTGATAAGGAGCACAGGAGTTCGCCATAAAAGGCAAAAAAGTCCTTTTCGTCGAAGCCTTCCACCCCAAGGTCAATGTCGCGACTCTCCTTATCATGAGAAAGGCTGGACCCAAAAAGCACTATGCGTTTTATGCCGTACCTAGCGGCGGTTTCTTTAATTACCTGCATGTCCCTATCGGCAATCATATTTTTATTATATCACGATTGGACAGATTTCTTGGCACAAACAAGCCAGCGAGTGCGGAGAAGATCAAAATAAGATAGCATTTTTTGTTTTCATGCGAACTCTAGTTCGCACCTCGGAGATTAGCAAAAAAAAATGTTAGAGTTTTTTGGGAAGGGTCTGGGGCATAGGCGCTAACTTTGTGTTATCGCGCATGTGATTTCATTAAGTTATCCCCCTCCCCCTTCCTCCCGTCAAAGGGAGGGGGATTTGGAAACCCTCTCCCCTGGCGGGAGAGGGGAGGGAGAGGGGGAGTATGAAAGCGAAATTTCGCATTTAAAGTTAGCGCATATGAGGGTCTGGGGAACCCTTTTTTGCAGAAAAAAGGGTTCCCCGGAAGTCTCTTCAAAAAAATCTTGGGCTGGACACATTACCCCGGAATCGCTATTCTTCTCCAATCAATACTCCGTGGATAAGCCGTGACTGACCAGAACCTCACACCCATGATGCGTCAGTATCGGGAACAGAAGGAACGCCATCCCGACGCGATCCTGCTGTTCAGAATGGGTGATTTCTATGAAATGTTCTTCGATGACGCGAAAACAGCCTCTAAAATATTGGATATTGCGCTCACCACGAGAGACAAAAACAAGGAAGGAAGCATTCCGTTGTGCGGTTTTCCGCACCACGCAGCGTCCGGCTACATCTCGCGCCTACTCGCAGCCGGTCAGCGAGTTGCTGTCTGCGATCAAATGGAAGACCCTCGACAGGCCAAAGGGATTGTTCGCCGCGAAGTAACCAGAGTTCTCACTCCGGGGTTAACCGAGGAGCCCGGGATTCTCAAGGCCGAAGAGAACCACTTCGTTGTCGCCGTGGCGGCCAAAGGCGATCAGGTGGCATTGGCGGCCTTTGATCTTTCCACAGGCGATTTGCAGGTGACCCAAACTTCGGATGTTTCGCTCGCGTCACAAGAACTGAGGCGCTTGGAACCTAAGGAGGTTCTGTTTCCTGAGCATCTGTCCGGTAGGGAAGATCTTCATACATTTCTGGACGAATCATTTTATGTACATCCTGTTGAGGACTGGATGAGCGATCTCCGCACCTGTGGTGAGGCTCTTCGGGAGCAGTACGGGGTGCAAAATCTTGAGGGCTTCGGTTTGGCCGACGACTCGCCCTTAACGATTGCAGCTGGAATAATTATCAATTACGTCAGACAGACCAGGTCTTATGCGCCGGCGCATATCAAACCACCACGCGTGTATCACCTCGGCAATTACATGGTGCTTGATCACGCTACTCTCAGGAACCTTGAAATATTTAAGAACATCAAAGACGGAACTACAACCGGAACTCTTGTTAAACTTTTGGATCGGACTGTCACGGCTATGGGCGCTCGTCTTATCCGACAATGGATCGCTTACCCGCTGCTGGACGTGGATGAAGTTTTTCGGCGCAGTGAAACGGTCGAGGCGCTGGTGGAGAGTACGGTCTTGAGGTCTGAACTACGGAGTGTGCTCAAAGAAATGGGAGACCTGGAAAGAATATCAGGAAAAATCTCCCTCAAGAGCGCCAACCCCCGAGATCTGGTCCAGCTACGCTACTTCGGCTGAGCAGATACCGGCTCTGATAAAGCTGCTGCAGGACCTCAACACCGACTTGGCTGACAATTTCCGGCAGATGGACGATTTGTCTTACGTGGCGCATGCGATCAAATCAGTGTTGGTGGATTCCCCGCCCTGGAACATGAAGGATGGGGGTGTAATCAGGGACGGGTACAACGAAGAATTAGATGAGTTACGCGGAATTAGTCGAAGCGGGAAGCAATGGATTGCGAATATCGAAGCCCGGGAAAGAGAAGCCACAAACATCCCCAATCTGAGGGTAGGATATAATCGTGTATTCGGGTATTACATAGAAATCACCAAGACCCACCAAAATAAAATACCTGGGACCTACATCCGTAAACAGACACTGGTAAACGCAGAGCGATACATTACCGAAGATTTGAAAGAATATGAGCTGAAGGTCCTTAACGCGCAGGACAGGATTATTGAACTGGAAGGCGAAATCTTTGACCTACTCCGGCAAAGACTCCTGGAAGTAATTCCAAGAATTCAGGCCACGGCAGCGGCAATAGCTACTTTGGACGTGCTCGCATCACTCTCCGAGATAGCTGCTCTCCGAGGGTATATGCGTCCGGAGATTCATCGGGAGGATGAGATCCGGATCGTTGAAGGTCGCCATCCAGTGGTCGAGACTTTCGAGCATGGAGAATCCTATGTCCCCAATGATGTACTGCTGAACCGATCATCCGATCAGATATTGATCATTACCGGACCTAATATGGCCGGGAAATCCACTTATTTACGGCAGACCGCGCTGATTGTGATCATGGCGCAGATGGGCAGCCTCGTTTCCGCAAAAGAAGCATCCGTGGGAATAGTGGATCGGATTTTTACAAGGATAGGGGCCGCGGATTACCTCGCTTTCGGTCAGTCGACATTCATGGTCGAAATGAACGAAACCGCGGAAATATTGCACAGCGCAACTGACCGTTCCTTGGTTCTTTTGGACGAAGTTGGCCGAGGAACCAGCACATTCGATGGGTTGTCAATAGCTTGGGCGGTTACCGAGTATCTTCATGATAAATCCGATGGCGGGCCGAGAACGCTTTTCGCTACGCATTATCATGAGCTTGTGGACATTGCTCGAGTAAAGTCCAGAGTTCGGAATTACAATATAGCCGTGAGGGAATGGGAAGATCGGGTAGTGTTTCTCAGAAAAATAGTCCCTGGTGGTTGTAGTCGGTCTTACGGCATACAAGTTGCCAAATTGGCGGGTATCCCTGATTTTGTAATTCACCGAGCCCGCGAGATTTTGTCCGGCCTGGAAAAAAATGAATTGGATTTGAGAGGAATTCCAGTGATCGTAGGCAGGCCCTATGGTGCAAATCAGTCCGTATCCGCATTTCAGCCGGAACTCTTCGGAAACCCTGGCCATGAAATTGTAAAAGATTTGGAGCAGATGGATATTGACAGTCTTACTCCGCTGGAGGCGCTGAATCTGCTAGCTCAGTGGAAGCAAAAAATTTAACTGTTGGCCCTTCAATGGCAAGCCGGATAAATAAAGTTTAACATCAGTAATTTCATTTTATCTCCCCTTAATTACGTTTGAATTTATTGTCAATTTGTGGTATCCTCTATCGCGATGGGAGATCCTCTGTTGATCTCCATCTCCAGGAGGAAGAAACCATGTTAAAGTCGACAAAGCTAATTCTCGTAGGCCTTTTAGTAATTATTATTACCTCGCCTGCATCAGCATACGTCGCCTATGAAACTCATGTGTCATTTCTTGAGACCGTCACACGAGATATCCTGAAGCTGCTCCCCAGAGCCATGGGCTCTTACATTTATAATAATCGATACGATTTTATGCGCGGGATGACTTTCATGACGCGTGATGTTCGCGTAGATTTGAAAAATAAAGACCTTGAAGAGATAAGACGAGAAGCATATGAACGCTTAATGAGGGACATACCTTTCTGTACGGAAGCCTTCAAAGGCGGTGAATTGAAGCTCGATACATCGGCGACCAACATCGCCGGCCGCTTAGGCATGATTGCATTTTCCATTTACCTGGTAAAAATACCTGCGTTTCCGGATGTTGAATACTTGGACAAGTTTTCAATGGCCCTGGACGAAATTATAGTGGAAAACCTTATCGATCTTTGGCTTTTCTATGATGGATATGGAGATTTTCATTCATTAGGTGAACTCATGGAAAGGCTAACACCCGAAGACATGCCAAGATTTAGACACGTTCGAAACGACAGCTTTGCGGCCACAATGAAAGAAGATCCTTTTGTGATGTTTCGTGCGCCGGACAAATTCAATCGAATGATGTTGCTAACGGATGTGGATATAAATACCGTTTACAACAATATAATTAATGATATCTTGGACGCCTTTGTATTTATCTGGAAATGTTCCGGTATGGACCTGGCTCATCCATCGTATGCCGCGCCGCCCGGCACAATCATAACACGGGCCAGCCGGCGTGCCATGCTTTCCGGTGGAGTTCTTTCGCGATCCGCTCCGCTTCCTGCTCGCCAGCCTGAACTCGGAGCTCCGGCAGAGGAGGCCGAAGCTGTTCCCGGGACAGAGCCGCCTGCTGCCCCCCAGGAGAAAGAGGGCCGGAGGCTGAACCTGGCGGTGGCAGGTAGATCAAAACGTGTGTGGGATTTCGCGTTAATTCGCCAACTATTTATTTTTCCATTGCCGGTCTGTTGTAAACGAATTCTCTGAGGACAGGCATAATTGGAAATCGGTGTAGTTCCACCTCCCGTAAAACCGGAGATTGTTTTCGTTCGCTCGCAACCACGTTTCCTTAACGAAATATGTTTCGCAAGCAAGTGAATGATTTGGGGAACTGTCCGGTTTTAGCTTGACACACTCCATAAGTTTCAGTAACATTCTGCGATTACCAACTAGTACTAAAGCGCACGCAAAGGAGCGCATGTATATGGCCGTGAAAATCCGTTTGGCGCGCTACGGCGCAAAAAAGAAACCATTCTACCGAGTCATTGCGGCAGATACCCGATGTCCTAGAGATGGTCGATTCCTCGAAGTGCTGGGAACTTATGATCCTCGGAATAAAACCGCTGGCGTCAATCTTAATCTGGAGGCAATCCGTACGTGGGTCTCGCGGGGGGCTGAGATGTCGGACAGCGTGCGCCGAATTATGCGGCATTCTAAAGGCGCGGCAGTAACCCAGGAGTAAGCAGTAGATAGGCCCCGCAGTTGACCCCGTGGGGGTTCACTTTTTTGATAAAAGAGGGGACCGCTATGAAGGAATTGATCGAGTACATTGCCAAAGCGCTTGTGGACCAGCCTGAGGAGGTGTCGGTCTCCGAAGTGGAAGGGGAGGTCACTTCTGTAATAGAGTTGAAAGTAGCCAAGAACGACCTCGGTAAAGTTATTGGCAAGCAAGGTCGGACGGCAAGGGCCATGCGCACCATTCTTAGTGCAGCTTCCACTAAAATCAGAAAAAGGGCTGTCCTGGAAATTTTAGAATAATCTGCGATTCAGACGGCCGACGGAAAGGAGACGGCGTTTCCCCGGATTCCAAAATAAACTATGTCCAGCAACAGACTCATTGTGATCGGACAAACGGTCAAACTGTTTGGAATTAAGGGAGAAATTAAAATCAAACCTTTCACGGAATCCTTTGAAATTTTTGAACGATCTCCTGCTCTGGTCTTTGGTGAATCCCCCCATAAAGTTTCGAGAATACGGATACATAAAGGAGCGGTGCTCGCATCCCTCGAAGGGATAGATACTCGTGAAAAGGCCGCTGAGCTAGTCGGGAGACTAGTCAAAACAGAAGATAAGAATCTCCCGCCTAAAGAGGAGGACGAATATTATTGGTACGAATTAATAGGCATGAAGGTAACCACCGTCGCTGGGCGTGATCTCGGGGAAGTTACGCAAATTACGCCTACCGGAGCCAATGACGTGCTCCATGTAACTAACGCGACTCGGGAGATTTTGTTGCCGATGACGGATGAGGTGGTAGTGCATGTCGATACGGAAACGAATACAATGATCGTGGACCCTCTCGAAGGGTTGATCCCCGATGATTGATATTTGTGTCCTGACGATATTTCCTGAAATATTCGATTCGTTTCTTCGTTTTGGCAATCCGGCGCGTGCCATAGAAGCCGGGATTATCACTATTGAAACAGTGGACCTACGGGAGTTCACATCAGACAGACACCGCACAACTGATGATTATCCTTATGGCGGCGGGACGGGGATGATTATGAAGCCCGAGCCGGTGGTAGCCGGAATCAGGGAACTTCGTAACTTAATGAAGAAACCCGCAGTCCTGCTTATGACTCCGCAGGGAAAATTGTTCAGTCAGTCAATGGCGGAAGACCTGGCCGAAAAGGAAAGCCTGGTCATTGTTTGTGGACGATATGAAGGTATTGACGAACGTATCCGCGCTTTTGTGGACGATGAGATTTCAATAGGCGATTATATAGTGTCAGGGGGCGAAACCGCCGCTATGGTAATAATCGATGCTGTAACAAGGCTTATACCGGGAGTTATAGGCGCGGATAGCCATAGTTGTGGGGAATCTTTCTATAATGGCCTGCTGGAATATCCGCAGTATACAAGACCGCGTGTATTCGAAGGAATTGAAACGCCGGAAGTTCTGTTGGAAGGCCATCACGAAAAAATACGGCGATGGAGAAAAAAAATGGCTTTGGCCAAAACCATGGTCAAACGCCCTGATTTGCTAAAAAACCGAACCTGGACTGTCGAGGAAAAAGAGTTCCTTCGGGAAATCCAGTCGGAAAGCCATCTTATACCTACGGAGAAGAATCATGGATATGGTGAGAATGATTGAACAGGAACAGATGAGGGGGGATATCCCGGAGTTTCGCACCGGCGATAGCGTGAAAGTCCATGTGAAGATAGTGGAAGGCGCTCGTGAACGAATCCAGGTTTTCGAGGGAGTTGTTATCGCCCTGACTCGGAAGAGCTCCAGGACGAGTTTTACGGTCAGGAAGATTTCTTATGGAATTGGGGTCGAGCGAGTTTTTCCTCTGCATTCTCCGATGATCGACAAAGTAGAAGTCGTTAATCGGGGCCGAGTCAGGCGCGCAAAGCTCTATTATCTCCGCAAACTCAAAGGCAAGGCTGCACGAATCAAAGAACGAAGGGTGGTCTCATAGCAGACTGAGGGGATGACTGCCCCACCCTTTTAGCAGAGGCTGCATCCCCGACGTTTTTACAGCGCTTGTCACTCTGTACGACGACAATTATTGATGTGCAGGCGCGTTTACGTAATTCGAATTGTGCCTACGTGTTAGTGCGCAACACCAATCCATATTAACCTACGCCCCACTCCAATCTCGTAACTCAGTTGCCGCTGAATCCTAAGCTTTTTCCGAAACAAAAACTTTCCAAAAATCTAATTTCATTATATAACCTCGTTCGAAATAGCCTGACTAGATTTCGAACAATGGCCAAAAAGAAACAAGCGCCTAATGTAACTCGGCCTAGCAGCCGATTTGAGGATCAAGCTGCTGCTGAGGGAGCTTCTAGGATCGCCGGCATAGACGAAGCAGGGCGAGGACCTCTTGCCGGACCGGTAGTCGCGGCGGCAGTAGTACTGTCTTCTTACGATCTTATTCCCAACCTCAATGACTCTAAGCTGTTAACCCCCGCTCAACGAGAAGATTTGTATTCCCTAATTAAGGCCAATGCAATGGGAATAGGTATCGGCGTGGCCGATGTGGATGAGATTAATGAAATAAACATCCTTCAAGCGACTCGCAGCGCAATGTGCCAAGCTGTTTCCCGGATCAGGCCTCTGCCTGATTATTTGCTGATCGACGGAAACATAAAGCTGGATATGGAATTGCCACAACTCAGCATTATTAAGGGAGATCGACTTTCTTTTTCCGTTGCCGCTGCCGGCATAATGGCCAAAGTTACGCGGGACAAAATTATGATGGAGCTGCATGAAGATATTCCCTGAATATGGTTTCGATCGCCACAAAGGATACGCCACGCGTGAGCATAAACAGGCCATTTTGCGACATGGTCCGTCACCTGTTCACCGGCGATTCTTTAAGGGCGTGAGGGACGAATTGGGTCCCTTGTTTTCAGATCTCGTCTAAGATGCCTCTCTCGGTCGGCAATTCTGATGAACACCACCTCTGTAGATTCAATAGAACGTGAGCTGACCCTTCTTGTCTCTTCCGATGATCCGGATGAGATGCTGAGTAAGATCGGCGAATGGTTTCCATAGATGATTACATTTTAAGACCGGCAGGCTCGTTTCTAATCAGTGACTATTACTTTGATACTCCGGCAGGCGAATTATCCGAGACAAAAATGGGCTTTGAGGATCCGGCGAGAAGGCGAACAAGTTTGGATTACGGTTAAAGGTCCCTCTCGAGAAAGTGACGGTGGTATATTGGAGCGGACTGAAATGGAACTCCCATGGACGCCGGAGGCTTTCGCCACATTATCTAGTCTGCTGGCGACGCAAAGTTTATCTATTTCTCCATTCCAAAAAATTGAATTTCCGGACGATGCTTTGGAGACCTTCATCAACGCGGGACTGATAGTAATTCAAAAACGGGAAACGAGACGAGTTATTAAGCACATCCGACATATTATGACAAATCAGGTTATTGCTGAGCTAGCGCTGGATCGCGTTATCTACCATATTGATGATAAGGCATTACGACATCATGAGATAGAAATCGAATCTAAAGGAAAAGAAGGCGCCTCTGTCGTACAACACATTGCTGAATATTTACTTAGGTTGTATCCGGATGAATTGCGAAAATGGCCTCATACGAAGTTCGCTACCGGTAGGGCAATTCAAGCGCTCTTGAGTGAAGAATCTTTCGAGAATACGCTTGGGCTCAATGATCTAAAACCCGCGTCTTATGGTTTGATTGAGAAACATCTAGCACGGGACGTGTGAAAATTTTGCCGACAATTTGATTGACAGATCAATCACACATTGTTAGGAATGCGTTTATGCGACGCCAGTTTCAGTCCACAGTGGATTTAAAAAAAGAAAAGGAAGCAGCAATCTTTGATGCAGCTTGCCGCGTTATTCGCGAAAAAGGCTACCACCAGGCGCGCATTACCGATATAGCGCAGGAAGCAGGGATTTCCTACGGACTGGTTTATCATTATTTTAGAAGCAAGGCAGACCTTTTTGATTCGATTCTGAAAGAATGGTGGGGCGGTCTGTTTGCCATTATGGATCGCCTGGAGAACCAATTCGCCCCTGTGGAAGAGAAGCTGGCCGGGATAATAGGCTATTTTCTCGATCAATACGAAAAGAGACCCGATCTAGTTCACATTTTTATTACTGAGATTTCGAGGTCTTCGGCAAATCTGACCCCTGAACGAAAGGAAATGTTCAAGATATTTGGTGAAAAAACAGAGAACATCATCAAAGACGGTCAATCTAAGAATGTCTTCAGAACGGATATCAGACCGAGATATCTTACTTACATATTCCTTGGCGCTATGGAAAGCTTTATTTCTATCCTTGTGCTCGAAAACCGTCCATTGAAAGGGCGCGTGCAAAAACAGCGTATCTCCACCGCATTGCTCGAAGTTTTTTTAACGGGCGCGCGTTCGAACGAAACCTGATCACATCACATATTTTCCGGGGCTTTCAGGACTTATTTTGTCATGCCTTTTCCAATGCTTCCCGCATCGCAGTAAGCAATAACAGTATGTTTTCAGGCCTGCTGTTAAATCCCATCAGCCCAATGCGCCAGACCTTGCCGGCGAGTTGCCCCAGCCCCGCTGCTATTTCTATATTGTAATTCCGTAGCAGATAACCGGCTACGGACTTGCCGTCTACGCCTTCAGGAATCAGGGCAGTGGTGAGGCTAGGTAAACGAAAATCCTTCTCGACGTGGCACTTGATCCCCAATTCTTCCAGTCCCTCCCACAGCATTTCAGCATTGATTCGGTGTCGCTGCCACCGCTTTTCGAGCCCTTCTTCCGCTATGATACTCAATGCCTCCCTTAGCGCGTAATTCATGTTTATTGGAGCAGTATGATGATAAATGCGTTCTTTGCCCCAGTATTTTCCGACAAGAGTCATATCGAGATACCAATTTGCGACTGGAGTCCTGCGATTGTTAAGCTTTTCCATCGCCCGGTCTCCCAGTGTCAACGGCGCAAGTCCTGGAGGACATCCAAGACATTTCTGCGAGCAGCTATATGCTAAATCGACATGCCATCGATCCAGCAGGACGGGAACTCCGCCCAGGGTTGTCACAGTATCCAGAAGCAGAAGCGCGCCGAATTCTCGGCAAAGCTTTCCGACCCCCTCTATGGGCTGCAAGGCCCCGGTTGATGTCTCACCATGAACCAGCCCCAAGATGGCGGGGCGGTTTTCTTCGAGGGCCGCGCCGATTTCTTCAAGGGTAAAAACTTGACCCCATGGTTTTTCGATACGCCGAACGTCGGCTCCATACCGAGCAGCCATGTTGCATAATCTTTCACCGAAATAACCATTAACTCCTATGAGCACCACATCACCGGGCTCAACGCAATTTGCCAGGGTCGCTTCCATGGCCGCGCTGCCGGTTCCGCTGACAGGAATAGTGAAATCATTGTCGGTCTGCCACACGTAGCGGATCAGCTCCTTCACTTCATCCATCAACTCGATAAATCTGGGATCAAGATGCCCCAGCACATTCATAGCTAGCGCCTGTAGCACTCTCAAATGAACGTTTGCCGGGCCGGGGCCGAGTAAGAGTCTAGGCGGCAGATCAAGTTGGGGAACTTTGAATCGGTGAGAATCATCGGGCTGTGGAATCTTACTCTCCATGTTGGGGGCCTCCATACTGACCTTATTTCAGAATTTGTACAAAAGGAGATGGACCGAAAGGTCGACCCCTGATCATACGCAGCTTGACGAAAGATTTCAACTGGGGTTGTGGTTTTTTCGAGGCGCTGTTATAGTCCGGCACACTGTGATTCTGAGAAACTTTTTCCCCTAGAATCAGTCGAAATCGGAAGATCTTTAAGTGTAACTCGGTGGTCAATAATGTTGAGGCATACCTTTTGTCACATCCCCGGGATTGGGCTCAAAGCGGAAACTAAATTGTGGGCCAGGGGTGTCAATTGCTGGGATGATGTTCTTAGAATGAGTTTAACTGAAATTTCCAGCTATAGATCCGTGTTGCTAAAGAGCCGGGTGCTGGAATCCCGGAACTCTCTCGAAAATTATGATCCGACATATTTTGCCGACTCGCTTCCCACAGGAGAGCTGTGGCGATTGTTTGGCGATTTTCAGGATTCAGTAGCTTATCTCGATATCGAGACCTGTCCGACGCGACGTTCGCCAAACGGGATAACAACTGTTTCGATGTATGACGGAAAGAACATTTTTCATTATGTAAGGGGGCAGAACCTGGACCAGTTTGCAGCGGATATACAAAAGTACAAGGTCGTTGTTACGTACAATGGAAAATGCTTCGATGTTCCCGTTCTGGAAAAAAGCCTTAAAATCAGAATGAATCAGGCGCATATCGATCTGAGACATCTTCTGAAAAGTCTCGGTTATACTGGCGGTTTAAAAGGTTGCGAAAAAAAGCTGGGAATTGACCGCCGTGAGCTTGACGGAGTTAACGGGTATTTCGCTGTCCTGCTGTGGTACGACTACAGAAAAACAAATAACCGAAAGGCCTTAGATACTCTATTGGCTTACAATACGCTGGATGCAGTCAATCTGCACCGCCTGATGGTGATGGCGTACAATCTGAAGCTTCAGAAGACCCCTTTTTATGAGGAACATCGCCTAGAGGTCCCTCAGCCGGCTCCGAATCCATTTGAAGCTGATATTGAGACCATAGAAAGAATCCGCGAGAAAATTCATTTCGTTCACTCATCTTGAAAACAACATCGTATTGAATGATTGCTTAGCATTATTAAGCGCCTAAAAACTATTCCGCGTTGCGCTTTTCATTCCAGTTTTTTCATCCCTCCTGCGATACGCTGTGATATTCCTTGGCGAATTCTAAAAAATCCATGTACGCCTTGTCGAGATCGTACCCCAGTCTTTCTGAGTGGGTAGCCATTCCCTGATGAAACCATCTGTACCAACGGTCAATTTTGGAAGGATCTTCCGGGATCAATTTTTGGAAAATATCGGTACCCGGATATGGCGTAACCATATTGATTTCCACGTGATCCGGGCGAACTTCCATAATTAGCTTCTTGGTTAGTTCGATATCCTCCACAGTCTCGCCAGGTAAACCGATCATGAAAAATGCATGGGAATGAATTCCCGCATTCCGCAAAAGCCCAATGGCCTTTCTGACGTTCTCATTTGTCTCCCCTTTGCGGATCATCTTCAAAATTCGCGGACTACCACTCTCGACGCCCAGGGTAACACGGCGGAAATTCGCGGCGGCCATTTTGCTTACCATGCACTTCGTCAAGGGTATCCGCTCTGACGCCTCCAGTGAATTCAAATCGGTTAAGCCCTCGATTCACTATCTCATCAAGCAACTGGAGAGTCCGCTTTCGATTCACAGTGAACGTATCATCAAGGATTTTGACTACCCACCGTCCCGGTCTCTCGACTCTTACATCAGGATCCTCTGTGGTCTGTCCCGATCGGAAGTTTCGGCGGCTTTTTCCAGCACTTCCAATTCGTCAATCACAGACTCGACTGATCTCAAACGAACTCGCCTGCCCCATATATTTCTCGATGCGCAGTAGGCGCAATTAAAAGGGCAGCCTCGGCCTGTCATCATTACTTCACCGAAATAAGAAGCTCGATCAATCAGAGAACGGTCAGGCACAGGCAGCTTATTTATATCCGGAATCAAATCTCGCTTAGAATTAACTTTGATATGTCCGTTCTGTTTCCAGCCCAGCGACAGAATTTTTGAAAAATCTTCTCCTTGTTGAAGGTGGTCCATTACACTTAGGAGGGTTAGCTCCCCTTCACCTATTGCGACCATATCCGCGCCAGTATAATTGAGGCTTTGTTCCGGCAGAACAGTCGGGTGGCTACCGCCTAGGATGATCGGTAAACCGTGACGTTTCAGTCGACCTATTAAAACCCGCGCGGCATCCATGTTCCCGGAATTACATGTAATGCCAATCACATCCGGAGAAGCGTCAAGTATACGCCTTTCAGTTTCTTCCCAGAGAGAGTGCTCCCGATTTTCGAGCAACTCAATCATTCTGGGAATACCCTGATTCATCATTATTTCGGGATCTTCCGAGGCCGAATCCGGCATCTTCAGATCGGTAACGGAGACGCACTCACCGTCTACGATTGCCGCGTCATGGCTGCTTTGCTCCCGGAGAAAGGTAGCCAAAGATATCAGATTCAAGGGATAGGTCTTCATCTTCGGCGTGGTCACACCGAACAGAGCGTAAAATGGTAGTCGCACAAGAACTATTTTCATCTATGTTGCTTAGAAATTTTTTAAACCTAATGATCCCGAAAGAACTGATTTGAACAGCTCTATATGAACACTAACTCTTTTATCCCAAGAATGTTCTTTGGCCATGTATCGCATTACAGCCGTTCTACGGCTTCGGTTCGGGTTCAGAATTAGTTCCTTGGCCTTTGCTGTGAGATCGTTTATGTCGCCGAACCGGAAGATCTTGCCATATCCCATCTCTATAAGGAGGTCATTATTGACGATTGGTTCCTCGGAAAGAACCGGCAATCCCCCTCGCAAATAATTCATGATCTTGGAAACATCGTTGTCGAACCTGTGAGGTCCTGTGGCCAATGCCAGTCCTATTGAACTGTGCCTGATATAATCCCAAATAGCATTTTCGGTCATTTCGCCATGATTTCGTATTAGCGGGTTAAGGACGCAGTCGCTACCCCCACCGTACATGTGAGCTTTATTCAGACCCACAATATGAATTCGAGCAACATCTGATAATATCCGAGCCGCTTCGTTCAACATCGAAATCATTCGAGGAGAAGCAAGACTGCCGAGAAATAATATAACCCGCTCTCCTGGAGGGAACGGATTCCGACGAGGGGCAGGAATTTTCGCAGGGCAGCCTGTAGATACGAATGCTACGGGTACTCTGTCACCATAAAGATCTACCCATCGCTCGTAATTTTCCTTATTATTGAGCACCAGCGCTGTCGCCTTTTTGCTTATCATCTCCTGGCAAGAGAGGAGCTTTTCCCGTACTGCCTCATCACGTTCAGGCAACTTCTCATCCACCACTCTCACTATCCGTGACACTACCGGACCCTGAAATCTCCGGATGAGCATTATGGAATCATGATAACAGGTCTTTATAAGATCGTACCGGTTTGACCTATCCAGTACCTCTAACTTGCGCACCGGTATCGTTTCTTCTATTGTTCCTTCGGTTTCCACCGGCGCTATAATTTCGGCCTCCTCTCCCCTGTGGATCAATCCTAACGCTATGGATCTCAAACGTACCAAATCGATCCCGGTGGGAGCGGCAAAAGGATTCTTGTGAAAGACAATTCCGATTCGCATAATATTTAAAGCAGAATCTTGGGGGCTCTGAAGGATGTTTTTAATCTTTTTTCCAGAAGTCTTCCCAGAAATCTAACATTCTGGCCTATCGACTGGCAAGGGACCATTGTGAATCGCCGTAAGGCTTCGGTTGCGCGGAGCCTAAATTTGTCATTGCGAGGCCGCAAGGCCGTGGCAATCCCCGAGGCTTTGGGAGATTGCTTCGCTACGCTCGCAATGACATTCTTTGACCGCACGTAACTGAAGCGTTGCGAATCGCCTGTGATCAAACGGTCACATTTGAGTGAGCGCTCCTCTCTCTTTTCCACTACGAATGACTTGAACTTTTTTGCACAGACAATGTGCAAATTGTTTGCTGAAGACATTGAGCACGGATATAAATCGGATTATACAGTACGAAGACAAATGCTTTCTCTTTATGAAAGATATCCCGGATCGAAGAAATGCATAAACAAAAAATTTGCATAACTACTCCGGAGTTCCCCCCGTATCAATGGGGAGGGTTGGCCAGAACTGTGGAGCGCGTAGCTCGGCATGCGAGAGACATTGGGCTTGATGTCCATGTTGCTTGTTTCAGCATTGATCCCCAAAACCCGATTCTTTTGGACGAAAATCGAGAGACCCTGGAACAAAATGGCATTATCGTGCATCGATTGAAAGTAGCTAAGGAGCAAATGACAGACCTCGATCGAGAAATATGGGATTGTCCGCACACGCTCACATTACAGATGATGTACCAGTCATTGGAGCTGCTCCATCAAACCGAAAAGTTCGGTCTATTTCATTCATTTTTTCTTTATCCAATTGGATATATTACCGGTCTTCTCGCCAAAAAATACAGGGCCCCCTCTTTAACCACAATAGTCGGCAATGACATAAATAAATATATTTTCAGCCCCGAAAAAGTGGAAGTCTGCAGAAGCGGGCTCGAAAATGCCGATCGGGTAGTCGCGTTGAGCCGCGATTTAATGGAAATGGCGGATGCGCTGAGCCCTATACGACAGAAATCTAAAATTATCTACAATTCAGTGGAAATTCCGAAGGAAAACTGGGTTCCTAAGTCGGAACAGGTGTCATTACGGATAGGATGTGCAGGAATTTTCAAATACGCCAAAGGCTTGCCTTACCTTTTCAAGGCTATTGCATTAATTCGGCGAGAGGGACTGATCCTGGAACTCCGGGGAGAGCTTAGAAAATCTGAGAGGCCGATTTACCAACAGATGCTTGCCAAAACCGATATCGGAGATTTAGTCGTTTTTTGTGAGCCGTTGCCGCACGATAAAATTCCCGATTGGCTGCGAACGCTTGATATGTTCGTCTTGCCTTCTATATCCGAAGGTTGCCCGAATATTCTTATGGAAGCCTTGGCCTGTGGAGTCCCCTGTATAGCTACCAGAACCGGGGCGAATGAAGAGCTTATTGAAAATTATGTATCCGGGATACTAGTTCCGTGGGGTAATTCGGCGGCTCTTGCTGAGGCATTGACGGAACTCGCCAATAATTCTGATTTGAGGCAGAGCCTGGGGTCAGCGGGTCGGCTTAGAATGCGCCAGTTCTCTCCCGAAAGAGAGCGGCTGGAGTGGGAAAGCATCTATAGAGAAATTATGCGGTTGTTAGAATGATTGCTGAAAGAAAGTCTTATCCTGATGATCATTGGTTAAAGAACCGCGACCCCGCAAAGGTCCTGGAATTTTATATGGATCAGCAGAATAAGACCTATAGCAGAATAAAAAATGGTTTTATACGAGAACTTGCGGGCGATCTGCGCGGAAAACGAGTCCTGGATTATGGTTGCGGAGCAGGCCTCTTCACAGCTTACGCGGCACGTCAAGGCGCCAAGGCGGTGGTTGGTGTGGATGCCGAAGAAACCGCGCTCACCGCTGCACGGTTGCTTGCTGATCAACATGGCGTCAGCTCTGTGTGCACTTTCATTAGAAGTGACAGTTTCCCTTTGTTGGGGCAGGCATCGCGTTTTGATGTGGTTCTGCTAAAAGACGTAATCGAGCACGTTGATGATGACGAGAGCTTGATCAATGCTGCCGCTGCTGCTCTGATTCCCGGCGGAAGACTTGTGATAAGCACTCAGAATGCCTTATCTCTTAATTACCTTATTGAGGGTTCTTATAACCGGCTCTGGCTTGGGCGACCGAGATTGGATGGGGTGGGATTCAACACATGTCCGATTTTACACTCCCATGATCCTTAGCAGAAAACTGCGGAGAGCCGGCATGAAGCGCTTTTCGTGGAGGTCGGTTTATCTGATTCCGTACAAGCTCCCCAGCCTGCCCGGATCCAGTAGAGAATTCTTGAGATTGGATGGATTAGCGCTAGTAGATCGACTGTTGGGATCTATTTTCCCGTACAATCGACTTGGATGGAACATTCTTGTACGAGCCCGTGCTTCTTCTCTGGTTACCAGTCGGGTCAGAGTAGCACGACCGGTTCCGATTGAATTGGCTTCCGCTCCGGTTTTATGACGAAGCACGGATATGGCGCAATACGCGTACTTGATCTCCGCAGGTGCGGCGAACGCGCTTATAACAATGTTGACGATCAGTCGGATTTCATTGGTAGCATATATGTATTCGGTCCATGGGTTGATCTAACAACAACCCCCCTATTGTGACCGAGTATAAAGATCGTGTCATGCGGAAAATCAATTTTTATTGCCAGCTCGGGTTCAAGGCCGAGCCATAGCTTGAGAAAAACGCGACCTGCTCCCGCGTGTGATACCACTAGAATTATTTCAGGCATTATATTTGAACAAATTTCCCGAATGAACGAGCCTATTCGTGCTTCGGAATCCTCGTAACTCTCTCCTCCAGGAGGGCGGTCTTGCCAATTCTCTCTAATCGCCTTGCGCCCAGGTTCGACATCGCGGAGGCTGCACCCTTCCCATTCTCCGCACGAGAGTTCCGCTAATTCATGCTTGGTCAGAATGGGCAGCCCAAGACTTTCCGTGTATATCGTAGCGCTCGAAACAGCTCTTCCGAGAGGACTGGAATACACCGCTTGCACGTCCTCTTTTTCGATTATTCGAGCTAGTTTTTTTGCTGTGCTCACGCCCTCGAGTGTCAGCTCCGAATTGGAACGACCCATCATCAGCCTGTCCCGATTCCACACTGTCTCACCGTGACGGGCCAAAATGATTTTTTTATCGGGACAGAAAAGTGCCGGCTGTTCTCGATCTGATTGGTTCAGTTCATCACCTCGTTAATGTTGAAAAAAATTCGCGCCATACGACTAAATTAAATTATAACCTCTCGCGAATGGATTCGCGCAATCAAAAAGATCTGGGAACGATTTCTGTATGAATAACCAGAAAGACGGGCAGAGCTGGCCACCGAAAATTCAGATAGCCGGAGTATCATCCCTGGATGAAGCGATCTTTTGCGCCCAAGCCGGGGTAGATGCGATAGGGTTCACGCTGGAAGTTCCGGGAGGAATTCACGATGGTCTGACTTGGGAAAAAGCTGCTTCAATCGTCCAAAAGCTTCCCGGAAAAATTTTGAAAGTAGTCATAACTTATCTGAAATCCTTTGAAGAAATATCACACCTGATCGATGTCGTACGACCGGACGCGGTGCAGTTTCATGGAGGAATCAGTCCTCAACATCTCTCATTTTTCAGAAAAAAATATTCCACAATCAAAACAATCGGTAGAGTGACAGTTTTGAATGAAGATTCCATAGCACTTGCTGCCGGCTTAGATTCTATGCTGTGGGACTGCATTATCCTGGATTCCATGGATCCGATCACCGGACGATTGGGTGCTACAGGAATTCCGCATGATTGGTCCTTAAGCTCAAGAATAGTGAAGGCCTCAGCCTTGCCGGTTCTTTTGGCCGGAGGATTGACTCCCGAAAATGTGGCCGAAGCTATAATCAAAGTGAGGCCCGCCGGAGTGGATGCACATACCGGAGTCGAAGACAGCGACGGAAGTCGAAATTTCGGAAAAATCGAAGCTTTCGCCCAGGCAGCGCTGCAGGGTTTCAAAAATATTTAAAGCACCTCTGTCCAGGTCCAGTGTGATATTGAATGTGTTTTACCGGCGCCGATTACGCAGTTTCTTTTAGAAAGAACCTTGCGAGACGCCCCAGTCAGAATGTAATATTTCATTGGACCTGGTTGCGTTTAGTGCCGTACTGAACTAATTGAAGCCGGTTATTGAACAGAGCGCTTCTATTATTAGTCGCGAGCAAATTGAAACCGGCTTTATTGCGAGAGTGGCGGAATTTGGCAGACGCACCGGACTTAGGATCCGGCGGGGCAACCCATGGGGGTTCGAGTCCCCCCTCTCGCACCAGCCCCTAAAAGCTCGGGAGAGGACCAGTTTATAATGAAGAAACTACTATTCTCAATCGCATTGATAGCTTTGCTGCAAGCAAATTCCATTTGCTCGGCTCAAAATTTCGGGTACAACCATTATTACCAAATGCCCCGTCGCGGGGCGCCGGTTTACAGGCAATATGTCAATCCCGGGGGGGTTCCGGTGTATCAATTCCGGTTGACACCGCCTCCGCAGGTTTTCCGACAATGGAATCTTAGGAATAGAGAATTAGATCTTGAGGCATTACAAAGAAGTCCGTTAGATCCCGAATCTCCAAATGATTACCTTTTGCGGACTTTTTAGATAAGGAATTATTCTCTGATGAATCCAAAATAAATAATAACTAAAGCAATTGCGCCCATAACAGCCAAAAAACTCAAAAGATCATATATCTGAACTGTGCCTTTAGGATATAGATAATAATAAGTGAGGCTTCCCCCGATCAATCCGAAAATTCCCAGGGCAACATACTTCTGTCCAGTCAACCACGCGTAAATAAAAATTAGAATGCACAACCCGATAAAAACTGGATGGGTAGTCAGTTCGCCAGCTCCACTTACTCCCAGCAGGTCGTTAATCCAATCGAAGAAATTGGCCAAAGTTTCCATCAAGAGCGCTCCTACCGCGGAACTTAGACATAACGTCTCATCCGAATGGCGCGAATTTGCGTTATGATCGATCTATGACAATCCATCGAGAAGAATTCTGCGTCCATCTATCATGTTTATTAGTTTAACGCAAACCATATCCGCTCTGTGAGCCTTGACAATGCTTATTAAGATACGTAAAAATCACCGGATGATCGAGCGCCGGGTTGATCGATGTGTACTAATATAACCCTCTCATAACGGCCGCGCTGAAAACCCGGATATATCACCGAGAGAATATTTGAAACGATAAACATTATTCTCCGTAATTCTGCCGTGAAGAGGGAGCCGGAAGAATTCTGTGCGGACGTTCACAGCTTTTCATACAAAATTAGCTGGTTTATCTTCATTAACGAGCAATATTACCTGGAGATAATCGTGGGGCAAAACCTTTCAAAAATTCGCAATATAGGAATTACCGCTCACATTGATGCGGGCAAAACCACTCTCACTGAGCGCATCCTGTTTTACACTAAAAAAATTCATAAAATTGGGGAAGTTGATGAAGGTTCCGCAACTATGGATTACATGCCCCAGGAGCAGGAGAGGGGCATAACTATTACCTCTGCGGCGACGTTTTTTCAATGGAAGGGATATGAAATACATTTGATCGATACCCCTGGCCATGTAGATTTTACTATAGAAGTGGAACGATCCTTGCGAGTGCTTGACGGGGTTGTGGCTGTCATCTGCGGTGTAGGCGGTGTTGAGCCACAGACAGAAACCGTCTGGCATCAGGCTGAACGCTACAAAGTTCCTAGGATTGCGTTCGTCAATAAATTGGATCGAGTGGGCGCGGATTTTGATCGTGCGGTTTCCATGATGAGAGAAAGGCTGGGGGCACATCCGGTACCCATCCAGTTACCCGTGAAAACGGGCGATGATTTTCTAGGGGTTATCGATCTGATACGTATGCGAAGCTATCATTTGGGAACAGGCCACGCGCGGAGAAGAATTTGAATATGTCGACATACCTTCTGAATATCGGGAATCGGCACACGACTGCTCGCAAGTTTATGATGGAAACCGCAGCGGAAATGGACGAAGAATTACTGGAATATTATCTTGAACATGAGGAGATGGAGGAAAAACAGATTATCAGAGGTCTAAGAATAGGCACGATTTCCAACAAACTAGTTCCGGTCCTGTGCGGTTCCGCCCTGAAGAATCAAGGTGTACAGCCAGTGATTGACGCTGTGATAGATTTCTTGCCATCGCCTCTGGAGGTGCTCCCGGTGACCGGAATAAATCCTGAGACAGAGCAAGAAGAAAAACGCGAGCCCTCAACGAAAGCCCCTATGTGCGCATTTGCATTCAAAGTACTGATGGACCAGGGAAGGAAAACTACTTACCTGAGAATCTACTCCGGTGAATTGCATTCGGAACAGGAAGTATACAATTCTTCTCGAAAAATTCGAGAACGTGTGGCCCGATTATTTTTGATGCACGCAAACAAAAGAGAGAAGATCAAATCAGCACCTGCCGGCAGCATAGCGCTTGCGGTCGGCCTCAAGGAAACCAGGACGGGTGACACACTCACAGACCCACGTGCTCCGTTGATTCTGGAATCGCTGGACATGCACCGGCCTGTCATATCGACGGCTGTGGAGCCGATGACTCGAGCAGATGAAGAAAAACTCATGGCGACTCTCGAAAAAATTGCCATAGAGGACCCGACATTCACATTCAATGAAGATCGGGAAACGGGTCAATTGCTCATATCCGGTATGGGCGAGCTTCATCTGGAAATAATTGTTGATCGTCTGAAGCGCGAGTATGGTGTGGAGGTACACACCGGTAAACCGCAGGTAGTGTACAAGGAGACCGTCACGTCCAGCGGCCAAGCTCATGTTATATTCGACCGGGAAATTCACGATGTGAGACACATGGGTGAAGTCACGTTGCAAGTCAGACCTGGCACGAGAGGAAACGGCTTTGCATTCCAAGTAGCCTCCGATTTGGATGCTGTAGCACCTCCGGAAATGATTGCTTACGTTGAGCAAGGAGCCAAAGAGGCCACTTTGTCCGGAGTTCTGGCCGGTAATGAAGTCGTTGACATTATTGTGACCGTACAGGCATTGGGACCCGATTTGAATTCTATGACAGGTCTGGGATTGAAGGTAGCCTCTTCTCAGGCTTGTAAAGAGGCCAGCGAAAAAGCATCTCCCGTATTGCTTGAACCATATATGAAAGTCGAAATTGTCGCGCCCGAAGAATTCGTCGGGGAAGTCATCGCCGATCTGAACAGCAGGCGTGGACGGTTAGAACAAATCAGCCCCCGTGGCAAGACGTCCGTTGTTGAAGCGGTGGCACCCCTGGCCACGATGTTCGGGTATTCTACAACCCTGCGTTCGTTAACTCAGGGAAGGGGAATATTTACCATGCAATATTCGCATTATGACGCGAAGCTCTAATATAAAGAAATTTGGGTAATTAATTGTCGGATAACCTTAAAAAACGACAACCATCGATTCTCGGCCGCTCCCTTTCCAGAATAGGGCCTGGTCTAAAGAAAGCACCGCATTGCAGAATGGAATGCGGGTTAGCTATGGTACAGCAAGATGAGTGACTATGCTGGAGGAGATTGGACCGAC
This sequence comes from uncultured delta proteobacterium, assembly GCA_963843165.1. Taxonomy (GTDB): domain Bacteria; phylum Desulfobacterota; class Desulfomonilia; order Desulfomonilales; family Desulfomonilaceae; genus DATJPW01. Next base: position 69,728 of record CAWJJL010000006.1, on the reverse strand, counting down.
CGGTAAATCCCGACAACAGACCCTTTCATTTTTCTCCTCTTTTCACATGAAATTCCCGAGGCCCCCCCACATTGCTAAAAGCTGAATTGAAATTGCGATATAGGGCATGATAATTTTCTATGCGATGCCATTTCTTGAGGTACCCGGGAGGGAGATCATCACGCTCCTCCACCTTGTCCCACCCTCCGGGCAAAGGAAATGCGTAATACGGGAATTCCTTTGGCAAGCCTCGAACAAGAATCACCTGAGGTATTATCCACTCCCGAAGCGACATGTATATCCGGTGCATTCCATCATTAATAATCAGGTGAAATGAACCATCCTGTTCAATGGATTCCTCTACTACAGGCGGCAAAACATCTACCGGCTCACTAAAGCCATCTAAAGTCAATCTGACAAAACCATTCAGACGAAATAAATCGACGCCGTGCTCCTGCAAAGCCCACTTGAGTTCACGGACTTTGGTAAGTTCGTTTTTTAATATGTAATTTTGTGGGGGAGACAGATGTTTCGGTGAAATTCTTTCTAATGAGATGAAAGTATTTTGATAGATTTTTATATCGGGGGCCTTAAGCATGGTGATTTGAGCTAATCTCTTTACGAGTTCCTCTTCAGAAAACCTCTCCACCTGAAGAATCTTCATCAATCGCCTCCTTAGACACAATCCAAAAAAATCCGATAGCATCTAATATCTAGTCTGCTCCAGAATTAATTTCAGCGTTTCCGGATCAAGCTGATCCGGTTCTTCCGGCGAAGTCGCGGGCATGCTGCGCATTGAGGAACCCTGTAAAACACGCATGACCATATCCACGGCCTCGCCCGATATCCGGATCTGCCGAAACTCCCGTATGCTGTCGTTGGACTCCATAATCCCGCGCCAATATAAATCGAATTCTTTATTCCTCGATTGGTAGGGCTCTTCGTAGTAAATCTCTCGTAATGCCTGCCTGAATGAGTTGCTTGAAGCACCAGTTGCAAGGTTCCAACGTGCAGTAAAGGCTTGCTCCCTCTAGTGAAATCCCGAACCGTGCCGCCTGATCCACTGCATTGACCTCAGCATGACTGGAGATACAATAATTGTATTTGTCCGCATCATGTGCTCCGATTCGTCGTCTCAGGCAAAATTCCGGGCCTTGGTCTATGCAATGGGGTGCTCCATGCACCGCTCCGTTGTACCCGGTTGCCAAAACCCGGTTGTTCCGCACAATCACCGCACCGACCTTTCGAGAATTACACGTAGATCTGACGCTCAATAGCTTAGCCAACAACATGAAGTACTCATGCCATGAAGGTCTGTTCATATGCTTCCTTCTATTCCGAATTTTTGATTATATCAGCATCTGCATCTTTATAACGCTTGGACCAAGTTCCGTATCCGGCCGGATTCTACATCGTTTATGAATTGTTCGCCCAGTATTTCGCTTAACCGCGATACCTCGTCCCATCTTCTAATTCGTTCCGAAGGCTTGTCAGCGTATATCACAAAATCATTTCTATCCGGCAACCTGCCTTCCGGCAAGAGCTTGATAAAATCAGCGCCAGGAAAAATCTGGAAAACACTGTCAAGCTGGCGCTTCGTTGGAGCCCGCCAGAAAAGCCGCTTATCGAACCAGCCAGGCACGATTCTTTCCTGGTAATGAAAAAACATGGTCATGCCGCCGTTTCCCGGAGTATAATCCTGGTTTAGCTGATAATCCGTTATTCCTCCATCCCGGTAAATCCCGGGGGGCGCTCCAGGAATATTTTTTACTCCAGCGACAAAATACGGTAGCGATCCGGTCGCGAGGGCAGCGGAGCGAAGATTCTCGGCTGTCAACTTAACAGCTCTTCCGCGGAACGAATCAACAAGAAATTTCGGGGCATCCGAGCCTGAAAAAAAAACCACTCTTTCAAAGAAAAAATTGCTGGTTCGCGAAGAAAGCGCGTTGGCCAATGCCGCCGCTATAAGGCCCGTAGCTTGAGTTTTGCGATTCTCCGACCCAATGGGCCCCCGTCCTCGAGCCGTATGTACGGCCAGCTGGTAGATGGGATGCTCCAGAACAACGGGGATGTCATGAGGCTGGAGGAAGGCTTCCACATTCTTCCTAAGGGCAGCGCTGATCGTCTCGGGGGTATCCGCTTTGGTGAACACATTCCGGGAGTACGCTATTCTCAACCTCTCGTGGGCATCCAGAGGATCAGCGCAAGCTATGGTCAGACATCGCCAAGCCCCGGCCGATGCACCCGCCAAGACTATCCTTCCGGCTTTTTCCAAAAATCTAGCTTTGATAATGGCTCTATCGAATCCCACAGAGACGAACCACTTCGGGCCTCCCGCAGGTCCTGCGAACACGCGGATTCGCTCGCGGCCTCAGTCCTTCGTCTCGGATGATGGGCAGAATAGAGGCGCCGGCTTTGTATCGGATATAATTCATCGCCATAAAGAATACCATCGGGCCTACGTTAAGCCAAGAGGATGAAACTCAAATTTAGCGTCAGTTGATTTGTTTTGTAATATCAAGATATTCAGGCCATTATGTTCTGCCGACATAAAGCGTCTCCTAGCTTATTACAAAAACTTAGTGATTTTTAGAGATTTTTCTTGACAACAAGGTCGGCATGATAGATGAGGTGATCACAATTTGACGTGGAGGAAGGGTATGTTGAGAAGTAACCCGCCCACTCGTCTGTTTTCACTTAAATTTCCACTGAAAAAGGCTATCCGGAGTTCCTGACGATCACCTTCACCCAGCTCGAACGTGGTCACAGGGGAGCTCTGTTTCTGAGCACATGATTTGCGAGTTAGACCAAGAAATGGTCGGTGACTCGGCGCACTCTACCGGGGGGCGTACGCGCGGCTGATTTTTGCTTAAACCGCGTACTCGATTACCCACCCATTATTCTGCCCGCTGTTCTGTGTAACGATTTATCATGCTTAGTCAAGATATTACTACAAATGTATTATATATTACATTTATAAATTGTTATTACATATATTAATCTAATGTAATTTCATGCATACTATACATTATTTCTCACAAGTTAATAAAAATTAGTGGAATTGCGCTACTTTTTCCTTGACAGATTTTCCGAAAAAATATCTAAGCAATGCCGAGAAGTTCGAGCTGGGAGGAAGGGTGCAATGAGAAGAAGCCCTTATAGTGTGTTGGTTTGCCTGCTACTTTTTATATTTAACCTTGATGCTCTGGCCGCATCCAATTACGACAGTATTGATGTAATTATTGATCCGGTCGACTGGACTCGAGCGTCATTCAACCCTGTAGTGCAGCCCGATGGGCAACGGCTGGAGTTTCAACCGGCGGCGGCGCACCCAGTGCGAGGAATCGGGCTTCCACATGCCCGCTCATTTGCTAAGCCGATAATGAAGTGCAAACCGTCGCTTTGCCCTCCATTGAGTCCGTGCGGAATCGCCCCGGCGCCGCCCTGCAAGCTCCCCTCGCGCATGTGCGGCCAGTGGGAATTGGCAACCCAGGTGTTTTTTGCTCGGACGCGCGGAACAGTGCGATGGCCGGCTCAGGTGCTTGGAATCCCGGCCACCGAGGCGGACCTGAACGATGATCTTGGGATACCCTCGCACCAAACATTGTTAGAGTATTCGGCTTACTACCAGTTTCGCCCCACCTGGGCAGTTTTTTACTCTGTAATGCCCATATCCTTGGAAGGAACCACAGTTCCCAACAGGACCATTTATTTTGGTCAGATACCGATCCCGGCGTTCATACCTGTCAATACCAAGTGGGATTTTCTCTATCAGAGAGTGGGACTACTTTATCAGCCGATTCTTACTTGCAGTGCGTCGGTATCTATTTACAGTTCATGGTTATTCAACGATCAGCGCCTCAAGGTGAACAACACCGTCTGTCCACTATCTGGATGTACCTCTCTTGATCGGACCAGGAACATGGTCATGTCCGGAATTAATATACAAAAGTGCATCCGAACCATGTGCAATGGCGGGACGTTCTCTTGTGATAACAGAATAGGATTGGGCTATTTGGACGGCACCTTCGCCCTGGACCTTCAGGCTGGCTTTCGCTTCAGTGTGCCAATGAATTGTGGACGCTGGGGTTTTGCCCGTGGAGGTTATCGGTTGATTAATTTCACGGAGAATCGAACCGACCTGCGGCTTGATATAGGGTTGGAAGGTGGTTTTGTCGAGGGAGGTTTGATCTTCTGATCCAGGATTTTCCCTTGAATGGCGCCGGAAACTGAATGTCCTAACCAGGGGCTTTTGAGACCTCACCTTGATTGAATGTCCACTCTCAAGGATTTCATGGGCCTTTGAAGCTACCCTCCTCCGGCGCCATTCCTTGTCTTATCCTATTTCCAGAAAAACGAAAAGCCCGATACGGCTGAATCAGCCGCCCTTTTAGGGCTTTTCAACGGTCAAAAGGGTATGTTGAGAAGTGGTTCCCTGTTATCACATCCCTCAATATTGGCAACTCCTTTTTTGATTTTTTGCAGCAAAAAATTAGTATTCATCAATTTATGATACATATGTAGGAAGTTATGTTTATAAGTTAACAAATAACATTCGAATTATGTATCGATTTAACATATTTCTGTCACTTTACGCCATAAATTTATCATTGTACTTCACAATATTACTACTGCCGGAGTTTGTCTTAAGCACAAAAATGCACTGATATCGCCATTTACAAAAAATCCCAAATGTGGTATGTTGAAATTTGAGGTATAGTTTCTCAGTGACCCAAATGAGGAGGCAAAGATGATCCCCAACGATGATGTACGATCCACCGATTCAAGGGATCAGGGGCCCGTCTCCGGATGGACCAGTCTTCATTCATGGATTTTTCTCGCCATTGTGTTAATCGCTGTCCTGGTCATAGGAATTCAGAATAGGTATCATTATCTGAGTCCTCTTGGATTGGGCAAGGCATATAGAATTGACAAATTGTTTGGCGGTATTCAAGAGTATGATCCTTCAAGCGGTTGGGTTGTAGCGCAACTCCAACCCATTCAGCAACCGATGCCCGGGGCTTCCCCTGAAGCCTCTCAGCCTGTTCCAATGCGCATGCCGGGAATGGTTCCCACTCCCCCTGGAAGTGTTGGGCTTGGAACATCGCAGCCCCCTATATCACAGGAGGAAGAGACTTCCCCTCCGGCCGTCACCAAAGAGACTCCTCCCAAAACCGCCAACCGGGGAAAAGAAGCCCCTGAGATGAGTCTGGATGAGCGTGCAAAACTCTTTAAGAAAGCCTTCCCGGATTTTGGGAAAGAAGAGTTCCAGTTAGCAAACGATGATTTGTATCCGGATTGGAAAAAGAATGTTGCCTCGAATGGGACTTGGCCCGAGTTTTTAGGGGTATATCGAGAATTTGTTCAGTGGTGGACAGATCAGGGATCGCCCCAGGAAACCGGCTCAAAGCTGTGGAAGGATTTTTTGGCTTCACGCGGCAAGTGATGAATATTGAATTCAGACTCATGTCCTTACTGTGGCGAAAATCATCCTGCCTGCTGTGGTCTGGAGCACACTAGTAACCGTTACATCGACATTTCTGCCCATGTAACGTCTCCCATTATCTATTACCACCATTGTGCCGTCGTCTAAGTAAGCGACACCTTGGCCGTGCTCTTTTCCTTCCTTCATTATTTGAACTCGTATGTTTTCCCCCGGCAAGACGATCGGTTTCAAAGCGTTCGCCAGTTGGTTAATATTCAAGACCAGAATTGAATGCACTTCCGCGACTTTGTTTAGATTGAAATCATTCGTTATGATTGGATAACCGGTCTCTTTGGCCAAAGAAATCAGTTTCTGGTCCACTTCCTTTATCGCGGGATAGTCCGTGTCGTTGATAACGACGTTCATATATGACTGTTTTTGGATTTTGTTGAGAATGTCTAAACCGCGGCGCCCCCTGGTACGTTTCGTGGAATCGGAAGAATCCGCTATCATTTGTAGTTCTTTCAGGATGAACTGGGGTATTATGAGATCTCCCATCACAAAGCCTGTTGAACAAACATCTGCAATGCGCCCATCGATTATGACCGAAGTATCCAGAATACCCATGACTCCACGAATCTTTTCAGCGGACTCGGTCAGTTTCTCATTGAGTTCCAAAGTCTTGGCCGATCCTAACTGCATGCCCATCAAGCTCGTCATAATTATAATCAAACCATAAATTGAAGCGGCTACTTGTGGGGTCTCGATTATGTAACTCACCGGAGCGCCGATCAGCATACCAATAATTGCCCCAATGAATAATGCCTATCGCTCCGCCGATGATCTTAAAAACCTCTGTGGCTAGCCATGAACGAAGCACCAGGAGACACACAAGCCCTAATACAAGGCCCGCTACAGCATAAATCATGATTCCGATGTAATCAAAAAGCAGATACCAGCCGATCAGTGCGCAAAAAAGACCTGGAATGATTACAAGAACAGTGGACAGCATCTTGCGGGGCATCAGCTGTAAGTCCTTTCGAACAGAGGTGAAAAAAGGCGGGAAGAACTTAAGTTACGGTTGTATTTTATTCGAGGGGATTCGGTGTTTTCGATTGTTGAAAAATCCTGTTTATAGTCCGTTCTATTTCACGTTCATCCATCTTTTTCGCTATGGACAACTCTTTTATCAGAAGGTTTCTGGCCTGATCAAATAATCTGCGCTCCCCGTAGGATAAGTCTTTTGATTCCTTAAGCAAACTCAGATCGCGGAAAACTTCCGCGGCTTGAAAAATACTGCCGTTTCGCATTTTATCTTGATATTCACGTAATCGCTTATTCCATGTCTGTGAATCAGCCTTGGTTCGTGTCTTTAGGATTTCTATTACCCTCGGCACTTCAGCTTCATCAACAATCTTTCGGACCCGGTTTGAAGTAACTTTGTCAACCGGCAGCTTGATTACAGTGCAAGCTGTATTAATTTCTGTTTCCAGTATATAGCAGAGTTGATCCGAGTCCCCTATTTTTTCTTTTTTGATATCCAATACTCGCGCCACCCCATGAATCGGATAAACGACAACGTCTCCGATTTCAAACATTTCTCCCGCTCCCTTCATGCACTCGTCCTAATTGTTCACGCGTTTTGATCTTTGCTAATTGGAGCCACCCCCCGCCTAATCCAGCAAAATAAAGGGACTTCTGCAGTGAAAAAGCAATTATGTCATTTTGGGTTGAAACTATCGATGATGGGAAGTTACAATCCGGATGCTCCTGGAATTGCAACGACCGGCTCCCTCCAAACGGGGGCCAGGATATACAAGGTATTGTGGTTTGTCAACAAAAAAGCACAATATGGAGTAAATATGAGTCGCTACATCTTGTGCCTTGTGACTATTGATGATCTCAAAAAGGCCTCTGAAATAGCCAACCTCCTAGTTGAAAAAAAATTGGCAGCATGCGTGAATATCATCCCGCAAATACAATCGATTTACCGCTGGAAGGGTGAAATATGCAGTGACACCGAGCGCCTGATGATAATTAAGACTCGCGAAGATTTGTTTAAAGAGCTTGAGGCAGTGGTGATAAAACTGCATCCGTACGAGGTCCCTGAGATAATATCATTTAATATTCACCAGGGCTTTTCGGAGTATTTGAGATGGATTGATGACTCGACAGAAAAACCTTCCAAGTGATCCTTACTATCTCATTATAGACGGTTGCCGAATACTGAATATCCCTGTTAATGAAGAAGCCGCCGAAAAGATGATCCGTCATATGGAGCTCATAAGAATTTGGGGAACCAGGATCAATCTCACGGCGGTAACAGAACCGCGCGAAATGGCGATTCTTCACTTTTTGGATTCGTTGACCGTATTTAAAGTAATCCAGTTAGGTTCCGGACTACGTATTCTCGATATTGGCAGCGGCGCAGGTTTTCCCGGCCTGGTACTCCAGACGGCCGACGAAACACTCCGGGTTACGCTTCTTGACCGTGATCCAAAGAAAACCGTTTTCCTGAAGCATGCGGCCCGGACATTGAACTTGACCGGAATGGGATTTATAAATCAACCTCTGGATAATTTGCTCGAGAATCCATCCGGTTGGTCGTTTGACTGTGTCGTTTCCAGGGGCTTTTCATCCAATGCTGCGGTCCTTGATAGGTTACAGTTGCTTTTGCCGCAAACAGGTTTTCTGGTAACCATGGCTGGGCCTTCTTCCAAGAATTTTGTCTTAAGAAATTTCCATTTAACTGAATCCTGGGAGGGGACTCTTCCCTTCTCTAACAGGTTTAGAAAAGTTTCACTTCATAGACCAAATTAAGAACACGTCCCCCTGATGTTCTTCGGAACCGATTTTTTCGATCTACATATGATTATTTGCTTTTGTTTTGAAGTCAGTTTTGTGATAAGAGGGCTACCCTAGTTCCTAATACTATATGTTGTGGGTTGTTGCTGATGGGACGCGTAATCTGCATATGTAATCAGAAGGGCGGTGTCGGCAAGACTACCACCGCAGTTAATCTGGCAGCTTGTCTTGCGTTATCTGAGCGGCACACTCTCTTAATAGATCTTGATCCACAGGCAAATGCATCTAGTGGAGTTGGTATACGTTTATCCGCGGGTGAGCCTTCGGTCTATGACTTGCTTCTCGGCAGGGAAAATGCCCAAAAAATAATAATGAAAACAGAACTCGAATACCTTGACATTTTGCCTGCTTCACAAGACCTTATCGGAGCTGAAGTGGAGCTTGTGTCATTTGCTTCCAGAGAAAGATTTCTCAAATCAGCAATTAAGTCGATAATAGGTCGTTACGATTATACATTTATAGACTGTCCTCCTTCGTTGGGTTTTCTAACTCTCAATGCGCTAGTCGCCTCAGATTCCGTGCTCGTACCAATACAATGTGAATATTATGCCCTGGAAGGAGTAGGCTATCTGTTAAAGACCATTAGAAGAATCCAATCTGTTCTTAATTCATCCTTGAACGTTGAAGGCTTTGTAATGACGATGTTTGATCCACGAAATAATCTTAGTCACCAGGTAGTTGAGGACGTGAGGAAGAATCTCAATGAACAGGTATTTGCAACAATAATACCGAGAAATGTAACATTGTCCGAATCGCCGAGTTTTGGTAAACCTGTGGTCTTGTATGATATCGCATCTAGAGGCGCGGCCAGTTATCTCGCCTTGGCAAAGGAGATTATGGATGCTGAAGGTCACCGAGACGGCCAAGAAGCGTACCGTATTGGGGCAGGGTCTTAATGCTCTAATTCCTATGGATGACTTTGTAGCTAATACAGATTCGGCTCAGCGCATACGAAGTGTAAATATTGACGATCTTATTCCGAATCCTCATCAACCCCGAAGTTTGTTTTCAGAAGAATCTTTGTTGGATCTAAGTAAGTCCATTAAGGAAATGGGAGTCATTCAGCCGCTGATAGTCCGTCCTGCCGCGGATCAAAAATACGAGATTGTAGCGGGGGAAAGGCGTTGGCGAGCTGCAATGCTGGCGGGGTTTCCTACCGTACCAGTTATCGTGCGTCAGCTGACGGACGTTGAATCCTTAGAAATAGCACTGATAGAGAATCTTCAACGCGAAGATTTGAATCCGGTAGATACCGCAGAAGCTTATGATATTCTTATTAGAAAATTCTCATACACGCATGAAAATTTGGCCCAGCGGATCGGTAAGGATCGCACAAGCATCACTAATCATCTTCGACTGCTCAAATTACCTGATCCCATAAAGAAACATCTTCGAGACGAGTTGATCAGTATGGGGCATGCAAGAACTCTTTTGGCGCTCGATCATGCTCCTATGCAATTGAATCTTTCAAATAGAGTTATCAGGCGAAAACTCTCTGTGAGAGAACTAGAAAAAATAGTTCAGAATTATAAGAATCAACAAGATTCAAAGGATCCGAAACATAAGATAACTGATCCCGCCCTGGCGACTCTCGAGACTCGTCTGTCTCGTCATTTTTCGACGAGAGTGACAATCAAACAAAATCCAAATGAAATAGGCAAATTAGAAATACATTTTCATTCAAAAGAAGAGCTGGACCGACTGCTTGAGCTAATGGGTTATTCGGAAGATTTCTCTTGAAATCACTTGCTCCCCGTGTTACCCTAAATTAATTATTCCATTAAAAATATTGGTTTTTTGCGTCAATGAATACCTGGATCCGATGCATGGAGGTGCTTCGAGGTAAGGTGAATGACCATGTCATGTCTACCTGGCTCGAGCCCGTAGTTTGCGAGGAAATTTCAGAAGGCAAGCTGACCCTTTCTGTGCCGAACAATTTTTTTGCTGCGTGGATAAAAGATAATTATTTATCATTGTTACTCGATTCTCTTCTCGAACTCACCGGTATCAGCTATGAAGTAGCGTTTCGTTGCAGGGATGATTCCGGTCAGAATAATTTACCGAAACTTGTTCAGGCATCGCATTCCAAGCCAAATCCTTCGTTTGTTATCACGGAAGAATTCGCGCTTAGGCGAAATCTGAATCCACGCTACACGTTTGAAAGTTTTGTAGTAGGGTCATGCAATCAGTTCGCGCATGCTGCAGCTTTGTCTGTATCCGAAAATCTCGCCGGGAGCTATAATCCCCTTTTTATTTACGGCGGAGTCGGCTTGGGCAAGACACACCTGATGAGCGCTGTCGGTTACGAGGTTTTATCCAAGAACCATACGAAGAGAGTGTCATTTAGCACTTCGGAGGAGTTCACCAATGAGATGATTAATGCCATCCGATTTGACAAAATGGCAGATTTCAGGAATAAATACAGGAATGTAGACCTTCTCCTCATCGACGATATCCAGTTCATAGCCGGCAAAGAAAGAACACAAGAGGAATTCTTTCATACATTCAATACCATTTACGAAAACAGAAAACAGATAATCATAACATCCGACCGATTTCCAAACGAAATCTCTGACATGGAGCATCGGCTCAAATCTCGATTCAATTGGGGTCTTATCGCTGACATTGGAGTGCCCGATCTCGAAACCAGAGTGGCAATCCTGAAAAGGAAAGCGTACGAGGACTCGTTGAAATTGCCGGATGACGTAGCCTATTTTTTGGCTGAAAATGTTGAAACAAATATAAGAGAACTGGTCGGTTGTCTTGTCAGAGTGATAGCGATGAGTTCCCTCCAGGGCCTTCCGCTTACAAGAGAATTGGCGGAGATGGCTTTAAGGGATATTTTTCGCCGCAGCATTAAGAAAATCACCGTTGATGACATACTTTCGCATGTTGCCAAAGCTTTTAACGTTAAGGTGGCGGATATCAAATCAAAGAAGAAACATAAACTGTACTCTCTGCCCAGACAGGTTGCCATGTTTTTGACCAGAGAACTCACCGAATTGTCCTATCCGGAGATAGGAACCGCTTTCGGAGGAAAGGATCACTCCACTGTTATCTATGCCACACGAAAAATCGAAAAGGCCATGGAAGAAAACCACTCCTTGAGAAATATGGTAGACGCGGTTAAGAAGGATATTCGGACGTGAGCCGACCTGATGAGTACTTGTGAAAAATCTGTTTAAAGGTACTGGATAATTCGACGCTGTTCCGTTTTTCACAATTCGTCAGTATACGGATTCACCAACTACCAACAGCAGTAATTCAGTCGAAAAGCGGAGCGGACTGCTTTTTCCACAAATTCACAGCCCCTCTTAATACGACTATTTTTTTAATTATTATTTAATCGTAAGAATCAATTAGGAGGACTCATGTTTATAGAAATCGAAAGGGACATTCTGCACGACGGCCTTTCAAAGTCAGTTCCGATTACTGAAAAGAAATCTACCCTGCCGATTTTGTCTCATGTTTTGTTTAATGCCGAGGACTCAACTCTACAGTTGATAGCCACCGATCTTTCAGTTGGGTTACGGCTGATATATTCATGCACGGTGAAAGAAGCGGGCATGTTAGCAATTCCGGGAAAAAAAGTTTTTGAAATAATTAGAGAATTACCGTCAGGTCCTGTATCTATGCAATCATCGGCTAACGGTCGAATCAAAATAATTGCAGGAAAGAGTGAGTTTGAGTTGGCCGGCATGGATGCTGCCGATTATCCGGCATTTGCCGGATTGGAAGGAGTTGAAACAGCTGGGATTCAGGCAGAAAAATTGCTCTATATGATAGACAAAACGCTTTTCGCATCATCCAATGATGAGTCCCGATTCAATCTAAACGGGGTACTCTTCGAGCAGAATCAACAAATCATTAGACTAGTGGCTACCGACGGCCATCGTTTGGCTTTAATTGATGAAGATCTAGGGATATCTGTGCCATCAAAGGTGTTGGTTCCAAAAAGAGGTCTGCTGGAACTCAAAAGAATGCTGGAAAACGTCAAAGCCAATGTTGAACTGGGCTTTGAACAAAAGAATATGTGCATTAAAGGCGAACATTTTGTTATGACATTACGCCTAATTGATGGAGATTACCCAGATTATCGCAAGGTAATTCCTGAATCTGGAGAAAACATATTGAAATCAGACCGTACCAGACTGCTATACGCTCTGAGAAGAGTGGCTATTCTGACTTCAGACAGAAACAAAGGGGTTGATGTTATTATAAATTCTGGTAAAATTGAAATTACGGCCGTTCATCCCGATTTAGGCACTGCCAAGGATGAACTTGATGTAGAATATGAAGGAGAACCTTTTTCGCTTCTGATAAATGTGGGATATTTCATCGATTCACTGAGTGCTGTCGATACAGAAAGAATTAGCCTCGAATTTCATCAAGAAGGGTCTCCCATCGTAATAAGACCAGAACCAACCAAACATTATTTCAATCTTGTGATGCCCATGAGGCGATAATTCACGAGAACGGACTGGATATAGCAACAATATGGAAGAGGAAAATCGAAACGTGCAGGAAGAGCAACATTACGGCGCTGAAAATATAAAAGTTCTCGAGGGCATGGATGCCGTACGAAATACACCGGGAATGTACATTGGGAATACCGGTCCGGAAGGCCTTCATCAGTTGGTTTGGGAAGTTGTGGATAATGCCGTGGACGAGGCTTTGGCGGGATTTTGCAAGAATATTTCGGTCACAGTGCATCTGGATTCATCAGCAACGGTAGAAGATGACGGCAGAGGCATTCCCACAGAAAAGCACCCTACTGAAAAAATCCCGGCCGCGGAAGTGGTAATGACAATGCTGCATGCCGGGGGCAAATTTGATAGTAAATCGTATAAAGTGTCAGGAGGGCTGCACGGTGTCGGCGTATCGGTTGTTAATGCGCTGTCGGAAGCATTAAAACTTGAAATTCGGCGAGAGGGCCAAGTGTTTCGGCAGACCTATCGACGCGGTAGAAAAATTTCCGAACTTGAAGTCATAGGCACTACTCGACGAAACGGAACGAAAATTACATTCAAGGCGGATACGGAGATTTTCGGCAATCTTGAATTTAATTACGATATTATTGCCGCGAGACTACGAGAGTTGGCTTTTCTAAACAAGGGTTTAAAGATAACCTTTGAAGATGAGAGATCGCAGAAACCTGTGGTCATTTTTGAATACGAGGGCGGTATAGTATCATTCGTTGAGCATCTAAACACCGCGAAAAAGGTCATGGACGGCCCTCCTATTTATATACAAAGCGAAAAAGATACCAATTTTGTCGAGTTGGCAATTCAATACAATGACAGTTATTCGGAGACAGTTTTCTCATACTGTAACAACATCAATACGTTCGAAGGAGGCACTCATCTTTCCGGCTTCAGAGGGGCCCTTACCAGAACCATAAATCAGTACGCAAACGCTAAAGGACTATTCAAAAACGGCAAGAGCCAAGTATCTATAAGTGGAGACGATCTTCGTGAAGGTTTGACAGCCGTGTTGAGTGTCCGAATGTTTAATCCGCAATTTGACAGCCAAACTAAATCCAAACTCGGAAATATGGAAATACGCGGCATAGTCGAGCAGCTTATCAATGATAAGTTGGCTCAATATCTGGAAGAAAATCCGCAGGCCGCTCGATGGATCATAAATAAAGGCTTGGAGGCAAGCAGGGCAAGAGAAGCTGCTCGCAAGGCCAGAGAACTTACTCGACGAAAAACGGCTTTGGAAAGTTCAGCTCTACCTGGAAAATTGGCGGATTGTCAGGAGAAAGATCCTGCTTTGGCAGAATTGTTCATAGTAGAAGGAGAATCAGCTGGAGGTTCCGCCAAGCAAGGTCGAGATAGACGAACTCAAGCTGTTCTTCCTTTAAAGGGCAAGATCCTCAATGTAGAGAAAGCAAGATTTGACAAAATAGTTCAAAGCCAGGAAATACGAGTTCTGATAACCGCATTGGGAACTGGAATTGGAGATGAGGATTTCGAAATCTCCAAAATTCGGTACAAAAAAGTCATTATCATGACGGATGCCGACGTAGACGGATCGCATATTCGCACCCTACTTTTGACTTTTTTCTTTCGATGGATGCCCGACGTCATTAATCGAGGATACTTGTATTTTGCTCAGCCACCTCTTTTTAAAATAAAAAAGGGAAAAGGAGAAGTCTACGTCAAAGACGAAAGCTCGCTTGACGACATTATCCTTAATCAGGGACTTGAAAACGTCAAAATTGCTCCGGCAGAAGGGGCTCCGCTGGAAGGAGCCGTCTTAGTCAATATTATCAAGAATCTATTGAGAATGGAAAAAATACTGGATTTATTCGAAGTGAAAAACATGGAGAGGCTGGTATTAAAAGCTTTTGCCGCGGAAGGTCTAGCCCAGAATTTGTTGGCGGATTTGGAACGAACAACACAAACTGTGGAACACGTTCTCAGAAAAATTGAAAATCGTTATCCGGAACTGATGCCGGTTACGATAGATCTTGAAAAAGATGAGGAGGAATCCAAGTATCGGATAAACGTCAAGTCACGTCGTAACGGATTGGAACGGCGGACCGTAATCGACTACGATCTTACCGAATCGCCGTCTTTTGAAGAGATTGTATCGATAAATCGAAAAATCGAAGCGGTAGGCGAACCGCCGTTTCGAGTAGAGATGGACGATAAGGTCGAAGAGGTTTCTTCGTTCTCAAGACTTGTAGCGATTATTATGGACCACGGTCGAAAAAAACTTGCGATCCAACGGTACAAAGGACTTGGTGAAATGAACGCGGAACAACTCTGGGATACTACAATGAATCCGGAGAACCGCCAAATCCTCCAGGTAGCTATAGAAGATGCAGTAAAAGCCAACGAGATCTTTTCCACGTTAATGGGCGATCAGGTCGAGCCCAGAAGAGAATTTATAGAAAAGAATGCGTTGAATGTGGTGAATCTAGATTATTGAAAGCACTCTTCATCGATCCCGATACTTGAAAGTGGTAAACTGTGGATTCATTAAAGCGGGTAATTAAAGAGTTCCTCTTTGGAATGGCGGTTTATGAACTGGTTCCAGTGAAGGAAAAGGCTGAACTGGAGCGGCTCCTATTCATCAGCTTGTTCGGAGATCTATTGGGTATTCCCCTATGGCAACCGTACCATTCGCTGCGGATATTGCCCTACGTTTGTACCAGACTTGGTTCCTGGAAGCGTTCCGTACTCAGGCCGCGGGATTGGACAGATAGGGCTTTTGATTGATCAATTCGCTTGCGGGGGTAGTAAAACCTTTCGGGGCATAATAGTTTCGACGAAAGCGGCGCAAATTTGTGAAGTGCTTGGAAAGGGGTTCGGAAACCTTTTCCAGCTAGAAAAGGTTTCCTGAAAATTGTATATCAAACGGCAGGTCGAGGTAAAAGTTTTGCTTTTTCAGCTATTTCCCCGACTTTTTGCCTCCCATTCAATCGCCATGATGTGAACTCCGGCTATACCTGGTATCTGACGCAATTCTTCAATTATTTCCACCGCGATGCTTATGCCTTCTTCGGCTTGCTTCTCCTTGGGAGTATCTTTCATTCTTTTTAGAAGCTCATCCGGGACATCCATCCCTGGAACGTTATTGGCCATGTACCTTGCCATACCAAATGACTTGAAAGGAGTGACTCCGCCGAGAATATAAAGTTTCTCATGGATTCCACGATCCACAACGCCTTTCATCCACTCGCGGAATTTCTTTAAATTGAAGATGCATTGCGTTTGAATGAATTCAGCACCTGCAGCAGCCTTTTTCGCAAGTCTAGGAACACGGATTTCAAAAGGATCCGCAAATGGATTTTCCGCGGCGCCGACGAATAATTTAGGGGTTCCTTTAATATCATCGCCGCCAAGGAATTTACCTTCATCCCTCATCCGGCGGACCGTATTGATAAGCTGCATGGAATCTATATCAAATACATTCTTAGCCTGCGGATGATCACCGAATTTCTGATGATCTCCTGAAAGACAGAGCATGTTCTTTATTCCAAGCGCCGCCCCACCCAGAATATCACTTTGAATTGCTATCCTGTTGCGGTCTCGACACACCATCTGCATCACAGGTTCAAGACCTTCCTGCATCATAATCACTGCGGATGCTATAGAGGACATCCTTACTACGGAAGTTTGATTATCTGTTATGTTGAAGGCATCTGCCTTGCCTTTTAGCAATTGGCACTTTTTTCTTATCACATCGGGATCAGCTCCTCGAGGTGGTCCGCATTCGCCTGTAACTGCGAACTGCCCTGATCGAAGGATTTTTTCGAGTTTACTGTCTGTTTTGCATTCCACACTCATCGCTGAAAATCCTCCCTGACCATCTTTCGTGGACCTCCATCTCTGTTGGTTCTCCAGTCGCATATTCCCATCAGTTCCTCATATCGATTCATTAACCCGAGGCTTTTGAGCCGATCAACAATGAGCTGCCAACCGCAATCTACCTCAGAATCAATTTCGCATTTCCCTTTTGTCGAACCTCCGCATGGGCCGTTTAGTAGACTCTTGGAACATCTGGTAATAGGACAGATCCCGCCTGTGTAATACAATTTGCATTCACCACAGGTTTGGCATTTTTCAACGTAGTATCCTTCTTTTACAGAGCCGCCCACGAACGTTGTATTCAAGGCAGGGTAGGCAGGAGTGGAGGAATATCGTTCCGCCACATACTGCACGCCCACGCCGCACGCCATGGAGACTACGGCATCCACCTCAGGAACGATACTTTGGACCTGATCTATATATTCCGGATCGCACTGTCGTTCTACTGTTTTCTCAATGATTTCAAGTGGCACGCCTTCCTTTTCGCGGGCCATCCGAAGCTGGCTGGACAAGACACGTACTGCGTCATCTCCTCCGGTAAGACATACCGTCACACAGCCTCCACAACCCAGTACCAAAATCCTTTTGTGGTGCTCGAGCATTTTGAGAATTTCTTCGAAGGGCTTCCTCTCACCTATAACCATTTGGTTCCTCCCAAGCGACGCTTCAGAGCTCTTACCTCTGTAAATATTATGCCGCTTGATCTTTCACATTTTTATATTTCCTATTCAGCGGGCTCGGACCGAGTTCCCGTATGCGTTGGGTGAACTCATTTGCCACCTCGGCAAACTTGGGACCCATGGCTGCGCTCATATTGAACATCTCCAGTCTTTCCGGCTCAAGCCCGACTTCCTGGATTAGCTTTTTAGTATAATTCACTCGAGGTTTTGCAACCAGATTTCCATGCATGAAATGGCAGTCGCCTTCAAGGCAGCCTGCCACATACACCCCATCCGCGCCTTTTTCAAAGGCTCTCAAGAGAAATATAGGGGTAACTTTGCCTGTGCAGGGCAGTCGTATGATTCTGATATTAGGCGGATATTCCAGCCTCATGCTGCCTGCCAGATCGGCCGCGCCATAAGCGCAATAATGACAACAAAACGCGACAATTGTTGGCTCAAACTCTGCCATTATTATTAATCTCCTGGATTAATACTGGAATTCTAAGGTTGGAATTCTAATGTAAACGAATATAAAGAAAATAGCAAGGCACTGATAACGGGTTAAACCTTCCATGGGAACCAATTTGCGTCAAAAAAAAGCTACGCCCGGACCAGCTTCAAAGGGTCTCCCAGTTTTGTCCGAAGTCTTCAGCGATCAATTCTTTGATTGTTCGTAGATCAGCCAATGATTCGAATTCGCGCGTTTTGGGTTCCGGCGCTGTAGTCTCTGTGAAGACCGGCCTTTTCCGGAGCAATCCTTTTATAATCGGAGTAAGCGGATAACCGAAGTTCTCGACACTGCCAGTCGACCGACGTACAAATTTTCGCGTCAATGCTTGCAAATCGAGAATGAGGGTATGACCTCGACGGAAAAGCATTTCCATGTGATTGGTTTTGATTAGTCGTGACCGCTTTTTTCGGGTCTGAGCCGCTTATTTCCTCCAAAGCAATGTTGATGTATCCCTCCACCTTTTTGATGCCATTCAGCTGTGCGCCCACGAGCCGGGATCTTTGACATCCGCAATCATGACTTTGTTGGCCAAATGAGCAAGCTCCTCTGACAATCTTTAATTTCATCCGGGTCATCCACTCAGATCAAGGGTCTCTTTTAAATAAGATCTTTTGTCCAGAGTCGTCAACGGATACACGAGTATTCTTCCGACTTGTTTTCAGCCTCTTCGTCCGACAACCGCTGGTCACTTGATCCTCTGACGATCCGATCAGCGAGTTCACAGGATGATAGATTTCAAGCGCCTCGTCAAAATCCGGAAAGCCCTTGTCGGCAAGCCGCGCTTGAGCCCATTTCAGCGCCCTTGCCACGACGGCAGGATCAACACCGGAAACCATTTGCTGGATAAGTGAGTAATAGTATTCCGAGTTCCATCGGAACATAGTCCCAAGAAATCTCTTGAGCAGTTCGTCCGGAACCTCTCCAAGAAATTCGACAAAAAAGATACTGTCGAGAGTGAACCAGGGAAATTCATCTTGCTCTTCAAGGTGGTCTATGTCCGGATTTCGGACCGAAACGTCTAACAAGGCTGTTCAATATCAAAACTACTAACTCAGGATCCGCGACTTGCAATAACTGAAGTGCCTTTTCTTCGCCTATGGCGGCAATGATCTCGATCCATTCGGACGCTTCCTTTGGAGTGAATAGCATCGCGGTGCCACACATCCATATCTATTAAATGCCTGAGCTGCGCGCCCGTGGTCATAGTGATGAGCGCAGGCGCCCTTTCTCGACCCAATGCTTTAATGGTGAAATAAATTTCCTCTTCCGAAATCGCACGCACAATTTCCCATGGCCGAGCAGCTATTTCGACCAGTTCCTCGCGGGCTTCAGGCGAAAGATCACTGAAGATCTCTATTTTCCGTTTTGTGGGAAGGGCATCGAATGTTTCGATGATTTGCAGGGCTTCGTCGCGAGAGGATAGCTTTGTCATAATTGAAATTTATACTGCTCATACTCCGAAATCAATTAGCGAATCAGATTGCGACATTCGAGAAATTGTCCATCTTTAAACACCTGAAACAAAATTCAAGACCTGACGGGTTGTTTAGAGAGATCCTGCATAAATATTTGCGCTTCATTTTCGTTTTGAGGTTGATATATTATTATTCAATCCGAAGAATTGTCTTACAATCAGGGGTGGAAACAATGGAAAAATTGATCGGCAAAGCGATTATTGCCATGGGGGGCGGTCCTACCGCGGTAATTAACCAATCACTAGTAGGCGCGGTGCTTCAGGCCCGTCAATATGCCCATATTACTCAATTCTATGGAGCATTTCGTGGAGTCGAAGGACTGGTGGCTGAAGAGCTGATCAACTTGTCCGAAGCCACCACTCATAATTTAGAGATGGTTGCGCGCACTCCCGGGGCGGCAATACGCAGCACCCGGGTCAAGCCGGATGAGGAATACTGCAAACGCATTTTTGAAGTCTGCAAGGCCCATGGAGTACATTATTTCTTTTAT
>CAWJJL010000006.1:0-45000 GCA_963843165.1 uncultured delta proteobacterium | reverse complement strand
AACTCGGCAACTTGACACCGTAACTTCGGGAGAAGGTGTGCCCCAGTAGGGTGAAAAGACTTGCTCATGTAGCCCGAAGGGGTCGCAGTGAAATGGCCGTGGCGACTGTTTACTAAAAACACAGGGCTCTGCAAAATCGCAAGATGACGTATAGGGCCTGACGCCTGCCCGGTGCCGGAAGGTTAAGGGGAGCTGTTAGCGCAAGCGAAGCGGTGAACCGAAGCCCCGGTAAACGGCGGCCGTAACTATAACGGTCCTAAGGTAGCGAAATTCCTTGTCGGGTAAGTTCCGACCTGCACGAATGGCGTAACGATTGCGGCGGTGTCTCAACGGTGGCCTCGGCGAAATTGAAGTGGCGGTGAAGATACCGTCTACCCGTGGAAAGACGGAAAGACCCCGTGGACCTTTACTACAACTTGACAGTGTATTTTGGGGTATTTTGTGTAGGATAGGTGGGAGGCTTTGAAGCCGGGACGCTAGTTTCGGTGGAGCCACCCTTGAAATACCACCCTGGATACAACGGGATACTAACTCCGGCCCGTAAGCCGGGTCGAGGACACTGTCTGGTGGGTAGTTTGACTGGGGCGGTCGCCTCCTAAAGAGTAACGGAGGCGCGCGAAGGTTCCCTCAGGCTGATTGGAAACCAGCCGTAGAGTGTAAGGGCATAAGGGAGCTTGACTGCGAGAGAGACATCTCGAGCAGGTGGGAAACCAGGTCTTAGTGATCCGGTGGTTCCGTGTGGAAGGGCCATCGCTCAACGGATAAAAGGTACCCCGGGGATAACAGGCTGATCTCCCCCAAGAGTTCACATCGACGGGGAGGTTTGGCACCTCGATGTCGGCCCATCGCATCCTGGGGCTGAAGTCGGTCCCAAGGGTTTGGCTGTTCGCCAATTAAAGCGGTACGCGAGCTGGGTTTAGAACGTCGTGAGACAGTTCGGTCCCTATCTTCCACGGGCGCAGGATATCTGAGAGGCGCTGTCCCTAGTACGAGAGGACCGGGATGGACGGACCCCTGGTGTTCCGGTTGTCGCGCCAGCGGCATAGCCGGGTAGCTACGTCCGGATCGGATAACCGCTGAAAGCATCTAAGCGGGAAACCGACCTCAAGATTAGATATCCCGGGCTTAGGCCCCTGAAGACCCCTCGAAGATGACGAGGTTGATAGGCCGGATGTGGAAGTGTGGCAACACATGGAGCTTACCGGTACTAATAGGTCGTGAGGCTTGATTCCCAAAGAAATAAGTGTTTCCTCGATCATCCTATTTGGTTGATATACACGAGACCGAAACTTCGGTCTCGTGACGCACTTTTATATTTATTTTAATACGCCTTCCCGGCGATTACAGCGGAGGGGTCACACCTGTTCCCATTCCGAACACAGAAGTTAAGCCCTCCAGCGCTGATGGTACTGCGTGGGTGACTGCGTGGGAGAGTAAGTCGTCGCCGGGACAAAAACATGACCCCCGTTCCACGTGGAGCGGGGGTTTTTTATTATATTCTAGCTAACGCTATATTAGATGAGGAGGGTCTGACTTCTCTCCGGCATCAGTAATTGAAAAAAGAACGGGGATTTCAAATGAGTAGCAAACATTTCAGTCCGGGTGAGGACGTCGAAGCATGGTGTACTCGATGTCGCAGGAACCTCAACCACCGCGTGGTAGCGGTCCTGGGCACAAATATCCAGAAGGTTCAGTGCCTCACCTGCGGAAGCGAGCACAAATTTTATCCGCAAAAGGAAGAAGGCCCCAAAGTCAAAAGTGTCAGAGTAAAGGAAAGCGCTAAGGGTCACTCGAAGCTAAAAGAGGGCAAGGATTCTGCAGCTAAAAGTGCGGCCAAGGCTGAAAGTGAATGGACCACTTTTATGTCGGAATTGGACCCCGACTCTGTTCCACGCCCGTACGATACTTCCGCGTCTTACTCCAAGGCGGACTACATCAATCATCCGGTGTTTGGAATCGGCAGAGTTCTTCATATCGTGGGCCTTGAAAAGATAGAGGTTATTTTCAAAGAAGGTCGTAAGATCCTAATTTTTAATCGAAGCAAGCCCTAATACGAAACGTTTTGGCCGGATATTTATTAGTGGTTCTAGTATCCGAACGTGATTAGAAATAAGAGTCGGAATAGAAGCTTTGAACCGTCACGATCGGAGGCATGCTCGTACGCGGGCACACAATTTCCGGGCGACTCCCAATCCGTCTGCAGACGAATGGGAGTTTTCTGAAACAGGGTTCCAGGGAGGAAACTCTTTTGCAAAGTTTCGTTTACTTGGTTATCCGCTTTCGGAAAGGTCGGATGCCCGTTTGAGTTCGTGTGCGGACGACAAATCTGTTATTTATTCCATCCTTGTCCGCAGCCATATAGGAGTTTTTGAAGAGGGGTTTCGGGGAGGGATCCCGCGCTGAACGCGGGACAAAAAGTCCCTCCCCGGCAAAGTCGCTCTTTAAAAAGCTTTATTATGACAAATCATGAGAATGATGTTGCCCTGAATCTGGACGGGCTTGATCAATATGGCGCTTTCATGGCTTTTTCGCTGCGTGGTGGTGGAGTGTCTCCACCACCATTTGATTCTCTGAATTTTTCGGCTCAAGAGGGCGATTCAGTCGAGAATGTTGACCAAAATTTCCGGATTTTCGGCTGAACGAATTGGGTATCGACTCGCAGCAAATCATAACTTGCCATCAGATTCATGGCGATGGAGTTGTAATTGTAAGTGATCGCCCGCATCGACCTCCTGAGGCAGACGCCATTATAAGTACAGTTCCAAGCATCTATCCTGCCGTCAAAACAGCGGATTGCGTACCGATTTTGCTTGTTGATCCGGTTCATATGATTTCTGCCGCGGTGCACGTCGGATGGCGAGGCGCTGTTCTCAGGATTGCTCGGAAGGTCGTGCAGACCATGAATGATAAATTTAAGAGCAACCCCGCGGAGTTGATTGCCGCGGTGGGACCCGCTATAGGAAAGTGCTGCTACGAAGTAGACGGGAAAGTGCTGAAGCCGTTTTGCGAAAATTTCCCGGAGCCCGAACGGTTCATAATTCCGCTAGGGCCCGCTTCCCTGCCAGCCACGGATTGGGGGAATCAGCCGCATTTTCCGTCGGACAGGGCTTCGCTCGACCTCTCGGCTGTCGCCCGCTTCGAACTGATCTCGGGTGGTGTTCCTGAGTCAAATATTCACTCAGTGGGCCTGTGTACGTCCTGCCGATCGGATCTGTTTTTTTCACACAGGCGGGACAGAGGCAGAACGGGAAGACATATAGCAGTTACTGGATTTAAATCAGCATGACGAGAGGTCACATGAAAAAAGCGAAATTCGGAAAACTACCCCCACGGTTCACCTTCATCTTGAATCCGCATGCGCATATCCGAGTGAGCAAATGCCCGATCTGCCGACGTTTGACTCACATGCGGAAGTTCCCTTTATTAATCTACATCGACAAGTGGGGCTTTTTGGCCCTCGGCAAGACCTGCCGATATTGTTCTCTTTGTGAGCTCATCGTCGTGCACCAGGACGAATTGGAGGATGAGCTTGTTCATACTTTCGAGAGAGTCGCTCCGGACGTCATCGGCAACCAATACCTCGTATTGGGGACCGTCGAAAAGAAACTGGTGGAAAGAAGGTTTGGGTCGGGCCAGAGACCAACCAGGCGAGGCTTCGGAGTACTTGGCCGAGTTCAAAAAGGTGCTGGGCCTCGATCCTGGTGGATGGCGACCACCAAGTTAGCAAGGATCGCTATTCCCCCCGGTACGCAGCCGTTCCTACCGGCCATGGATTGGGGAAGACAACGACGTGTTGCCGTAAGTGCGAGAGAGCTTTTCTCGACCTCTCGGATGTCGGCCGCTTGAGCCCATCTCAGGCGCTACCCCTGAGTTCAAATGTCCAAACAAGAGACCTTTGCACCTCGTAGCGGACCGGACTCACTACATCGCGGTTGTAGGATTTCAAACCAAATGAAATTAGCGTCCCGGTGAGTACTTTCCTAATCCTCTGTCCTCCTCAGATACAAAAAAAATTCTCGATTCCCTTTTGGTCCTTGTATGGGGCTCTCGAACTCGCCAAGCACTTGAAATCCGCACTCCACAGCCGCTGTCTTCACCTTTTCAATCACGGCTCTTATTTTGGACATGTCTTTGACCACTCCGCCCTTGCTCACATCTTTGGGGCCGACTTCGAATTGAGGCTTCACCAGCGCAAGCAGCCATCCACCCGTGGGGAGGATTTCCGCCAACTTGGGGAGAATTAAGGTCAAAGAAATAAAAGACAAATCCGCGACCGCGGCATCCACCGGAAAAGGCAAAGAGTTTAATTCCAAGAAACGGATATTTGTTCGTTCCAGAACAGAAACACGGGGATCGTTTCGGAGCTTCCAATCAAATTGGCCGTAGCCGACATCCACGGCAATCACCCGACCTGCCCCGCGCTGCAATAGACAGTCGGTGAATCCTCCGGTAGAAGCGCCTGCATCGAGAAAAGAAAGATTTGATGGATCGGCCTTAAAATGATCCAGGGCCGCGCACAGCTTAACTCCCCCTCGGCTCACGTAAGGCAATTCTTCCAGGATTGAGAGATTAGCCTGGGGACTGACTTCCTTACCGGGTTTTTCTATTTTTACGCCGTCGACAAGGACTTTCCCGGCCATGATCAAGGCTTGAGCCCTGTGCCGCGACGTGGCCAGCCCCCTCTCAAATGTCAAATTATCAAGACGGATCTTTGACTGCCGGTTTTTCATCCGTGATCATTGGCAAACAAGAGATCTGCACCGCTGAGACCGTGGAACAGGCCTGCTAAGGAAAGTTTCTCTCCGGTCTGCGGTAAACTATTTGTTTTTCGTTTATCCCTAAGCACCAGGAACAATTGTAAAATCAAGCACATCCACCATGCTAAAACCGTAATAAAGGTAAACCGATCCGCTGCCCACGAAGTCTTCAGGGTTGTGGATTGTGAATCTATAACTATATTGACCTTCATATCTAGGCAGCTGCACTGTTTCTTGGTCCTGCCTTGCGCCCGGAAGTCTTATTATAAATTTCAGCGGAATTTCGGACTTAGATCCTTTATAAGAGAAGCGAACCATTAAAGTCAGACGATCGGCAAATTTCCCCGCGTCCATGGTTCTAACATTATCTACAAAACTCCATTCATTGTTTTTGAAAACCGCAGGACCGAACTGTAAATCATAGATGGATACTCTGCCCGGTATCTCCCAAGATAATTCACCAGCAGCTTCTCTTTTTGGCGAGCTTTTTGACAGATTTTTCTGAGCAAATAACTCTCCGGCCCCTGCAAAAAAGATCCAGAGCACAGCCAAGGCCATTCCAAAGAAAGCCTTTCGAAGCCAGATCGGGACTTTTGGGGATCGCTGGCTGGTCATGCTCCCCACATTTTTGGTTTAATCGGATCAGCAGTTACTGGAGGAGGGGCGAGTCCGCCTCGGGGCGCCCATCTCGTTGCCGCGGACGGAAGGGGAGGAAGATTTTCCACTCCGGCCTCTGATGACATCGGCTGCTGGCCGGAACGACCGGAAAAAATATCAAGGAGATCTTCCGCTTGAGCGCGGTCCGTAGCCGCATTCTTTGCAGGCTCGAGTTGTTTCTTCTTGCGCGACAAATAACTGAATACCCATGAGAAAAGTATTATCAAAATAAGAGGGAGAAGACTTTTTAATATATTCTCTAAATTATCCATAGTGTTTTTCCCTCCGCGGTCGACATCTATTTTATTAGAGACAATCATTACATAAAAGAGTGACGCCTTCAACGTTGTTCTCGGTACGCGCTTGAGAAGGTGTGACAACGAATCATTTAGTGCCAAGAATTTTTGCTGCTCTTTGTGCTCTCTCATGCTCTGCGCTACGGGTAATCCTATGTGCGTAACGCGGCGATTTCTGTTGAAAAGATGAACCATCTGAGGTATTCTATAACGCTATCTCATGATCGCGGTAATTCGCTCATAGGAGGTCAAACGAGATGGCCGTTCGTATTCACAATTTCAATCCCGGCCCTGCTGCCCTGCCCCTGCAGGTGCTCGAACAAGTCAGGGAGGAGTTTACGGATTTCAAAGGCTCCGGAATGTCGATCACCGAGGTCAGCCATCGGTCGGCGGCATTCGAAGAGGTGCTCAATGATGCGGTCGCAAGGATTAAGCGCCTGCTGAAAGTGCCTGACAATTATAAAGTTCTTTTTCTGCAAGGCGGAGCAAGCACTCAGTTTTGTATGGTGCCTATGAATCTCGTTCCCTCCGGCTCTTCGGCTGATTATGTCAATACGGGATCTTGGTCCAAGAAGGCTATAAAAGAAGCTCAAATTCTCAACAAGCCCCATAACGTTGTGGCGTCGAGTGAGGACAGGAATTTTCGGTATATCCCCCAAAATGCCCAGCGTCACACCAGGGGGCGGCGTACCTACATTTCACCTCGAACAATACAATTGAAGGAACTCAGTGGTTTAGTTTCCCAGAAACAGGGAACGTGCCGCTCGTTTCGGATATGTCATCCGATATACTTTCACGGCCTATCGATGTGGGCCCGTTTGGCCTTATTTATGCGGGGGCTCAAAAGAACTTGGGCCCGGCGGGGGTAACTCTCGTTATAATTCGTGACGATATGCTGGAGCGCACGCCTCAAGATGTGCCGACTATGCTTCGATACAGCACTCATGCCGAAAAGAATTCTTTGTACAACACCCCGGCATGTTTTGCTATTTACATGGTGCAGCTCATTTTGAAGTGGCTCGAGGAAACCGCCGGTGGACTGGAAGGCATTGAGAAAGTGAACCGAAAGAAAGCCGCGCTGCTCTACAATGTGATCGATGGCGATCAATTTTATTCAGGGACCGCGGAGCCCGACAGCCGATCTTTCATGAATATAACTTTCCGTCTTCCGGATGAAAATCTGGAAAAGAAATTTGTGGCTGAAGCCCTTCAGAATGGGCTCGGCGGCCTTAAAGGACACCGTTCAGTAGGCGGGTGCAGAGCTTCAATTTACAATGCGGTTGACATGGCTGCCGTAGAAAGTCTGGCAGATTTTATGAGAACATTTGCCAGGAAAAACGGCTGATTTAGCAATGTGCGCTCTTTATTTGAGTCGCGATGTTGCTTTGGAAAATTCAACGATCGAGAGCGCTATCTACAACATTTATTGTACGCCGACTAGCATAGTTCAGTTTCTTAGCGACAGCGCCAGGACCATCAATTTCGGATCATGAGTCCAAAGCGATGGAGTTTAGCGATCAATCGCGGAATTTCAAACCGGAGAGGGAAATTTGAATACTTTAGTAATTGTTGGCGCCCAATGGGGTGATGAAGGCAAAGGGAAAATAGTAGACCTGTTAACAAGCCGTGCAGAAGTTGTCGTCCGTTTTCAAGGCGGAGCTAATGCGGGGCATACGTTAAAAGTGGGTGACCAGCAAATAATTGTGCATCTCATCCCATCCGGTATTCTCTATACAGATACACTTAATATTATAGGTAACGGAATGGTACTGGATCCGGAGGTGCTGCTGGAAGAGAAGACGCTGCTACGCTCCAAAAAGTACTTTATGAAAGATAAACAGCTAATCATATCTGACAGAGCCCACGTGATAATGCCTTATCATAAAATTATCGATCAAGGCAGGGAAGAAATACTGGGGAAAGCTAAGATCGGCACCACCGGCCGCGGAATCGGTCCCGCTTATGAGGATAAGGCAGCCAGAATAGGAATCCGAGTAGGAGATCTGTTGAGGCCCGAGACATTGAGCAAACGAGTCCATGCTGCCTTGGACGAAAAGAATTTCCTGATTGAGAATCGTTTTCATAAGGCTGGACTTAATCCCGACGAGATCGTGGAACAATATACAGCCTACGGGAAAAAATTGAGTTCGCATATCACAGATACTGCCATCGTGATTCAGCAGAAAATCTCGGCCGGCAATCGGGTGCTATTTGAAGGGGCTCAGGGGACGCTTCTCGATATAGATCACGGGACGTATCCTTTTGTGACCTCATCGAACGTGGTTGCAGGTAACGTCTGCTCCGGAGCGGGTGTTGGCCCTTCCTCCATAAAGAAAATCTGGGGAGTATTAAAGGCTTATTCGACGCGCGTCGGATCAGGAGGGTTTCCAACTGAATTACATGACGAGCTGGGAGAAGAGTTAAGGAGAGTGGGCGGTGAGTACGGCGCCACCACCGGAAGACCTCGACGTTGTGGTTGGCTGGATTTGGTTATCGTCAACCACAGCATTGGCCTTAATGGGCTTGGGGGAGTTGCCTTAACGAAATTGGACGTTTTGACTGGGATCTCACCAATAAAAATTTGTACAGGTTATAAGTTGGCAGGAAAGACGATTCGCACCGTACCGTCTGATGTCAATGATCTAGAAAAAATAACACCCATCTACCGAGAAATGAAAGGGTGGGACAAACCTATCGGCGAGTGCCGTACTTTTGAAGATCTGCCAAAGCATGCAAAGGATTATGTGGAAACCGTTCAACATTTGACCGGTATTCCAGTGACGTTAATTTCAGTTGGGCCTTCTAGAGAACAAAGCATTTTGCGCGAACCGCCATTCTAATATAATGGGTGATCATTCATCAGAGAGGTTTTGCCAGGATCTGTTTAACCCGCAAATCGAAAAAGCGATCTGACGGCCGGGCTTCGATTATGACCACCGTGTCGGCGCCTTTGCCGCTCCCGGCAACTGCAATTATATCTTGCCCTTCCGGCAGAAGACCGGCATCACAAGCTTCTACAACGATTTCGGCAGTCACTTTAATTCCCTGTCCTAGCAATCGAAGCGACTGCGCCACAATGTATGCCGGGTAAACTCCTTGGTGGTTCTTCATAAGCGCTGCTTCTATTCCCCGGGTCAAGATCGTTCCTGTGAATATTTTGACCCCCAAGGTTATTAATTCTTTCCTGATTTGCTCCGAACATTCGTCCACATTGGGCCCCTGGTAACCGACGTTGTGGGTCACAGCTACGATGTTGACTTTTTGCCCTCGTAATTTCCGAGCGATCGCTAGAGCTGTGTCACCGTTGGTCGTGGCCACTACAACGTGCGAAAATCCTTCTTGGACAATTTTTTCCACAATTTCAACACATCTCGAAGTGTTTGCTTTTCCAGGCTTTTCAAAGTATTCTACCGATCGAATCATGCTGCCTCCAAAGGTTTGTCAGTCAAAGTTTGGCGCCTCAGCTCACGTTCCTGACGGTCCACGCATAAACACAAAGTCACCATTCAAGATCTTCTGATAAAATCTGTATATTCATTAAGTAACCCACAGTGCTGCTAATCCGATTGAAGATGATTCTGGGATCTCATCCAGGATTGCCGAATTGATGCAGGTTCTCAAAAAAACCATAACCATATGTGAGATGCTGATGTTCGACTCCGTCGATAGATATTTTTCAGCATCCAGGCCTAACTGCAAGCTACCATATGGGCCGCATTGAAAGCAATATAGGACCTCAGCATCCCCAGACATTCTGGAGCTGTAGGCCCGTGATGGGCTACATGATAATCCAGTTGAATTGTCCAACGGATTACCTTATCTTATAGACGGCCAGTGTAAATTTGCTCGGAAAAACGGGAAAATAAGCATCCCGCTGCTACGGTCATCTAAAAATGTATTCCCCCGTAAAGAATCCTCGGATCTATGTAGCCGGTCACAATGGAATGGTTGGTTCGGCTATTTGCCGACGGCTGGAGCTAGCCGGCCATTCCGTAGTCCTACCCGAGAAACGTGTTGATTTATGTAATCAGCAGGAATCCTTACGGCTGATCGAAACAATGAAGCCCGACTGGATCTTTCTCGCGGCCGCCAAGGTTGGTGGAATAAATGCCAATGACAAGTATCCGGCCGATTTTATTTACGCAAATCTCATGATCCAGACCAACGTTTTGCATGCCGCGTATCTATCAGGGGTAAAAAAAGTACTAATGTTGGGAAGTTCCTGTATTTATCCAAAATTCGCCCCTCAACCTGTGAACGAAAAATCCTTGCTCAGCGGTTATCTGGAACCAACCAATCAGGCGTATGCGGTGGCCAAAATTGCAGGAATTACTATGGCTCAATCTTACAATAAACAGTACGGGACAAATTTCATTTCGGTTATGCCTACTAATTTGTATGGCCTTAACGACAATTTTGATCTGGAGAATTCCCACGTTATTCCAGCCTTATTGCGAAAAATTCATGAAGCGAAAATCTGCGGAGCCGAATTTGTAGAAATTTGGGGTACTGGAAATCCTCGTAGAGAGTTCCTCCACGTAGATGATTTAGCTGATGCCTGCTTTTTTCTTATGGAAAATTACAATTCAAGTGAAATCATAAATATCGGAGCCGGAGAGGATATCCAGATCAGCGAGTTAGCTGCTCTTATAAAAGAGGTCATAGGCTATGAGGGAGATATGCGATTCAATCGGGACATGCCTGACGGAACGCCGCGTAAGCTGCTAGATGTGAGCAGGTTGAACTCGCTAGGCTGGAAACCGTCGATATCATTTCGAGAAGGACTTATCGCGACATATAAATGGTACCTGGAAAACCAAGATCGTTTGAGAAAATAATATCCTGGATCCGATACCGCCAATATTAGGAATAGACAAACCGTCGTTTGAAAGCTCCTTCGCTCTCCTCGGACATAACTTGATTTAATGCCCCCGATAAACTCGGTAATAGGTCGGCTACTGAAAAAGCGGGTGTGGGGTTAGACAGTGCTCCCATAACGCGATTTGTTCTTGCAGCAAGTATTGCGGCTTCAGGAATGGGCATACGGCTGGCAATCAATGCCGTCACGATCCCGGTCAGGGTGTCCCCGGTTCCTCCTATTGGTTCCATATTTTCCACACATGGTTCAGAAATTTCTCTGAGGATCCCCTCCTCCGTGGCTATGAAATCGGATCGGCCCTTTACGAGTAGACAGCGCGCAGCATTTTCATGCCTGTAAGCTCGTTCGATCAATTCCGGAATTCGTTCCTCCTCTTGAAGCAGAAACCCCCTCGTGTAAAACGGATGCGGTGCCCGTTCATCTGCCAGGAATGCCATCTCTCCGGCATCAGGAGTGAAAAGATCATATGAACCTGAGAAGCCGCTCATTTTTGCCACGTACATATATCCGGCATCCGCAATCAAAACCGGCCTGTCTGACAGATCATCGAGGTTTATCAATATTCGGTTGTGCCAATCGATCTCAGGGAGAAGATAATGAAAAACTATTGTTTCTACACCAGTATTATTGCGTAAAGTTTTGATCAGATGCTCATAAATACGGATGCTTCCGTTACCTAGACCGATGTCGCCGGAAAGTACTACCCTCGGCGGTTCTAAGCCAAGGACTGTGGCGGTGGTACATGCCGCGGCCATCAAGGCCGTGGTCCCCCTGATGACTGGAACGGTATGTTCGCCAAGGCGCAACATGCCATTTGCAAGAGTACATTCTATGTCTACCAGAGGGAAGTCTTCGTAGGGGACAGTTCCAACTATCATCCAGGACATCTGCGCCTCAATTCCTCGTACGCCAGCTGCAATGCATATCCGCACAAGGTGCTGCCCAAAGTTCGAGGCTCCGGCGCCTGGGTCAGAGTTTTTCCTATGAGTCGCTCGGCCAGGAAAGGAACATCCGGGCAGCCGCCACCAGATATATTCACGATTCGACGCTCCGCCTTTTCAACCGTAATCTTCATATTGGCGGCTCGCACCATGAGGTAGTCCCCAAAATCCTTAACATTAAATAGATTTACCGGTTCCAGCAACAGATCGTATAAGGGCAATATTTGCAACGGCTCTAATTTCGCTTCTTTCAGTACAACGGGATACCTTTAACTCCGAGATGATGGGAAATTCAATCGCTAGATCGCAACCGGTACGAACTTCCGGTGGAGGACCTTTTACGCAAACGTTCACTCCCGCCGCTTTCAGCAGAGACTCAGCCTTTATTACTTCGCTGGTATGCTCAAAAATGAGCAGACCTAATCCCAATACCGCGGATTCGTGTTGCCCATTCGCGACTGTGCCTTTGAAGATTTTTAGGAAATTTTTCAGCAAGCCCATCAGCGTTTCAAAAGGAGATGATATTCCTCATTTTCTTGTGTGATTTCTGATATTCCCCAGCCTTGTTTTGTGGCCGCCCGGCTGATGTTCTCCCGGCTGACGTCATTGTCCACGAGGACCTCGATTTCCCCTGTTCCAAGTTCTTTCATTTTTGACAGGGCCATCAATACCGGTTGAGGGCAGGATAGGCCTCTTGCGTCAACTTTCTCCGACATGTCTATCTCCTCACTCTCCGACTCGCCTCATATTCGTAAATCCTATGTACAGACAAATTAACAACGACACAACCACCGCGGCAATGCCGTAAGGTCCGATACCTGCCGGGGAGCTTGCAAGGCCAAAGTTATGAGCAAACGCTGCGCCTGCTATCATGCCGAACACAAAAATCGCCGCATCGCCATCCCCTTCCCCGGACATGAACAATTGTCGCCCCGGGCAACCGCCGGCCAAAGCAAAGGCCAATCCGGCCACAAGCATGCCGGAAAAATTCCAGAAACTTTGGGTATGAGCCACCGGCTGATTAGCAAATCCCGGATTGAATTGACCAAAAATCAAATTAGTAATCCATGCCGCAACTAGAAGGGCAAGCAATCCCCAAAACAGGTGAAAATGCCTGAACAGAATTAGATCCCTAAGAGCGCCCATAGTGCAAAAACGACTGCGCTGAGCGACAAAGCCCACCAACAGGCCAATCCCCAAAGATAATGCCAATGGAGCATACTGAGAACCGGGTCCTTTCAAACTGTAGAAGAGAAGTCCGCTTTTGGCCTCATTTGCAACCGGAGAATAGATCAGCCGCAAGGCCAATAACCCGAGGATCACCAGCGGCATAAGAAATCCCAGCCCGTAGTTCTGCTTTGAGGTGCGTCCAAGGCTATATCCTTCCCTGAAGAATATGGTGCCGATGCCGACTCCTACAGCCAGCCCTGCAAATCCGAACAGTGCATTGCCGTCCCCTCCCGCCAGGCGGAGTATCGTCCTCCATGGACATCCTAAAAAGACTAAGGCCCCGATCATGGCGCACATGCCGAGCAGGAATCGCGCCATGGGCGCGGAGCCCGATCTTGGTTTGAATTCTCCAAAGCTGAGAGCCGCGACCAAGCGCTCCGAGGACAAAACCGAGAATCTCCGGCCTTAAATACTGGACTAAGTCCGCTCTGTGCAGGCCTAATCCACCGGCGACGTCCCGCTCGAAGCATGCCACACATATACCCATATTGCCGGGGTTTCCCGATTTTTGCAGCAAGGCAGCGAGCGCGCCTATGATCACTCCCACGACTATTATTCCCCCTGAAGTTGCAAAGAAGTTTCTCTTGGCTTCCAATCTGTGCCTCCTATTGGCTTTATCTCATCTACGAATCTTTACCGCCTCGATTCGCGATCATGGAGATGCGCCGGATGAATTCGTAATTTGAGCAGGTTATCTTTTGTCGAGTTTTCTATTCTCGATGCGCCCGTCGGGGGTTAAGGACTAAGAAATACATCGGGAACATTAATTCGTCAAGAAGTTGTTACCTATTTACACGCGGGAATCAGTGTTAATTTCGGAGTCGTGATTATCGCTGGGATCTTGGTCTCCAGGATGGCAGGGCGAACTTTGTGAAACTCAAACTCGGAGGAAGACAGGATATCTTCGAATCCGGAGAAATCGCGGATGATCTTATGCCAAATTGCCTCAAGACGTAACTGCTTCCGACCCCATGTGTCTGACCCGGTTCCCCCTTGACAGCGCAATCGGATAACGATAGGAAAGAAGAATGAGAGAAATCGTGCAAAACGATGCCATCTCTTCGGCTCTGTAGGACCGAGGCAATATAAGAAAACAAAGGGAGTGAGTATGAGCTACGATTACACGCAGATGTGGAAAGAACTGGGTCTCGACCTGACAGCACATGATGCTTTGCTGCAGGTCTTGGGCAAAGGCTATCAAGACATCTTCTTGAGTCAGTCCGACCGGCCGACGGGCATGGACTATTTCAATTTCGTCATGAGCGAAGTTCATGGGCTAAGGATCAAGGAACTTGTTGACGGCAAAAAAGAGGGTCACAAGGTCATAGGCTCTTATTGCGTCTTTGTTCCGGAAGAAATCGTCAGAGCCGCGGATGCCACCTTGGTGGGTTTGTGCGCGGGCGCGGACTTCGCCACAGAGGAAGTGGAAAAGGTCCTTCCGCGCAACACGTGCGCTCTGATCAAGTCCGCATTTGGGTTCAAGCTCGGCAAGGTGTGCCCTTACGTCGAATCCTCGGACATGATTGTAGGGGAGAACACCTGCGACGGGAAGAAGAAATCTTACGAGGTTTTCGACAAGCTGGTCCCGAACTTGTACGTAATGGATCTCCCGCAGATGAAATCAACCGAGGGCCGCGCCGTATTAAGAGCCGAATACGACAAGTTCAAGAAGGCTATTGAAGACCTGACCGGGGTAACGATTGATGCTCCTCGTCTCAAGAAAGGTATAGAAATAGTCAACAACAAGCGTAAGGCAGTCCACAGGCTCTCCGAGCTGAGAAAAGCCGATCCGGTTCCCATTTCCGGTTTGGATGCGCTCTTGATCAATCAAGTGTTCTTCTACGACGATCCCATTCGCTTCACTGATTCAGTCAACAAGATTTGTGACGAGCTGGAAGTCAGAGTCCGCGAGGGAAAGGGCGTTCGACCGAAAGGAAGCCCCCGAATGCTCTTGTCCGGATGTCCCATGGCGGTTCCCAACTGGAAGCTACCGTGGGTGATCGAAACATCAGGGGCTGTGATCGTGGGCGAAGAATCCTGCGTGGGCGAACGGGTACTCGCAATTTGACCGATGATTCCGGCCGCAACGATGGATGAACTGATGGAAGCCATTGTAGATCGGTATTTCAAAATCGACTGCGCCGTCTTCACCCCGAACGCCGGACCGGCTTGAGCACGTTAAAGAAATGTCCGCTGCTTACAAAGCTGATGGAGTCATTCATTACGGGTTACAATTCTGCCAACCTTATCAGATCGAATCACTGCCTGTAGAAAAGGCTCTTGAAAACTCAGGGGTGCCGACCCTTAGAGTCGATACCGACTACAGCATGGAAGACGTTGAGCAGATCAAGACACGCGTGGAAGCCTTTGTCGAGCGAATCAAAATGTCTGCGTGCAGCGCATGCCGGTGTTCCTAGGATGATAGCGGTTACACGGGGGCGAGGGAACTGTTCGCTTGGGTTCCCCGATGTGTGTCACGGTCCTCGGACAGGTGATTGATCGACACAAGAAACCATGTGGTGGCGTTTATGATGGCGGTTTGTGGAATAGATGTGGGGTCCAGGACAATCAAAGTTGTTGTCCTGGATGCTAATACAAAGCGGATTTTGGAATTCCGGAAAGCCGAGACCACCTACACTCCCGTAGATCAGTGTCTCAAGATTCTTAACGGCTTATCAACCGAACATATCGTCGCCACCGGGTACGGGAGAAGGCTCATCCAAGATCACGTGAACAGCGAGAGCATCACGGAAATTCTCGCTCATGCTCTTGGGGCCGGATATCTGTTTCCTGGTTGCCGTTCTGTATTGGACATCGGCGGACAAGATACCAAAGCGATCTCATTGGATTCTTCGGGACGAGTCTCGAAATTCGAAATGAATGACCGCTGCGCCGCAGGAACGGGCAAATTTCTTGAGTTCATGGCCACAAGCTTTCAGATCCCGATCGAGAGATTTGGAGATTACGCCTTGGAAGGGGAACCGGGTCTTTCGATAAATAGCATGTGTACGGTGTTTGCCGAATCAGAGGCGACATCCTTGATGGCGCGGGGACACAGACCCCAGGACATCGCACTTGCTCTTCATCAGTCCGTTGTGAAACGTTCGCTCTCGATGCTGAAAAGAGTTTCAGTCAATGGTGGCTTGGTCTTTTCCGGTGGAGTGGCACGAAACCGGTGCGTGATTAAGCTCATCGAACAGGAGATGAAATCGCAGATTCTCGTGGCGTCGGAACCCGACATGGTCGGAGCGTTGGGATCCGCTCTCTATGCTGCTCAGCTTGAAGTTAGGAAAGCTAACCAGGCAGCGTCATCTGGAAAGCGAATCGTAAATGGAGACTATCAGAAGTAGGATCGTACATGAGCAACCACATCAAGCTGACTTCATTATCCAAAACGTCCGGGTGAGCGGCCAAGATAGGTCCAGGGGACCTTGACAAGGCTCTTTGCGGGCTGCAGATTCCTGTCGATCCAAATGTGCTTACAGGCATCGAAGGATCTGAAGATGCAGGTGTGTACAAATTGTCCTCTGATCTTGCGCTTGTTCAGACCATAGACTTCTTTACTCCCATCATTGACGATCCGAGGGTCTTCGGTCGAGCTGCCGCAGCGAACTCTTTGAGCGACGTATACGCAATGGGGGTTTCAGTGGGCGTAAGGGCAATGGCAAGCCCTCGATCAAGCTGATTTAACCACGCAACAGGACTTTGAATCTCTCGGTGTTGGAATCGGTCAGCGGAATCGGGATACAAACGCTAGGTAATCAGCTGGGGTATCAAGATCGGAAAGTATCATTTCATCGGGTACTTCGATATTTATCGACTCTTCTTCATGGTTCCTGAAAATAGCCCGAAGTCCTCCCTCTCCCGAATACGAGAGAATCTCATTTCGGTAGCATGCGTCTACCAAAGGAGGGTGCCCTCTCTTCCCAAGAAACACAGGGAAGACTATCTTGCTGTTTCCAAGGTGGTAAGCCTTAAGAAGATCCTCTATCGTCTGCGGCCGGACCAAGGGTATGTCTACGGGCTGTACGAAAAAGGCATGAGATGCCTTCTTTACTGCCTTGACTCCTGATTGGACTGAAGAGAACATGCCGCGCTGAAACTGCCTGTTGAAAATCGCCCTGGCTCCGCAATCATGTACGATTGGCACAATCTGCTCCGCTCCGTGACCGGTGACGACAATCACATCTTTGATGCCCAAGTCACGAAATAGTCCTATAGCGCGCTCAAGAATTGTCCTGTCCCCGAGTTTGAGAGCTGGTTTCAGGGTTCCCATGCGTCTGGAATATCCAGCGGCCAGAATGATGGCAGAAATTCTGTTCGTCATAGAGAGTCGCCTTTGCCGTAGAAAATCTGTTCGCCGGGTTATCATTCTCGCCTTGGCGGGAACCTCTCGGGTGATCACTCGCAAGCGTAGATCGTGTTCATCGTTATCGCGGACAAGGGGCAGCCATTATGAACGCTGTGCTTATATCAATCACGCTGCCCGGGCTTTTTGTTCATTGCTTCTCTTCTCCCCGTGGCCCAGGCTTATGGCATCTACGTGACAGATCTTATTGCAATCGCCGCAATTCACGCAATTGATTTCTGCCGGCCGAGTCTCGGCGAAGCAGACATTTCTGGCAGGAGTCGCAGTCATTACATGCTGAGGCCTTGAAATATTTGATCAATGAGAACCTGTTGAAATCTCGAGCAAACCGCCGCTGGGACATAGATACCGACACCAGAAATACGGAATGCGGGGGCGATGCGCCACGTCTTTGAGGATAGCTGTCCTTTTTATAAGATCCGCCACTTCTCCATCTTCTGGGAGTAGCTCTTTGCGCTGCTGAACAAGACGACCACTGACCTTTCCGCGGGAGCTTCAGTAATGAATCATGACACCCAGCTCGCGGGGTCAACTCCCGGAATAACAGCAGGCAGCGGGCCGTCGCTTCTCAGTTCTCTGTGTCTTCTCCATCGGTGACGGAGCGCTTACCCAGGTTTCTGAAGAGAGCGGACCTCTTTATGAGATCGGAGATTTCAGCGTCCTTCGGAAATCGGCCCCGTCTTTTTTTGGAAAAGACGATCTTCCCCGCATACTCAACCTCAAATAGACCGGCCGTAGAGCCCACAACTTCTGCCGGGCACTCCGAACTTGTTTCTGAGTTCATCCGCCAGACTGGCGGCTCGAGATTTGTGCCTTCAGGTGGAGCAATATGTTATCTTAAACCTGTCTTCCATCTCCCTAACCCCCTATGTCAATAAAGGTCCGGAGTGGCTGTCACTTCCTGTAGAGCGGCCCCAATGCAATTCTTGCCGATTGGCGGTGCTTGTACCAGAAGGCATACAAATAGTCAAGGCCAATGTGAGGCATCGGCAAACGGAATATAAAGAGACCGGATCCGTTTTGAACCTATTTGCAGGACCTATGTAGGTGGCCGGAACTCTTTATGCGTGGCAAGTAGAAACTATGGCACTGCGATTACAAAAAAAGCTTGCCCAGCCTTGCTCGACAACGTAGGATATTATTTATTCCTCTGCCCCGGCCAAGGCGTCAAATGGGGTAGCGGTTACATCCCCGTGCATTGAGGAGGATTCTATGAAAAAGCTTTTAATACTTCTGACCCTCGTTTCATTTGTCATTGCCGCGCCTTTCGCCGTAGCCGCAGAAAAAGCAAAGAAAGACGAGCCAAAGATTAATTGCTGTGTTAAAGGCGACTGCAAGCAAATGACGGAAGCCAAGTGCACACCGAAGGGCAAGGTTGTCGCTCAATGCGCGGACTGCAAAGTGAGCTGCTGTATTAAGGGTGATTGCAAGGAGATGGTCAAGGCTGAATGCAAAAAGGCCAAAGGCAAAATCGTCGCCAATTGCAATGAATGTAAGCCGCCCAAAGCGCCGAAACTAAAATAGCGGCCAAGATTTTAAAGATATCGGGGCGGTCTGCGACGGCCGTCCCCAGTGATTTTGCCTGAGCAGTTTTAAACGTTCTAATCGGGGGGCTTGAAATCGAGCCGCTCAAGAGAAGATAGTTTTTCTTCGACGCGACAAAAGCGTCAGCAGGAAAACTAATCTATCAATTTTGTTAATTCTTAATGTTCGTGCTTGTGAGTGCCGTGTTCCTCGCCGTGCTCATGACCGTGAAAACATTGGCTACTCACAAGAATCTCATGTTCCTTTTCATGTTCATGTGAATGAGCGTGTTCATGTGTTGCTTCCATTGCGCTACCCTCCTTTGCGTATGCTGCGCCATCTTGGACCGTTTATAAATAATTAAGACTCTTAGGTGGTATGGTCAAGAAAGGGGCTCGTAAGCACTGCAGAACCGGTAAACAGCTAGTATCTCTTGGATCTGAACATTTCGTCAATAATGCAGATCGTCGTCAGACCTGGGGTTCAGTTCTGCGCCTTTGACAAGGAGGAATTTCGTAACTGTCTTAGAACCTGCCTTTGTGGCGACGAGAAGCGGCGTATATCCTTTAGAGTTTCTGACGTTTACGTCAACTCCTCCCTCGAGGAGCATTTCTACTATTTCGATGTGATCTGATGCGCAGGCGCATAAAAGAGCTGTATGTCCTTGGGGGGTTTCAGCATTAGCGTCGGCGCCATGCCTGAGCAATATTTGAACGACATCGGTATAACCTTTAAAGCAGGCGATCATGGTTGGGGTTCTCCCAAAGGAATCTTTAGCATTAGGATCGACCCCGTTCTGTAACAACAAACGGACTGCTTCTCTTTTTCCCGAAGATGCCGCTAAAAACAAAGGAGTTCGCCCATGCCCGTCTCGGATTTCAACATCTGCTCCCTGGGACAATAGAGAGGTTCAAAAGATGCAGCATTACCCGATCGGCATGATAACAATAAAGGAGTTCTGTCCGACTGATCTTTGTTATTAACATCGGCCCCGTAATTAATGAAGCAGCTCGGCAATATCAGCGTGACCTTCAAAAACAGCCCACGCGAGGGCAGTCCACCCAATTCGATCTCGAGCGTTTATCTGCGCTCCCATTTCAAGCAGAAGCTGCACCAGGTCGCGATGGCCTTCTATTGAAGCAATAATCAGAGCTGTGCGACCTACCCCGTCATGAATTTGAATTTGAGCGCCGGCCTTAATGAGCAGTTTCGCAATTATCGGGTGATTTCCGCGGCAAGCTTCGATCAGAGGGGTTTTCCCGAGCTTGTCAACTGCATTAACATCTGCTCCTCTGCTTAGGAGGAGCTTTACCACTTCCACATGACCTCGAAATGATGCCCCGGTTAGGGCGGTCCTGCCTCTATTGTTTCGCGCTTCTACATCGGCTCCGCTTTCTAAAAGCAGGTCTACCACATCTTTGTGGCCGGCGAACGCGGCAAAAAAGAGAGCTGTTGCAGCGAAAAAATCCTCTTTGGCATCGATATCCACACCCTCGACGAGGAGATGCCGGGCCTCCTCAATGTTCCCGGTTTTGGCTGCTTTAATTAATTCAGATTCCATATTGTTCTCGCAGGAATTGATCAATAAACGTGGAACAATCTTCTTTTGACGAAAATTTGTGAGATCAGAAAAACTAAAAATCACATTCCTCAGGAACGTTCCCACTTAGTAATGTGTCGGAATTCATTATGAAAGGATTCATTTCCAAACGGAACGGATCAGCATTGAACTTTCGGGTCAAAGCGCTCTGAGTATTCC
The DNA here is from genome assembly GCA_963843165.1 of uncultured delta proteobacterium. Classification (GTDB taxonomy): domain Bacteria; phylum Desulfobacterota; class Desulfomonilia; order Desulfomonilales; family Desulfomonilaceae; genus DATJPW01. Next base: position 24,588 of record CAWJJL010000006.1, on the reverse strand, counting down.
CAAAAAAAGTTCCCGAATCTTGAACGAGACTAAACGACCGTCCAAAACCTCGTAATTTTGGATTTTGCCACGAGGGCGAGAATTATATCAGAGGTCGATACGTGGAACAAGATCGGCGATATCCGGAATGTGACGGAATGAAGTGAAGGACAAATCGAAAGTAACGACGATCATGCACTTTCCTTCACGCATTTTTCATGCGATTTTCATCAGTTCGGATCAAACATATTTGCGTATGAGAAGTCCGCGCACTCAGTGTAATTAGATAGACAGCAATATTAAAGTTATGCTATCATTAGAAGCGGTAGCTTGCCGCCATAAGGGAAGTTTTAAGATGCTTACGAGTAAATTGACGATAATAGTTATTGGAATACTGGTTCTTCTTGGTCAACAAGCCCCAGCCCGCGCGGATTCTGTTGAAGAGCAGCCGGGAAAAAGCTAAGGTCGCGCAGATGAGTGGAGATCATACAAGAGCCATCGAGGAACTCACGCGAGCTATACGGTTGGGAGGGAGCAATGCGGATTTATATTTTAAACGTGCCCTCTCGTATGAAAAGCTCGGTAATTATTCGGAAGCGATCAATGACTACGGTCGAGCTATACAATTGGACCCGCATATGGGCCTTGCCTACAACAATCGAGGGAGCGTCTATTATAGACAAGGAAATTTTGATAAGGCGATAAGTGACTTAACCAAAGCAGTCGAGATAAATCCTTCGCATGCAGTGGCTTATTATAATCGAGGAAATGCGTATCAGAGGAAGGGAGATTTCGAAAAGGCAATAGCAGATTTCACCCATGCGATCGAGATCAATCCCGCCGATCCGGACGCATATAATAGCCGTGGCTGGGCCCTACTGCAAAAGAACAATCCTGAAGATTCTATAGAAAACTTTAACAAGGCTCTTGAGCTAAACCCCAAGTACGCTCTCGCGTATTATAATCGGGGCAGCGCTCGATTGAAAAATGGCGATCCCGATGGATCGATTTTGGACCTAAGCAAAGCCATAGAATTGAATCCGGAATATTCACTGGCGTATTTTCAGAGAGGAAATGCCCGTTTCAATAAGGATCAGCTGGAACAGGCTATTGAAGACTATAATCGCGCAGTTCGTATTACCCCGGATCATGCGGATCTGTATAATAATCGTGGTTGGGCTTTTTTTAAAAAAGGCAACTATGCATTGGCACAAAGGGACATATCGAAAGCAATCTCTTTAAATCCCGGGACTTACAAGGGCTTACGTTAATAGGGGATGGATCTATAAAAAGACTGGGGAATGCCCCAGGGCCATTGCAGATTTTTCGCGAGCATTAGAGCTGGATGACAGAAGCGCTGCGGCATATGCATACAGGGCGGCGTGCTATCGTGAGACAAATCAGCTCGAGAAAGCCATGTCCGATTTCGAACAAGCGGTGAATTTAGGTTTTCAAGAGCCGGGCGCATTAATGCAACTAGGCATATTAAAGGAAAAGACCGGAGATTACGCTGCCGCAATAAACGCGTTCAGACATTTGAATTCCCTCAAACCGGAAGATGCTGAGGCTCATTTTAATTTGGGTGTGGCTTTGGGAAAAAATGGACAAATCGGTGAAGCAATTAAGGAATTGAGTAAGAGTTTGGAACTTAATCCTAAAAATCGTGAAGCTCTGCTTCATAGAGCGGTAGCCTTTGAATTTCTCGGGGATAGGGTTAGAGCCAGTGGAGATTTTGTGGCAGCTATGGCTCTTCCCGAAGAGAGGCAAAGCGACACAATGCTCAGAGAGCATATGATCACCTCTCGTCTGAAAGATATGCTCACCGCTAAGTAGATGTGACGACGGACAAGCGGTGTCACCGAACAATTGAAATGTAGCTATCCTTTTCCGTTTGCCGAGCTAATGGGTAATGAATTTAAATTATGCCTAAGTTCCGGCAGATAAGGGCCATGAATCAAAAATTCGGTAAAAATAAGATTAATATTATCAATATAGCTGGCCTGATTATAGTCTTTCCGGTTTTGGTGTGGCTAAGCATACCTCGGCCGGCAATTGGTGCTGAAGACGCCAAGAGTATCTACGCCCAAGCCATAGAAGCTCACTGGAGATGGGACTTAGATAAGGCAATTCAGCTTTATGACAAAACTTTGGCACTCGACCCCGAAAATGCCAGGGCTTATTTTAATCGTGGGGTGGCCTTCAGATCTAAGGGCGACGAAGAGCGGGCCTTGAGTGATTTTAATAAAGCTATTGCGAAAGATTCGGGGCTGGTGGATGCATTTTATGGCCGCGGCCTGATTTACTTACATCGGAAGAAATATAACGAAGCCTTGGAGGACATGAACCGCGTCATCAAGATGGAGTCGAGTCATTCAGGAGCTTTTCGCGTTAGAGCGGAAGCAGCCACTGCATTGGGCGACCTTAATGGGGCTGAGAAAGATCTCGATGAAGCAATCAAGCTCTATCCATCGGATGCAGAAGCGTATTTTCTGCGGGGAGTGGTGCACCAGAAGAACAATGATGTGGAGAAAGCAAATTTAGATTTGAATAAGGCGTTGGAATTGAACCCAAAGCACTCAGGAGCCTGGTGGAAGCTGGGTAATCTTCTCTTCGCCCAAGGTAAGACAAAGGAAGCTATAGAGGATTATGATCATGCGATCAATCTCGATCCAAATAATGCCGAAGTGTTGAATAATCGCGGGTGGGCAAAGTTTTCCATCGGGAATTTGGCCGAAGCTGAAGTGGACTTGAGCAGAGCTCTGGAATTGAGCCCGAATTTTGCCACAGCTATCCGCAATAGGGGTTTAGTTAGACAAAAAATGGGTCACAATGAAGCGGCCGTCGAGGATTACAATCGTCTGATCGGACTCGATCCAAAGGATTTTTCTGTTTACGAGGCTCGAGGCAAGATTCTGCTGGATATAGGCAAAATTTCTGAGGCAAAGCGAGATTTTGACCGGGTACTCGAGATTGAACCAGGATACGTTCAGGTGCTTGCTTTTCGGGGTCAGGCGCAAGTTATGCTCGGACATTACCGAGAAGCTATAAAAGATTTAAATTCTGCACTGGTGAAAGAGCCTAATAATTTGGTTGCCATGATTTATTTGGGAAAGGCGCATGAGAGTCTCAAATTATATGACAAGGCTGTGGAAGATTTTGGCGAAGCGATAAAGCGGGCGTCGGGATCGGCTACAGCAGATATGTACTACGAGCTGGGAAGGGCTCAATTACAGGCGAGGAAATATGAAGGTGCAGTTGTAAGTTTTAACAAGGTCATACAAATGGCGCCTAGCCATGGTTTGGCGCATGCTAATCGCGGCGTGGCATACAAGAACATGGGTGAATACAAGCGCGCCGCTATGGACTTGCAAAAATCAATGTCGCTCCTGACGGATCCAAAACGTGTCTCCCAAGTGAAACGACACCTTGAACAAACCGAATCACAGATTAAAATCTCGGAACCGGATGAATCTCAACCGCCTTTCCGGCAGGGTCAACAAACATTGGTGGACTGGCCTGTGCAGAGCCCATATTGGTAAAAGCTAGGGCTCAAATTGGCCCCAGTCATGGATCGAGGGGTGTATAGCACGGATGAGTCCGTGTCGAGGAGATTTCTGCTCCAAATGGGAGGTCATATGATCATTGGGGTGCCCAAAGAGATCAAGGAATTTGAATACAGGGTTGGAGTGATCCCGGCGGGGGTGCGCACATTGACAGAGCATGGTCATAAGGTTCTGATCCAAAAAGGTTCGGGCGCAGGCTGCCGAATTACTGATGAAGAATTCGCAGCAGCGGGGGCAAGATTGATCGAAGGTAGCAAGGAACTCTATGCCCAAGCCGATATGATCATGAAAGTGAAGGAGCCTTTAGAAGAAGAATATGACCTCATGCAAGAAAATCAGATTGTGTATTGTTATCTGCATCTTGCGCCCGCTCCTCGCCTCACTGAAGTTTTATTGGAGCGTAGAGTCATAGCAATTGGATACGAAACGATACAGCTGGATGACGGTTCGTTGCCTCTCTTGATTCCTATGAGCGAGGTGGCTGGACGTATGGCGATTCAGGTTGGCGCACATTTCTTGGAGAAGACGCAAGGTGGAAGAGGCGTGCTTCTCGGGGGAGTTCCAGGCGTCAGTCGTGGACGTATTACGATAATCGGAGCTGGTACAGTAGGGCGGTCCGCCGCTAAAATAGCTGTCGGCATGGAAGCTGAGGTTCACATCATTGATATTGACCAACGTCGTCTCGTTTATATGGACGATCTGTTCGGGAATCGTATAACCACTCTCATGTCCAACTACGACAACATATCGTCTTCAGTAATTAATTCGCATCTAGTGATCGGATCGGTGCTGATTCCGGGTGCCCGAGCGCCCAGGCTAGTTACTCGCGAAATCGTGAAAGCCATGGAGTCCGGCACTGTAATGGTGGATGTGGCCATTGACCAGGGAGGGTGTTTCGAAACTTCACGGCCTACTACCCATTTGAACCCCACCTATATAGTGGACGACGTGATCCATTACTGCGTTCCCAATATGCCTGGGGCGGTAGCCAGGAACGTCGACTTATGCTCTAACCAATGTCACTCTTCCTTATGCTTTGAAGTTAGCGAACGAAGGTCTAGGCAAAGGCCGTCTCGAAAGATCCGCATCTTGCTCTAGGGGTTAACATTTATAAAAAATTTGTTACCCACGAAAAAGTGGCTCAGGCTTTAGGATATCCTTACTCAGATCTGAAAAGCGTTATTGATCAATAATTGCCTTGCTGATTGCCTTTATGGCTGGGAAGAGATACCGGCTGGGTGGGTTTGATCGGGTCAATTATTCATCACGTTTTTTTAATTTTTATCCCTTTCACATTGTCAAGTTGAGCGCCTCTCATATTGGTCCCGCCATGTTTAATTCCGGTAAAATCAGACGATGTTATGGAAGCCCAAGAAAAATTTGCGCCTGTAAGATCTGCTCCTGTAAAGTACGTTTCCGTAATTTTTATTCCGCTCAAATTTGCTCGCGAAAAATTGCTCTGAGAGAAATTGGATCGAGATATGCTCATATTCTGCAGATCAGCGCCTGAAAAATCGGCTGATGAGGCATCCGTATCGGACATTTCGGATTCTAAAAGAAATGCGGCCGAAAGACGGGCAGAGCTAAGGTTTGCCCCTATTAATCTGCATCGCTGCAAATTGGCTTCTTCAAGATTGGCTCCGATCATGATCGCGCCTGAAAAATCGGCTTTTCCCATAGCGCATTGACGCAGGTCCGCATTTTGCAAGGTCGCATTTGAAAGATTCGCTTGCTCCATATTTGCCTTTTGACAAATCGCATTTTCCAGTTGGGCTTTATTGAGGTTAGTTCCAACAAGCACTGATTTAGAGAGCCGTCCCTTACTAAAAACAGCGTTGGAGAGATTCGCAGCCGTCATATCCGCTTCAGTCAAATCGGCTTGTGAAAAATCGGATCCGGTCGCCTCTATCTTCTGCATTTTGGCGCTTGTGAGGTTTGCATTATTAAGAGCGGCTTTTTCCATTCTACATCCCGCCAAATTCGCGCTGCTTAGGTCTGCGTTCTTGAGAATCGCGCCGGAAAGATCTGCTCCTTCCAATTTCGCGTGTGACAATTTTGCTCCCGATAAATTACTGCCGGAGAGTTTGGCAAATGATAGATCGCTCCTTTCCAAATTCGCCTCAGATAAGTCGGTTTTCTCAATTCTAGTTTGCTGCGCAATGCTCCAGGATAAATCAGCTTTGCCGAAGAAGTTCCCGCTCAGTTGGGCTTTGGATAAATCTGACGAAGAAAGAATCGCGTTCGACAAGTTAGTTTTACTGAAAATGGCTTTAGTAACCCGAGTTCCTGAAATAACAGCTTGGGAAAGATCCGCTTCAGAGAAAATGGTTCCTTCCATTACGGACTTTCTCAGGTCAGCCTTCATGAGGTTGGCCTCTGTAAAATCGGTCTCATTGAGAGTGGTCCTGGAAAGATTAGCGCCGGAAAGATTGGCGCGAGCAAAAATAGCCTTTGTTAAGCATGACCCTTCGAGATTCGCTCCGGACAGATCTGCCCCTGCAAAATCTCCTTCAGAGAGATCTATTTCCGACAGGTCGGCAGCGGAAAGATCCGCTCCATAGAATTTCACCTTCCCGGCTTTCTTGAGGCCGAGCTTCGAAGCCACCAGCATCCCGACGGACGTATCTACCCCTGATTTCACGGCCGATTGCAACAATTCCTTTAATGATCCAGCTCTGCCGGAAAAAAGAACTTCTCCTGTTCGCCTGTGCTTAATGTCAAACTTAGGCAAGTTAAATCCGCTCCTGTCCCCGAATAGCGTGCATGATAATACGCTTAGGGTAGGACATTATCACTAATTAATGGAAATTGTAACTCCCCTGGTTAGGTAAACGGGTCGCTTTTCGTGCCATTGACGCATCCTGTGGATTCCAGAGATGTGGCTGTTTGAGTTAATCGGGATAATTGCCGCTGCTGCCGCAAGCGATATTACTTGTTTATCGGTCGGCACCTTCAGGCCGTCAAGATTAGGTTCCAGGCGGGCGGAGAAGTAAAGCCGCACGGTTCGGAAGAGTCAGGGAGTGCTGCAAGCAATCGAGGAGCACATATAAAGGCAAAGAGGTGTAAGTCCAGGGTTAGTGAATGCGTCATAAATCCGTTGAACAAATGCCGTGAAAATGGTATATAAAAAGGTTGCATATTATAAGGAAGGGCGCGGAAATGGGAATCCTCGATCTAATAGGAAATACACCTTTGGTAAGAATCCATAGCGAGAACGGCTCCGATAAGGTTCGGATACTAGGAAAACTCGAGGGAAACAATCCTGGTGGTTCGGTAAAAGACCGCATCGCATATTACATGATCCAGAAAGCTGAAACTGACGGGGTCCTCACAAAGGACAAAATCATTTTGGAGCCTACCTCCGGGAATACCGGGATCGGATTATCGATGGTTGCCGCTTGCAAAGGATACCGGTGTCTTTTGACTTTGCCGGAATGTGTAAGCGTTGAGAGACGCAATACACTCAGGGCTTACGGCGCGGACCTGGACATCACACCGCCTCAAGAATCTACTGACGGAGCAATACGGCGTGCACACGAAATTTATGGCTCGGACCCTGAAACCTATTTCATGCCGAATCAATTCGTGAATTCCGCGAACGTAGAAGCTCATTATATGACCACGGGAGTGGAAATCCTCAGAGACACAGGCGGTGAAGTAGATGTTTTTGTGGCAGGGATGGGCACGACTGGCACACTTATGGGTGTTTCTCGGAGATTGAAAGAGCATAACCCGAAAATCAAGATCGTGGGAGTGGAACCTGTGGAGGGGCACACAATTCAAGGCCTGAAAAATATGACCGAATCCATGGTGCCCGAAATATACGATTCTCGCAGAATCGATCGGATCGTCCAGGTAAATGATGATCAGGCGTATGATACCACTCGCTGGCTAGCGCTCACACAGGGAATTTTCGTGGGAATGAGTTCAGGTGCTGCGGTTTACGGAGCTATGCAGGTCGCCAAAGACATGAGCGCAGGCACAGTGGTTTGTATTTTACCTGATCGGGGCGACAGATATCTTAGTACTACCTTATTTAAATCGATTTGCGCAAAGTGTCCGCCGTAATCGAAATATTCGAGTAATCCGGTTGCGAAGTTCCGCTGCTCTTGTTAGGAGCAGCCCGTCCTGGCGGCACTTTTTTGCTGAGGCGGTGGGAGTTTTCTGCTCAGCAGCTTGCTAGAAAAACTCGTAACAGTCTCCGGGAGCCGGCGTTGACTGATCCAGAAAAAACACTTTCGAAGATGTTTGATCGGGTAATGAGAACTTTACCGTATTTTTTGCGCCGGATTTTAGGTATGCCCCTGCATTGAAGAGCTGAAAAAGAATCAAGCGGCCATGTTGATAAATCGGTTGAGCGTCCACGACGGTGCCATTAACCGTCCACACTGGTCGCGGGATAAAAAATGAGTACACGGGGTAATTTCCAATTACTTCAATCGTGGGAATAACAACGCCGCCTGTCGAACGACACACTTTTACGGTGTTGATCTTCCACTGTGTGGACGAGGCCTGGCCATCGGCAGCTTCCAAATGAGAAAACACGGTGAGGGCCACCAGGATGAGTTGGCCAATGAGGAAGACTCGGATAGACTTCATCAGATCCGGATCTCCGTCCGTCGGTCCCCAAATTGAAACTTTATTGAAGATTTATTAAAAGATAAATTGCCCGGCGATGCTTATATCGCAGGATTCCTGACCGACGGATACTTTCGTATATCTGAGATTCATTTGAAACACAAGTAAAGAAATCATCCGAGATTGACGCGATGTAGCGGATTGATTATCTTTAGAAGGTTTATTGAATAGGTTTCGGAGGAGTTGTCATGCCCGTTAGAATAGCGATTAATGGATTTGGCCGTATCGGCAGAAATGTGATGCGAAGCGCTTTAAATCACAAAGAAATCGAAGTAGTGGCGATCAACGACAGGATGGATTCCAAATTGATGTCTTTTTTATTCAAACATGATTCGGTTCATGGGCCGTTTCCCGCTGAGGTTTCGTATGATCAGGATTCTATAATTATCGGCGGAAAAAAAGTCCATGCGCTTGCAATCACCGATGACCTGCTTAATCTGCCGTGGTCGGATCTGAAGATCGATGTTGTCATGGAATGTACGGGAATTTTTAGAGAGCGGGAGAAAGCCGCCAAACATATACAGGCAGGCGCGAAGAAAGTCATTATCTCCGCTCCGGGCAAAAAGGTAGATGCTACACTTGTTCTGGGTGTTAATGAAGAAACATACGATCCTCTAAACCATCATGTTATTTCAAATGCCTCTTGCACAACGAATTGTCTGGCGCCACTGGCCAAAGTCCTATTCGACGAGTTTGGGATCGAGAAAGGTCTCATGACAACCATCCACTCATATACTATGGACCAGAGTTTGCTTGACACGGTGCACAAGGATTATCGAAGAGCCAGAGCCGCGGCGATGAACATGATTCCGACTACGACAGGAGCTGCTACGGCCGTCGGGCTGGTTATTCCGGAATTGGTGGGCAAACTGGACGGAATGGCAATTCGAGTTCCCACCCCGAATGTCTCGTTCATAGATCTTACAGCCACCCTGAAGCGGGAGGCCACGGTGGAGAATGTGAACGCTGCGATGAAGAAGGCGGCCGACGGTCGAATGAAGGGCATTCTGCAATACATGGACGAACCGTTGGTCAGCACGGATTTCGTGAACAGCACTTATTCTGCCGTTTTCGATGCTCTATCGACTTTTGTGATCGACGGCAATATGGTAAAGGTTTGCGGCTGGTATGATAATGAATCAGGGTACTCTGCGCGGATGGCAGATCTTGCTGTTTACGTAGGAGAGCGATTGGTTTAATTTGTCTGTGAACTCACATTAAATGACGGATACTGGTGATTTAATGCATGAGGGGGACGTGATGGCAATCAAGAGCATCCGCGACATTGATATCAAAGATAAACGAGTATTCTTCCGTTTTGATTTCAATGTGCCTCTGGACTCAGCAGGAGTTATAAAAGACGATACTAGGATCCGCAGGGCGTTGCCGACTATTCAATATGCGATCAGCCAGGGCGCTAAATCCATTCTGGCATCGCACCTGGGACGTCCTAAAGGAGAAAGAAAAGCTGACATGAGTCTTCGGCCGATTGCCGTGCGGCTGCAAGAGCTGTTGGGCCGAGATGTTCGTTTTGTGGATGATTGTATAGGTGATGAAGTCAAGGAAGCCGTGGCTGCGATTTCTGACGGTGGCCTTCTGCTGTTGGAAAATCTGCGATTTCATCTTGGTGAAACGAAAAATGACGCGGAATTTGCGGGTGAGCTGGCTTCTCTGGCGGACGTCTACATCAATGATGCCTTTGGAACGGCACATCGCGCCCATGCCTCGACAGTGGGGATCGCTGAACGGGTTAAAGAAAAGGGCGCCGGATTATTGCTCAAAGAAGAGTTGGAAAATCTGTCCAAGGCTTTTTCCAATCCTGCACGGCCTGTGGTAGCTATCTTTGGAGGGGCAAAAGTTTCGGACAAGCTAGCGGTGCTGAACAATATACTCGATCGTATGGATGTGGCGCTTATTGGCGGAGGCATGGCCAATTCGTTCCTGAAAGCCGAGGGATATCCGGTCGGGACATCTCGAATCGAAGAGGAAGTGATAGGAACGGCATCGGAAATGTTACAGGGTACCAAGAGCAAACAATGCGAATTGCTTTTGCCCATGGATGTTGTTGTATCTGCGAAGATGGAGGAAGGCGCGCAAACGGAAGTGGTAAAGGTATTGTCGGTTCCGACTGAAAAAATGTGTCTGGATATTGGCCCCCAAACAATTGAACGGTTCAGGCAAGCGATAGATATCGGCCAAAACAATAATTTGGAATGGCCCTATGGGAGTTTTTGAAATTTCTGCGTTTAGCCGCGGAACTATGGAGATAGCAAAAGCAGTGGCGGATTCGGGCGCGTTTTCAGTCGTGGGCGGAGGTGATACGATTCGTGCAGTCGAGCAGGCGGGTGTAGCCGATAAAATATCTTATATTTCCACTGGCGGCGGAGCCTTCATGGAATTTATGGAAGGCAAGACTCTGCCGGGAGTGGCGGCATTGGAGAGCTGATGCTATTCGGAGCTTGAAGAGTAATCTCGATCCGAAATTCAATATCATAGGAAATGTAAATCATGAATGAGCGTACGCGGATAGTCGCGGGCAACTGGAAAATGCACAAGACACGAAAGGAAACGCGTGGTCTGGTACAAGAGCTGGTGAATGGACTTCGTATCTGCTCGACCGGATGTGAGCTAATTATTGCACCCCCTTTCACTTCCATTGTTGACGCGATTGAAGAAGCTAAAGATACCGCTATTTCGATCAGTGGTCAGAACATGCATTGGGAGGACCATGGCGCATTTACCGGCGAAATTTCAGGGGCCATGCTCAAGGAGGCGGGTTGCAGTCATGTCATTATAGGACATTCGGAACGCAGGCAGTTTTTCGGTGAAACGGACTCCACGGTGAATCTTAAAATAAAAGCCGCTACAAAGTACGAATTAATTCCAATTTTTTGCTTAGGTGAAACACTTAGCCCAGCGTGAAAGCGGTACTACTTTCGAGGTGGTGAAAGCGCAGCTGGCTCGCGGACTCGATGGGGTAATTATATCGGAGGCGTCCAAACTGGCTATTGCATATGAACCTGTATGGGCCATCGGCACCGGGCGGACTGCTACCCCGGAACAGGCGCAGGAAGTTCACGGGTTCTTGCGAGCTGAATTGGCGACCTTAACCGGCAAGGATTACGCGGATGGCGTCAGGATACTTTATGGAGGCAGCGTAAAACCGGAAAACACGCGAAGCCTTATAGAATGCGAGGATATTGACGGCTTCCTTGTGGGCGGCGCATCTTTGAAAGCTGAAGACTTTCTTGGTATTATCAAAGAAGCGGCATAGACCGCGGAGGGAAAGAAACTAATGTTTACTACCGTTATACTGGCAATTCACATCCTGGTCTGCGTAGCTCTGATCATGGTTATACTATTGCAGTCCGGTAAAGGGGCCGATATTGGAGCGGTATTTGGTGGAGGGTCCAGCAACACTGTATTCGGAAGCACGGGAGCGACTCCTTTTTTGAGCAAAGTGACGATCGGGGCCGCGGTGCTTTTCATGGTAACCTCCATAATTCTCACTTATTTTTCAGGGAAAGGCGCTCCGAAAGAGTACTCGGTGGTTGGCGAATATGGTACGGAAGCTCCGGCTACTGCCCCGGTTCCAGGCCAGGACGTTCAGACTGGTCGGGAAGAGTCGGCTACGCCTGGTGCGACGACTGGTCAACCAGGCACTGCTCCTATGGAAGCTGCCCCTTCGGCTCCAGCGCCGAAATCGGAACCAGCGCCAGGAGCGGGTGCTTCGCCGTCTCCTCCAGGAAGTCAATAGGTTGGGAGTACGGCAGCAGAATTTGGCGGATGGTCGCAAGTGCTTGATTAAACATGAATAAGAAGCCCGATGTTTCACGTGAAACATCGGGCTTTCTAGCCTGTGTCTCTTTGAATTCGTGATCCAAGAAACTACAGAACAGCATCATTTCCGGCTTACTACACAGATGTGCTACATGCCAGGCTGAGGATCCTGCTCGTTCCCTTGAAAAGGCTCACAATCTCAGCTTCGCTGTGGCTTACCCGATGCCAATTTGGAAAGCCCGGTGAAAAAATTCTTAATGACCCGAAAGATTGAAACTAACTCTTTCAAAGCCTCAATTTCCTCGTCGGTCAGATGATCCGCCGCTCCTGCATCGGAAGCCGATTTTTCAGGACGAGAAGGTTCCGCGGGCGGAGTTGCCACCTCCTCCGCAGGCTTCACTGATTCCTCGGCCGGCTTCTCAGGTTTGACCTCTTCAGCCTTAACAGGCGCGGGTTTGGGAGCAGGAGCAGGGGCCGGTTTGGCCGGAGCCGCTTTGGCTTGCGCGGCCTTAGTTTCAGCCGGAGCCGGCGCAGCGGCCAAAGACAGGTCTATGCCCATGGACTCCAGGTCCGTCTCTATCATCACGTCGGATACGTACTTGCGAACGTGCGAAAGAGTCTTCGGATGCCTGAGTATCAATATGTCGGAACCAGCCTGTAAGGCGCTGATTGCTGTTATGGCTTCAAGATTTACGCCGCGTGTGCCTGCTTCACCAAGATTCGGAGACTCTTTGGTCGGGAGTTTTGCCTCCTTGGTCTTCCATACCTCTTCCGCTATATTGCTTATGATCGGATACTGCAACTTGTCATCATTCTGCGTCAATGCAGCCTGACGTATCCGCTCCATGATCGAGTAGCAGTACTCCATCCCGTATCCAACAGATCCTGTAGTGGGATCTATCAGTATCTTGTCATTAGGCACGCCCAAATTCTCTAAAAGGATGTTCAATTGTTTAGCAAGATTGATGTCAATAGGAGAATTGGCGGAAACCACATGCTTGTATGCTATAGCCGCTGCGCCAATCTGCTTGTAATTCCCTTCCGTCACCGGACCGAGAACCACATTATGGCCGCTGCACGCCTCAGCTACTGCTTTTAGCACTTCGGTGTTCTTTTCATCGTTGGATGTCCCCCATACTATAAGGGGAACATTGATCGCTTCTGCCACCCTCTTGGCTGTCTGGGCAGCATGCTCCGCAGACAGGTTCTTGCCATTCGGGTCTGTGCCGGCTAACCAAAGGCAAACTATGTCAGCCTTATACTCATCCACACACTTCTTTGCCCAAGCCACCGGATCCTTTATCACGTCCTTGAACGGCTCCAAAGCGTCTGCAGCCCATTCCTCAGGAACTATGTCCAACACCTGAAGGGCCAGCTTCGGAGCATTAGGCGTCTTGCCCTCAAACGAGTAAAAACTGTAGCCAGTCTCTCCGCCTACTATTACCTCATTGCCCTGCTTGCCTAATTTAACCTCGCGTATCTTGCCTGTATACTTCACCTTCGGCAGTTCAGCCATTAGCCACCTTCCTTACAATGAGCTGACCGGCATCACCCTCGCTCTGAAGACATCTACTGCGCTTCAGTCCGGACCGGATATCAGCCGTCATAAACCCGATTGACTTTATCACAAATCGCACTGAATGCCTGTAAGCTTTTTCGAAACTCCGCTACAGCCTAATTCAAGAAAGGATTTTCGCCTAATGCCAGGGTCAAAATTCTCTGTCCATTTTCCTCATTCGGTTGACAAATTATTGTCAGATACGTAATGATTCCCCAACAAAAGCAACATAAATCTAAATAATGGGGCTTTCGCATGGAGCAGAGCGACCTTGATCTCATTACAAAGTGGAAGGACCGGGAACCCGAATTGAAGACGCTCTGGGAAGAGCACCTTGAATTCGAGGAACAACTGGAATCATTTAAAAAGAGACCCTACCTTTCACCCACCGAAGAGGTGGAACGAAAAACGATTCAAAAGAAGAAACTAAAGGGTAGAGATCACATCGAACGAATTCTCATCAGACTAAGAAAGAGCGACACAGGCTAGGGGATATCTCTATTAATAGAGCCCCATCTGATTGGAAGGAAAGTGAAGATAAACGGAGCCCAAATTCTTTTCCGTTCCTTTAAAGAGGAGCGAGTTGATACAATTTTCGGATACCCGGGAGGTAGTGTCCTCGATCTTTTTGATGCCATGGTACGCCATTTTTCGGGGGATTTTCGGTTCATCCTGGTGCGACATGAACAGGCCGCGGTCCATGCCGCGGACGGGTACGCTAGGGCCACTGGTAAGCCCGGGGTTTGCATAGTAACATCCGGCCCTGGAGGAACAAATACCGTTACCGGACTTGCGACGGCTTATATGGATTCAATTCCCGTCGTCGTGGTGTACGGGCCAAGTGCCCACCCCGCTCATAGGAAACGATGCGTTTCAAGAGGCTGATATTGTCGGCATAACTCGACCCTGCACAAAACACAATTACCTGGTGAGTCGAATAGAAGATCTTGCCGAAACAATTAAAGAAGCCTTCATGATAGCGACTACCGGCCGGCCGGGCCCAGTATTAGTGGACCTGCCCAAGGATGTGATGCAAGCCGAGAGCACGTTTGAATATCCGCGAACACTCAATCTGCCTTCCTATAAAACTACGATCAAACCTCATATGCCATCCATTAAACGGGCCGCGGAACTGATGATAAAAGCGGAAAAGCCGGTAATTTACGCCGGCGGAGGGGTTATTTCCGCTGGAGCACATAAAGAACTTCGTGCTTTAGCTGAAATGATGAGTTTCCCGGTGACTATGACCCTCCTGGGGCTCGGTTGTTTTCCCGGCAGCCATCCTTTGTCACTGGGAATGCTCGGTATGCATGGGACGTACAGGGCAAATATGGCCGTTGCTAATTCCGATTTATTGTTCGCTGTCGGTGCCCGTTTCGATGATAGGGTAACCGGAAAATTGGAGGAATTTGCCACTGGCGCAAAGATCATCCATTTAGATATAGATCCTACCTCAATTCAAAAAAATATACCGGTGGAAGTTCCCATAGTTGCCGACGCCAAGGAAGGCCTGGCCAGGCTGATTGAAGTTCTAAAGGCTAAGGGCCAATCGTCTAAGTCGGGAAAAAGACTGAAAGACTGGCATCGCGCCCTAACCGCATGGGGAAGTGAACAGAGGCTGAGATTTGACAGATCCACGGAAACAATAAAACCCCAATACGTAGTGGAAAAGCTTTACGAAATCACAGGCGGAAACGCGATCATCTCGACCGAAGTGGGACAAAACCAGATGTGGGCTGCGCAATATTATCATTTTGATCGTCCGAGGACATTTCTATCCTCGGGGGGACTCGGTACTATGGGCTACGGGTTTCCAGCGGCAATTGGCGCGCAAATAGCATTTCCGGATCGATTGGTCATAGACATAGCGGGCGACGGATCAATTCAGATGAATATCCAGGAATTGGCAACTGTCATTCAATATAATCTCCCAATTAAAATAGCAATTCTGAATAATGGATATCTGGGTATGGTGCGCCAATGGCAAGAGCGTTTTTACGAGAATGTATATGCTCATACTGACATAATGGCTACCCCCGATTTTGTTAAATTGGCGGAGGCTTATGGTGCTACCGGGCTGCGCGCACGCACAACCGATGAGGTCGAGCCCACTATTAGAAAAGCATTGCAGACTCATGGCCCAGTGATAATGGATTTCATTGTCGAGCGAGAAGAGGGAGTTTATCCAATGATCCCCTCGGGTAGATCCATTAAGGAGATGATCCTAGTATAAATGGAAGATCGTCGCGTTATTTCTGTACTGGTCGAAAATAAGCCAGGGGTATTAGCCCGAATCTCGGGAATGTTCTCCGGCCGAGGTTTTAATATACATTCTTTGGCTGTGGCGCCAACTTCAGATCCACAATATTCACAGATGACAATAGTTACCGGCGGGAACGAGCAGGTAATTGAGCAAATAATTAAACAATTACGGAAATTGATTAATGTCGTAAAGGTTCAGGATCTTACTCGTGGAGATTATGTCGATCGGGAAATGGTGCTGGTGCGTATCAAATCAGCAGCTAGCGACAGATCACAGGTCCTCGGCGCAGCGGATATTTTTCGAGGTAAAATTATAGATGTGGGCCATGACAGCATAACGGTGGAAGTCACTGGCGCCCAAAACAAAATTGATGCCTTTCTGCAAATTCTCGCCCCAATGGGGATCATAGAATTAATCCGTACAGGCATGGTGGCCATTCCAAGGGCAAGAAAAGAACCCAAGCCCAAAGGCAATTCTCGATGATATCTCCTGTTGGTCATTATGAGCCAATAGCGAGGGAGGGATATGCTTTCATAATCCCCCCCTTTTTGATTGCTTTCGGATTCTGGTGGTACAGCTATCCTTGGATCTCTTTTGTATTCCTGCTCATTTCCGTGGGAATCGCGTTATTCTTTCGTAATCCGGAGCGAGCGACTCTTGAGGACCCTGCAACTGTACTTTCACCCGCGGATGGTCGCGTGGTGCAAATTGAATCCAACGTTCAGTCTCGAAATATTCCTGACCGAAGCTTTAAACGGATCAGCATTTTTATGTCGGTTTTTAACGTTCACGTTAATCGGTGGCCTATAAGTGGCAGTGTCCGAAAGATCACTCACGTGCCTGGCGGATTCGTTGATGCGCGTTTTCCCGCTGCCTCACTAACCAATGAACATAATTCGATTGTGCTTGATACAACGGAAGGCCCCATAGAAGTGGTTCAGATAGCCGGAATGATAGCTCGACGAATTGCATGCTGGGTCCGAGAAGGCGATACGGTTCGACAGGGAGAGCGTCTGGGCCTAATTCGATTTGGATCGAGAGTCGATGTTTACTTGCCGGAGAGCTTCGCATTTACGGTGGATCTTGGGGCCAAGGTCACGCGCTGGGGTGACCGTAATTGCTTCTAAAGTTGATTCAAATACGAATTAACCGTAAGTGAGTGGAACTAGCAATCCACGGGGGAGAACTGGTATGAGTTCCGCTGATCCCACCGAAGCCGTTCAGGCAAAGAATACTCCTGCGCGTAATCAGATCGGCCTTTTCTCATCCATGGCCATCGGCATCGGCGGAATGGTCGGGGCCGGCATCTTTTCCATTCTCGGGGTCGTAGGCGAAGCCGCAGGTACCGCCATGTGGGTCTCGTTTCTAATAGGCGGCGCTGTGGCGCTAATGTCGGCGTATTCGTACGCCAAACTCGGGGTTAGATATCCTTCTGCTGGCGGGGCCGTCGAATTTCTGGTCAAGGGCTTCGGTGACGGAGTAATCACCGGAGGCATCAATCTGTACATGTGGATTGGATACGTGATCGCACTAGCTCTATATGCACAGGCATTTGCAGGTTATTTCATGACGTTCTTGCATCCTTATTCTTCCACATGGCTCTCGAAGGGTATCGGAATCAGCATTGTACTAATTTTCACTGCCATAAATTTCATAGGCGCAAAAATCGTAGGGCAATCGGAAAGCTTCATAGTCGCAGTGAAGTTGTGCATCCTTTTGCTATTTGCCGCAGCAGGGCTAATTTTTGCGAAACCGGAGTACCTGGCGCCGAGTCTTTGGCCTGCGACATCTGGGATACTGTTTGGGGCCGGGGTTCTCTTCATCGGGTATGAAGGATTCGGTCTAGTCACAAACGCAGCGGAAGATATGGCAAATCCACGCGTGCTGCTGCCCAAAGCGCTTTATTTCAGTGTTATAAGTGTTATTTTTATATACTTGGTCGTTTCTGTTGCAGTGATAGGAAATCTCAGAATTCAGGAAATAGTGGCCGCCAAGGACTACGCGTTAGCGGCAGCGGCAAAACCCTTTCTGGGACAGTTCGGTTTCAGGTTGATTGCTATGGGAGCCCTATTTTCCACTGCCTCGGCAATCAATGCAACTCTCTTCGGGGCTGCCAACGTGAGTTACATGATTGCCCGGGACGGCGAGCTCCCAAAGATCTTTTCGCGCAGAATCTGGCAACGAAGTATGGGCGGACTCTTGATCACGTCCGCTGTGGTGATCATGTTCATATTGTTCTTTGATTTGTCTGGCGTGGCAATGATGGGCAGCGGGGCTTTTCTTTTGATTTACGCGTGCGTGCACTCGGCGCATATGAAAATAATATCTGAAACTCGCGCAAAGAGATGGATGGTTTTGCTGTCCCTCGTCGCATGTCTTGCTATGTTCGTAATTCTTTCTATATACATGTACCAAAATTCAAAGCCCGCGGTGATAACTATGGTAGCTTTGATTCCGATCTGTCTAATTGCGGAATGGACCTATCGAGGCTTAACGGGTCGGGTGATAAGAAGCAGAACCTGAGTCACCCCTTATGGCTAGTTAGCTAGTCGCCATTAATAACTCCGCCTTGTTGCTCAATCCGGATTCTACTACAGCACTACTTTAGCTTAAATTATTTACTTTAGCATCTTACCATCCGGGTTCATCCATGATAAAATGACATAGATTTCCTCGGAGTTCCCTATATTTAATCTTCAGGTCCGACCTGACTCCGCCCTCCTTGTATTGGCCTGGCTGGGCTGAAGAATGCATCGAGGGACCAATGATGGCTAATCGACCGCGACGCAAGATAGTTTTTTTTAACAGGCGTAAGGGGCTTCCCGGAGGAGAAGGTTTTCCCGACAGGCCCCCCCGAAAAAAAATTCCGATCGGACAAATGAAAAAGGGGATATTTATTCTCCCATCGCTTCTTACGCTTACCAGTATATTTTTCAGTTTTTACGCTATTGTCTGCGCAATAGGCGGAGAATTCATGCTGTCCGGCGCGCTGATAATGGTGGCGGCTTTCTTCGACGGCATTGATGGAAAAGTGGCCCGATTGACAAAGACCACGACCAGATTCGGGTTGGAATTGGATTCACTCGCTGATGTGATCTCTTTCGGAGTAGCGCCTGCGATACTCATGTATCTTTGGGCGCTAAGACCCTACGGACGGATAGGATGGATCGGAGCTTTCGTGTTCGTTGCTTGCGGCGCTCTGAGATTAGCCAGATTCAACATTCAATCGGGTATCGTAGACCCAAAACGCTTCACGGGGCTTCCGATACCGGCTGCAGCCGTAATTGTAGCAACCACGGTATTATTTTTTCATAAAATCGAACTCAACCCCGCCGATTTCATGATGCCTCTTCTTATTCTGACCTATTTCATTTCATTCATGATGGTCAGTTCGGTTAAATTTCACGCGTTCAAGGACCTCACGCTCGTAAAACAAAAGCCCTTCAGCTCCACAGTAGGTTTTGTTTTGCTCTTGGCGCTTATCGCAGCCTCGCCCCTGGTAGTTCCTTTTTTCATATCTGCGGCGTACCTGATCTCCGGACCGATATTGACTTTGGTATTGTATATTCGGAGCAAAAAGCAAACCAAAGAACCCCTTGCGCCGATTGAGTAATCCTGGGCGAGGCGAGATCCGCCTGAAGTTCTTTGCAGCTATTGCTGTCAGGTAGTATCCCCGACTTATCTTCCTGGGATATCGGCAGTCTTGCCGATGATTGAAATCGGGGTAAGGCATAGTAATATTCAAAAAAGATGAGGCTGAAAAAAACCGAAGAAGATTCGGTACACCGCAACTGATTGGAGTAATTATGGCCGAAAGAATTCTTATTTTTGACACGACGCTAAGAGACGGCGAGCAATCTCCCGGCGCAACCATGAACAGACAGGAGAAACTCCAGTTGGCGAGACAGCTGGAAAAGCTGGGGGTAGACATCATTGAAGCAGGTTTTCCAGCCAGCTCCGAAGGCGACAAGGAGGCTGTGAAAATTATTGCCAAAGAACTTAAAATATCGCGGGTAGTCGGCTTAGCCAGAACAGTGGCTGAGGACATCGAGGCTGTGTGGCGAGCGGTGGAGAAGGGGAAAAATCCTGGCATTCACACTTTCATAGCTACCAGCAATATACATATGAAGCATAAACTGCAAATGACTCCCGACGAGGTCATTCAAAGAACAGGTCAGGCCGTTGAACTCGCCCGTTCATTTTGTGACTGGGTAGAGTTCTCATGCGAGGACGGTACGCGCAGCGATGTAGATTTTCTGGCTCAAGTCGTCCGGACCGCAATAAGCGCGGGCGCAGGCACAATCAATATACCCGATACAGTAGGCTACTCATACCCCGATGAAATTTCCGGGCTACTAAGGGCGCTTAGAAAAAAAGTTCCCGAAATGGAAAATGTCATCATCTCGGTGCATTGTCACAATGATTTAGGACTCGCTGTAGCTAACTCTTTGGCTGCTCTTTCCGCCGGCGCACGTCAGCTCGAATGCACCATAAATGGAATAGGCGAACGAGCAGGTAACGCGGCGTTGGAAGAGATCGCGATGATCCTGAAAACCAGACGGAACTCCTTCAATTTCGAAACCGGGATTATCACTGAGCAAATCTTTCATACCAGCCGATTGGTCACATCCATTACCGGTATTCCTGTGCAGCCGAATAAGGCCATTGTGGGGGGCAATGCTTTTGCGCATGAATCCGGCATACATCAAGACGGGTTAATTAAAGAGCGAACTACGTACGAGATCATGGATCCCGAATCGGTTGGAATTGGAAAGTCTTCCCTTGTGCTTGGCAAGCACTCCGGCAGACATGCTTTTCGTGAAAGAATTTCAGCTCTGGGGTATCAACTTACTGATGATGAAATCGCAAAGACTTTTAAACGCTTCAAAGACCTTGCTGATCGAAAAAAGACGATTTTTGACGAAGACATCGAAGCAATAATTGCTGAAGAGATTCTCAGGACGACCGAGACTTATAAGTTGTTATCGGTTACCATAATGTCAGGATCTCATGTGGTCCCAACAGCTACGGTTCTGATGGAGGTTGGCGGAAAAGAGCGCCACGGTGCGGAATTGGGCAATGGCCCTGTTGATGCGACATATAACACCATTCTGAAGCTCACCGGTCGAAAACCAAAGCTGATGCGTTTCGCCATAAGTGCTATCACAGGTGGAACCGACGCGATGGGCGAAGTGATAATTCGTCTAGAAGAGCAAGGCAACTTGGCGGTGGGGAAAGGCACACATGAGGATATTTTAGTGGCAGCAGCCAAAGCAATGGTAAACGCGCTCAACAGGCTAGAATATCTAGCAAAACAGGCCAAAGCATCCGTCAGGCTGTGATAAAGAGTCCTTTGTATACTTGGGCAATTATGCAAGAATTCTCTTTCAAGGAATACTGAATTAGAAAGTCTTCTTATTGCACTGACCTGGTTCCCAGGTCAGTGGCGTTCAAAATCTGAATGATCGCACTTTTCGGGTTGCCGCGAGACCTGCGTAGGGTGACGGCTTGCGTCCAAACTCAGCTATCAGCCCAAATGACTGGTGCTTTGGGATGAGTAGGAACAAAGCTTCGTCTTGGTACTCTACATCTCGGATCTAAAAAGTCGACCACGACAAGAAAAAACTTGACACATCTAGAAGACTAGATCAATCTATGCCGCAGGTTCGTATTCTTCGTTCCTATGTTCCTTGTAGATCGCAAGGTGGCATCACGCGCGTGTTTATTAAAAACGTGCTATTTGCGGAAATTATACAAAAATTATTGCATTAACGAGTATCGTACTTCATAATAGTACTGCTTGCCCATCGCTATTCCTATCTCTGCGAAAAGCAAGTTCCCCTGACCGATTTATGCTCAAGATAATTCGACTATTTCGAAGAACGGATGAGAGAGGAGTATTTTATGGCCGGAGAAAAATATGAAGAGAAGGAAAATTTCAACGGGCAGAAGGTGAAAATCCTTATGCCAACCTACGTTGCGGGTCCTGAGAAGGACAGATACCAATGGCGAAAGAATATTACTGAGGTAAATCTCGGCGAAAAAGCAGACCCAATTAAGAGATACCTCACGACGGCGGAAAGATATTTCTATTCCAAAGACTGGTTTGGAAGTGAAAAACGAAAAAACCCCGCCTGAAATTAAGGATCATCACACCCGATGACCTTAATCTTTATTATCACTCGTTCGATCATATCTGTTTTGAGGAAGGTGGCTAATGGCTGAACTGCCGAAGGTGAAGTATACAGGCAAGATACGCGAGGTTAAATTAGGCAAGCAGGGCAATGAGGTAATAGTAGGCGGAGAGACTGGCTACAGTTTTTACTCGTTTGAGGGCAAGACGCCTAATGCTCCGAAGCTGGCCCTTCAGGTGTTGGACATAGTTCCTGAGGAATGGGCTGCAGACGCTTTGGAGCCGTTCAAGGACGTGATAAAGGATCCGGTGGCTTGGGCAAAGAAGTGTGTGGATGAGTATAAGGCTGACATAGTTTGCCTTTGGTTAGCCGGCACAGACCCGAATGGCAAGAACCTGTCTGCGGAGCATGCTGCCCAGACAGCCAAGAAGGTGGCAGAAGCGATCAATGTTCCCCTTATAGTATGGGGGACATCCAACGATGAAAAGAACACCGAAGTGCTAAAAGCAGTAGCTGAGGCGTGCAGCGGCCATAATGTGGTTCTGGGTCCGGTGACGGAAGGGAATTACAAGCAGATTGGCGCAGCGGCTATAGCATACAAGCATGTGGTTTCCGCCAATTCTCCTATTGACATCAATCTTGCTAAACAATTGAACATCCTTTTAGAGAATTTGGGCGTGCCTAATGACAAGATACTGATAGATCCCACTACAGGATCTGTTGGATACGGGATGGAGTACTGCTACTCGATCATGGAGCGGATACGTCAGGCTGCATTGACGCAGAATGATGACAAGTTGCAGTATCCGATCATAAGCAATATAGCGGAAGAGGTATGGAAGACCAAGGAGGCAAAACTCCCGACCAAAGAGTCTCCGAATCTTGGTGAAGCAGGCACACGCGGCGTAAATCTTGAAGCCATAACAGCAATCAGCGCCTTACAAGCTGGTTCCGACATATTGATACTCAGGCATCCGAAGACTCTTTCGCACGTTCGCAAGTACGTATCCGACGTGATGATAGAGACGGACCTGGAGTCCATGGGCATAGACCTGTCTTTGGCCGCTGCGCCGGCTCCGGCTGAAACTAAGGCCGCGCAAGCCAAAGCGGCTCCGGCCAAACCGGCCCCTGCTCCTGCTCCCAAACCCGCGCCTGTTAAGGCTGAAGAGCTCAAACCTGAGAAGCCGGCCGAAATTGTTAAACCTCCTGTAAAGGAAACACCAATACCTGAAATCAAAAAAGCTGCCGCAGCAGCCACACCGGCGGCGGCGAAAGAAGATGAGGAATCAATAATGGCACAATTGACCAAAGACGACATTCAGGGCCTTAAGGAACTAGCAGGTGTTTTTAAAGCGGTGAAGAATCTGGCTTCAGGACTGGGTACACTGGTTTCAGGTCAGGTTCCTTCCGGTCCGCCGGCGCCTACTGCAGCCGCGGAACCAGCGCCCGCGGCCTTCGTTCCACCGCCCAAGAAAAAAGAATTGGCTCCCGCCGATTGGACGCAACACACCATTGATCCCGTGACACTTGAGGGATTGAAAATTGCTGACAGGGAGGGCTATTCTACTGCTTTCCACAGATCGCGTGTTACAGCTGCATGTCCCATCGGTAAGGGCGGTTCATGTTGCAAGATTTGTAACATGGGCCCCTGCCGTGTTCTTCCACCCAAAGGGAAAACCGAAACACCGGAGGAAAGAAAAAAACGATGCGGCCTGTGCGGCGCCACGCCGGAAACCATCGCTGCCAGGAACTTCGCCCGTATGGTCGCAGCGGGCTCAGCCGCTCACAGCGATCATGGGCGACACGTTGCACATACCTTCCTGCATGCAGCTAAAGGGGAAGCTCCTGATTATCAAATCAAAGACATTCCTAAGCTTTTGGCTGTTGCTATGGATTTCGATGTTCCTACCGAAGGTCGCGAAATCAAAGATATAGCGATTGAGGTTGGTGAAAAAGCATTAGGCGCAATACGGCCAGCAGGACGGCGAATTGGCTTATATAAAAAGAGCGCCCCTTAAACGGCAGGAAATCTGGCGAAAAGAAGGCGTTATCCCGCCCGGTATTGACCGAGCCGGTTGTAGAAACCATGCACATGACCCATATGGGCGTGAATCAGGAGATGGAACACATCATCCGATTAGCCACCAAATGCGCTCTTGCAGATGGTTGGGGCGGGTCCATGATTGCCACCGACTTGTCTGATATTCTTTATGGAACACCTGTGCCGATTCTCGGAAAAGTCAACCTCGGATGTATGAAAGAGGACACGGTAAACATTATCGTTCATGGTCATGAGCCGTCTCTATCTGAAATCATCGTTCAGGCGGTTCAGGACCCGGAGATGATCGCGTATGCGAAAAGCAAGGGCGCAGCGGGCGGAATAAGCCTTGGCGGCATATGTTGCACCTCGAATGAAATACTGATGCGCCATGGCATACCTATCGCCGGCAACTATTTGCAGCAGGAAATGGCCGTGATTACCGGCGCATTGGAAGCCATAGTGGTTGACGTGCAGTGCGTTATGCAGGGTCTGGCAGATCTGGCCAAGTGCTTCCACACTCAGGTGGTCACCACCAGCCCCATAGCGAAAATGCAAGGCGCGTACAAACATTACGATTTTGATGAACGAAGAGGCCTCGAAATAGCCAAACAGATCGTTCGCGATGCTATAGA
>CAWJJL010000005.1:0-188702 GCA_963843165.1 uncultured delta proteobacterium | reverse complement strand
CATGCCGGAATAAACGGGCAAGCGACCACCAATCAGGACGATACCATTTTATCGTCGTGAATGCAATATGTTATGCCAAACGTACAATCTTGTTTATTGACAATGAGATGAACTCCGTCACTTCAAACCGATTCCCTCGCAGCTCCAACATCGCCCTTACCATGGTTACCGGCCGTTAAAGGACTACTAACTGAAGATTACACCAACCTGAAGATTCTCGTTGACCAGCGGCGTGTGGTCAGTTAGGCTCAAGGCTTGAAATAATAGACCGAATGCTGGATTTCAACGAAATACCGCCAGTTTACGATCATCAGGAAGGGGGAACCCAGATGAAGAACTTTAAGATGTTGTTCCGCTGCATTGTGTTGGTATGTGCAATTGTTGCTTTCGCAACGCCCGCGATCTCCGAGATCAAGGTCACGAAGCCGGAGTCCGTTGGACTTTCAAGCGAGCGAATCCAGCGAATCGCCGAAGTTATGAAGCAGGAGGTTGCCAAGGGGAGTTTTCCAGGTGCGGTCGTGCTGATCGCGCGTAACGGCAAGGTCGCGGATTTTGATGCGTACGGCTATCTTGATGGCAAGAAAGAGAAGCCCATGCCCAAAGATGCTATTTTCCGCATAGCGTCCATGACCAAACCGATCGTCACCGCCGCGGCGATGATGATGGTCGAGCAGGGCAAATTCAATCTGAACGATCCTATTTCTATGTATCTGCCTGAATTCAAGGACATGAAGGCCGAGGTCCGGAAAAAGGATGCTGAGGGCAAGACATCATACGAGATTGTTCCGGCAAGCCGTCCTATCCTCATACAGGATCTGATGCGGCACACCTCGGGTTTCACGTACGGGGCCTTCGGAGCGCGTTCCGAGAACATTGCCAAAGCATATGATGAGGCCGATCTCATGGGGACCAAGGGTGACCTCACCGCTGCCGAAATGATCAAACGGTTGGCGCAAATCCCTCTGGCGTTTCAGCCTGGAACAACATTCGAGTACGGCATGTCGGTTGATGTGCTTGGCATTCTTATGGAAAAAGTGGCCGGTAAAGGATTGGATGAAATTCTCCAGGAAATGATTTTCGCTCCGCTCAAGATGAAGGAAACCGCCTTCTATGTCCCACCGGAGAAAGCCCCACGCTTGGCTGACATTTACGATTCCGATCCTCAAAAGGCACCGCTGTTGGCCACGCATCCGCGTGCAGGACAACCCCGCGGGAAGCGGTATTTCGCGGCCGGCAGCGGGCTTGCTTCCACCACGGAGGACTACTTCCGTTTTGCGCAGATGATCCTGAATGGTGGCACGTTGGATGGACAACGGCTGCTTTCCAAGAAAACAGTCGAATTTATGCTCTCCGACCATTTGATGGGCGCGGGAGCTAATTCCATGATCCTTAGGTATGCTGCAGGCCCGGGCTATGGCTTTGGGCTTGGGTTCGCGGTTCGACTCCATGAGGGGTTCGCTTGGACCCCTGGTAGTAAAGGTGATGCAGGGTGGACGGGTATTTTGGGAACAATCTTCACTGTTGATCCGAAAGAAAAACTTGTGGGAATAATGATGAATCAGGGACCATCGCAGCGGGTCCATTCCTGGTTCCTGTTCAAAGACTTGCTTTACGCTACAGTGATTCAATAAAGATAAAGAGGCGATTGCGGATAATCGGAGGCTTTGCAAGCGGTTCGCGATGAACCAATATTTTGCCGATTTCTGGCTGCTTTGGCACGGGCAAATGGAGGAATCGCATGCACTGGTGGAATATATCCAAATTGGCAGAGGACCTGCGAGAGGGACGAGTTGATGAAAAGGAGCGATTCAGGTACTTTCTCCCAAGCTTTATTGGATTCGAGCTAGTCATTCCAACTATTTCGCATGCTTAGGCGGACCGTAGTAGGATTTGTCGACAGTTTTGCTCCACGATTAAGCGGTCCGTTCCATAGATTAAACCACTCTTCTGTGCTGTTCATCGGAATCCTCTGAATTTCCTCTTGGATCTTTGGGTCGGAGAACGCAATTTATTTTTGGGATGACCCAACAGATAATATGGAGGAAAGCATGACTGCATTCGCATTCTTTATAGCTGTGATTATGATTGCTGCAGGTGTCTTGCTGATCGGCTTTCTTTTGCTGCTCAGGAATAAACATGACAGATTGACAGAATCATCAACGAGCGAAAGTGTTCCAAAATACGGGGACTGTTACAACTTGTGCAAAGGCGATTCCGGAGAGGCGACGGAAAACTGCATTGGCCTTTGTGCGTACGGCTGGCCATAATTAGGCCAAGGGCCATCGCCCGCATCAATGAGTCCGGTCAGGGAACGGAATTGATGCTCCGCACGGGAGCGGGACTTGCGAAAACAAAAAGTTGCTCTGACCCACCCTTACAAACTCTGTGATCCTATAAGGAAAAAAGACCAGTTCGGCATTCAGCGGGTGCCTGGGAGCGATCAACGTCTTTTGAGACTTTCAGCCATATGGGCGACCTTTCCGATTCCGCCCTGTGCCGTGCGAAATGCCTTTTGAGCTGATGTGCGCAGGAAGGCAATACCGCGATTTTTTGACGTCCTCACCCACGGAACCTCTATTCGCCTGGATCCAAACTTCAATTTGTGCTCCCCGCGGCCAATCAATTCAAACGCAGCGATGCCACGCTGTTTACAATATTTAATGGCGTGCCATACTAGTAGTTCATTAGGCCGGACCTGCGATAGATGCCGCCAACTGGCAGCTCCCCAATAAAACATAATTTTATTCATGGCGGCAAAAATGGATGTAGCTATGCAAGTTCCATCTTTATTCCGAGCTCGTAACATAAGTAAGTTGCCCGAGGGATGCACCAATTCTATCAGTCGCCTGATCCGTTCGACGCCGAACGGTGGCACTGAATTTTTAACGGCAAACACGTGTTTGAGTTGAGCATAGTGCTCATCGGCAAACAAGAGATCACTGGCTTGTTCAATCTGGACTTCGCTTCTTTCCGCTTTTCTGACACACTGCCTGCACTGACGTTGCATATTTTTCCAGATCTGATCTTCGGCCAAAGAGACATCAACTTCAAAGCTGTCGAACTTTAAGCATTCAAGACCGAGATCCGCGCAATCTTCAGATGTCATGTGCCTGTCCATGAATTCCATATGGTGACATTTCAAGTCGTCGAAGGCAAAGGCGGTGAGGGCTTCCATAGCGGTGCGTCGTGACACCCCCGGCTTCAGATTAAAGCCCATATATGGAGTGCTCCAGCCCGGGAAAGGACTCCCAAGGATCTTAAAGCCAAATCTCTTTACTATTAATCCGGTGAAGTAACCTAAGGTTTCATTATCTTCCCGAAGAGCGGCAATTACCGGTTTCGCATTTTGGGTTTGAGCAATAAAATCCAGCCAGGGTAGCGTCTGAAAAACAATCCGGTCCTCAAAGGAGTCAAGTTCAACGCTGTCGATCGAGGCAAAGTCCAGATGACGAAAAGTTGGTTTCAATGCAATATCTCCTACGCCACCAGTTAATCGCAATTTGTCGCACGTATATATTCAGGAAAAGCCTAATGCTTTCTGAATCTCTAAACTATGTGCGCCAATTTCCCGAGTGTATCCTGCACTGCTCTGAAGCTTTCTTCAGCCCCAAAGCGGAGGAACGCTATTCCGGGAGACTTCGATTTCCTCACCCAGGGCACCACAATGGGGCGTGAACCGTATTTGAGTTTGTAATCTCCTCGACCCACCAGGTCGAAAGTGCGCATTCCGCGCGCTTTCCAATATTTTATCGCATACCATTGGAGCATCTCATTGGGTCTTACTCGCGAAAAATGTCGCCAATTGGCAGATCCCCATGCGAATACGGTCCTGTTCGCGGCCAGCCTGATGGACGTGGCAATACAGGTCCCTTCTTTATTCCGAGCCCGCAACATGAGCAGGTTGCCAGTAGGTTCCATAAATGCAATCAGTTGCCTTACCCGATCCACTCCGAAAGGCGGCACTGAATTCTTTACGGCAAAGACATGCTTGAGTTGCTCGTAGTAATCATCTGCAAACTCCATATCAAGCGCCTCTTCAACCACAACGCCGGACCTTCCAGCCTTTCTAATGGATTCCCGACAGTCCTGCCGCATATTTCGCCACAGCTCATCTTCGGTCAGAGTAAGATCGAGTTCAAAGCTGTCGAACATCGAAGTCTCAAAACCTAGATGTTGGTAATCATCAGGGACCATGTACCTGTCCATGAGTTCAACATGGTGGCACTTCATATCATTAAACGCAAAAACGCTAAGCGCCTCCATAGCCAGAGCACGAGTGACATCCGACCGCAGATTGAAGCCCATGTAAGGCGTACTCCACCCCGGAAAAGGGCTGCCCAGAACCCTAAAACCGAACTTTTTTACGATTAAGCCGGTAAAATATCCCAAGGTCTCGTCGTGGCGGCTTAAAACCGCAACAACCGGTTCAGCATATTGAGTGCGTGCAATGAATTTTATCCACGGAAGAGTCTGATAAACAATCCGGTCGGAATATGCTTCAAGTTCCTGTAGGTCTATTGAGGCAATATCAACGCGCCCGGAACGAGGGCTTCGCTTGACGATCAACTCTGCAGCGTACCGACGCACAATTCGTTTCACGCGGTGTCTCCGAAAAAGCGTTCTGTTCGGGTCGTTCAGTCCCCACAGTCACCTCATGCACGAGCTTGCTTGTGCGAAAAGGAGGTTTTAACCTCATCTCCATATCCTGAGTCCCCCGTCAGAGCCTAATTATGGCGAAATGAACGTAGAATCCCCTCCCCTAAGCCCATTACACATATTGTACCGCACATGGCGCACGTCAAGGAGGAAATGGCAAAATACAGCGTGTAGTTGGCCGATCGAACGATAGGAGAGCCGGTGAACATTTTCCGCAAAGGGACGTCATGCTTTTTCAGCACCGTGACCGCTTTTGCCTCACTCGGGACTGTGGCGGATCATCTGGAAGCCTTTTGCGGGTCAGGAAAAGCAGCTCACGACCGCCGGATGAAAGACTCCCGAAAAGGCAGGACCGGCGCATGATTCCAGCTGCCAAGCTTCATACTATAATAATGCTTACGAAGAGACTTTCAAATCAAGTCACTTCCTTGAAAACGAATTGGTACAATTTCCCGTATATGAGGGTTACTTCTTAGAAAGCGAATTGGTATCATTCATGGTAATGAAGTGGAATTCAGCATTTCTGCTACGTATTCAGAAATAATTACAAAAGCCTTATCGGTATAGTGAACATCATCGTGGAGGTATTCTAATGTCTTAGGGATGACTTTTTCCAGGTCCAGGAGTCTGAGGTTTTCTCGCTTCGCAATTTCTATAACTGCTTGATTATACTGTTCCATTCCTGATTTAGCCGTCTTTGCGCTCCATTTCTTTCTTGCACCTATTGCTTCACGGTTAACCATAGTCAGCGCAGCTCTTTCCCTCTCATTCATATCATCTTTCATCAAGAAAGCTTGGGTGAGCAAAATGACCTCTGTTCCATCAACGCGTGCCATATCGATAATTGTTTTCAGATTGCGTCGGTAAGCCGCAAGTCCTGGAAAGCTTTCAGTATCGATTACCTGTCTTTTCGGACATAACCAAAAAAGCCGCAAGGACTGGACAGCAGCCGAAGCCAGTGTCGGCTGCGATACCAATCTCCGCATGGTCCCCAGAAATGTCCGTAATCCTCTCTGAAAATCCCCGTGCTGAAATAACTGAAATCTGCATTTTGGAGTAGGTCGTTGATGCCGTCCATGGTCATAATTACATTAGGTCTATAAGATCTCAGATTTGCATTGTAATTAATCAAAGTATGTTGGGTGGTGTACCATTGCCTTCCAAAGTTATAGATTTTCATCTGCTTATTATATTTGGTTTTGAGCAATTCTTGAGCACGTTCAGGCCAACCGAGACCTGTTGAATCGACAAATTCGGTAGTCGAGCCACCAAGACAAAATACTTTGAATTGTTTTTCCATCTTATCGACAAGATGTTCCTGTGGCATCAGCTGCAAGTATGGATGAAATTGATCGATCTTCGTGGTTAATTCTCTCGAGGTACATGTAGCTCGCAAGCGGATAGATTATCAACATGAGGATTATAATTACGACGACGACTATTCCAAGAGAAGCCAGGTTTATTTTTCCCAAGCGTATATTCACATAGAGCAGAATGCTCAGTACCCCCAATCCGACCACCCCAAATCTGACCAGCCACACGAAAGCGAGAACGAGGAATCGCGAGGATTGAGCGCCAGTAGCGTAAGGATCTACAAAGAAGAATCCGACTTCAACATAAGTGAAGAGGATGATCAGAACCAAGATTATGCATAGATCAACAAATCCCAGTCCGTACTTTTTCATCATGATGTCTTCCTGTAAAATCTTTCGAACTCTCATTGATTACACTTTAGAGCGGCGGTGAGACCTGCATTCTCGGAGGTAATCCGCCCCAACGATCCAAAGGATCGCAAAGATGTTCCAGATTCATTTCCATCTTCTTTCTTGGTAGCATCCTGTGGTCTGTCTATAACTGAGACTTCTCTTCTCCATCAGTCTCTAATGGTCACCTTTCGCCAATAGAATCGGAAAACAGTTGAACTAACCGATTGCTATGACACGCGATATGGTATTTTCATAGCCATCTTAACTTCAGGAACTCAGCACAGGTTGAAAAACAGTCGCTCTTTCTTCTTTCTGGACATGCTCCGTCTAAACCGATAGCTCTCATGGTCATGATGTTGGCTTCAACAGTTGACCTGCCCCAGAATGATGTACCACTTATTAAGTCAGAGTTGTAGTACGTTTTCCTCCCGGGAGAGGGGGAGGATCTTCTGGCTTAGTTTGGACGATCCATGTTGTGAGTATGGCCTCAGGGACAGGTGGGCGGTAGTTCAATGAGCTATGGGGTCTGAAGGAATTGTATTCCACTCTCCATCGTTCGATGATTACCTGGGCCTCCCTGAGGGTGTAAAAGATCTCTCTATCAAGCACTTCTTCTCTGAGTTTACCGTTGAAAGTTTCACAGTAGCCGATTTCCCAAGGGCTGCCAGGTTCGATGTACAGGGTTCGCACTCCTGTTCGTTCAAGCCATTGCTGATGCACGTATCACAGAGATGTTATTGGATGAGGACAGGCTTGAAAAGGACTGATGTCATTATCACCTAAAAAGAGGGAAAAGCTTTACGAAGGCGTGTCAGCAATACTCGAACAATCCAAAGAAAGCGTCATACCAAGTTGCTTTCAATAAGGTACTAATCTGGTATTGCTATGTGACCGGCACTCTGATATGAGTCCCCCCACGGTTTTTGTGGGGAGGTTTCCATGGCAAGGCGTTCACAAAGTAAGGATGCAAATCCTCGATCGTTAAACCCCTGCTAGCGAGGCTGGATTTGATCTTATCAGCAAAAGCCAAACTCTCATTTACGGTTGGAGAGCTGACGCGGTCTGAAAAAGCTTCACCATCTTGTTGAGAAATGGGTCGTCAGGATAGTCAATTTCCAGTTTCATTTTCTTGCCAACCTTTCATAAGTCTGAATATAAGGATGGGGGAACGACTTTTTAACCTAGTTTATAAATAATTCCGGCAAGATATAACATATCTTTCAAAATTTATCAACTGATTTACAATCTTAACCACCTGATTAGACTGCTTTTTTGTCAATACACAGCGATAATTACCAGCAGTGATTTTGGGTTATGCAGCGGACGGCGACGCGTCTTCGTGCGAGTTGGGACCGAAGCTTATATTTGAAAATGAAGAGTTGCGCCTCCGAACTGGCGGACGAGCGATTTCGCAGGGCTAGGGAGCCCATCCTGCCACACCTCATTATATCCATCGAGCATGTCATCATCTGAGATGGATACAAGTGCTCAAGGGTAAGAATGCCCCCCTCGACTCAGAAGTATCTCGGCAGGACATTCCCAGAAATGAAGAATAGCAGAACCGAAAACCCCCGAAAAAATTGCAGACACTTTGCAGACAACTTTCTCGGGGGTCACTCTTAATGATATTAAATACTTAGTGGAGCGGGAAACGGGATTTGAACCCGCGACTTCAACCTTGGCAAGGTTGCACTCTACCACTGAGTTATTCCCGCGTAATTGGTAAGGATAAACCAGATGGCCACAGGTGTCAACCAAATCTCCGCGTTTTTGAAACAGTAATTTACCGCAAACACACGGCAGCGTTAAATGGTCGTTCACGCCAGATATGGCAGAGCACTCATGAAAATTGATCTTATATTGTTGTCAAGCAGTCTTTTGTCGGCGACATCCGCTCGTGAGAATTTTGCGGAACGCAGAATGTTTTGAAAATCAATTCACCACACTGAAAGCAAGAGTGCAGACAAAATTTCAACCAGTCCTTCTCCGCAACCTCTGCGGCAGGAGTTGTCTTGCTCTTTCCCGCATCGAACTTCTCTGCTCCTGCTCTTGACCTGCCCTTCGGCTCATTGCCAATGCTTGTGTAATTGTGCTCTCCGACAGGGTAGTTCGAGTATATAATTCCATTTCGTCAATAGCGCCAGAATCCACTAATTTGCTGAAGACGCTCCGGAGCTGCCCCGCAGAGAGAGCATATTTTTCCATTAATTGCCGATCTGCCATGCCATTTCGCAAATCCCTTACAAATTCTTTTCCCTTGATTTTACGTTTAACGCCATTCACGAGGTCACCTTTTTGATTTGATCCACAAACTCGATCAGTTGCTGTAATCTTCTCAAATCCGGCTCAGAAATTCGCTGTGATTTTAAACCCTGCGACCTGCCGTGCGCCAGGGGCTTCGGTGCTTGACCAACGGCACTCCACCTCTACTTCGAATGGATCAACCATACCGAAATCGTCCCCTAAAATTGAAAGTATCTTCGATTCACCAACGATGCCTCCAATTCCCCTCACTGCGAGGCTTTTTTCAGATATGTCTTTGATCGTGCCTTTTGGACCATTGTTGCTAATGTCGTAAACCGCGATAGGCACGGAGGGAGTCCGCCTGGGAGTTTCACGGCGCTCATTCGGGAAAGGAGCGGGGCCCTCAAACGGTCCTTTAAACTCCTTAATATCGGCAGGCTGCAATAATCCGTCTGTTAAGAGTTTGTTATAGGCCTTATGAAGTCCGGAATCCGATAATTGATATTTTTTCATTAATTCTGGAGCCGTCAATCCGCACCGCACATCATCAGCAAATGCTACAGTAATTCTCTTTCGCTCTTTTAAGATAATTTCAACTGCTTTCTTGAGTTGCTGGGCCGAAAATCCGTACTTCGCCATCAATTGTAAGCCGCTCATGCCTGAATTAATGTCGCGGACAATGTCCTTGCCGGAAATTGTCCCTTTGCCGATTTCTGCGGTTGTATCCTCGATCTTATTAGAAAAAGTGATATCCTCGATCTGCTGGAAAACCTTATTCACGGCATCCTGAGCCGATCCGTACCTATTTGCCAAATTGCTATCCCACACTCCACCTTCTCAGGTTCTTAATGATGTCGGTGTCATTCAAATGGCGAATTGTCCCTGATTCAGCGAGCTTACCAAATAAGCTCTCCAGGCGTGTTTGGGGCAGATTGCATTCTTTCATTACGGAGGAATCGGATGTTCCCTCTTTACTGTCGACCATGGTTGTCATTATATCTATTTTTTGGCTCATTTTATTCATGGAACTCCACCAAATATTGAATGAAATTATTTTCCGGGGTGTTTAGAACCTCAAAAATCATCTGCTGAGTCCGCTGCATTCTTTATGCCATGACGTCGTGCGGAATAATTTATTGAAATTATCAGTAATTCCATATATTAAAACATTCGTAAATTCCATCCAGAATCGGGGAGGGCAGTGCAGGGTCAGGTTTAAGTGAAGGACGGGCGTCTCAAATTCAGAAGCATCCAGATTCACATGACAAAACAGCGAGTTACCTAAGAGCCTAAGAGGCTCACATTCGTGGTCGCGAGCCTAATTGATCTCCTGCAAGCGATCCACCGCGAGTTGAGGGAACGTGTAGAAGAGGACGTCCTGCAAGTCGATTTTCCAAAATCGTGACGGAATTACAAGGCCAAATCCCAATGCAGCCAAGAAATGAGTGATTTCTGTCGGATCGGCATGTTGTTTTGTCCTGCCGACGATTTTCCCGATCTATGTTGTCCTGGAACGAGTGGTTTTCGGTTTTCTTGATGATCCCCCAAGATCGCGCATCAAAAAAAGTGAAAAACCTCGTTGTTCTTGAGAGATCAAGAGGATAGAATGCTTTTGCTACAAAGAATCTATCACCAACGAGGTGCACGCATTATGGCCCAAGGAGTTTTTCCTTTCCAGTACGAAGTTGAAAAGAAGCCTGGGGGGATGACAGCGTTGGCCGGGATTGCCCACGTATTTGGAATTTGGATATGTGATGGGGTTGAGCAAGGCTATCGAGAATCGGCTCAAGATTCGATCAGGCGATCAGGGCTGGTCCGACGCTGAGACGGTGATGGCTCTGATATTGCTGAATCTGGCGGATGGCCAAGGTATCAGCGACTTGGATATTTTGGAGGGAGATGAGGGCTTTTGTCGGGTGCTTCGGGAGTCGGTGGGGTTCGGAAAATCACGCCAGGAGAGACGAGCTCTGAGCAAGAGACTGCGCAAGGAGCAGAAGAGGTCGGTGCCGTCTGCTTCTTCGGCAAGCCGGTATCTGTATCATTTTCACGACCCTGAGCAGGAGAAGCTCAGGAAGCCCGAGGGCACCTCCTTCATTCCTGTCCCGAAACGAGTATTTGCGAGCTATGATGCAGGTGAACGGGGATTTTTTGCGGCCTCGGTGCAGAGGCGGTCTCCTCAGGAGGTAGCCACTCTGGATCTTGATGCGACGCTGGTGGAGACGAACAAGAGAGGAAGCGCTCTATTGTTACAAAGGTCACAAAGCGTATCAGCCGTTGCAGGTGTATTGGGCGGAGCAGGATCTCATTGTCCACTCGGAGTTTCGTGACGGGAACGTCTGGGCAGGGACTGACAATCTTCGCGTCTTTGCAAGAGGCTTTGGCTTTCCTGCCTGCGGGAGTGTCGAAGGTGTATCTGCGCTCGGATACGGCAGGATATCAGCATGACCTGATGAAGTTCTGTGCGGACCCGAACAAGGAGCGCTTCGGTGTCATCGAGTTTGCCATAGGGGCCAAGGTGACCGAATCGTTCAAGCGAGCCGTTGCTGAGGTGGAGGAATCCGAGTGGCGGCGGTTGTATCGCAAGACCGAGAAAGGCTTGATGGACACGGGTCAGGAATATGCAGAGGTATGCTTTGTCCCCGAGGAATTGGCTCGCAAGAAAGATGGTCCTGTATTCCGATACCTGGCTATTCGAGAAGTTTTGGAGCAGCCGGCTCTTGCCGGGATGGATGAGCAACTTTCTCTGCCGTTTCCGACGATGAATTTCGGGTCGGTGAAATACAAGGTATTCGGGATCGTCACGAATCGTGACATCCCCGGGGACGAGCTTATTTGGTGGTACAGGGAGCGCTGCGGGAAATCGGAAGAGGCGCATTCGGTCATGAAGGAAGATCTTGCAGGGGGCAGGCTTCCTTCAGGGTATTTTGGGGTAAACGCAGCATGGTGGCACATCATGATCCTGGCAATGAACCTGAACTCGGCGATGAAGCGCTTGGTTCTGGGGGAAACGTGGGTGGGCAAGCGTATGAAGGCCATACGGTTCTGGTTGATCAAACTTCCCGGTCGCGTGCTGAATCGTGCTCGCATGCTGCGTGTTCGACTCGTTGGTGGGCATGCGTCGAACGAAACACTTTTTGAAATGAGAAGGAGGATTCTGAGCCTTTGCGAATCAGGTTAGAAGCGCCACATCCTGGGGAAATGGGGCGCAGATTGGGGGAAGTAGACTGGCGGGGCGGGGGTAGTGTGCCTGATATCCGGTCGAACAGGGGGAATTCGGTATACGGATATAGACGGGTGTGACACGCAAGCCCGATTCGCACGGGTGGGGGACACATCATGGAGGGGTAACTTGCGGTTCCGAGAGACATCAAACGACCCACCGAAAAATAGAGGTGGTGGATCTTGGATGATTCTCGCTTGAAAATTGGTCGAGCTCCTAGTAATATAAAAAATTCATCATTGCTCCTTGCCCCCAGGGGGCTTGACAGCCGAAAGGAGAACCCATGAGACGCTACGAGTCTGTCATCATTCTCGATCCCGATCTACCCGATGATGATATCCGGGCCTTCACTGATCGCTATACTGAACTCATCAGAAGCTATGGCGGGGATATCATTAAGGTTGATGATTGGGGTCTAAAAAAGCTTGCCTATCTTGTAAAAAAGCGGGAAAAAGGCCGGTACGTCTTTTTTGATTATGGAGGCGTTCCCGCACTGATCGAGGAAATGGAGCGCCAGTTTAAGATTTCTGAGGAAGTGATCAAATTCCTCAGCATCAAACTGGACGAGGACTTCGATCTAGAAGCTTTCAAGGCCGAAGCCGAAGCCAAGGCGCGGCGGAAGCTGCTCCGGCCAAAGCCGCTCCGGTCGAACCAGCCGCAGAAGCTCCGCTTGAAGAAAAGCCTGCCGCAGCAGTTCCGAGGAAGCACCGGCAGCTGAGACCCCGGCGGAAGAAACGAAAGCCGAGTCCGTGGGGTCTGAAAACCCGCTGCTGAGAGTGCAGAAATAAAAACTGAAGAACCTAAGAAGGAGGTGGAACCATGAGCAAGCCTCCCAGAAAACGGCCCTTTCCCAGGACAAAAGTTTGTCGATTCTGCGCAGACCCATCACTTAGAATGGACTACAAGGAACCCAATCTTCTGAGAGCCTTTATTACCGAGCGGGGAAAAATTGTCCCGAGGAGGATCTCAGGGAACTGTGCGAAACACCAAAGACAATTGACAACGGAAATCAAACGGGCCCGGAATATTGCCTTGTTACCTTTTACCGTGCCAAGACGCTAACCCGATCAGTGGAGCCAAATTATGGATATTATACTACTTGAGCATATCGAAGAGCTTGGGACTGTGGGACAAACAGTCAAAGTCAAGGACGGATACGCCCGAAATTATCTGATCCCGAAGAAATTAGCCTGCTTGGCGACGGAACAGAACCTCAATCTCTATCGAACTCGAATAGAAGCCAAACAACGAAAACTTGCCAAAGAAAAGACCGCTGCAGAACAGCAGGGGGAAAAACTTTCAGCCTTGACGCTTACATTTTTTAGAAAATCCAGAGATCAGGAATCAAAACTCTTCGGTTCCGTAACCGCGGCAGATATTGCTCACGCTCTTCAAGAGAAAGGCTTTGAGTTTGATAGGAAGCGCGTTTCGCTTTCAGAAACCGCTTAAATCGTTCGGTGAATTTAAGGTGAATATCAAAGTACATCCGCTGGTCAAAGCGCCCGTTAACGTGGTCATAAAACCCGAAGGTGAAACTGAAAGTGCCGGCTGAGCCTACCGGACAAATGAGGGTCCCACCCCAATTTGTGGAGGGAGAGCGCGCAATCCTGGGCGGACTGCTCCTTGACAATGATGCTTTGCCCAAAGTGATGGCAGTGCTGTCTCCGGATGATTTCTACCGGGAGGCTCATCGCAACATCTTCAAGGCGATGATGGAGTTGTTCAACAAGAACGAACCGGTTGATTGGATCACGCTCACGGCAATCCTGAAAGAACAGGCGCTATTGGAAAGCGTAGGGGGACATGGTTTTCTGGCGGAATTGTCAGATGCGGTCCCGAGCGCTGCGAATATTCTTCATTATACGAAAGTGGTCAAAGAAAAATCCGTCCTGCGCCAGGTTATCGGTGCATCGACTGAAATAAGCACACGCTGTTACGAGGACCACGCGAATATAGATGAATTCTTGGATGAAGCCGAGCAGCTCATTTTCAAAGTGGGTGAATCACGGATTCAGAACCGGATTCGTACATATACATCCTATTGTGAAGGACAGCTTCGCCAATATTGAACGGAATTATGAGCGCGGGGAGAGTATCACGGGCGTGGCATCCGGCTTCCCCGATTTGGACGCTCTTACCGCCGGGTTCCAGCGCTCCGATCTGATTATTATCGCGGGTCGTCCATCTATGGGCAAAACGTCCTTCGCTCTGAACGTGGGGATGCATGCGGCAATAGATAATGGAATACCGACCGGCATATTTTCGCTCGAGATGAGCAAAGAACAACTTGCGCTGAGGATGCTCTGCGCCAGAGCCGGGGTGGACCTTAAAAAGCTGCGAACTGGCTATTTGGCCAAGCCGGATTGGGGCAAACTGATCCAGGCTGTGGGCAACATATCCGATGCGCCTTTCTATATTGACGACACACCCGCCATTAACACCTTCGAAGTTCGCGCCAAGGCCAGGCGCTTGAAAAAGGAAATAGACCTTCGCATGATTATTGTGGATTATCTGCAATTGATGCGGGGCGCGACCAAATATGATTCGAGAGAAAAAGAGATCTCGGAAATTTCTCGATCTTTAAAGGCTCTGGCAAAAGAATTGGATGTGCCGGTCGTTGCCCTTTCGCAGTTGAACCGCAAGGTGGAAGAACGCCCGAACAAAAGACCGCAATTGGCCGATCTCAGAGAATCGGGCGCAATCGAGCAGGATGCGGACGTAATTATTTTTATTTACAGAGACGAAGTGTACAATAAAAGCGAGGACAACCCGAAGAAGGGTGAAGCCGAAATAATCATCGGAAAACAGCGCAATGGACCTATTGGGTTAGTCAAAGTTCTCTTCCAGGCTGAATTCTCAACCTTTCGTCCGCTTTCCCATAGAGAAGACAGCCCCCGAGAGTGGGGACGATTCTGCCATTCTGTCGAATATCTAAGATTCCAATTTATTTTCGGCGCTGAGGAAACAAACACCTGTGGAATGTTACTGGCAGGAGTGAAATCTCGCTTTCCGCTGGAAAGCAATCCTCCATGACAAGGAGATTGCTTCGTTGGGCTCCAGAGAGTTCATGTGCTCTGCGCTGAACCGGACGCATCCCGATCCTTTTCCGTTCAGAAAGACAACCCAAAGGCGACCCCGCCGGCCATGTTATATCTTGAGATACTAGAGTCACCACCTTCAATTATGTTGACCTTCAGGTTGGGATGGGTTGTTGCATAGGTATTGCCACTGTCCGCCGCGACCTTGTCCCGATAATCCGGCGGCCTTGCCCCAAAAACTCACTTGAACCCCCCATGCGGTTGCCGAGTATTCCGCGTTGGCTTCAATGAATTTGATGGGATCGCCAAGGTAGGTAAATACCTCCCCCCAAAACATATACGACGGCACAATCGTCGCGGCCAATCTGGTGCGGACCCTGACGTCCGTAAGGGCAAAAGGAGTCCCTATCAGGGAGATTCTATAATTCGTCCCAAAAAGACCCAGGCCTACGTACGGCATCCAGAGATCGCTTAGCACATCGACGGATGTGAGGTTCAGATTATGATAGGGTCCAATGTTAATACTGGTCGATCCGCTTCGGCCACCGAGCGTTAAATCAAAATGGTCCCATTTCAGACCGGCCACCAAAGAAAAAGGGTCTAGCACCTCGAATGCGGCCCCAGCTCCGATCGTCAGCCAGTCCAGCTGATGCGTGTTCCATTCAGAAGTCCCGAATTGACCGCGCGTCTCGGCGACGAAAGAGGCTAATTTTTGGAGCATTATTATGCTCCCCGCGCCATGGGCAAATATTCTAATGGTCGGATTGATCTTTAGTTCCAGCCCCGCTTCAATAATCCATAGGTTCATATTTTCGAGTTTGATCTCGACGGAGTTGCTCCTATAGGTGTCAGCCGGTCCGATGGAAAATTCGAAAGGAATTGGCACGCTCAAGTCAAGTCCCATTCTTTGATATCCAAATTTGGCTGAGGGTATTATCTTGATTCGTCTTATTTCGAATTCTCCCAAATCGGCAGCACCAGGAGCGGCACCAATGAACCGGTTTGCGAACAAATCGGATTTTTCGAATCCAGAAGCGTAGGCAAATCCCTGAAAGTTCCCCCTTCGGAAGCGAGGTTTTTGCTGCAGAACCCGGGATGCCGCCAGCGATCGAAACATGTATGTCAATAGATAAGACCACAATAATAAGGAGCAGCATGCCCATTTTATCCCATGGCCGGGTGAGTCCGATGGGAGACGGAGGCGAATAAACCATTGAGCGCTCCGATTTACTTGTCAGTTCACCGCGGAAAACCCAGAGAGCGCGGAAAAATTTTGAAGGTTTTTAATCCCGTAAATTGCGTTCCGATTTTGAAAATTGTTCATCTTTAAACCTGCATGGCCCTCGTAGGACCGTTATGGAAAAAGCTCGGTTTTCTCTGCGGTCTCTGTGCATCTCGTGTCACAATGATGAATGCTTCACTGATGTCCGGTAGCTTTGGCCAGGATGACGGCGTACAAAGAAAGAAGCCCGACCGTGGGAGTCGAGCTGGGAGACGCCGTCAGACGGCCGGGCTCACCAAAAATAATGGCCGGTGATAATTGAAAGATGACTTTCAGTGCACTGGGAAAACTTTCCGGAAACTCGCATCGTTGCTCATCAGCATTCTCATTTCGAGAGGTCCGGAGTTAATAGAGCTTTCCCTTTCATTCACCGGCCCAAAACGGCAATCCCAAATCAGAATATGAAACCGAATGACATGAATCCGCCTTCTAAAGCTTGGTTAAAAGCAAAGTCGTTCTGTGACTTCTTTATATCCACTACTCGGTAACCACCCTTAACGTAGCCCGACCGTCCACAGTTGAGGGGGATAGAGTAACGTGCTCCTGCCTCAAGGTCTGATCCTTCAACGTTATCCAGGAATATGAAACCAGCCCGGCAGTCCATTGATAAGGTGCCTCCATTGGCAAAGGCCCTTATGCAACGCTGCAATTCCAATCCTGCCATCATGGAATCGCCGTTCTTGCCCCATTTTGGGTGTGCCCCAAAGACATTACTGCAGACGCTGCAATTGATGGTTATGGTATCATCGGTGTGGACCCAGTCGGCAAATACGCTCAGCCTAGCTTTGCAGTTTCGAACTGCGTCATAGATGAGTCCCAGGCGATGATAATAATGATTCCACTTGGTATTCAGTCCAAATCCAAAGGCCCACCAGTTATCACCCATGCCGGAACTGTTCGCCTCGAAACCCAGGACCGAGTAACGGAATGCCCAGTTCGGCCTAAACTGATAACGAGCGCTGAACGAACCAACCGCCTGGTGTACGGGAAGTCCCAGGGCACCTGTGAAATCAATATCCTGATTCCAAATAAAATCCCCCGGTAAATTGTAATAAAGCGCATAACCCCGAACCGAAGCCGGTGGCCCATGCGTTAGGGTTACACGTGACTTTGCCCCTGAGGCGAGCAAATATCACCCCTGCTTCCATTTCCCACTGGCCCATTGCTGGGGTGGGAAGAATGCAATCCACCACAGGGAATCCCAACCAAGCTGCCTTGACCTTGCTCACGGCCGGTAAAGGAAAAATAGCTGCAGGACTCGGTCCGTAAATAAGGGGCGGAGGTGGAACGTAAGCCATTGCCGGAGGTGGACCGTAAGCGACGGCCGGTGGTGGAACGTAAGCCACGGCCGGGCCGTACACGGCTGACTGCCTTGTTCGATGATGGTCCCGCGGCTTGGCCTTATTTGCATCAGGTATGGGAGAGCTGCTCGTGGGGTTGGGCTTGAGCAGTATCTCCATGGATTCGTCAGGCGCAGCGGCCCAGGAGCCGTCTGCAAAGAGGGTTGTCAACAAAATAGCAAGATAAACCAACGGCGTAACAGGTATTCTTCTCAACATACCCTTCCTCCCAGCTCAAAATGTTGGAAATTGCATTAATAGTAGATTGAAAACTTTGTCAAGTAAAAAATGAAACTATTTTTCCATGACTTAAAATCATTATCTAGAATTAAAGCATTAAGGTAGATTAACTAATTAATAATACATTCTTTTTTTGTAACTTCGATAAGCCATGGTTTTTCTGTCGAAACACCCGCATCAAAGACCCTTCGCACTACCGCCTTGACACCCATCACTGAATGCGATAACCCTATCCACTCAATAAATATGATTAAACCGATCGTCTCCGGCAAATCTGTGAACTGGAGATGACTCGATTTCAATTTACAAATATTAAACAACTAATTAATGTTATTGGAGTTTTTAATAATGACTCGGTGGTTCCCTTTGTGGAAAACGCAATCTTCCGGTTATCCATGCCCTAATCATGCGCCCCGATTTGGCCTTTCAGTTCTGCTGACCCTGGTATCCCTGATCACGTGTTTTCACCTTGCATATAGTTCAGGCCCCCCACCGTTCAATGGTGAACTTGAAAATATCATCAGGCGGGAATTGCCTCCGAATCATGCTATATCCATTCAGGTTGTTGCTCGGGATACAGGTCGTATCCTGATGGAGAAGAACCCTGACCTCCCCCTCGTCCCTGCCTCTACACTGAAAGTGGTCACCACCGCAGCGGCGCTGACCCATTTACAACCGGATTACCATTTTTTAACTGAAGTTTTAGCCGATAACATACGAGGGTCTTCGGTGGGCAATCTCTTCCTGAAAGGTTACGGTGACCCGCACCTGGTCAGCGAAGAACTCTTCCGTTTGACTCGTTCCCTGAGGGAACAGGGGCTCAGGGAGATTCGTGGCAATATAGTTGTTGATGATTCTTTTTTTGTCCCCAGTAAACCTCTCGATGAAAATGAAAAATTGGGAAATAGAGCGTATCATGCACCTTATGGCGCACTTTCGCTGAACTTCAATGCTATGAAGATCATTGTCGTGCCTGCGTCACACGCCGGGTGGCAGCGCGTGTCATTATTGATCCTGTTTCGGAATATGCGACGGTTAAAGGCGCGGTTAATACTATTAAAGGCAATCGTCCGGCAGAGATCGAAATTACTCGCGATACTAAGCCCGATGGCCGAGAAGTAATTCACGTGGATGGCACAATTGGAGCGCAGGCTACTTTAAGGGGCGGTACATAAATGTGAGTTCGCCAAGCTTGTATGCAGGCGATGTTTTTAAAGAATTCTTGCTCAGGGAAGGGATCAAGGTTACAGGCAGTGTGGTTGAGGGCACGGTGCCGAATTCTGCGATCTGTTACTCGCGATTCGATTCACATCCTCTTGCGTCGACCATTTACTGGCTCAATAAACAGAGCAATAATTTTATGGCCGAGCAGATCTGCATGGCTATGGGAGCCGATGCTCATGGCCCTCCGGGAACTCGAGAAAAAGGCCTTGCAGTAATTCGCGATTTTCTTCTCGCCAAGGGGGTGGATCGCTCGCATTTTGCCCTGGCTGAGGCGAGCGGGTTATCCCGAAGCAATCAGATAAGCGCTTCTGCGCTGGTGAAGGTCCTTCGCGATGTATCCAATGACTTTTCTTGCAGTCCCGAGTTCATGGCGTCTCTTGGGATAGGGGGCGTGGATGGGACTATGAAGGAAAAATTTACCGATCAAAAAGTCAAAAGGAGAATCAGGGCAAAAACCGGGACCTTGAGAGGAGTAAATTCTTTAGCCGGTTACGGGATCTCCCCTGATGGAAAGACATTTGTTTTCGCTGTTCTTGTCAATAGCC
This sequence comes from uncultured delta proteobacterium, assembly GCA_963843165.1. Taxonomy (GTDB): domain Bacteria; phylum Desulfobacterota; class Desulfomonilia; order Desulfomonilales; family Desulfomonilaceae; genus DATJPW01. Next base: position 169,207 of record CAWJJL010000005.1, on the reverse strand, counting down.
AGCAAAAAGGGACCGGCCTTATTGATTATGGCGATAAAATCATCCGTTCCATTATGGATCTGCCTCTGTCCTCAAGATAAGTTTTAATCGCGTGCCGGTTGCGCCTCGGATTCAGAGCTAATTGATCAAGCCGCCGAGCAACGAATGTTTCAACCCTCGAATGATTCTGACCTTTAACAGGTCCCCTTCCCTAATACATTCGGAGCTCTCCAGATTTACTATCTTATTGGTCCTGGTCCGACCGAATGGTTGGCCATTTCCATTTCTTATCCCCTCAATGAGCACTTCCTCGATAGAACCTTCTGCGTTTTTATGATGCTGTAAGGTAATCTCGTCCTGGATGCTGTGAACAGTGGCCAAGCGTTCCATCTTGATCTCATCGGGAACCTGATCGGGGAGCTTGCCGGCAGCCGTCCCCGGACGCTGCGAAAATTTGAACGAGAAAATCTGGTCGAAGCGGATCATTTGGAGCGCCCGTTGTGTGTCTTCAAAATCCGCCTGAGACTCACCAGGAAACCCGACAATAATGTCGGTCGTGACCGCCACATTCGGAATCTTCTCCCGAAGCCTTTCAAGCTTGTCCATATACTCGAGCGACGTGTATCCGCGATTCATAGCTGCTAAAATTCGGTCCGATCCGCTCTGAAGGGGCAGGTGAATATGTTCGCAAACCGATTTGAGATCAGCCATTGCCGAGGCCATGTTGTCGTTGAAATCGCGAGGGTGCGATGTGGTGAATCGAATTCTTGAAAGCTCCGGAATCCGATTCAGCTCGCTAAGTAAATCCGTGAACAAAGCGCGGTCATTGAGATCTTTGCCGTATGCATTCACGTTCTGGCCTAGTAAAGTTATTTCCTTAACACCTCGTTTTACCAGGTCTCGCACCTCGTCAACAACCTCGCCTAATTTCCGACTCTGTTCAGGGCCCCTCGTGAACGGAACGACACAATAGGTGCAAAAATTGGAGCATCCCTGCATTATCGTTACATATGAGCAAATCTGATTTTTGCCTTTCAATGGGGCATTCATATGGAGAGATTTGATGTCCGATGCAAATGCGGTCGATTCGAGCTGTTGCCGTGATTGTCCTACTCGCTCCAACAGCTCGGGGAGTTGAGCTATTGAATGTGTGCCGAGAACCAGGTTCAGATGAGGAGCCCTGTGGAGTAGCTTCTCTTTTTCCTGCTGAGCCACACACCCGGCAACCACTGTGATCATTGCCGGATTTCTTGTCTTTAACGATTTCAACTTTCCTAAAGCGCTGTAAACTTTGTGTTCCGCTTTCTCCCGAATAGAACAGGTGTTTATAATCACTACGTCCGCAGCTTCAGCTGAAAAAACCTGAGTTAATCCTAGACCTTCCAGTAGAGCCGACATTTTCTCAGAGTCGTGCTCGTTCATCTGACAACCGTATGTTTCTATGTAAAAATTTCTGTTAGACACTTTCGTTTCCTATGAGGACATTTAGCTTTTCAAGGCCTTCCTCCACACGCTTTATCGCTGCGAGTCTACTTTCCCGAATCCGCAGAAATACGGAATCAAAGCTCGCTTCGAGGTATTTGAACGCGGATTCTGCAACCGTTTGGGACAATATTTCGATTTTTTTTAAGCGCCTCCCTGAAAGCCACCATATGAATACAATCTCGAAAATTATGAGAACAGCCAAGCCGATCAGCCCCTCCGAGCCGAATAGAGACGTGAGAAAAGTCAGCCCGATTGTCAAAGTATTCGGCATCGTTGGATGGTCAATCCATTGTTTTATAGGTCCGATTCCGACAAGCTTGACGATTAACAAAACGATCGGCGCCGCCAATACGCATCGCTGCCATAATCGTCTCCAAACTGAAAAAAAACCTTTTAAGGATAGCTTGGCTTTCTCTAGAGCTTGCAAAAATAATTCATAAGCGGCCTTTTTGGCCCTGAAGATCAATTCATCCGCGGTTTCGAGCTCGGAAGCGCCGTGCACCCTTAGGAAAGGATAGGAGCAGCTCGGAATCCATCAACGCTACGATTTTTTCCAAATGGCCCCGTTTTCCATTTATCACTGCCTCGGAGATCCATTCGAACTCGGCTTCAAGCTTTCGGTTTGGATAGCTTGACGTTCTTGAGCGCCGAAATTTACGTAATCTCATCGCAGATCTCACCGGTTCTATAGAAGCGTCCGCGTTGATTAATAAAGGCACCACTGATTGGGCTAGCCCATTTGCCGATTCAGGTTGAGATTTCCCGGACGGGATCGAAATTGGCGCGTCTAGTTCCAAGTGGCGGATATTTTCCAGAAGATTCCTTTTTTGCTCCGGCCTGACAGCTTTTCGCAATTCATCCAATATTCGGCGAGTCTCTGATTTTAGATTAGCGGTTTTAACCGAGGCTATCTCTTTGGCGTCCCTGGCTGATATGAGGAATGCCCTGAATCGATCGAACTCGTTGTCAAGAAACTGATCATCGTGCGCTCCTCTGAACTCCTGAGCAGCAGAAAGGCTGAATATTCTAGGCTCCTGTACGCCCGCTTGATGCTTCAGCCGAAAGGTGAAATCACCCAATATCTTCTTGAGATTGCTATACGGATCAGTCAAAGCGCGATCCACCAATTCGTCAGCTTTATTCAGGACAAAAGTGTAGTTTGCTTGATCAGCAGCGTTCCTTTTAATGAATTCATATAAAATGGCGTCCCCATACTTCTCCGGGCTCGCCACCCAAATCATTCCATCAAGCTCCGGGGCAATTCGCATCACATTCTTGCGATTATTTTCATCTTTGCTGTCAAAATCAGGCAAATCCAGGAGGATAAAATCTTTTACGATATCTATATCATGAACAGCGTCAACCTCCCGAAGCAAAGCTGAGATTTTTTCCAGACCGCGAGGCCTGTTTCTATGGCGATAGACCACCGCCCGGTCTGTGAACGGCCGCTTTTCCGAAATTGCGGAGATTTCCGCACGCGCCAGGGCGTCTATAAGGGTGGATTTACCTACTCCTGTTCCCCCCATTATGCCCATGTACAGGACTTCGCCTGGATGGCTTGCTTTCTCCAGGATTTTTTTCACCGTGCCGACGTAGAATTGTTGCTTGTCTTCAGGCAGTAGAACAGACCCTTCGTCCTCGAGAAAATGTAATGTCTGTTCGAGTAAAGCTGTAATGGCCGGCCGATTCAAAGGCTCTCCCCGACTTGATGTAGAAAACTGCTTGGCAGGTCAGCACCAACTTATTGTACTTGTATTCTTTGGATTGAACAAGAATGCACGATCTCGGTGACCGGCGTTCGGCAGATAAACGGAATCACCTGATGACGGTAATTACTTGAAGAACGGGACTACACATTCGCTGTCCTTGCATTCCACATCGATTGGTCTGAGCCACGGAATCCAGACAGGAATCGGTTTCAGCGACAAGGACGGAGCAGGAAATTCGATGGCCTTGCATGTGCCGGGAATACAAACCGAGGCTTTGCCAAAACTGATCCAGGGTAGCACACAAAATTCGGTTTTCAGGATCGTCGGCCAGATGGGGATGTCAAACGGGATCGAAATCGGTCCGACTGATTCGGGAGGAATAGGTCGATCAGGCAAACATGCGCGGGGCGGGCAATCACCGGTAAGTGAGTAGGCAGGCGCGCCGACCAAGACGAGAACGCCAACTATAACGATGACCGCCTCACGAATTCTCATGACCACACCCCAATATGAGCAGCGATTAAGAAACCAAACCTGAATTAACGCGATAATCCTATCATCCTGCGAGTTTTTATGTCAAGGAATCAATCTAAGAACGATTTTCGTGACCGGCATCTTGTCGGACCCTGAACAGCACCGCTCAGATCAGCTGACCGACAAAGTGCCCGTCCCACTGTAAAGCCGGCCAATATTAGAGATTCCCGTACAACGCCAAGTGGATGGATGGGAACATTTCAGCTCGGGTGTGCGGGAAAAACAGGGCGGCCATGAAATTGTCCATATAAGATGGGTCCTCAGATAATTCGATATTCATCATAGAACGCGCGATCTCACGAGAGCGTTCAAACAGCTTGGCATCTTTGCAGGCGAGTCTGGCCCCCTTAAGAGACGCGTTACCTATAAACCTGAACTTATCGCGGGGGATGTCAGGCAACAACCCTATGGTGATCGCATGTTCAAGATTGATAAAGCTGCCGAAGGCTCCCGCAATGATTACTCGGTCAAGGTCCTCGACCTTTAAACCGATCTTGTCCAGTAGACAAGTGTATCCGGAAAACATGGCCGCCTTTGCTCTTAAAATGTTATCAAAGTCAACTTCCGTCAGAACTATATCTTGATTTATTCCGGATTCCGATGCCCTGCACACTATGTACTCGTATCCGCTACGGCCTTGTTGTACTCGATCCGTTTCGAGATTATGGGCAAATTTACCGTTCCGATCAAGGATTCCTATCTTGAGCATTTGTGAAATAATATTAATAATTCCCGATCCGCAAATCCCGGCCGCGGGTTTGCCTTCGATTGTCTTGATCATTGGTTCGAGCGTTTCCGGATCAATAAGAACGCCCTCAATGGCCCCCGGCGCAGCTCGCATACCGTATTCAAGCCCACCACCCTCGAAAGCCGGTCCAGCAGAACAGGAAGCAGTCATAAGGAGATCCCGATTTCCGGCTACTATTTCCCCATTAGTTCCGATATCTATGAAAAGAGTCATCTCATCCGAGTCCCACATCCCATTCGCCAGGACCCCGCTGACTATATCGCCGCCAACGTATGAAGCCACGCCCGGAAAAACAGTTACAAGAGACTCACGAGAGAGATTGATACCCAGGTCCGATGCGAGAACCGGTCCGACATTCTGGGCAGCGGGAACATAGGGCGATTCCCGCAGAAACTTGGGATATAGACCCAAAAAGAGATGAGTCATAACGGTATTGCCCGCGGCGATAATGTACTGAACCGATTCCCGGGACTGTTTTCCGCCACTCAGGACTTCGTCGACAATTTCATTAATGCCCTTCATCACTTCCTGCTGGAGCTTTTCGAGACCATCCTTTTTCAACGCAAACACAATACGACTTATGACATCGTCCCCCATCGAAATCTGAGGATTGTAGCGGGAAGCTCGCGCGAGAACTTCCCCATCCTCAAGGTTTACTAGCTCGCCCCACAGCGAGGTGGTCCCTATATCCACAGCGACGGCTGTCGCCGGGCCGACAGCATGCCCAGGGGAGACTCGAAACAATCTGAAAAATCCCAGATCGGCCTCCGGAACTTTCTCAAATTTCAGACTCGCGGTAATTTTCCAGTCGTCATTGCGCGCACTAATCGGCAGTTCACGAAGAAGTCCTAAATCGGCTGTGACCGGAGAAATTCCATGAACCACTTTTAACGTGCGGACCACCCTTTCGTAGTCACTTACATTATCTTCCGGAGTCGGGGCGGGAGGTTCCATCAGCACCCTGAAAGTCATGGGATTCAGTTCGGCTGTGACCGGAGGTTCCATGGCGGCGGCGGTGACGCGCATGCGTTCAGCCTCGTCTCTGGGGATTACCCTCCGTACCGCTTTGATTCGCGGGGTCTCCACCGTAACATTGCCCGTGAGGACCGAGCGGCATGCCAGCACATATCCTTCGGCCCTTTCCTTGGCCGGAATCTTTTCAATTTCCGAGCTCTCGACATTGCCCGCCAGCACTTTTACTTTGCACCGGCCGCAAGCCCCCGCGCCCCCGCACGAGGCCGGGATGAAAACACCCGCGTCCAAGGCAACGTCAAGAAGCGATGTACCGGAAAGTGCCTCAAATGTAACCTCATCGGGGAGAAACTTGATAAGAACTTTTTCCAATTGCGACTCCTACCGAGACCATAGACCCGGCGAATGCTCGATCAGACCATTACCCCTAACCTGGCCGTCAGCGGGTAATCAAGCCTTGCCATAATTGGCGGGAACGCGCGCCCAAGACTATCCGGTATTTGGGGCAAGCTTGGGCGCGATCGATGCTTCTGCACCCCCGGGTGATTGAATGCCAACAACTTTCATATCATCAAAGGCGACTTTTTCAAGGTTTTCTGATATCTTTATAGAATCATGCCAAAAGGAGTACCCATTTGAACGTATCCGAGATCTTCCGAAGCATTCAAGGTGAGTCATCTTATGCGGGACTCCCTTGCGTCTTCATAAGATTGGCCGGGTGCAATCTCCGTTGCCGCTATTGTGATACACGTTATGCCCAGGAAGCTGGGAACGCAATGTCACTTGATGAAATTATCCAACAGGTAATACATTTCGGTGTGGATCTAGTGGAGATTACCGGCGGCGAGCCTCTTTTTCAGCAAGAAACTCCTGACCTAATTACAGCCCTCTTGAAGCGCGGGCACAAAATACTTGTGGAAACAAATGGCAGTCTTGATGTGTCGGCCCTCCCCGAGGGAGCTGTCCGGATCATGGATATAAAATGCCCTTCCAGCGGAGAGAACCATCGCGTTATGTGGGAAAACGTCTGGAAATTGTCAGCGGACGACGAAGTGAAGTTCGTCATTGCCGATAGGCTGGACTACGAATGGGCTGTCGGCATAATCACGGAACAATTGGCCCATCGGCCCACCAAAATACTTCTCTCCACCGTCTACGGCGAATTACCGCCTCGTAATCTAGTAAAATGGATGCTTGAAGACCGTCTAAAGGCAAGGTTTCAGCTGCAACTTCACAGATACATATGGCCCCACGACGCTCACGGAGTTTAATCCTTTTCAGATAAGTTTTATAACGCTGCACGTAACTCCTATTCAGCAGAGGCTTATACGTGCGTACACGGACAGCTATTAGCAGTATCCTTCAGCTGAATAACATTGACTAATAGGCTCAACTGCTGAGTTATCCAGCAGCGCGTTTCATTTAGAACAGTACCTTATGAAAGTAGCTATTTATTATGGCGCGATGAAATGATATTTCTTGAGCGCCTGCAAATATGTGTGAAAAATCATGCATGCTCCCAACAGATAGGCTGTTAGGAGGTGCGCTGCATCTAGGACGCGAACTCCGCCCAAGAAATTGATTACCGGCATCATTGTGTACAAATCGTAGAGCATGGCTCCTGTCAGAATTTGAACTGGTACGAAAAACAGCATAATTGTCAGGAAAAGTGCCTTCTCCAATGGGTCAAAGTCCGACCCATGCAGCAGACCTCGCGGATAACCTTCCCCCACAAAAATCAAGTAACCGTAATAGTGGAGAATCTCCGCTGTGTTTTCCACCAGGTCCCTGGGCAAGATAAGAAAGCGTTTTTTAAAATCTCGTCTCCACAAGTGATAACAAAGCCAAAATATGTAATCGACTATAACTATGGCCCCGCTGAGATTATGAAGATTCACCGCGTTTAGGAAAGTTGCGAAAATCGGTAACACATCGGGAAGCCTCAATTGAATGCCAGTCAAAATCAGGGTTATGACAAAAAAACCATGTACCCAATGCCAAACTCTGATTGCAATCGGACGCGGCTCGGCTTTCTCAAAAAAACGCAGCTTTGTCCTCAATTTTCTCGTGAAAAACATGAGCATTGCATGGAAACCTATCGCCACCAAAACGATAATGATTAGGAAAACGCCAATGATATCCAGCCATTTGAATCCTATACGTCTGACCTGGGTCAGCAGATCCTTCAAATCCTCCGCACGAATTTTCGATTCTCCCAAGAGATAGAAATTTCTGAGAAAGGAACCTTCTCCTCGCAGCGCGAGGATCTGCCTTTCTATGGGAACTGTTCTCAATTCACCGTCCTTTTCAGGGATCTCCAAAAAGATTTTCGAATAAAATTTGGCGTTTCTTGAGTGACAAAGACTGCAATCTCGAGTCTCTTCTCCTCTGTTTGTAAAACTGTGTGCAGGTTTTAAAACCAATATGCGGACCTGAAGGGAAGCTCCGGGGATACCGTTTTCTTTCAACTTTTTCATAAATGAGGAAATTTCCAGTTCGGACAGCATTCCGTTGTTATCCAGATCCAGCGTCTCGATCAGCCCCTTTTTTCCGGACCCAATGAATGGAGTGAGCCGACCATAATCAAGCATCTGATCCGACATTGGATCGTTTCTGTCGACAATGTAGACCACCATTCCAATCTCGGCATTCAGATCATGACATGAGGTGCATTCCAAGTAATTAAAGTGAAGCTCTTTCTGGGGAAGCCACTTGTGGGTTCCCGCGGATTCGTGACATTTCAAGCAGATTTTCTGCCTATCGTGTCCTGACATTTGATGGAAAGAGATGCTGTAGTGCGGGTTATGGCAGGAATAACATATTTTTTTCGAGACTTGTGCATGCCGGCTTTTTGAATAAGCTTGGTTTTGTTTTTGATGGCATTCCGGACACTTAGGTTCTATCCCCACGCGGTGGGGGATTTTTTTGACTGGATTAATAGAAGTGATCCCCTCATGACACCAAGTGCAGGTGAACCCGATTTTGCCATGAACTGATGCGGAAAAAAGCGTTGGATCAATAAATCTGCTTTCTCCTCGACTTGAACGCAGGTCGGCTGTGCTATGGCAGAGAATACAATCAATATAAGTAGGAATGTCGCTATGGCAAGGGTCGCCGTAAATGAAGAAGACGAGAAACAAAGCAACGCATGCTCTCCATGGAGAAACCTTCGCCGCTTTCATGCCATTGACCCACCTGAATGATATAGTCGCTGTTATTTAAGCATTTCGGTCTCCCAGCAGTCAAAGCCAAAGCGAATCCTATGACAAAGGCTCAATTATTAGGCACGAGCGCGTCCATGCCTGCATGCGTTGCGAGTATTACAACGACAAGCAATTCCATTTGCTGAGTCGGGAGAGATTCACATTCGCTGGATCCCTCGCAATGACGCCGGCATCACCTGTATCGGCAGGCGCGACTTTGGTCAGCCCAATATCTTCAGGAGGTTCGAGCCCGATTTTAGCCGAATGAATTTCAGCAGTATTTCTTAACTTAGTCCCGTTCGTACTCAGGAAACGGCTGAGCCCCATGCACAAACTCGGACTTTCGTCCAAAACGTTCCCGCAAGACCGAAGTCCATTTCAAAGGAGCCCAAATTACAAGAAAAATCAGGGGAGAAAAGAAAATCAGTCCGGCGATAATGCCCAAGGCAAGATTCTGAACCATCATTGAATAGAAGACAGCCAATAATAGCAGGAAACCCACGGGACCGAGAACCAAAACCCCCGTAATCATCATCCAGGCCCCTGTGCCCAAAGCCGCCCTTTCCAAGAGATTGTCCATGTTTTTCATGTGGCAAATCCTCTCTTTCATTGCAGTTTGGTTTCTACTGATTCCATAATATGAAATTGTAACGAAAACTACAACTAAATTTATCAAAAATATGCTCTACTGTCCCTTATGCATAAACATCAATGGATTTCTTTGTGACTTCTTTCAGTTTCATGAACAGTCGCTCGGAACTGCATGGCAGCTCTTTAATGCGAATTCCCGTCGCGTCATATATCGCATTAAGGATGGCCGGAATAGTGGGCATAATTGCGCCTTCACCCACTTCCTTAGCTCCATAAGGCCCGTTGGGCTCATTGGATTCGACTATGATGGGTTTTACGTTGGGCATATCCAAAGCGGTCGGGATGCGGTACTCGCCCAATGACGAGTTCAGTATTCTGCCGCGAGAATCGAATTTCACCTCTTCGAATAGGCACTCACCAAGGCCCATGGAGACCGATCCCTGCATCTGACCTTCGACCAACGTCCTATTGATGGCCAATCCACAGTCATGGGCATCATACACTTTATCCACTGTAATCTCGCCCGTCTCCATATCTACAGTAACTTCCGCAATCTGGGCTGAACATCCATAGGCTGGAGAAGTCCCTACGGCGGCGCCTTTGTAAGAACCACCCAATCTCGGGGGTTTGTATTTACCAGTACCTACCAGAGTTCCTTTTTTGAGATACGCTAACCGCGCGGCCTCCCTGAACGTTAAATAGTCCCCGTACGGCGGGTCAGTCCACCCACGGTGCTCTTTAATGTACATGGTCCGAATTTTCTCGAAATTACCGGGGCCTCCATTGAAGAAAACATTGCCATTACTGAAAGTTATTGCTGAGGCTTCACAGCCCATCTCCTCTGCCAAGACAGCTGCGATTTGATCGCGGACCTGCTCCGCGGCCTGTTTTGTGGCATGTCCCGTCATCAGGGTCTGTCGGCTGGAATATGCCCCCAAGTCCACGCTCAGGTCGGTGTCGCCCGAGACAATTCGTACATTTTCAAAGGGGATACCGAGGGTTTCCGCGGCCATCATCGAGAATATTGTGTCCGAGCCCTGCCCTATTTCAGCGGAACCGGTTAAAACGGTGGCTGTTCCACCATCTTCACTGATCTTAATGACAACCGTAGAATGATATGTATCAGATCGGTAAATCGGATATCCGGCCCCTGAAACGAAAAAGCCGCAAGAACTACCTATACCCTTTCCCTTTGGAAGCTTGCCTTTCTTTTCCTTCCATCCCGAGGCATCGCGAACCGCTTCAATGCACTCCTGCATGCCCAGGCTGGACATATCCAGTTCGTTAACGGTCATGTCGCCTCTTCTCATGATGTTTTTGAGGCGCAGCTCGATAGGGTCCATCCCAAGCTTTTCCGCAGCTTCATCGAGAAGTTGTTCAAAGGCAGCCCTGTGGATCACCCCTCCGTGGCCCCTCTGAGCACCGCAGCAAGGTTTGTTTGTGTATATGCGATAACCGTCATATAACATGGCTTGCAACTTGTAAGGGCCTCCCAATAACGAACCTGAATAATAAACCGTGGCGATGCCGAAGCTGGTATACGCGCCGCCGTCCAGGAGGGCCTTATTCTTCAGGGCAACCATTGTGCCGTCGTTTTTGAGTCCGAGGCTCATTTCCGCATAGAATTGGTGCCGAGCCCTGGAGTGTAAGAAAACTTCTTCGCGTGAAGCAACCATCTTAACGGGTTTACCGGTTTGGCGGGCCAGCAATACAGCACTCATCTCGAGCGGGGTAGCTTCGCTCTTCGGCCCGAATCCCCCTCCTACATACGGCTTCACCACGCGTACATTGCCCACCGGGATCTGTAAAACCATAGCGATAGTTCGCATCACATAATGAGGCACTTGTGTTGACGCGTGGAGAGTAAGCCTGCCGTGGAGATCGAACACTGCTAAACAAGCTGGTGGTTCGATGAATGCCGCATCCTGTCTCTTGCTGAGAAATACATTGTCCACCACCAGATCGGCTGTTGCCATAGCCGCTTCTGTTTCGCCGAATTCCTGATGGACTTCCGCATTGATATTGCCTGGAAACTCATTGTGTACTTGAGGTGCGCCCTCTTTCATAGCTTCGAACATGTCGAATACCGCGGGCAATTCTTCGTAATCCACCTTGATCAGATCGACTGCGGCCTGCGCGGTGGCCTGGTCCACAGCAGCTACTGCCGCAATTTCGTCACCGACGTAACGGACCTTTTCATGCGCATAGAGAGTCTCATCATACCTGGCCGGCGAAACGCCATATTTGATCAAACCGGCTTCTTTGGCCGTCACAACCGCCTTCACTCCCGGCAGCTTAAGGGCCTTGGAGGTGTCAATGTGAAGGATCCTGGCGTGGGCAAGAGGGCTGTGCAATATGGCGCCCCAGAGCATTCCCTGCACGGTCAAATCATCCGCGTACTTGGCTTGTCCAGTCGCTTTGGCCGGACCGTCGACTCTCGGGGCCCTTGTGTTGAGGACTTGGAATTCACTCATATCAGGACACCTCCATTCCCTGAATTATCTTGGCAGCCTCTCCGATGGCCTCCACTATTTTCTGATAACCGGTGCAGCGACAAAGATTTCCTGAGATGGCCATACGAATTTCTTGTTCAGTCGGTTTAGGATTTGCATCAAGCAAAGCTTTGGCCGAAAGAATCATCCCGGGCGTGCAAAATCCGCACTGGATCGATCCTTTGTCCACAAACGCTTGCTGAATCGGATGCAGTTTACCGTTTTCAGCCAGTCCTTCTATGGTGAGGACTTCCCTCCCATTGGCATGAATCGCAAGCACAAGGCACGAATTGACAGCCTGTCCGTCCAGAATTACAGTGCAAGCTCCGCAGTCACCAAGACCACACCCATGTTTTGTGCCGGTTAACCCAAGATCTTCCCTTAGAAATTGGAGCAGGGTACGATTCGGCTCTACCGCCGCGTCCACTGGCTGGCCATTTACTGTCAGTTGAATAAAGCTCTTCATCTTGCCTCTCCCCAAGAATTTAGATTAAGCGTCCCCGATGACTTACGGTTTCCACGACCTAGCCAATTCCAGGGCGGATCGCAAGCGCCCGTTTTGTCAGCACCTCGATCATCATGCACCGATACTCCATAGTGCCGCGATGATCGGTAATCGGGGTGCATAATCCCACACCCACTTCTCCAGCTCGTTGGAAAAGCTCATCAGAAGGATGTTCTCCAATCAGTAATTGTTCAGCGGCGTACGCTCGGACTGGCGTTGGGGCCACTGCGCCTAGAGCAATCCGTGCATTAACGATAGGCCCGTCCGGTGATTGCAGCGTCAATAGAGTAGCTACATTGACCATAGAAATTTCCAGTGTCTTGCGGGCGCCAAGCTTTATGTACGCGCCACCGGTCCAGGGAGGTGGAGTTTCTATATGAATCGATACCAGCAGCTCATTAGGCTCTATTGTCGTTTCTCCCGGTCCCCTAAAGAACTCATTGACCGATACGTCCCTTTCTCCGCCGGCGCTCTTAAGTTTTAATTGGGTATCAAGGACCATGCAGGCCGGGGGAAGATCCGCAGCCGGCCTTCCATTGACAAGGTTACCCCCAATTGTGGCTCTATTCCTTATCATGGGAGCGCCAAGTCGACCTGCTGCCAGGGCCAACGGCGTGAATCGGTCTCGAATTAATTCATGACGGGCAAGCGCAGCGGCAGAAACCGCAGGTCCTATCGTAACCGCATGCCCGTTGCGAGGAACAATCTGATCAAGTCCGGGGACACGCGCAACTGAGATCACATGAGCCGGGCGAATCGACCTTCAGTTTCATTTTCACCAATAGGTCGGTGCCACCCGCAAGCAATCGTGCATTCCCACCCAGTTCGGACATTAAATGCAGCAACTCCTCAAGTGTCGAGGGCTCATGGTACTCGAATTTCGGTAGGAGCATCTTTTCTCCTCCTTACAGGCGCGATTTTGAAAGAATTGATTTTTACGGCTAAGGCCGTAAATCCCTTGCGATGATTTCTAAGCTTATGGAACGTTTAATTTCGCTTCTATACCGTACGAGTCGAGCCAACTAAGCAGCTCAAGGCTGTTCCGGCGGACTTGTGCATCACGAGCCTCCTGCTCGGCTACTGCTTCGTCTTCGTACGGCGCGCATCGGAAATAAAGCCATGACGCATAGCCCCCAAAGGGGGTTCCATCGGCAGGCCTATTGCAAGTCATAACACCTCGAGCTAATTGAACATCAACCGGAACCACCACATGATAAGCATCCCCGACCGGAGAAACGCCTATCCAGCCTTCATTCCCTGAACGGCTGGGCAAAGTGGCCCTTTGTACATCCTCAAGTTTAATTACGAGCATGAATTTCTCAAGCAAACCGCGTTCGCTATCGAGAACTTTGGTGCTTCAGAATAATGCTCTCGGTCATGGGTGTCAAGCAAGATCATGATGCTGCTCTAAACCATTTGACAATCACTCGCGAAACGAGTAAAAAAAAGTGGCTTTCACTATGATGAACAAACCGAGTGAATCAAAATGATCGAAAGCGAAACTTCTGAGAACAAAGCATATTCGGCACCTATAGTTTCCAAAGCCATGAAGGTGCTGAGAATGATAGCCGCGTCCGACAAAAACCCGGGCATCAGCGAAATCGCGTCCAAGCTTTCCCTCGCCAAATCCACTACACACGGGATTCTAGCGGCTCTGGAAGAATCCGGGTGGGTGCTCCGGGACCCTATTACCAGAAAATATACGTGCGGGTATGCCGCGAAAAACCTTGGACGCACGGCTGATATAAGAATACCCCTTGTTATCAAAGCTCGGCCTCATTTAGAAAAACTTGCCAGAGAATTGGATGAGGCGGTTTTTCTCGGTATCTGCACGGGCGCACAACTGCTAATTCTTGACCAGGTGGATTCATCCAGAGATTTGAAAATCACAGCCCCGCCGGGAACGCGTCTCACCGTGTTCGCAGGCGCGGCGGGAAAAATCTTTTTGGCGCACATGGATAAAGAATCGCTTGAGAAACTCCTTTATTCTAATTCCTTACCGCAGTTCACTCCCAAAACAGTTACTGACCCGGATCAATACATGGAGGACCTGACTCGAATACGTGAGGACGGTGCAGCAGCGGATATGGGCGAGTACATGTTTAACATGTGGTCCGTATCGCTTCCGATTTTTTATGGCAAAAAAAATCGCAAGCGGATGGTTGCCGGATTTTGGGTAGTGGGACTTAATTCAGAACAGGCTCCACAGAGAATGCAAACCGCATTACGTCTCGGGCGCGCAACCGGGGAAGCGCTTTCCCGGGTCATGAGCCATTACAATCTTGAGGAAAATGGTTAAAGGGATGGGCCCCGTTTCCGTCAGTGGTAATTAAATCACTCAGAGGCTCACCTATTGATTGGAGTTGTTTTAATGAAGCTGAACCTAATGATGAACTCTGTGTCTTCAGCTTCATCAAAATATGGTTAAGTTGCAGTCGAGTGGCCCATTTCTTATGAGCAGCGTCTAATGAATCTGTTGAGTGAACATCTTTGCCAATTTAGGTCAATTTCACAAACCGCGTCCGATAATTCCGTATCATCACCCCTCGCTTTCCAACTGCATTTCCTGGCAGACGACGCATTCAGGATAAATAGCCTGTCGGTTTAGACAGCAGACCTAAAAATTGCTTGCGGGAACTGATCAGGCGCCTTTTAAAAAACGTTGCTCGACGAAATCGCATAACGGCTGGACATCATCTAAATCGAATACCGGAATGTCTATCGGCGAAGCAGATGGATTACCGGCTATGGCTATAAGATTGTCGTCATCTGTGCAGAGTAGTTCCCGGTGCATTTCCCGCCTGAAAACTTCTATTTTTGGATGTGATTCTCGTTTGTAGCCTTCGGTTATTATCAGATCCACCCCTCGCATATATAGTGCCCGGATCTCCGAAAGTGCATGATCGTGGTCCGTGTCAGCTACTAAGGCCAACTTGGCCGGAGATGATATGATTGTAACAGCGGCTCCGGCCTGTTTGTGGCGCCAAGAATCTTTCCCTTCGTGGTCAATCTCGAAGCTGTGCGCATCATGTTTGATCGTGCCAATCCTGTATCCTCTGGACGTCAATTGTTTAACCATTTTTTCGAGAAGAGTTGTCTTACCGGAATTAGATTTTCCCACAATAGAAATAATAGGTATCATGTGATGTTTTCCTGGAAATCTTTATTTTTAAGCGATGATCCGCAGAAGTGATCCTTAAAATTCTGGTCTATTGACGCTGATAGAATGCAATGATAGGATTTTTGGTAAATATTTCAAGTACCCCCAACTACAAATCTTTGATTTGAAGACCTTAACGGAGAAGCCGAATGTCATTAGAGCAAACAGTGCTTGGCACGGTCAGGGCCACACATGATGCAGCCGCGGATGCAGCCGTTCTGCCAATGACCACCAAAGCAAAGATTCTTCGCGATATCGCTCGCAAATTGAGAGAGCGCCGCTCTTATCTCCAGGAAGAGAACCGGAAAGATCTGGAAAAGGCAAGAGAGAAGGGTTTATCAGCAGCGATGCTCGACCGACTTACCTTATCTGATAAAGTCATCGAACAGACGGCTGCCGGTCTAGAAGAAATAGCTGAATTCCCTGATTCAATCGGAGAAATAGTGCATATGTGGACTAGACCAAATGGTATGAGAGTCGGCCGTATGCGCATACCTTTGGGGGTTATAGGAATAATTTACGAATCCAGGCCCAATGTGACGGCCGACGCGGGGGCGCTCTGTCTAAAAGCGGGCAACGCAGTGATCCTTAGAGGCGGCTCGGAAGCGATTAATTCGAATAAAGCTATTGTGGATATATTCAAAGAGGCTCTGGAAGAAAATGGCGTTAATAGAAATGTCATAAATTTGCTCCCCACGACAGACCGTGAAGCAATTTTGCATATGTTACAACTGGAGGAACTTATAGATCTGATTATTCCTCGAGGTGGGGAGGAGTTGATACGTTTTGTCGCTGCGAATTCTCGTATCCCCGTGATCAAACATTATAAGGGTGTATGCCATCTGTATGTGGACGCTGCCGCGGATCTTGAGATGGCGATCAAATTGACACTGAATTCCAAGGTGCAAAGACCCGGTGTCTGCAATGCCCTTGAAACACTGCTCGTCCACGAGGTCGTTGCTGAAGAATTTTTGCCGAAGGTATCGGCGACGCTCGAAGCCGCAGGAGTAGAACTACGAGGATGTGAAAGGTCCCGGGCAATCAGGCCGTCAATGAAATCAGCGACCGAGGAAGACTGGTTCGCGGAATATTTGGATTTGATTCTGGCGGTTAAGGTAGTGGATGATATTGATGAAGCTATTCGCCATATTGCCAAATATGGATCTCTCCACACGGAATCAATAGTAACAAAGGATTATTCTGCATCCCAAAAATTCTTGAAGGAGGTCAACTCCTCTTCAGTGATTGTGAATGCTTCGACGCGGATGAGTGACGGTTATGTGTATGGGCTCGGTGCTGAAATCGGGATCAGCACGACGAAAATACACTCGTTCGGCCCTATGGGAGCGGAAGATCTTACCACGACGAAATTTATTGTGCTCGGTGAAGGCCAAATTCGTGAATAGTCGGTATCCACAGATTGCGCAGAGGGGGAAAGACGGAATTTGGGAATCAACTTTCTGCCCTCCATTCCGTGGAACTTCCGAACCCTCTAAGAACTCGTATACTGGGCTGGCCACGGACAGTACTTTCATCGTACATGGTCGGTTTGGCCCTTCTGTAGACTTTCTACGTCCTCTGCGCATTTCGTGGTGAATCCTTGGAATAGTCTATTGCGGGAAGGAATTGTATGGGCGAAATTCGTAGCACCATTGATCTTATGATGGAGCGGACCAAGGGGATGACTCTCTCGGTCGAAGAGCAGGACCGCCTGAATCGAGAAAAGTTGGGCAAGCAGGCAAAAGGTTACCGGATGAAACTGCTCGAATTCCCTGAGGGCGCGGAGCAAATTCTAGAGACAATAATGGAGGAGCCTGTTGAAGATCGAGAGCTTCTTCGGCATTTGATATGGATTGAGCTGGTCGAGAATCTTCCGGCAGACGGAGTGATTTTAAAGTACCTTGAATTGATGGAGAGACTACCGCAAGCGGGGTTTAAACGCTTGATCATGGACGAATTGCGTAGAGCATTCAAGACAGGACTAAAACACCAGGTTCCGGATCGCAAAAAGATGGTTCAGCGCGAAAAAAAGAAATTAGCGACCCTCGGAATTTCCGGAAGCGCGGTGATACCGAAAATTCCCCAAAATCCTCCGCCCGATCTTGAATTCATTTCTATCCTGCAAAGATGCAAAAAAGAGCTCCTCGACCTGCAGCCGGTTTGAGAGCGCGTCAGCAAAATCGCAGATGCTATGTGGTCCGAGTTCCTAAATTTTTTCCCGGACTGTGTTTACAATTTCCCTGTAAAGATGTAGGAAATGCGTTTTAATTTCCCAGTCGTCAGTTACACGGGGGAACTGCAGCAAGCCCCGCCGGGGCTCCGTGCTGTCTGTCTCCTTCAACAGAGGACTGCCTGTGGGGCTACCGCAATAATCCGATACAAAAATTATTTCCCGACCCGAGGCCCAAGATTCTCGGCCATCTGCTTACGTTCCGTTATGTCCCTGGCAATTCCCGTAGTTCCGATCACTTCTCCATTTTCATCATAAATCGGCGATTTTATCGTTTCGATCCACACATCCCGCCCCTCCGTGTGAACCAGAGTCTCTTCAATGCTTTTTCGCTTGCGGGTCTTCATAACCTGTTCGTCGTCGTCTTTGTACCTTTGGGCCAGTTCTTGCGGCCAAAAATCGAAATCCGTTTTGCCCAAGAGTTCTTCTCTGGATATGCCGCAAGCCCTTGCAAAAGGTCCGTTTACAGCCAGGAACTTTCCATCTTTATCCTTCAGCCAGGCCATGTCAGGAATGTTGTCCAAGATAGCGTTTTGTTTCATCAAGGTTTGTTGAAGCATTGTCTCAGCTCTTTTTTTCTCGCCGATTTCATACTTCAGGTCTTCGTTCGCTGTTTTTAATTCCGAAGTTCGCCGTCGAACCTTCTGTTCCAACTCATCATTGAGAACTCTTAAGCCTTCCTCTGCCCGGGTGCGTTTGAGGACCAGGAAACCGACGATTAAGCCTGCCACTGCGCCCAACAACGAATTCGAAACAAATCCCCGGAATTGAAAAGGGTCAATCTCATAGATTTTCGTGCTCAATATTTGCAGCAGGTTAAATCCCAAAAGACCGATAACAGCTCCCTGAACCAAAACTATTGAATCATGGGCGCGCTTTAGGACCCCTTCTGTTTTCATGTGGTCTCCCTCACCATTCGGCGACTTTTTCGCAGTCAGATTCTCGACCATAAGGCTACGATCGACCGCGGTTGTACCTGATACACCGGTTCCAGAAACTCTGGGCTATCGTTCCAGTCGGATATATCGTCGGGAGATGGTAGCGAAGTGTCTATCCATCTATGCCACTTTGATTTATGCACAGCTCCGATAGGCGGCAGCTCAAATTCAAGCTCTTCCCAATAAGCATTTAGCATCAAATGATAAATCAATCGGGTTTCTGCGCTATAGACCGTGCCCGCCAATGAATGCGACTGATTGGAGAAATCAGGCCGGTTCAATTTGACACCATGCCATTTTATACGAGCGTTCCGAATCATTTCGCTCACCGTGATCATTCCATCTTCTTTTAGGCCGGCCCGATGTAATCGATCAAAGATAAGCTGTTGTACGAACCGATACAGACCGCTGTTTTTCTTAAGAAGCGTCCAATCAAACCAACTAATTTCATTGTCTTGACAGTAGGCGTTGTTGTTCCCGGCCTGAGTGCGCCGGACCTCATCGCCCATCAGGAGCATGGGAGTGCCCACAGACAAAAGAGTGATAGCGAGAAAGTTCTTGATCTGACGATTGCGCAATTGTTCGATTTCAGGATCGTCGGTTGGACCTTCCATCCCATAATTACAGCTTAGATTTTGATCGGAACCGTCGAGGTTGTCTTCCCCGTTAGCTTGATTATGCTTTTCATTGTAAGAGACCAGATCGTTGAGAGTGAAGCCGTCATGACATGTGACAAAATTGATGCTTCTTTCAGGCTCATCTTGCTCGCCATTGGTATAAATATCAGGGCTGCCAAGCAATCTGGAAGCCACTCGGGGCACTGTTCCCTCATCGCCTCTAAGGAAACTTCGAATGTCGTCTCGAAATTTGCCGTTCCATTCCTTCCAATAATCACCCACAAAGGTTCCAACTTGATAGAGACCTGCCGCATCCCATGCTTCCGCGATAAGCTTTGTGCCGGCCAGCTGTGGATCTGAATCAATATCCCAAACAACCGGCGGATTTTCTGAAGGATGACCCAATTCATCGCGAGACAAAACCGATGCAAGATCAAAACGGAAGCCATCGACGT
The DNA here is from genome assembly GCA_963843165.1 of uncultured delta proteobacterium. GTDB lineage: Bacteria > Desulfobacterota > Desulfomonilia > Desulfomonilales > Desulfomonilaceae > DATJPW01. Next base: position 149,589 of record CAWJJL010000005.1, on the reverse strand, counting down.
GCATCTCCCGAACCCAATAACGCAGGCTGTCGAGGATTAACCTTCTCACCGCCGCTTGATTAGCGTTCAATGTGTTCCCGGTGCCCGTATAATCCCTGTATTTTCTCTTGTCACTGTCCAGAATATAATAGACTGAATTTTCGAGGCCCCGAAAGCATATTGTCGGCCCGTCGTGGTTGCCTTCTGCAGTATGATTGTAAACCACATCGAGAATGACCTCGATCCCCGCCCGGTGCAATGCTTTGACCATGTCTCTAAATTCATCCAGGGGGCCTAAAGGGTCCTTACGAGAACTGTAGGCGCAATGCGGAGCAAAAAAAGATACCGGGCAATAACCCCAATAGTTGACGAGCCCTAGAGGAGCATCACTTGCATCAAACTGGAACACAGGTAATAATTCAACCGCGGTGATTCCCAGCTCCTGCAGGTACGGTATTTTTTCAACTAAACCCGCAGTATGTGCCTCTTTTTTCAGCTGGTAGTCCGGAATTCGGGTGCCGCGTGAATCCGGCTACGTGCATTTCGTATATAACGGTATTAGCAAAGGTCCGTTCGAGAGGCGCATCTCCTTCCCAATCGTATGTGCTCGGATCGACGACCACGCTTTTCATGGCGAAAGCGGCATTATCCCCCGGCAGACCGGCTGCGAGCCGGCTATATTTCTTCGGAACTGCAATACCACGGCCGTATGGATCGAGCAGCAATTTATCAGGATCGAACCGATGACCTTGCTCGGGTTCAAATGGTCCATCGGCACGATATGCATATAACTGACCCGCTTTTAAACCAGGGACAAACAGGTGCCAATAATCGTAGGTTTTATTTTTCTTAAGATCGAATTTAAAAACAGTTGACGGCTTGCTGTCGTTGACTTCGTCAAAGAGAAGCAACTCCATCGCTGTGCTGTTTTTCGAAAATACGCTGAAATTTACTCCGTTTGGCGCCACCGTAGCGCCGAGTGGATAGCTAAGGCCTCTTTCCGTTTCAGTAATCATGAAGAATAACCAATCCTCTCTATATTGAACCCCCTTTTGCCAATAACACGTCGAACGATGAAAACCTATACCACAGACTTCATCCGGATGCCCTATCAAACAGCGGTTGTTGACCTATAGTAATGCTCAAAAGTCTTGCACCTATAACCGATTGGATCGGAGAGTAACGCAGAATGGTGGGACAGGCTTCCAGCCCATCTATGGGAATGACGGGCATCTCGCTCCTGCGCAGTGACAAATGCTCTTCCTTTCCGCGATTATGGTTGAGAACCTATGTACATGCTCGTCGCGGCTGGAATCCCAAACAGCTATTCCAGCTCGACTTCCACCGGCTTCACTTTCCAAATTTCTTCACAATATTCTTTGATTGACCGATCGGATGAGAATTTGCCGCTCCGAGCGACATTGAGAATTGACATCCGTGTCCAATGTTCGTCATCTCGGAAGGCCCTGCTAACCTCGTCCTGACAATCTATATACGACTGATAGTCAGCCAGCAGCATATACTCGTCATGGAAAAGAATCGAATTCAGCAGAGGTCTGAATAGCTCCCGGTCGCCTCCTGAAAAGGCCCCTGAACTAATCAAGTCAATGGCTTCGCGGAGATCAGCGTTTGCACGCAAGTAATCCGCGGGATTATAGCCTTTCATTTTCAGATCAGAGACTTCACCTGCCGTCAACCCAAAGAGGAAGAAATTCTCTGCTCCGACTTCTTCCCGGATCTCTACATTGGCGCCATCCAATGTTCCTATGGTTAAAGCCCCGTTCATCGCAAATTTCATGTTGCCGGTGCCGGATGCTTCCTTGCCCGCGGTGGAAATCTGCTCGGAAAGATCTGCAGCAGGGTAGATCCGTTGAGCATTTTTCACATTGAAATCCGGAAAAAACACGACCTTGAGCCGGTCGGCTATTGCCGGATCGCTGTTGATCACTTCAGCGACAGAGTTGATGAATTTAATGATCAACTTTGCCATGAAATAACCGGGCGCCGCTTTACCGCCAAAGATGAAAGTGCGCGGCACGATATCCAAATTGGGATTTTTCTTCATACGATTGTACAAAGTTATTATATGGAGCACGTTCAGATGCTGCCGCTTATACTCATGTAGCCTCTTAACGTGGATATCAAAAAGGGACTCCGGATTTACGGCAATTCCGGTGAGACGTTCTATCATCCGGGAAAGATCGCATTTGTTTTCATGTTTGATTTGTTTCCATTCTCGACGGAAATCAGGGTCATCGGCATAGGGCTCAATTTGCCTGAGATCTTCCAAGCGGGTAATCCAACTTTCACCAATTCTGCTGTCAAGAAGTCGCGTGAGCCTCGGATTGCTAAGCACCATGAATCTGCGCGGGGTTACTCCATTTGTCTTGTTATTGAATTTTTCCGGCGACATTTCATAGAAATCACGTAGCACCGTTTCCTTCAGCAGCTTAGTGTGCAGTGCCGCCACGCCATTTATAGAATGGCTGCCTACGCAGGCTAGATGGGCCATGCGCACATATTTGTTCCCTGTTTCATCTATCAAAGAAAGTCTGGTCAATTTGCCGGTGTCATCCGGGTATTTTGTCCGGACCTGGTCGAGAAAGCGTCTGTTTATTTCAAAAATGATTTCAAGATGCCGAGGCAAGAGGTTGCCGAAAATAGGGAGCGACCATTTCTCCAGAGCTTCCGGCAGTAACGTATGATTCGTATAGGCAAGAGAATTTGTAGTAATTCGCCACGCCTCATCCCAACCCATGTCGTATTCGTCAATTAATAACCTCATCAGCTCGGCTACAGCGAGCGATGGATGAGTGTCGTTAAGCTGGATCGAGAAGCCCTCATGGAAATCATCCAGCTCCTTTTCTTCCAATAGATATATTCTGAGCATGTCTTGCAAGGAACACGAAACGAGAAAATATTGCTGTTCCAAGCGCAACTGCTTTCCTTGAGGCGGCTCGTCATTTGGGTAAAGCACTTTCGTGATATTCTCGGAAAAGATTTTTTCATGTACGGCATCATAATAATTGCCTACGTTAAATGCTTTAAAATCGAACGATTCAACAGCCTCTGCTTGCCAAAGTCGCAATGTGTTGCACATGTTTACCTTGTAACCCAGTACCGGGTGTATCGAAGGCGTAGCCCTTAATTACCTGCGCCGGAATCCACCTGACGCGATACTTCCCGCTATCATCCAGGTATCTCTCAGTATGGCCCCCCAGCTTTACCTCATAGGCGATCTCAGGACGGGCTATTTCCCACGGATTCCCAAGGCTAAGCCATTTATCGGTGACTTCCACCTGCCATCCGTTTGATATTTGTTGGTCGAAGATGCCGAATTCGTACCTAATTCCATAACCAATTGCAGGAACTTCCATTGTTGCCAGAGAATCCAGGAAACAAGCGGCCAATCGCCCCAAGCCTCCATTACCCAGGCCGGGCTCCTGTTCGTAATCGATCAAGCCTGCCAAATCGAAACCTGCATCCTCAAAGGCTTCTCTGACTTTCTCATAAATTCCGAGATTTATTAGATTATTTTCCAATTGAGGACCGATCAGAAACTCGGCAGAAAGGTAAGCGACCCCCTTCACTCCTTTACGACGCAACGTTTGTACCGAATAAAACCATCGGTACAAGAGTCGATCACGAATCGCGTATGCAACAGCCATGTAGAAATCGTTTTTTGTAGCGACCTCGAGAGGTCTTCCTCGTGTTAAAAACAAATGTTCGGCAATGGATTGTTTGATCGCCTCGATACTCATTCCGGTGCGAGTGCTTTCAATGGGTTTGATTTTTGGTGTTCCCTTTGATTCCATCATCAATACCTCCCGATTGCACCGACTTAGGAATGATAGGCAGCAGCACTTAACGTGCTATAGCCGAGCTACATTCAGCGTGGGGAATTATAGCTGGAGAAGATTTGGATTGGCAATTGGAATGCGATTTTGTTCGTAACTACTCAGTCAGGAGGGGCGTGGATTTGTCATTGTGAGGAGTGAAATCACACGTTCCGCGGGAAAGCAATCTCCAAAGCCGAGAGATTGCTTCGCTCCGCTCGCAACGACATTCTTTGGCCGCCTGTAACTGAAGGGTTACGGCTGCAGAATAATAGAACTTAACAGGCAAAAGAATATTCTTGAATTGAGACATATTCAGGTGTCAAACGCGGAGCGCTGAATCACAATCTTAGGCTGCAATTGGGTAATTGCCGATCTCAGCAATCGAGAACCATCCTTTCGGATCGGAGTACCAGCGCTTTACCTGGAGCCCTGCCTCATTGATCATCTTCTCTGCACTCGATCGGCTGAATTTCCTGCAAATCTCCGTTTGAATAGTTTGCCCCTGCTCAATGGTGAAGGAAAGTTCGATCCTTCTTACTTCAACCTGAATCTTGCGCCGGGCTCGAAGATGCATTTCCATACGCTCAAAACTTTCGTTAAAAAATGCCAGGTGGTCAAAATCGCCAGTTGTGAAATTTGCTCCGAGTTCCCGATTTAAAACCAGCAGTATATTCTTGTTGAACTCCGCGGTTACATTTTGGGAATCGTTGTAAGCCGCCTCGAGAATATGTACCGGTTTGAGCATATCCAGCCCGAGGAGAAAACGATCGCCGGAATTGAGAATTCTAGCTATCCCTTTGAAGAAAAGACCGGCTCTCCGGTTCGTCAAGATTGCCTATAGTACTCCCGAAGAACAAAATCAATTTTGAACGATCTGACTCAACCTTGTGCAGGTCGCGGGTGAAATCTGCCACAACACATTTTATGTTGAGCTCGGGATACTCCGACGTCAGCTCTTGAGCTGATTCCCTTAGCGCTGCGTAACTGACATCCACCGGCATGTACGTCACAGCAGATCTACGCTTCGGTCCCAACGCATTAAGCAGGATGCATATTTTTCTGTGGGAACCAGAGCCCAGTTCCACAAGATTACCCCGCCGGAACTCTTTTGTTAATGCCTCAGCATGATTATGTAATATTTGTGATTCGGTTCTGGTCGGATAATATTCCGGAAGGCGGCAAATTTCCTCAAAAAGTTGGGATCCACGCGCGTCATAGAAATATTTACTCGGAATATATTTCCGGACGGCTGTGAGACCGGTCAAAACATCCTCAGCAATGGAATGAAACCCGCCAATTAAATGATTTCGGACGGGAAGCCCGGCTATTACGGATTCAACATGCATAACAATTCCTTCCTTTCCTCCGGTACAATTGCAGCTCCATGAACCGTAAAAAATTAAACGGATTACCTTTCATCAACGACAAGGCACAAAACGAACACTCGCAGCGGTATCGTTAATCATCTGTTCGATGAGCCTGAGCGTGCGATCGATCTCTTCCTCCGTGTTACCCAGCCCCAGAGAAAACCTGAGCGCACAATGCGCTTCCTCGGGAGATAGTCCCATCGCGAGTAGAGCGTGAGACGGCTCCGGAGAGCCGGCGCGGCAGGCAGAGCCCGATGAGAGAGCCACTCCCTTTTGGTCCAGAGTAAGAACGACAGATTCCCCACGCATTCCGGGCAATGTTATGTTTAAGGTATTGGGCAGGCGCTCTTCCCGAGGTCCATTGCGTTTTGCGTCAGGGACAATCCGCCGGATTCCGGTCTCCAAGCGATCCCGCAAAATACGTATCCTATTCATTTCGGGCAGGCGCTGAATCGCTAATTGAGCAGCCATGCCCAGCCCCGCGATGCCCGGTACGTTTTCCGTTCCCGCACGCAATCCGTGCTCTTGTTTTCCTCCATGAACAAGCGGATCCAATTCGATCCCCTGACGAACATAAAAAGCGCCGACACCTTTAGGGCCATGGAATTTGTGGCCCGAAAGTGTCAGAAGGTCTACTTTCCATTGCTGAACGTCAGTGGCGATTTTGCCTACTGCCTGAACTGCGTCGGTATGGAACAGCGCTCCGCCGGAGTGGGCCACCTCCGCCAATTCGATAATGGGTTGTATGGCCCCTGTTTCATTATTGGCGGCCATAATGCTTACCAATATCGTGCCCGGGGCCATAGCGGCCTTTAAATCGGAGACATTTACCAATCCTTCTCGATTTACCGCCAGTTTTGTGACAACAAACCCTTGTTGCTCCAACCAGTTACAGGCATTCAAGACTGCCGGATGCTCTATTGTAGTAGTGATGATGTGATTGCCACGATCCCGCCGCGCAAACGCGATTCCCTTGATCGCGAAATTGTCTGATTCCGAGCCTCCGCTCGTAAAGACAATGCGCCTGGCCGTGCAATTAATTAATTGCGCGACCTGCCGTCGAGCGGATTCAATGATTAAACGAGCCTCATTTCCGGGGACATGGATGCTGGAAGCATTGCCAAAGCACTTTTCCGTACACTGGATTATAGTCTTCGCCACCTCAGGGTCCACTGGAGTCGTTGCATTGTGATCCAGATAGATGAGTTTATTTTGCGAAAGTGTTTCAGATACATCTTTCACCGTGATCGAAGGCTGAAATTCGGCAGGAGAACCGACTACTGCCGCCGCAGTCCCATCCATCTTAACGACGTCACAGAGCAACGCCTTATATACCGGGAAACCGGAAATCGGATCGTACCTTTGGAGGTCCGTTAGTTCGTTCACGTTGCAGTCCTGCCATTCCTGGGGCCCGACAGGACCGCCTCCTCCCATATCAGCGTCAATGACCCCCTGAATAATATCGTCGCTCACAAGTGCTCTGAACGCCACCCCACCTCGTGGAGTCACAACTCGGACGAGATCCCCCTGGCCGATGTTCCGAGCCTCGGCGTCCGATCGGTTCATCAAAACGGTCGGCTCAGGCCGCTCCTTCACGAGATCCGGGATGTTATGAAACTGGGAGCGGAAATCAGTTGTCGTCCGTGAGCCGGAATTAAAAACCAGAGGAAATCGCTTTGCCAATTCCGGCTGTGCGAGCGGGCCTTCTTTAGGTTCGGTATATACCGGAAGCGGATCGTGACCATGCTCTTCGAGAATGGTTGAAGCAATTTCAAACTTTCCGGTCGGTGTTTCAAAACCCGGCATGCCGTCCGCCCGCAGCCTACCCTTTTCCCATTTTTTGTACTCCATCATGACTGTGGGAATTCGGGCCACGCCTCCCGCGGCTCGGACTTCTTCGAGAGTGAATCCCGACGGCTTCAATGCATGTCTCAGCAGGGCTTCCTCAGTCTGAGGATAAAGATGACCGTATCCTAATCGTTCGGCCAGTTCAGCAAGTATAAAAAAGCCATGTCGAGCCTCGCCCACAGGCTCGATGACGCGCTCCCGGACCCTGAAAAGCGGGCCGTAAGTCATGTAAGATTCGATTTCGTAATATGTTGTCGCCGGGAGAACGATATCTGCATAAGCCGCATCAGCGGTAAAAAACCGGTCTATACAGACGAGAAAATTCGAGCGCTTCGAGAGTCTTGCGCCATACGTCGGGTTGCGGCCATGCAGTTATAATGGAACCACCCTCAATAATAAGGGACTTGATCGGATACGGCTTTCCGTGCAATACCGCGTCCGGAAGACAAATGGCGTGAGATTCCCCGCGATACAAACTATAGACAGGAAAACGATCCCGTCCGAGCGCCTTTCGCACATCAGGGTTGGGCAAGTGACCCTCCCGGTTTACCGGGAACTGGTTTTGCCGCATGGCGAAACAACGGCCGCCCGGAACATCCAATTGCCCTGCCAGAGCCCATAAAACCATGGTGGCCCGAATAGCCTGGACTCCACTATCACTATATTCCAGGCCGCTGTACATGACCGGCGAGGCCCCTCTTGCCGAGGCTATCCGCCTGGCCAGCCGCCGAACCAGCTCCGCAGGAACACGAGTGATGCCCTCCACCACCTCCGGTCGGAAATGTTGGCAGTAGCGTGCAAACTCATCAAAACCATGGGTCCAGTCTTTGACAAAGCGTTCGTCATACAGCTCTTCTTCGATTAAAACCTGACACATCCCCAGAGCCAGAGCACCATCGGTACCGGGCCTGACCGGAACCCACTCGGCTTCGGCCGCTATGACGGTCCCCGTCCGGCGTGGATCGATTACAATGACCTCTGCTCCCCGTTTACGCGCTTTCAAAATACGAGAGAAATCCAAAGGTGGGCAATCCGTGGCAGGATTCGCGCCCCACACGACAATCAAGTCCGCGTTCTCCAGGTCGGAGAACATGTTGATCATCATGCCGCCCATTGTCACGTGAGGCGCAATCATTGCAAATGAGACATAACAAAGCGCCCCCACCCCCAAAGTGTTAGGCGATCCGAAAGGGAAAAGCACACTGGATGCAGATGAAACCGCCACTCCTTGGGGCTGAAATACATCGCATTCCGCAAGCTCGAAGCTCCCTCTTCCGGTGTAAATTGCAGCGGCTTCCGGGCCATAAGTCTGCTTAATGTCATTTAGTTTGCCGACAATTATGTCGAAGGCTTGATCCCAGGATATGCGCTCGAATTCGTACTGTACCTTTAGGGCCGGTTCGTGATAGCGGATAACGCAGCCGATCCGGTGAATAGATTATTTGCGGCGAATTCTTGCCCAATTTGCAGATCATTCCCAATTCCGAATCAGAATCGGGATTAACCTCGCAGATCCTTCCGTCGGAATCATAATGGACCTGAACCCAACATCCTGCAGGACAGATGCCGCACATTCCGCGGTGATAGATTTTCGTGTTCCGAATTTTTTTGCAGATGTATTCATAACCCCCGATGCAATCATGTTAATTTAGCATCATCATTATTGCTCTAACAATTCAAAAAAAACCGCCGCTCGGAAAGCGGGATAGTTGGTAGGACAATTCCCTAACAATTCGGTTCTTGGTACGCCGGATTCGTGCTCCAGGAGCAGACAAATTGATTAATAACTGTGCCGGAAAGCTTTTGAAAACAATAAAGATAAGACTCGACCATTATCTTTCGGAGTCCAAATGTTTCTTTTCAGCTGACGTCTCTCAACTATTCCGCTAGAATGCTGCTTGCCTGATAAGTCAAGGCATTCCGGTAAAAGGAAAAGGACACGATTATGCGAAAATTGTTCTCAACAGGATTGGCCATCATGGTCCTTGCATGCGCTACGATATTCATTGCCAGTGGTACCCAGGTTTACGCCCAGGCCTTCAAAGAACCGATGTTGGACGGCGTACCTTATTCTGAATTGGCTCAGTGGTCATACAGATACGGTGGTGGAGCCATGTATGGCGGAGCCTGTCCGCCTATGCCCCAGGCCGGAATGTGGTATGCCGGGCCGCCGGCTTATATGGGACCACCTCCGTTTGCAAAGAAGAAGGTTCGAAGCCGCAGAAAATAATTTAATGCGGTACGCCTCGCCCCAATCGAGGAACGAAAAATTCATGTGTTCGATTTCGAGGTTGACAAGATAATTCCGATAATTCAGTGTAAATGTTTGTCCATCAGCCGCGGTCCCAAGTTGCTGATGGTCTCAATCCATTTGGCCTCAGTTCCCCGATAGCTCAATCGGCAGAGTCCCGCCAAAGGCGGGATTAACCACTAGGTTATTAGTTTTGATCCTGCAGTACTTGGTCAGACAACTCAGCCAGCATAGCTCCTAGTTCTCTATTGTAATGGGCGCTTGGGTTTACGTTATCCAGAGTGACAGTACTGGCCGTTACTATTGCGGGCAAAGCACCGATGTAGAGCGCCGCGTCAGACAGCACAACGATCCAGACTACTCTTTATCTAAGACCGCAAAGCGATTTGAAGGACCGTGGAAACTTCTGTGGTCGCAAGCATGCGAGAATCGCGGCGAAGCCATGAAATTGGAGAAGAGAGTAAAAAAGAGGGGCATAGCCCGATTCTTGGCGCAGGCTCAATCGGCAGAGTCCCGCCAAAGGCGGGATTAATCCGCATCGGCACGATTCGATCGCGCTGGGACGCGGGACTACTCGGGAAGCCAACAAAGACACATCATCCCGCTCCCTTCGCGACAAGCCGCAGCGGGATTTTTCGTCTCAGAACGAGGGTCGTGTATTCGGCACGGGTCTGCTTTAGCTTACGTCCAAGTCAAGAACTCTGGTCGTCAATGAGCCAAGAGCAGATTTGAGGCCTTGCCCAAGCACGAAAAATTCGTGAGTTCGATTTCGCGGTTGACAAGATAATTCTGATAATTCAGTATAAATGATTGTCCATCAGCCGAGGTCCCAAGTCGCTGATGGTCTCAATCCATTTGGCTCAGTTCCCCGATAGCTCAATCGGCAGAGCGGGTGGCTGTTAACCACTAGGTTGTAGGTTCGAGTCCTACTCGGGGAGCCAACAAAGAATAGTCAAACCCGCTAGTTGGCGACGAGCCGCAGTGGGTTTTTTCGTCTCAGCATCACGCTTGTGTCCATTTTGTGTCCACCCTTTTGGCAAACCCGCTCTGATGCTTGAATTAGGCTGATCAACTCGGGTGCGGAATAATGCGTCGTGATTCGCCCCGACTTGTGTCCCAGCAGGTCCTGACGATCCTCAAAAGAAACGCCCGCGGCACGGAGTCTTCGACCGTATGTGTGCTTTAGGTCGTGAATTCGGACAAACGGTAAGCCTACTTTGTTCCGAGCTTGTTTCCAGGCCGTATTGTACATGCTGTTTACAGGGGAGCCTTTGTAAGTGAATACCCAGACGGAATCTTGACCGCGCACTGTCTCGATAATCTCCTTGGCAACACTGTTGAGCACCACAAGCCGGTCTTCACGGTTCTTCACCTTTTCTTTCGGAATGACAAACACACTCGTGCCAAGCTCAGGGATCTCGATTTCGTAATCCCACATCAGGCGACAGACTTCTGTATTCCTACACCCTGTGTTGACCGTGAAAAGGCACATCAATTGAAGATGTTGGGGCAGCGCACTGAAGAGCTTTTCTTGCTCATTCCAAGATAGTGGATAGGGCTCACGCGCATCGGTCCTCGGCAACAAGCGAATTTTGGGGGCCGACTGTAGCCATGTCAATCCGTTTTCGTCTAACCACTCACCAGCCGCGAGGTTCAAGATGTGTCTCACTACTTCCATCGGCATGTTGATTGTTCGATTTTTCCAGTCCTGCTCCCGACCATATTCTATGTACGGACGCAAGGTCCCCATATGGACATTTTCGATGTAGAGATCTCCGATGAACGGGTCAATTCTTCTTAGACACCAGGCGTCCTTGTCCAGTGAAGCCTTTTCGGTCTCCCGCAGATACCTTATTGCCGCATCTCGAAACGTCCTCTTTGGTCTGATACCGTAGATTTCCGCGTTGCGAATTTGCTCGATACGGCGCACTAAGTATCTTTCCGCTTCTTTGAGGTCGCTTGTTCCACAGCTCTCTCTAAGTCTTCTACCGTTGCCGAACCTTTTTTGGACATGCCATACACCCTTCCTCTTGATAAGTCCTGGCGGGACTTTCTGTCCCATGACTTTCCTCCTTCCGTTGACTTGCCAGGACGACCGTTCCGAACCTTATACTCGTCAAACCAGTTATCCAAGTCAAGCCTGTCAAAACCAACGCCCTGATCGCCAATAGGAAATTCGGTCAAGGAAGGGCGGACTTCTCGATCAAATCGATTCTTGTCCATGCCCAGATATACGGCTGCATCCCTGAGTCGAATCACCCTTGGTAACAGGATTACGTTGGATGGCATCTTCTCCCTCATCGTATTCTTTGGGGCATCACCTCATCGGTTTCCCCAAAAACAAAACCCGCCAAGCCTTGCGGTCGGACGGGTCGATGCACGCTTTAGCTTGTATTTCTTCTGCGCCCAGCAAGCTGTGTGCTCAAATCGGCGCTCTGTCTATTTTGGGGTCCCAGGTAGGGTCACAATTACTACTTGTGATCTAACCTGTTCGCTGACTCCTTCCTATTACTTTGCCTTTTTACGTCCTGCTCCCTCTTCAGCCTTGCTCGTATCTATGATCGCCGCCTCCTGATCCTTATCCCAATCGAGAGGTAATCTCACGGTGCCTCTATCCTTTTTCCACCCGATTTCTCTAAGGAGCATCCTGATTGAGAGGGTGCGCGTATTCTCACTCGGCTTGTCCAATTTCCTGGCTCCCTCTACCTCGGCATCGCAAGGCTGAAGCCAAAACAGGTGCGGACGTTCATCGTCCCAAAGTACCAGGACATGATCAATGTCCTTGCCGTACGCCTTCTTCATGTCCTCGTAGGCCCTTTTGTATAACAAGAGACGGTTGAGCTTTGGATTGATGCTGACGTACGTCTCCCCTCTGTAACGATGTTTATCGTCTATCAGGACCTTAATTGCCATGTTCCGTCTCCTTCATTGTTGTCCATCAAACCCATCAACTCTTTTTGTCAATTATAATATCATACCTGTAATACCTTGTCAAGAACTATTTGTCTCTAGCACCAATAATCTGATCATCGCACCTACCCGGAATTAATTAACGGATTGTTTTGACACGGCTTTGTCCGGGTTGGAAAATTTTGCAATAGGTCAGTTTTATGCTAGAAAAAGCAAGAAATTCTCTTGAGAGACCTCTTTTGGCTTGTAGCAGAAGACGATCTGCCCTCGGTGTCCGAGTCCGGGGTTCCTTATCTTATCAGTAGCACCTGTAATACCTATATAGAATTTCCCGCTGCCACACTTATCTGAAGCGTCCCTTTGACCATAATTCGGGAGTGCCAATCTTGAAGCTTTCCGATCTTCTACCAATTTTCTCCACGCGGCGAAAACTGGTCAGATGTAGCACCGGTCACTTATTGACTAGAATATTGCGAGTTTGTAATGGCAGGGATGAGTTTTCTTTTCCTCATGCGGGCGTATAGTTATGAGGAGTCCCTGAATTGGATGTCAGATCAGAAAGGACATCGTTTCCAAGATCAAGAAAGCAGTTGGGAAGTTCCCGGTCGGATACTGTTTCCGTCGTGATGTTTCGTTTCCTTTGACAACACGTCGTTTTCAAGTCTGTTAGCTAACGTTAGCTGATGAGGAACAAAAAGCTAAGGGAATTAGAGCAGCCTGTCACCTACCCCCTTGCATGAATCATCTCTTGGAAAACATGTGTTCTCCTCAGCGTCTCCTTTTGTGTCCACCGCGCCGGACCCATTCATTGTACAGTGCAGTCTCCGAGCAGAAGAAGGTCACAGAGCCGCAATGAATCGGAGCGATGAACAACCCGAAGGGCGGGTTGGGCATCGTATACTTGTCCGTCGCCCCCCGTCCCAAAGCAAAAAAGAAAAGCAATCCAATGTAGGAGGATTGCTTAAGAGGGTATGTTTTAGATCCGTTGTTTGCCCCATATTGACGCAATTACGATGCCAAGTACGAGGACTCACCGATATCATAATGATTTCCCAATATTCGGTTCATCCGACGTGGCTATAAGGTGGTCAATAACTTCGCATTTCTGGGGAGTTTTCTATGCGCACGTGAAAATATTTCCTGGATTGTGTTGAAATAGTGCCATCCGTGACCCCCTCGCGCGACACGTCCAGCCAGCCTGCGGAGCCGAGAGCGTTACCAGAAATCTCCACCTGGACAAAACTGGTAAAAGGGATGGAGACTCTCCAGGCGGCTAATGACTAACTAACACTCGTTGGGCTGAACGTCTCGTGGAAGAGACGAGGAACGCTCTGGATTCACTACTCCCTTTCACTGCATCAGAGAAAAAGTCTTGGACAGACTCCTAGATTGTGGCGAAATAATATCATTCCGGGTCCAGGACGAAGAGGGCCTCGCAGAGCGTATCAGGCATCACCCAGGTCCGGAAGGTACTGAATACCCGATTTTCCGGATGGGACTGGTTCATGTTTCAATGAACGAACAAAGAAGACATAACCAGTTTGGTATTAGCTCTGCCCGAAGAGATCAAGGATCCCCGACATTATGACTGTGCGATAGCCCTAGACATCAAGAAGTGTGAGATTGACAGGTGGGGGAGACAAAAACGGGCAAGGTGACAAATTTGCGCAAATATTAATCATCTAAGATTACTGACATATGGAGCAGGACCACGAATGTGACATTTTGTGTCCATACCTAACTCCAAGTTTCCGGGTGTGCCGAGGTGCGTAAACCCAATGGTTGCTGCATCTTGAGAAGCACGTAGTCTGGCACAGTTCTTGCTGATAGCGGGTTACAGTTTTATAGTGATAATCCATTTGCGTTTCTAAGTGGAACAGTCAAATCAAGAAAGGAGTTTGGGATGTTAGCAAAGATGAGGAATGCCAAAGGATTTACCCTAATCGAGCTAATGGTCGTGGTGGCGATCATCGGCATTATTTTGGCCATTGCTATCCCCTATTATGTCGGCTACAAGAGGGCCGCCTGTGACAGGGCCGCCTCCGCGGACCTATCCAAGTTGGGCGCGTCCATTGAGCGACTGGGTAACGAAGTCGTCGACCTGAACGGCAGGTTTGACCAAGACATAGCAACACAGATTATGCCCCTTACTGCAAGGCTTGTTGGATCATTCTATGGATGGGGCGGTACAACTGCAAAATGCGGTGTTCAGATCAGTTATACTCAGCCTGTCACAGGCGGACAGTACATGGTGAATGCATGCGCAGTTCTTGGTTCGCGCCCGGATAATACTGATGTCACTGCTAGGTATCTCTACACTACACCCTGGGGTGGCGGTGTCGCACCTGCTGCTTCTGTGGGCACGTGTACAGATGAAACAACCACTGACAGTCCGCCCGTGACAAGCATCGCGTTAGGTGCGTGGCACATTTTTCCCCCAAACCAGCCGGGGGCTTCCACCGTGACCTGCAATGATCAAAGTTTGATAGAATCCATAGCGGCTGACGGAACGATCACCCCGAGAACCGCTCACTGGGTTGATTGCGGTATGCAGCACTAGTTGCGAATACCAGAGTGGCTGCGGTTTCTTTCTCGAAAAAGTCCGGGACGCATCAAGCTCCCGGACTTTTTCAGTTCTTCGTTCCCATTGTGTAAGACCGACGGTCGCCGCCAGTTGATGCTTCAATTTCCAATGCTAATGAGTTTTCGTTGCTGTGCTGCTTTTCGTTTTCCCCTTAACCTGCATTTAAAAATCAGACCTAAATTGTGCCATTTTGTTACCTATATAGGAAACGGGGACTTGCCTGCTGCTGTTACAAGTTTTCTAGACGCCGTATCCCCGTCCGCGTGTGGGCTACACACATTCCTCATCTTTCCTAGTGTTGCGTTCCTGAGATTAAGGTGACTATGCAAATGTCATATCACGTGTTATGGCAATAGGTTAGTCCACCTGTTTTCCGATTCTATTTGCGAAACGTGACACTAACATGGCGAACTCCGGCATCCCCGTCCGCGTGCGGGTTACACCACCGCGACCATCAGCTCAATTAGGGTGAAGCCGGCATCCCCGTCCGCGTGCGGGCTACACACTTGGACATCATTGAAGATTTCTCCTCTGTATCTCCTCCGTGTCTCCCACGAGTTTTCGGGGCTTGCAGACAACGCTTATCCTAATGGATTACGTTAGCGTCTGCCTGGAGTGCCTCTCCAGTTTAACTATTCTCTAAAAGCCTTTGCTTCGATGTTCAAAGCAGAGTTGCATGCTCTCTCCATAACCAGCCCACACGCCGAGCATTCATATACTCGAATGCCCAGCGGCATCTCCTTCTCTGCTCCACAACGGCTGCATGTCGTTGTTGTTTTAGCACCCTCTGGCCGTTTAAACTCCTTTCCGTGGTCTTCGCATTGCGATTCGAGTCTGAAATGGAACTGACCCCAGGCAGCATCATGTATCCTCTTTGGTAGTCTTGGGTAATCTCTACTTACTGTCATGCCTTTAATGTTGAGTTTTTCCACGGCAATCCGGTCATAACCCTTCGCATAGGTATGTGCCAGTTTGCAAATGAAGTCCTCTCTTTGATTTGCTATCTTCTCGTGTAGCCGAGCAACCTCAAGCCTTACCTGTTCCCTCCGGTTAGAACCCTTTTGCGATCTACTTAGTTTTCTCTGCAGGACTCTTAGGCGTTTCTCTGACTTCTCATACCACCTGGGGTTATCTATTTTATGACCGTCTGAGTCGGTAATGAAATGGGTAATGCCTACGTCAAGACCGACCGTTTTTCCCGTTTTAGGTAAGGGATGCTCAGGAACATCTTTGCAAGAGAAGATAACGAACCATTTTCCCGTAGGTGTAGTTTTCACTGTCACTGTAGCAATACTTCCCTCAACAGGTCTATCAGGACGAAGTTTGAACCTTCCAACGTTCATGACATCGAGGTAACGACCATTCAACCTCCAGCCGCTACTGTTCTGGAAAGTGAAGCTGCGATACTCTCTATAGGGTTGATATTTGGGAAAACCGGCAGCCTTACCCGCTCCTGCTTTGACTCTTCGCAAGAATGACTTATATGCCCTGTCTAGCCTGCGGAGGACATCTTTCAGTACCTGACTGCCCACCTGTTTGTACTCAGGAAAATCTTGTTTAAGGACTTTGAGTTCCTTTGCCTGGTCATATTCTGAGACGGTTTTTCCGCAACGTCGGTATGCGTCTATTCTCTGCTCAAGAGCAGCGTTGTAAAGGCGCTGGCAAAGCCCTAACCAATCCTGAGCGTTTTTCTCAGTTTCCTGATTGACGGTCGCTTTGTATTTGAATGCTCGCCTCATAGGTTCTCCCAACTTGTTCCCATTACATATCTCAGTTTCTCCCTACGCTATGCCTTGGGAACCGCAAAGATCGGAGACGCGGGATTCGCTGAAATCTAATAGAGACCTCCGGTCTCTATTTCCTCGCTTGGAATGCCGAGTGATGGGTAACAGGAACGTGTTATGATGGTAAATTGGCTTGTATAGCAGGCTAGTGGGGGGGTATACTGTTTTTCGGCTCCCTGACAAGACAATCCTTGGACTTACCCATCCTTCAAATTCTAAGGGCTTGCAAAACTTAAGCCTTTTCCCCAGTCCCCTTCTAGCAAAACGTCACCTCAAGATAATTCGGTGTCTAGCCTATATCTAATCACCTTCAGATACCCAGTGGATGGCGACCTGTCCCCTATTCCATTTAACTATGACAGCGATTGCAAACCCAATTCCGATGATTAATCCACCAATTCCTAGTACCATCCAATCCTCTAAGGGGGCATGAGCGTACAGGCTGTATATAGCCAGACACAAAACTACGCCACAAACAAATAGACATATGGTATTTATGACAGTTTTTCTCATTTTTCTCTTCCCTTTACGGGTTCTCGTAACTTTCTATTAAGATAGTACCCCAAGGAAGAAGGGTGTCAAGAAATATTGGATTCTTCACGTACAGGATAACTCCGTCTAGGGCTTTTTGCCATCGTGACATTGACGCTGTTTACCATAGTTGTCAAGAAGGTAATGTCTGATTATTCTTGATAATGGGATTCCTGGGAGAGTCTTCTCTTTGCCTCGTTTACACAATGATCGTCCACGTCACATCCCACAGAATCTTCTGCCCAACCTCTTCCTGCATTGTCGCAGGCCCTTGTTAATCAAAAGGTCAGTCGGGGTCTCGGCTTCCTGAGCCGCTCCTTTGACGATGGATGTCAGATCGTGTATCCAGCCTGCAACTAGACTCACTGGGATGAATTCCGTCATAGTCCCTCCCCACTGTATGGTTGACTGCTGCTTGGATGCAGCCCTTGTCATGCGTAAGGGTTTTCTTCGAGAAGGTCTTTAGGAGCGCCAATGTACATCCACAGGAGAATCTCTACCAAGGGACCCACTTTCCCACTAGTACCGAACTCTGTCTGTTTCCAGTTTCTTTAATACCCGCCTATATATCTCGTCCTTGACCTTGAATGTTCCCTGTTTCTGGTTTCCCTTCTTGAACGTTGGGCGATTAACTGGCAAGGGTATGAGTTCTGAGGGCTTCTGAGGCGGCTCCTTGAGTGTTTCTTTCCGTGACGTTGCTCTTTTCGGACTCCTCACTTCCTTCACGGGCTTCTGTTTTTTCTTTTGCCGGGTTCTAGCCCCTACCAGGTCCAAGCAGTGTTGGGTCAACTGCTGCCATACGGTTCCTTCATTCCAAGGCAACCCTCGTGCGGTCTTAATGCCCTGTTCATTAAGAGCATTGGCAATCTTCTCCATGTCCTTGGGCTGTCCTGCAAAGTTTTGGTACGTCTCTCTGAGTTTCGTGATACGCTCGTCTTTAGGCATTGTAGGAACCCCGTCTTCTGTGATGCGTCATGTAGTGCAGTTGGGTTTGGGTTGTCCTTAGACGGACTTGCCAAGTATTGTAACAAGTAATTCAGTTGACATTATACTTAATTATACCTGATAGGTCAATGACAGAAGCATTCACCTGAAGTAAAGATCAACCACAATGAAATGGCATGCTACTCAAAATGGAGGTGCCTTTCACAAGAGATTGGGGTTCACACCAAATAGCATGCTATGTCATTTAAATGGAATGACAAAGGAATGATAAACCGAGTTAGAATGTCATTGGGAAGTGAGGTGCGCTGTGAGGCATTTTGCACGGACTATGATACGTAAACAGGACGGTAATCGGCTCACAGGAGCAGTCCCCCTATACCAGGGACTCCAAATTAACGTTGCAGCGTTAGAGACTTGTTCCGTTTCGGAAACTTAATTCCGATCCCTGGCTTGAGCGAAACCCGTCTCAGTGAGACGAACAGAATTCCCTCTATCAGAAATCTCAATCCACCCTTGTTCCTCGGCGTAGTCCAGCCCAGGTTTGAAATCGGCATCGTGTGGGTCCCCATTCATTCCAAACCTCGATAATGTTATTTAAGTCAAGGACTTCACCTGGACGACGCTTAAAATAGCTCAGGAAGACCTCAAGAATCTTCAGTGCCATTTCCTTTGGTGTCGGTGCGGGAGCCATCTGTCTCTCCTTGCGCCTTTAAGGAAGGTAGTCGTCTATGTCTAGGCCAATAGCGTCAGGAACGTAGTGTGGATTGCAAACATCGCACTTATACTGAGGGTCGCAACGAATCTTTGTCTTGTCTTTCGGGAGATGGAACTCACTCAATATGTTCACAATCATTCCGCGGTCTTTATGGGTGCTTCGATCAACATAAACCCAGAATCGCCCATCGTTCGCTCTGAACAAAACCCTACCCCTCGGATAGAAATCATAGGGAACATCTGATAAAAGTGAGTTTTCTTGTCGTATTTCTTCCCAGAAGTCCCTGTGGTTGCCAGGGTGGATCCAGGTGTCGTCGCCGGAACGCTCTGCTTCACTGAGCGGGGTGGACTTTCTAAACAACTCATCTCCGACAATGAAGAAGATACCGACTTCAGGCTCGGACATATCAGTCATTTCGGGTCTCCGTACGTCTCAGTGTCCCACGAAGAATCGGAGTTTTTTACTGTTGGAAATTATAGAATTGCCTATTGACCCTACTCAGCGTATTGGTTGTGTTCTCGGCGTATCGAAATGCTTCCCGTCCCGGCTCGTGCCCCTAGACCGCTATCGACCAAGCAAGATGAAGACTCCCGCGACGATACCAAGTATCGCCAGCAGAGTGCCAAGTGTTAGAGCTATACCACCAGCCAGTTGCAAGATGCCCCCAATGATGAGCCAAATCGCAAGTAGGATAAACCCTATGTTGCTGATCAAGTTCAACTTCATGTTGATTACCTCCCCCTGTCATAGGCTCCTGTCTATATCTGAGTAGAGTCAATAGGCAGTCCTAGCTAAACGATCATACCCCCACTTAAGGCTGGCAGTCACGGGATTTTTTTGTTCCAGAATTACGAATGCTCGTGTCTCTGTCCCCTGAAGTCCCATAGGGAGGAACGCTGTGGGGCGATTTGGGTGGGCTGTACTAGGTTGGAGCGGTGGAAATCGGCTCACAGGAGGTTTTTGCCGAGGGGAACTCGCCGGGGATTCTTTTTTTTAGCACCCACAAAGCGAGATTCCAGCCGGTACTGTCCGGTACTCAATCCGGACAGCCTCAACGAGAATCACACCGTGCATACATTGAAGGAATAGTCCTCTATAGAGAAGATCAGGAATACTCGGCTCAGTGATAGAACCTGACTCCGAAGGTGAGACCACTATCGGAAACAACACCATTGGGAAAAAGGCTATTTGGCTTTGTCCTCAAACTTGAGGAGAGGCTATCAACCCCCGCAACCTCAAGCAAGTGCCACGGACACCGCCGCAACCCATACTGCCATGAGTAAAGTTAATATTCGTACCATTGTCCTCACCTCTTTATTGATCTTTCAATTTATCATAGGAAGGGAACCCAAAAAACTCAAGGAAAATCCTTATAAAAAGGCAATCGGCAGTCACCGACCAGTAGTCCCTATACCTGCGGATGCGAATCCAGCCGTGGTTGATAATCCTGAGTAGGAGTTCCTTCCGAGCCTCACCTTCAACCCCGATCCGCTCCCCATGGTTCCTATATGCAGATTCGATCTCAACCGGTGTCAATCCAAACTTCGGCGGGTCGCGAATAATTGTTCCCACGTGATTGTCTTGGACGTGGATGAGATGTCCTTCGGGCGAGAGGAAAAATGCTATGCTCATCGTCATTAGTCCCTTTGAGGAAGTCGTATCAGTAAGGCTCCTCGGCACTGAGCAGAGTAGACTATAAAAAGATATGGTCTTTGACGAGAAAGAAAATCCCTAATTCGTGCTGATTGTCTTTGCTCATTTGGACGAGCTGTACTACCCCAAGAGGACGAAAATTGCCCCACAGAGCATTTTTGGCAAGGAAAATGGTGGGGAGTCTTTCCTACCAGGGACAAGAGCTGTCGGCGAGATCTCCGATGGTGCAAACTGATTCTCCTTCAAAGGTGGAGATTTTCACCGGCATATACTCGTCGCCTTCCCGAATGCCTCCGGTCCCAGAGAGCATTTTCGCAGCCCAGCCCCGGAGGAGTCCTTTGACGCTAGGAGAGAAGGAAGGTGCGGTGATAGACCAATGCTGACGATACCTCCTGATCCGAATCCAGCCCTGCTGGATTACCTTGAGTATAAGTTCCCGTCTGGCAGAGCCTTCACTCCCGATTTTCTCTCCACATCTAGAGTAGGTCTCGTGTATCTCTTCCCTTGTCAGTCCAAACCCTTCAGGATCGCGGATAATCACCCCGATGTGGCTGTCAGGGACGTGGATGAGGTATCCATGCGGGGAAACAAAGAAGGCTATTGAAGTCTTGAGGGGCATTTCACGTTAATCCTGTCCACTCAGGTCGTTTTAGGAACGGTGTAGTGATATTGTGGCATCTCGTGGTAAGCCGGTTTTGAATTTTATGGAAGGTAAACATAATATGTCATCACTCCATCTCGGAACCCTGCACGAGATCAACCGGCTCCCCTATATACTTCCACATGAGCCACTCCACGAGTTGACTCAGATTTCCTCCCGTCCTTGTCTTGTCTTGTTTGGCTTTGGTTACTGCTCTTTCGAGGATTTCTTCATTGACCCTGATACCGCTGTTACGGGTCTTGCCACGGAAGACTGGTCTGCGCTCCATCACGTCCTGCAGCGTGATTCCTGCTGGCTGAGACTTCCACCACTCTAACAGGGTTCGGAGGTTGTCGAGATCATCCTGTAGCCATTGTGGTAACGATGTGTCTCGTTGTGGTAGAACTCCTCTATCCTCTATTTCAGGAGATTCTGTCTGGGGGGTGGTATCCTGTGGTAATTGAAGTAACTCGGTCGGGTCGGCTCCTTTTCTAGGCGTTGCAAAATCTATTTTCTTTCTATTACAGAAACTTCTGAGGCCATCTACACCGAAGGGCTTACCGGTAATCGTTTTCACTCCTCGGTCGTTTAACTCATCAGCAAGCTTCTTCCACTGTTTCCCGTCAAAGCCGACTTCCGATGCCACCAATTTGATTGCCTCTACTGTTCTATCGGTCAGGTCGTCCTGTGGTTGCTTTGCCATGTCATTCTTCTTCCTGGAACGGTTATTTGGTTATGAAAAGAGTCCGATAATGCTCTGTACCGGTCTCTTTTACCTACACCGACTCGGATACCAAGGAGGCTATGCAACCTTGCCTATCCCTTTCTTTGTCCCGATAGACAAGGAGAGTCCTCACGTCGCGATGTCTGGAAAAATCCATCACCTCCTCGATGTCGTACCCGTTGGCCTGCGCTCAACGTAGGGCCTCGGTGATCGAGGAGTGTCTTATCGCATGGGGTCTCACCTTCATTCCGATCTTTGCGCCCAAGTAACTCACAATCCTATGTAACGACCTTCCCCTGAGTCTCCCGTTCCCCTTTTGGGCGGGGTCAAAACTGACAAACAGAGGCCCAGGGAGGTCTCCCCTCACCTCTATCCAATCCTTCAGAACTGCTGTCGTACGATCTGGAAGGGTGAGTTCCTCTTTCTGACTGCGCCCCTTACCTAATATCCGAAGAGTTTTATGTTCCAGGTCGAGGTCTTCCAGGTCTAGGCTGACTATCTCTCCTCTGCGCAACCCCAGATCATAGAGCAACCTGAGAATACTCTTGTCACGAATCCCCTTTTTATCGTTTCGCTTCTCTACCTGCTGGATGAGATTCTTTACCCCAAGGGTGGAAGGCCCACGCAGGTCGCGGTATTCGACAACCTTCTGGTTTTTTATCTCAAGAGTCCAGGGAATCAATCCGAGCGTCTTTGCCAGTAAACAGAGACTTCTGAGTGCCGATAACCTTCTGTTGATCGTGGTGGACTGTAGATTACGGTCGTGGAGGTGTTGTTTGTAGCGAAGGGCAAGAAGGTTGGCTTGTCCTGGGCCACCTGAGAGAAGCACCCGTGAAGCTTCTGTCATTGAAGTAGCCCCCAAAAACGTTTGGAAGTCCACCAGGTCTCTTCGATACGCTTCCAGGGTACGTGGACTTTTATCACTCAGGAAAGCATTCAGAAGGTCTTCCACGGAGATGCCAGCAACGGCGACCTCGTTGAAGGACTGAGGGATCGGGATGAGGTGTTGGGTGGTTTCCATATTGCCCCCTTACTGTGGTCACGATTACCACACAGTGGTAGCCATGTCAAGGGCAAAGTGGTATTTGTTACCACGTTGATGTCAGTTGTGGTAATAGAGGATAATCCCATCGAACGTCAACTCACTTCAAAGTGTGTGTACAGATGAGGCGGGTCTGGGGCGTGTTACCGAGGTCTTGGAGAATACAAGGCTTCCCTTGAGGACAAGACAGGCTGTCAAAGTGGTTGATCTGAGAGACGAAACAAAGTAATACTCGCTTGCAAAATTATCAATTGGGGAGGAGTCATATGGAATATTTGGCCAAGTTCCTAATCTACCTGGATAAGCTCCTAGTTCCCTTGGGTATGGGCGTGTTCATAGCCCTACTGACGCTATACGGAATCAACAGACAAGTAAAATGGCAGGACAAACGATGGAGGGCAGACCGGAAAGAGAAGGCATACCTTGAGTGCCTCACGCAACTAAGCTGGTCTCAGCGAACACCTGTTTCGGTTCCTGACGAGGGCGACAAGGGCGGCCCAGAAGTGGACTGCTTAGAGAAGGAGAGCTACCTCGGAGCGATGGCTTCTTTCCAACATGTTCCTACTTGGTTAATCATGGTTGGAAACTTTTCCTCAAATGCATCCAGAGATAGAATCCAGCCTCATCGTGAAGAAATAATCAAGATTTTCAGACAACTTAAATTGACGGAAAGGGACATCATCAAATACAGAGGGAAGGAGTTTATCAGGGAATTCGGCATGTCCGATGCCGTAAAAAAGGCATTTCTGACGGTCTCAGCGTGTTCCGAGAGGGAACTCCAAATGGAAGAGGGGTTCCTCTGTCGCTGAAAGAAAATTACTTAGTGTCGCCTGTCACGCTGGTTCCTGCAACTAGGGCAGGTTCCAAGGTGAAGGGTTCCATGCTCCCAGCAAAGTTTTACCTCCGCTGGGATCAACACAGGCTCCCAAGTTCCGCGAGTAGTCAAGTTATAAGCTAAGCAGCGTCTTTGCAACCATCGGAGAATGGGTGGAACCTCGTAGGAAAGAAGTCCAGTTCTTTCCATTATTGTCCGACGATTTCCAGGAAGAGCCTTGAATACTTTTTCTCGATCAATGACATGTTGGGGCATTGTGAATCCTCCACTCTGTTTCGAGGAAAGACACTGAACAGTCAGATTTTGACGGTTCAGTTGAAAATACGGTTTCACAGAATCAGTCCGCTAAGTCAGCTGCAAAATACTTTACAAGCGGATTGACACAAGAGAGCAGAAGGTATGTAATTCCAAGGAACACAAGAAACCGGGGGCTAGAATGGCTAACGAGTCTGAGGATATCAGGAGGAACGTGCTGCAATTCTTGTATGATGTGAAAAGAGGTAGGGGATCAGTTAAACAGGACGATTTGGGGGTCAATGGATACCAACAACTCTATCATCATTTAGGTAAGGGACTATCACCAGACGAGTTCAAAGCAGAACTGGATTATTTAGAAGAGAAAGGAATGATACTAAGAAAGCCAACACGGATTCCATATGTGCAGACCAAAGCCGAAGAGCTAGATCTTGTATGGTATTCTATTACGGCACATGGAACAGATGAGCTTGAGCGGTGCAATACGACGCAAATCTTTGATAGTGGCAACAAAACATCTCCACAACGTGCCAATGAACACAGCGTTTTCATAGTGCCAGGACAGGGCTTTGGTCTCCCAGTGGGACGAAGGGTATTCATAGTTCACGGACGAGACTTTGACTCTCTTGAAAAGCTCGATCATCTCCTCCTCAAGATTGGTCTTGAACCTAACAATTTTGATTCACTCAAGAAGGAAGGTTCAAAGACAGTGATCGAACTCCTTGAAGCAAATATGCCCATATTCGATGCAGTTATTGCCTTGCTCACCCCTGACGATGAAGGGAGGAAACGCCCGTCAGTAGGCGATCCTGCCCGAAAGCAC
This sequence comes from uncultured delta proteobacterium, assembly GCA_963843165.1. Lineage (GTDB taxonomy): Bacteria > Desulfobacterota > Desulfomonilia > Desulfomonilales > Desulfomonilaceae > DATJPW01. The sequence continues at coordinate 124,864 of CAWJJL010000005.1, read as the reverse complement.
GAGCAATTCAAGGCTAGAGCGAGACAGAATGTGCTAATAGAAGCGGGTTATGCGATAATTTCCAAGCGCAATAAAAGTCTGATCATTGCCCTGGGAGAACTTGATATTCCGACAGATTTCGAAGGCATCCACGTACTCAAGGCTCCCTCTTGGAATGCTGATTTGGCCCGACAGATAGCAAAAAGATGCAAGGACATGGGTTTTGATGTCAATTTGGAGTCCCTCTTGTCTATTGCCCAGACAACAACTCCTACTACAGTTGTTCCCGACAACGATGTCATGTCTTCAATTCGCCGTTTCAAGCAAAAACAAGTCCTTGTGCTAGGCAAAGACACCGGCTCTGAATATCAATATCTCGTGAATATATGCAAGTCGCTCCAAAGCCAAGGTTATTCACCCCTCCTTGTAAAGGACCATCGTGACCTACCGGAGCTGAGTAACGAAGAGAAAGTTCGTGTTCTTGCTGACATGTCACGATTTGTGATTCTCGAAAACACTTTCCCTGCCGGTCAGATTGCGGAATGTAAAATATGTTCGACAAACCGTATTATCTGCGCAGCACTGAGACAACGTGGCAAAGGTTCATCCTTCATGGTTACTGATTATTTCAAGGATTTCGATTTCATGGCCGAGTTTGAATATGAAGATACGCCTGAGTCTCTAAGTGAAGCAGTACGTGCCGCTATTAAGTGGGCTGAACAGAAGACCGCTGAACGAATTGAGTATTATAATAGCCGCTATCCTTGGCGAAAGGATGATCTGTCGGGAAGCAAGTAATTCCTGGGGAAGAATGCTCAGAAAGGGTGATCACTCCGGCTCATAAACCGGATCGAACAGTCAGATGTTGACGGTTCATTCCGTGTGGTAAGTGCTTACCACAGTTATCCCCCAAGCGGGGTGAGGAGACAACTTCAGCCCGAACCATTTCCACTATCCGTCAGCAACCTCTAACCCGTACGATTCCCAGCCCTCCCGACGGCTCCTAGCAAACATCTCTAGCCGCTTACCTGGTTTACACGGACACAACTGCTCCACGAGTTCGTAAAACGACTGCGGTTTTCGTGAGTGAATGCGGCCCACCCCTCCATAGATCACGTTGACTTGAGTCGTGAGAGCGATCAAGGGCTTTCCAACAACTCCCACGAGGCAGTGTTCCGTAATGGTTCGCAGGACGCTGCCCATTGAGCGAGCATTCTTTACCCAAGTCAAACAAGTCTTGTACCGAAGCCCCCATTTTTCCAGACAGTGAAATCCATCATGCAAATGTCGCGAGTTTGTCGTCCATAAGAAAACTATGGCGTTATCTTCGAGCAGATCAGGGACAGGTAGAGCCATAATCTCTTCCAGCGACATGGACACGTAAGGAAGCAGCTCTCGCTCGCTCCCGTTTCCGTTGTCAGATTCATAAGACCAAGGAGGATCAATACTCAGGACTGAATACCTGCCGGAGGGCATAGCAGGCGGCTCAGATCTAAGTTTCTCCGCTTCCTGTCGCACCAAAAGTTTACGATAGACCCAATTGAGACTTCTGTATCTTAAATCCATTTGCTGCACAAGATCGCCATATTTCGAGGGTTTCTTGCTCCCCTGCTATGACAATCGCCTCTGCTTTACGTAGGCTTGAGGCACTCAGTCCAACACAATTAGCCAATTTGTCGCGAGTTTTGCCTGAGAAACTTGGTGTTAAATTGTCACCAAGTTTCTTGTGTCCTCTGCCTCCTGTTTTTACTCCCTCAAGGCGTCTTTGCTCCGCTCGTTTTCTTTCAATTGGCTCCAAGGCTCTTTTAAGGGCGACTGCTTCACTCGGCAGAAAGTTGAGTCTCACTGTGTTTTCATCATACTCTCCCCTCAATTCCAAACCCTCAAGGTTCACTATATGAGCCGGTATTTCCGTCCAACCGAGTCTCTTACAGGCTTCCAACCGCCGCACCCCAGCAATGAGCCTATAGTTGCTGTTCAGAACTACAGGGTGGAGCAAGCCAAGCTCTTGGATACTGTCTTCCAAGGGCTTCAAGTCACCCATTTGTTTTCGGAACCGGTTTTCCACACGAATAGAGGCGATCGGAACAAGAGGCATCGCGGATCTCCGTCCTCTGGTACAGTTCCGGTCTCATCTGCACGTAGCGGATAGTCTCCACCAAGGCAAAGGAGCCGATAGAAACCGTATTCCAGGAAGATCACGTCGTCAATCGATTTCTCGTGACACGATTCCTCTTCAGGAGAAGATACCTTTTAGTTGTTCGGTATGGTTGTTTTTGAAGAGTATGGCGGATCTGCCTTATCGTCTGATTAACAGATCAGACTCACCGGCAGATGAATATTTTTCGGCGCACCGGGGAGCAAAAGAAGAACAGTGACTAAGTCGGTTAATTGTGCCGCAATGCTCGGTATCTACTCTTTTCAAATTTTCTTATCATTTCCAAGAATCCCCCCTCGGAGGTCCGGTTCGAGATAACACCAAAAACTTCTCCCAGCTCGGTCACATAGATCTCCGATAGAAAAGAATCTGGAGTAATCGGTCGGGGAGGAACGCTGTGGGGCTTTTTAGACGGGCTATACTATGTAAAGACAACCATGATCGGCGCACAGAACGTTTTTTGTTCGAGAATAATGGGAAATCTTTCTTGCCGGGGAGAGATTCTTTCGGTTCAGTCGCTTTCGCGACTGTGAGCAGTCTTCTCGTTTTCGCAGACTGCACACCGATAATGTTCGTCTTCCTTGAACTGGACACCAGATTTCTCAAGATGAAACTCCCTCATGATACGATTAATAAACCGATCTGCTTCCAGGATATGTCGGTCGGCAGTGATCTCAAATTTCTTCGTATTGTCGTTATAACGAACTCTTCCGCGTGGCAAGGCATAGCAGTCCAGATCATAGAGATCGGGATCCTTCTTCTGCACTTCAGACCACAGTTTGTAATGTTGGCGAGAGTAAGCCCGCACACCACCGGAAGATTTAATCATAGAAACAGGGGCTGTCTGGGCGATGATTCGCCCTTTGATTAAGTAGAAGATTCCGATATGGCTTTCGGACAACTTTGGAGTCCTCTCGTGTCAAGGAATGAAATGAGGCTCATCCCATATTAATGCAAGGCATTCGTCAACCGATAAGGATGGGTGCATCTTACACCACTTGCCGGTATGCTGCATGTAAGCCAAGGCAAACTTTCCATTACCTAAGTGCCCCATTCTCGCAAAGCGGACTTCAAAGGTCGGGGAAACAGCGTCAAGAAAAGGAGCGACATACGTGGCGCAGAAGTAGAAATCCTCCCGATGCCATCTTGTGTAGATACTTGAGATATAATTGGATTGCGGGTTTTCTGGCAGTTCCACATGCGCAGGCTTCAAGTGCCGTTTGATCAGTTGCTGCGCCTTGGAAGAAATCTCAGATTTGAGCGCCTCCGGAACCTTGGGGGTTCGCGGCTTGGACAAGCGAGACCCCGACACCTTGAGAGATTTAGCCATGTTTTCTGTCTCTTTGTTTCGCTTGAGAAGAGGATTGTATTGTATATGCCAGGGGACCTGAGCGTCAACAACAAATGGAAGCCAAATCACCCAGTGATCGGGCAACCGAACCGGGTCTTAGGAACTGCAAATTTGCCTTTAGGGGCTTTGCTATTGTGCCGCGAAAATCAGCCCATCAAGCCACTAAATTCATGTGTATGACAGCCAGGATATATATGAACCATGCCGTTTGCACCACAGTTTGGGACACCCTGGCAACGATATTCTCAACGTCAATCCAACTCACGATGACAATGATCGCCCATGCCGCAACAAGAGCGTGCAATCCGTAGGATTTGTAAGCCAAAAACTGGAGAGCAGCGTAAATAAGCACCCTCAAAATCAATGCTATTATAGGTCTCGTCGTCATTTGCCCCTCCCAGACATTGAGACTGTAAACCAAACCTCGAATCTCGTCCTTGCCCGACGGCAAGCATCTTTTGCCCACTGTCGGACCAAAGCACACCTTGCCACAGGGATATATAGAGGGTCAATATCTATCTGCCAGATTGCCCAATGGTTGATACCAGGGACGTAATGAACTCCGCAGCGGAAAATGGAGCCATGCTTTAGAAAGGGTTCACATCAGACCCTGACTACACCTAGACTTCCTTATCGTCCGATTAACGGCTCGGACTTATAGACAGATGAACATTTTTCATCGCACCGGGGAGCAAAAGAAAAACAATAAAAGACGTTCAATTTTACTATTCCTGTTAGTCAGGTACTTCTTTCCAGTTCCTCGATTCCCGTCCATGAGGTCATGGAATCCCAAGGACAGGGCAAATGGGCAAAAAAAAGCCCGTTCAAAGGACGGGCATAAAAAAGGATTAGGTTTGGTTTGTCGCTGAAGAGTCTAAAATATAATTTTATTCATATGTTGTCAAGGTTTTTTAAATCAAACTATGATACAAAATAATGTTTAGTAGTATTTCGTAAGATAACATACTGTTATTGCGTCTTTATAGTGTTCTCTGATTTGCCACAAGTAATCTTCGGTTGACCACGTGGTCGGGTCTGAAGAGTAACAAAGGCATAAACTGTCATTGCGAGGGTTGACTCAAAGCAATCCCCGTTGATAGATTTTCGGGAATACTCTAATTGTTTGTCAGGATCGAACAGAAGACCCAGATGATGACTCGCATTTTACCTTGGATTTCCTTCTGCGGAGACGATGCCGGAGGATCGGAGCCAGCAATTTTTTTTCCAGCCTGGAAAGGTCGTTTTCATCCATGTTGAGTTCCTCTTTCCGTATTTGAGTGGCACTCTACATCAGGCCGGGGAAAATAGGAAAAATCAGAAAAACCCTTTATTTAATCGGCCTGGACGAGAATTTGACAATGCTGGGAAGAAATAAAAACAAGGATGCGAATGGACAGAACGAAAACACGGGAAAACCCGGCAAATAGGCAGTCGTCATCCCTTCTCGTATAAGGCCGCTCCTAAATTCCTGAGAACCTTGAATTGAAAAGAAGCCAATACAGATGCGGGTTTGAAGCAAAAGTAGCCTTGTTCTCGAATAGGATTCTAAAGACGAAAACATGAGGCTTTCAGTGAAAGGGCGCTTTAACGGAGACCAAGAGCCTCCCGCTTCGTAGCAAGAAAGAGTGTGCCCCTCATGGGGCCAATCATATCCCGGTCCCGACGCTTCCTTTTGTACCAAAAATGGCTCAAATTGCTTTAGGAGAGAAGGGAAGGGGTCGCTGGTTGAAATAGAACGCCCGCGAATGACACAACGTTTCTATCAAATGAAAGCCTGGTTAAGTAGCTAAGGGTTGGTCAAGAATGAACACAGGTCCGCGTACCAGGTTTACGCCCTTTGCACGGCTCTAACGCCGGCAACGGGGCACAGTAAAATCTTACATCGCTAATTTAATAAACGGTACATGTTCCGGGGGTAGCTCACTTATCAAAATCCTTCTTTCCGTGAACCGTTGTTTGAATTGAAAACCTTAATAGCCCTGATTCACCCCCTTTCTAGCGACATTTCCGATAAACGGGAACCGTAATTGCCCCGTCTTCCATCATGACATACCCGTTGATGCACAGTCCATTCGGAAGTTTTTGGGGTTGCTGAACCGGGATGTACATTATGTCCCCGCCAGCGGTGCCTTCCCCCGGCATGAGGTTATCTGGAGTGTTCCCGAAAGGAGTCACGGCATTTGCGACCATACCGGTAGCCCATACCATTATAGCGCTTGCTGCTATTACCAAGACGATTTTGTTCATCCTCAGTTTCTTGATGTTCATTTCTGTCACCTCTCCGTTGTTTTTTCATCTGATTAGATGCGGCGGTATGATTTTCGTTTCAGACTGACCTAGAAGGACGGCAAGAAAGCTGCAGATGAGCACGTGAGTCGTAGCAAACTAATAATTGAGAACGACAAGGCACTGGTCGTTGTTCCTGATCAAACCAAGGAACCTATCCTCTTGGAGATCGTAAAAATAGATCCGTCCAAAAACCCAAAAGAATACCATTTTGTTCGTAAGAATGGCCCCAATGCAGGCAAGACAATGATTGGGATTTACGAATTTGAGGGGGATGACCAGTTTAAGTTCGCTTTCGACCCGGCGGGCGCTACGACTCTCAAAGAGTTCACCACCAAAGACGGAACGGGCCATATTCGGTACACTTGGAAACGGGTAAAGCCATAGGCCCGTCGATGAGGAGGGAATCGTTGTGGAACCAAGACCACCCCTCATTGACAAGACAAGTTCCGGGCACACTATAGTTAATTATGCTCGCTCCTCCTCTTTGGCGCTGGCTTTCGACAATGCATTTGCGCCACCTAAAGGGCTAAACATAGTGGCGGTGATTGTGGAAGACGATCTTAAACAAAAGGAAGGAGAAGAGATAAAGGCTCGCATCGGTTTTTCACCGATGCGAGCCTAAAAAGGTCAGTGTGACCGCTAGGGAAGTCAGTCAAAAATTCGTTACGATTTTGGACCCTTTTACTTCTGGAACACCCTAGCCCTCTAAAAGCATTTCGCGTGAAACGCAACAGGATCAACTCTGAAAGGTTTTACAAGGACAGACAAGGAAAGGGTGTGAGCGAGAGGAAAAATTGAACGGTACGGCCGGGTATTGAGCCTGAGAACTTTTTCTGGACTTGCAAGGACGCCTTTATTTTGACCGCATTTCACAGAGGAACATGCTGAACGGTCCTTTGTATTGAGATGTTAGAGCATGTTAGCTCTGGCGACGTTCGGCGTAGTGTTGATGCCTGCCTCAGGTTTCTGGTTGGCGTTCCCACCCGCCATCGCAGTGTTGGCAAGGAGATCCAATGCCCGGTTTGCGGCGACAGGAACCTAACCCCTCATCGGATGACGCCGGGGGCGGGTTCTAACGCTTACCCTTGGTTTCCACGTTTCTGATGCTTTGTGGTCTAATATCAGTTATGCTCCCATTATTTTGGGCCCCTAAAGTTATTTCGAACCGGTCCCATTTTGATTTGAGGCTCAGGTTTGGATGCCGACTGTTTGTTTGGATCAGGCGTAACTTTTTCGGTTGGCGCACTGGTCGCAGGAGTCTCTTTCGGCACCTCTTTCGGTGTTTTTTGTGGTGGGGCGTACTTGCTTACAAATGGTTGAGAAGGTGAGGATTGGGCCATCACCGGACCGAATGACAGAATGCAAATAAATATACAGACCAGGACCGGCAGGATCACAGATATTAAAGAAGCCCTTTTCATAGGATACTCTCCGAGAATATGCTTAACGGAGTTGACTTGCGAAGACTCGTCATACTTTTATAGCATATATTAACAGTTATAATCAAGAACTATGCAGACTGTTTAATGTGATTCATTGGCGTATTATAATATCTTTATGTTACTTTGAAGTTCCTGGTACAAAGAGTGCTGAATAGATACAAATAGCCCCTGCATGGCTACGCTCTCACATGATTATACCCAGTCTTCGTGAATGCCGGCCTTTATCTGTCAAGGACCTATTCGTCTCTGTAATGCCGACACGAAGCCTGGGGGCATCTCTGCGTTACATTGATCCGCTCTAAACACGCCAGAAGGGAAATGAGGTAAATTGGCCAGAGTCAGATGAGGTAAGGTTGAGATTGGACCGTTGATGTTTTTGACGTGCCTGAGCGGCTACTCTTTAATCCAGTCCAAAGCTTCCTCAAACTGGTCTTCGGAAAAGGTCTTAGCCTCGCCCTCGATCAGGTACGAGGCGAGGCTACTCTATGTCTTGCACCACCCCGATTTTATTTTTTCAAGTGAATAATATGACTCGAATGAGGGCTGACTGGAACTAGAAATATGCGGCAAAATCGACCTTGAACATCTTCCATTCCATATCCAATTCCCAATTCGCGGGGTCGGTGAACAACAACGTGCTCGTCGAATTAGCGAATTTAAGGTGGCTCCAATCGAAACCCAATTTACAGGCTAGGTTAAAACGATGAATTTGTGGGCGGAATACTAAGGTAGCTCCATAAGAGGTATATTTTGAGCCTGCCAGTGGCAGATTGTAATATGCATCAAAATGAACAGGCATACCCAGTATAGCGGGCGGCATATACCTAAGATAAATTCCCCATGTCCAGGGCTTCTCGCCGGGTAGATCGATAGAATCGGGATCGGTCAAAATAACTACTGGCCCGCTGGTGCCGTCTGGATTCTCCACCGTTATGGTGGTCGTGCTGGTGAAAAATCTCCCACTGAGCCTCGGGTTGACCAAATACCCGTCGAGAGAAGCTCCAAACGTAAGCCATTGATGCTGCACCGCATCCAGATCTAAGCCGAGCCTTAAACCGTTCCATTGTAATTTGGCCAACGTATTGTTGTGGCTTTTATTATCAAAATAGTAATAACTGCCTCGGAAGCCAAACCTCGATAGACGCAGATCCGCGCGAATGTCAATATACTGCGGGCCTTGATCTAGCTGTGCATAGGTGAGTAGATCGAAGTCCCCACTGCCTTGTCTCAACTTAGCCGAATATATATTCCCAAACCCGTAGCCGGTCCCTACTTCGCTACGAAATGTATTGCCGATTCCGCACTTGGGCAGGAGAGGCCCACAGAACTTTTTCGAGGGTTGTGACCGGCTGGAATGAGCCAACTATGGGGAGGGAAATCAAAGACCTCAGAGCGGCATCGCCACTCTGGGCCAAGGCATAATCCTGTATCCCGACTACCAAACCCAACAGGGGGACAAAACAGAACGTTAAGAATCGCTTCCAATCGGTCCACATTGCGCACAACCTTCACAAAGTGACACAATAAATCGTTTCAACTATATATAATCACAATATGATATCACTAGTCAAGCAATTTGGTAGAGGGCTGTAGCCCACCCCTCTTTTTGTGAACTGTCACAAACAGTAAACGTAGGATCTGGGCTAAACGGGCAGGTCAGCGGCGGCGATCAACAGTGTGCTGTAGGCGAGGGCGCAGTCGTGGGGTAGATATTCACCCCTCTCAGGATTGCCGTGTAGGGATGAAAAATATTCATAACTGTCTAGTGGGTGACAGGGCCGAGGGCAATTGCACGACGGGAAGGTAACACAACAACCAACCTGCCGGTCCATAAGGGCCGCAAGAAGGCACAGTCCTCGGATAGCACTTGGGCACGGCACAAGTCAATTATACTCCCTGGAAGCTTAATTAAGTATGCGAATCAACCCCAGGAGCAGGCTTGCTCCTTAGAACGAATATGAGACGATCTGGGCGACTCTCCAGCTGACCCCTACCTTTCCCTGCCTCGATTGAGATCTACCCACCTGGGGCATCTAAGAGCGTAAGTTGCCCCTTTGAATCTGTCCGATAGATTAAACAGCCAAGTAAAGTCCGCCACTGTGGGAATAGATTCATGATAGAGATAATCTGGACTAATGGGTCGTAGAGGAGCGTTGTGTGGGGCGGTTTGGATGTAGCTTGCTACACTAAGACTAATGGAAATCGGTTCACAAAAGTTTTTTTTCGAGCGAAAATGCGGGGGCCTGTCGAGTGATGGATGAGATTGTTCGGAAATCATGACTTCCGGATCCTATTCGTTCCATCGTGGGACAGGTACAATTTCATTCTCACATGGGTGATAACTTACGACAGATAAGATCAAGGACAGCTGGACTATGTTTAATAAATTACATTAAATTACATTTGTAATTATGCGTTTTTTTATGATATAATATTTCACAACACAACGTCCTCCCATAAAAATGTTCCAGGAGCAGAAGAAATGAAAGCCATTGTATTGTTGACCCTGATCTTGACTGCCATCGCAAGTTTCTGCATTGCTGCCGAGACGCATATGACGATTCGAACAGACACAACGGTTAGGATAGACCCAATTACAGGTGACGTTAAAGGAGGTGGGTTCACCGAAATCAGAGCAATAAAGGTAGATCCACCCCCCCCTACGACATCGTCTACAGCAGCCTCTAGTACGGACACGACTAGTACATCGGCTACAGGAACTTCCTCAACTGGTACGTCCCTGACACCTACATCATCTACAGGGACCCCTTGATCCAGTCGGGCTCTGTCTTATCCGTTTCCGCGACCTTGCGGGTAGTCAAACTGAACCTCGGTGGCTCAAAAAAGGCGGGGCAGCACCTATTTCATTTCATCTGCATTCACGTGGTGTTGCCCCCTGAGAGGAACAATAATCCCTGAATGGGCACTTAAAAACCCTCAAGCATCATCAGAAAAAGGGCTACTGTTGTTGTCCAAAGAGTTGGAAGAGGCAGCCAATCTGTTCCTCTTGAAGATAGAGGAGTTGGAAAAATTGGTGCGCTTGATAGACGAATGATTTCCGCGATTATCAACCACTTATCCCAGACTCCATTGCAAACAGATCCCGAAAAAGCACGACCTTTCCCCACAGGTGGGCACAAAAATGGACACATAGATCATTGGGGATTTCCGGCAGCTCACAAGCATGTGCATTGATACTTGGGCTCACTTCTGCTCGCAGATTTCCCGGTATTCCCGCTTGTGTTTATTCAGTGCATCAACGAATTCCTGGTTTCCTTGTATCCCTCCACGAAATCCCGCCGCTAGAGAGATGTCATAGTAGACGTTCTCACAAATATTCAGAAGTTTGGAAACGTCATGAGCCCTTGCATGATTGCCCAGGGACGAGCGGAGGCGTTGCATGGCCTCATTCATGCTTGCCGAAGCCTCGGTTTTATTACTTCCCCTCACACTGACATCAGCTTGCTCGAAAGAATTTGCCGACAGATTGGCATGCGAGGCGTGTGATCTCTTTTTCGTCCACAACGGGCTCTTGCTTCGCCGCCTGTTCTCCTCCACCCGGCATTGTTCCTGTCTGTCCCACATCCTGAGAAGTGGCACCTTTCAACACCATCTTTCTCAGATCCTCAAGCGATTTTCTAAGCTCGCTGACCTCATTTCTCAAGCTGGACAAATCCCGTTTGATCTGATCCGCATCTCTAAACAGGTCTTGCGATTGCACTTGGGATAAGGAACCAAGAAAGATAACCAGGCACAGACACAACCATGCGATTTGACAAAACGTCCCAATGGGTTTCATATCGCTGCACCCTATGTTGAAGTCGTTCCCCGGCTGATTACTGAATCGGAATTATGCGGCGCTCTTACCATCTTGGGGCCTTGGAAGTCGTGATCGATCATCGTGCGGTTGCTCAGACCTCAAGAATTTGAAATCATTAGACGACCGACGGTACGTGTCATGCCGCCGCTGCATCGGTTCAAATTGCATGGCTTCATATGAGGCTTGCACCGATCTAATGATGGTTCCCAATCATGAAGGTCAAGGCTCCTCAATGACATTGATCACTTGTCGCTTTTTTTGTTCCAAGATTCTCATAAAGGGCACATGAAAGATCACTGGACCTGCAGGGGTGCCATATCATGACACCCCTGAAGACCCACCGACGGAGTGGACTGTCAAAATAGACTTACCAAGCGTGACGGTGCATCCCTCCTCCGTGCATTCGTCTCCACTTTGAACGAAAGGCTTTTTCTGCATGCCAGTCGGCGATACGTCCTATTTGTTCAGGAGTCAATAGAGCGAAACGATCTCTACGCAACTTGAGTTTTTCTTTTAGGAGATCGCTCACCAGTTTGACAACTTGATCATCTATTTGAGCCAATTTCTGCTGGTCAATTTTCCCAGAGAGAAGCATCGTTTTCTTTTCATCCTTAAGGGACTTCAGATCCATACGGGTCTTGCGTGTTCGGTCCTCGAATCCGACGTAAAGTGCGCGTATTTTCGTCTTCTGTTCGTCGGTTATGCCGAGTTTTTCCATGATTGCCTTCAGAGACGGCCCGTGGTGCCATTTACCCGTAACCTCTCCCGACGAGGCAGGTGACTGAGGTGCGGCACCTTGCATAGCCGGAGCGGCGAAGGATGTGCCTGGATTGTCCTGGGCACCGGCAACGGCGAGCATCACCCCCATCGCCAAAAAAACGACCATCGGCACCAACAACAATGACTGCTTGTTCATGAAAATACCTCCGTGCTTAATTTACTGGTATGCTTAGACGGAGATCACGACCTTTCGTTAAAAAGTCACGACTGTTTTCTGGGAATGAGTCCGTTACACTCACGCTATGACCTTCTGAACTCAAGCACTTAATTTCTGGCAAGGCGTCCCTCAGATTTTTATGGAAAGAGCCACAGGATTGTCTCCATTCGCAGGTAATAGGTAGGACATGAATGAGGAGACCTGAAGGCAGGTATAGCCAGCGACAGGTTGTGTGAGAACTGGATCCGCCTGATTCCCCGATCAACGGCTCGGACTTATAGACAAATGAACATTTCTCGGCGCACCGGGGAGCATTAGAAAAACGGAAAAGTTTGTTCAATTGGCCCACTCTTCGAGTGTCTAACCAGTAGTCTCCCAACGCCTGACTATCCCTAGGAATCTGTCCCTCACGTCCGGTTCAAGGTTATCAGCAAAATCTTCCTTTAGTTCATTCTCCTCAATCATTTGGTAAACGTCTCCAAGATCGTCGGCCCGAATTTTCAACGTAATCAACAGCGGCAAGCTCGCATACCATCTGCTAAAGGCTTTAATCCTTGATGTCCGCGGATCCGGTAGCGGGAATCCTTCTCCTCTTTCTTCACCTTCAACATAGATATCAAGGGGTATTCTCCCTCCAAGAAACTCACAGTAAAGATGCCTGTCGGATCCGGGACGGTACGAATAACCATTCCCAATGAAGAATTGGTTTATTTTCGGATACGTTTCCTTGGATACGAGAACATCAATATCGTCGCCAAATCTAACATAATTGTGGCATCTTACAGCCAATGAACCTATAACACAGTAGTCTATCCCACACTCCTCGAAGTCCCGGACGATGGTAGAGAGCTGGCGCTCAGGATTATTGAGTTCATGCAGCAGAGCCTTCACCAGTTCGGCTAATTCTTTTTCATCCATTTGGAGTTCCTCAGTCGTCATCGGGCAAATAATAATCCACCGGATCCCAAAATTCTAAATTATCCCAAGGAACGTCGTAAAGCACCTTTCCGTCCTCGTCTTCTACATCGCAGGTTTGCCGATCCCAGTGAATCTTCCTTTGCTTCAGCATTCGATCCGGCGTTGATAGTAAATAAACGTGAGTTCCGCGGAACAGCCAATCGCCGATAACTTGAGTAACCGAGCGTGTCTCGATCATCGGTCTTCCTCCCACGGTCGAACATAACGCCAAGGCATTCCTTGATTTTCGATAGACCCCACCTTTCTGACCTCGACATCTCCGTATTCCCAGAAAATATCCATAAGTTCGTATTTTTCATCAGGTGTCACATCTACCTTGACATAGTCTCCGATCTCCAAGCTTTGTCCCCTTCTTCTCGCGCGGGCTGTGAACCAGTAGGGACGATCCTTCTCTTGCCCTTGTACCGGCACCACCATGTCCCACGGCAGCACAAACTCATTTCCCTTAGTATCTCTTATCCGAGTCGCCTCGTGATCGAATGATACGTGTATCGTTTCATACTCCTCTCTGGATGGATCTCCGGTAATAATGACATGCACACCAGGGCAAATCGCCTCGCCACGTGACCTCGCCATCTCGGTGTACCAGTATGGGATCGTAAGATCAGTGAGACCCGATTGATCCATGTGCTTGATTAGATCCTTTCCCTCGATACTAATATCCAAATCGTCGGGCTGATTCTGACTTTCGATAGTCTCCAGGATTGCTTGTGCTTTAACAGTAGTTGATGCGTCGTCTGCCTCGACTGGCAAGTGACGAGGTTGGCTCTCTTTAACGAGCCGAATATAATTTCTTGCAATGTCGCCTGTTCTGAGGCGGTTTATGACAAGTTTTGCTTTCATTTTTGTCTTCTCCAATAAGGCTGTCCTGTAAGAAAAACTCCTTTTACAACAAACCTTGGTATTCGATCTCTCCGTGGACGATATTCCGTAAAGTGAACATGAGGATCATCACGATCTCCTCGATGTGTCCGTAGTCCGGAAAGCACGGAAAGCAAGGCTCCGGTTTGCAGGCGGATATAATATCGTAGCACTCATTTACCCACGTCTCAAACTCGCCTTGCCTCAATTCTCCGAACCTCAACTTGTTGCTGAGAGAGTGTCCCCTGGTCATTAGTCCCTGGATGTGTGATGTAAACATTGCTTTTCCTTATCAATTGATTGGTGTGCCGGTCTTGGAGTAGTAATTAATCCGGCTGTTATCAATTAAAAGGATTTCTAGTCCTTATTCTTGGATCTCAGTGCGTCCTTAAGAATCGCTAGTCCAGTCCTGATCCTTTCCTTTGGTTCCATTACGGGGTTGACACACCGATTTTCAAAATCTGCGAGTGCGCTTCTGTCAAATCTCAGGCCCAGCCGAGAAATCAGCAAGAATACGCTCAGAAAACCGAAACGGTTGCTATCCAGCATCTCTCTGCCGTCCCGCATAGCCGTGACTATGAATTTCTTACAGATGTCCGGCTTAATTGCCTTCGGGTACTCTGGCATCGTTGGATATTCAAAGTCCTCATCAGGCGTGTCCTGAAGTCGAAGCAAAGCCTTCGTGAACAGTGCTTTGTAGGTTATCAGCCTATCCAAAGGGGTGAAGCAGGGTAAGTGAATATCCTGGTACTTCTGAAGCAGGTTTTTATCATTATATAGAGCGGCAAAACCGAGAAACTGGAATGGAAATCCTAGTCTCAAGTGGTGATGGATCTTTTCATCGCACTTGTACAGGAGATATTTGAGCAGGGTTTCCTCTTCGACGCATGGTTCGTGGGCATTTGTATCTTCGGAATTCATGTGATTTTTCCTCTATCAATTATTGAATGTGCCGGTCTTTGGGTAGTAATCCGGCTGTAATCAATTGTCGTTGATCTGAATAGTCTTAATTCTTCCCCATTTTGGCTCGGAGGAGTTCCCACAGAATGGGGATCACTTGCTCTATTTTCTGCGCCGGTTCCGGGTACTGCAGGCACTTTTCCTCGAATTCCCTGAGTCTCATGGCATCTCCCTGAAGGGCGATAAATGTCATGCACTCCCAAATGGGGAGATACTCAAAATTGTTCTGCTCCACCATTGTTTCACCTTCTCGTCGGGCTGCCCATGCGAAACGGTTTGCTATTACCCGATCATGGGAACGTTGTTCATGACTCTCACCACTAGAATCGTAGGAATACTCGTCCTGCGGTTTAGCCAAAGCTTCAACAAACATTTTCTTGCACCTCTCGGCACGTTTACTTACTGGTTTGTCCGATGGAGAAACGATTTGCACAAATTCCTTTTGGAGTTCCGGGAAGGGGGATAGGGCACTTACTCCAAGCGCCCGGAAGAACAAGGGGAAACCTGTATATCTCTTGTTGGACAGATCCTCGGATTTCTGGATCAGGTATTGAAGCAGTAATGCCGGTTCAACTTCAGGGCCATCCGGCCCATATGCTTTGTCGTGATTGTCTTTTTCCATTCGCATTCTCCTTAGTTAATTAGATTTGACCCGGTCTTCGGTATTATCAACCGGCGGTATAAATTCTTATGAACTTCCCGTTAGGGGTCAGAAAATTCCCATCCTGCTCAATTCCTGCAGCACCTCGTCTTTTGAGAAATCCCTCAACAACTGCTCCAATCGCCTCCTAAGGCGTCGCTGGCCCGGAGTTAATGCTTCTGTCTCTTCTCCCTCGCTCCGCAATTCAGCCACACGAGAGCATCTTTGCTTCAATAATTGCTGTTGCTGCTCCAGTTCAATCGAACGAGCTTTACGCTCATCCCAGAATAAGGTTGTCCTTTCTTCTTGGTACTCTTCCTCTCGGCAGCAATCGTCGGCTGGACGAGGCTCGATGAAAATTGCTGCGTGTAATTCAGCCATAACTGCCATGATTAATACCTCCGTATAATGATTATCTTTTCGCTTTTCTTATGAAATCTAGTTCCAATGCGTATATCCTGCCGGGACACCCTCCATTGCTTCATCCAACTGGGCGAGTACGGCATCCACGGAACGCTGTCTAACCTCACTCACCCAGGAAAATACCTGCTCCCGATAAATTATTAGAAATTCCAAGTCTGGAAACTCCGGGACTTCGATCTTTTCGCCAAAGGCTGATGAAATCTGTATGAATTGCCATTGG
Organism: uncultured delta proteobacterium; assembly: GCA_963843165.1. Taxonomy (GTDB): domain Bacteria; phylum Desulfobacterota; class Desulfomonilia; order Desulfomonilales; family Desulfomonilaceae; genus DATJPW01. The sequence continues at coordinate 108,806 of CAWJJL010000005.1, read as the reverse complement.
GAGACAATTTGATTTAGTTTCTCTTTGATATTATGGCTATTTTCGTCTTTGAAGAATTTATTACCTAGATAACGACCTTGGCTGAGCCTTTTCGTTAGCCAATCATCAAGGCGAGAGGCGAGAGATTGGTCAAGTCTCAGGTCTACTCTTATTCCCTTTTCCAAACAGGCAGAGTGAAATGCCTCGATGAACCATTGATGATGCTGGATTGAAGAGAGTTCAGGTCCGTTGGATTCAGTATCGGTAATATCCGAGGGATTGCTCTTTGGCGTGAGATAGGCTTCGGGATTTAGATCCTGATTGTCTTCCGACGTTGCTGAACAGACGGTGTCTTGAGATGATTCTCCGCCTTGCTTCTTTCTTTGATCTTTTCCCTGTACCTGTACATCTGTTCTATCTTCTTGGTACATTATTATATTAACTACGGAATCCGTAGTGGGAGATCCCGTCTCTATAACTACGTTTTCCGTAGTTACATTGTCATCCCCCTTAACTACGTTTTCCGTAGTGGTGCTAACTACGTTTTCCGTAGTAGGTTTTAATTTTCTCTTCTCTTTCGGATAAAGGCATTTACCGGGGTTTGGTTGATCATGGGGAAGATAGTCGCCATTCGGGAAATTCTTCCATCGTTCGCTGTACCGATATATTCCGTAGTTCATCAGAGTCCCGGTCTTTACGACATCGTAAAATCCCAACTTCCAAGCCTCTTGTCTCCCACGTGTGATGCTGTCTGGAGATTTTAGCCCCCTAGCGATCAGTTCATTATTAGTGATCACGAACTCTCCATTGTTGTCCAATGGCAATCCGCCACACTGCAAGCATCTGGCGTCTCTTCTTTTCGACTTGCTCTGGTAGGTGAGATTGTCCAGCATTGCCAAAACAACTATAAGTCCACTCCTGCTCAACTCTGCGAATGCTCTGGAACTTGGTATTGCTCTTGGCAACACCCTCCATCTACCTCGTTTGGCATTGACAGCCCGGTCAAGCCGTTCCCGCCACTCCTCCGGACTGACTTTCTCTCGCTTCATAGCCAACGATCTCCTTCGTTTGAAATATGGATGAGAGCAGCAGGTAGGGAATATGATCGCCAGTCGGCAAGAGTCTTTTCAATCTCGGTAAGTGTCTTTCTGCATAGAATGGGTTGATCCATAACCCTTAGCTCCTCACTCAATTTTCTTCCCTTTTTGAAATGAGCCGTCCGGTTTCCCTGACCAGACGGCTTTGCCCTTTCAGGGCTTACTTAATAGCCTCCTGTCCCGCTGAAAACCGTTCCTTCAACCCTTGGGCGCATAATTCTCTGATAAGTTTAGAGAGCGATTTACGTTCACGCCAAGCTGTTTCCCGAAGGAACTCATTCAGAGATCGCTGACACTGGAACGTTATGAGGTCGTTGGGGCCTTTGCCGCGACTATTCTCGTTGTTCATTCATATTCCTCCTTCGCGATATTCATAGAGAAAGACACTTTTTGTTTGGAAATTAGGAAAATAGCAAAGGCTGTGTTCGGTAAAGTAAAAGGGGACCACTTAGGGTCTTAACGGCCAAGTAAAAGGGGACCACCGTAAAGAGCCTTTTGGTATTGGGAGTGCCGGTATAGGCACTTCTGATCCGGGGGGCAGAGAGGATGATTACGGTGGAACACAAAGAGATTATCCGGCGTGAGTACTTCATCAAGCGCAAGTCGGTCCGGCAGATTGCACGGGAGTTCGAATACAGCCGGAAGACTGTTCGAAAGGCAATAATGGACCCTGGGATTCCGGTCTATACACGGAAGAAGCCCTCGGCTAAGCCAGTGATGGGTCCGTATCTGTTGATGATCAAACAATGGTTGGAAGAGGACCGCAGCCGTCCTCTAAAACAGCGCCACACAGCCAAGCGGATTTATGATCGGCTAAGGGAAGAATACGAATTCAAGGGTGCAGAGAGGACGGTACGCCGGGAGGTGAGCGCTCTGAGAGAAAAGATCCCGGACAGTCACGTTCCCCAAACCTATAAGCCTGCGGATGGCGCTACCTTTGACTTCGGCGAAGCACAGGTGGTGATGAACGGCTCGGAGAAGAGAGTTCATTTGGCATGTATGAGACTGGACTATTCGAGCAAATTCTTCGTGTGCGCACTGCCCACCGAGCGACGAGAAGGACTCTTTGAAAGCCACATAAATGCGTTCGAGTATCTGGAAGGCATCTCTCATCGGATACGCTACGATAACATGAAGCTGGCTGTTCATAAGGTTCTGCAAGGGAGGAATCGTCAAGAGCAGTCTTTGTGGGTGGCATTCAGGTCCCACTTCTTGTTCGAGGCGGATTATTGCAATCTAGGTAAAGGTCAGGAGAAGGGTGGCATTGAGAATCTTGTGGGCTATGTCCGGCGCAATTTTCTGGTTCCCATGCCTAATGTGAAAGATTTTACCGAGCTCAATACGTTTCTCATGGAATGCTGCGAAAGGGACGCCAGACAGCGAAAACGATTCGGCAGGACGGTCCATGATTTATGGCTTGAAGAGAAACAGAGCCTCCGTCCGTTGCCTGAGAAGATCCCTGAGGCATGTGTGCCGGTAACGGCAAAGGTCAATCGCAGACAGGTGATCCGTTTTTGCAATAACTGGTACTCCGTGCCCCGTGAATATGTAGGCAAAACCGTAACGATCAAGGCATTTGTCTTTAAGCTCGAAGTCACTTCCAGCGACAGGCTGATTGCCATACACCAACGCAGTTATGAGCGCAATGAGGAGGTGCTTGATCCGTTTCATTATCTTCCGGTGCTACTTCGAAAGCCGGGCGCTTTTGAGAGGGCTACGCCGATTGTCAAATGGCCGCTCCCTCCAGCCTTTGACATATACCGCCGTCGTTTGAAAGAAAGGTATGAGGGCTCCAGAGGCATCAAAGAATACATACGTGTGCTCATGCTTCTCAGAGACCATCCTGTGGATGATGTCACCGCTGCCGTAGAGAAGGCTCTATCCTACGGCATCTTGAGCTATGACGGCGTGTTCAATCTCCTCTATCAGATCCATCAACCTGCAACACAGACTATGTGTTTGCGGGTGAATTCGCCTCCTGTGCACCCCAACAAGGTTGATCACTTCGATCTCTTATTCAGGGCATAAGGAGGCAGACATGGAACACCAGATGCTTCTGGAATCGTATTTGAAGCGCCTAAAGCTCCCGGCCATGCTCACCCACTACCAGGAAATGGCTAGGCAGGCCGAGCAGGGTAACCGGACGTACGAAGGCTATCTGTTGGCTCTTTCTGAGCTTGAAACCAACCAGCGAGAAGAGAATGCTTTCAAGCGAAGAATAAGCCAAGCCAGATTCCCTTTACTGAAAACCCTTGACCAATTCGACTTTACAGCGATTCCTTCTCTGAACAAGGCTAAAGTGCTTCATTTGGCTCAGGGCGAGTACATCGGCAAGAAGGAAAATTTGCTTCTTATGGGCAATAGCGGGACAGGCAAGACCCACCTCGCAACTGCTTTGGGGCTTACAGCCTGTCAGCAGGCGAAAAACGTACGGTTCTTCACCGCTGCCGGGCTTATCAATCAACTGAGTGAAGCACAGGCCGGGCTCCGACTATCCCAAGTCCAAAGGGCACTGACCAGACTCGATCTGTTGATCATAGACGAAATCGGCTATGTCCCATTCTCGGAGAAGGGAGCCGAACTTTTCTTCCAAGTGGTCGCGGACAGCTATGAGCGGCAATCCATCATCATGACCACGAACCTGGATTTCTCAAAATGGCCAGAGGTGTTCCGAAGTGAACAACTCACCGGAGCCCTACTAGACCGCCTCACCCATCATGCTCACATCCTGACCATGAACGGGGAAAGCTATCGGTTCAAACAGTCTATGTTGAGAAAGAAGAAACAGTGACTTTTTCTTTCAACCAAGTGGTCCCCTTTTACATGGCCGGACCTGGTCCCTTTTTGCTTGACCGTTTACAAAGGCGAGTGATTTCCGACTTGAAATCTCTCTGGCAGGTTAAGTAGCGCCGGTAGTGATTATGAAACAAGGCGATGAAAACTCTTGAGCAACTTATCAGGAGTATCTACCGGAAGGATAGGCAGAATCGGCATCGTCTTTTTTACCGGAAATGTCCCCCCGTCCATTTCCGGTAAGGACTCATAAATCTCCAATAGGAGTCTATGTTGTCCCTTACTACTCCTTCGCCTAACGCTATTCGTCGTTGTGCGTTCGTCTCAGAGGGTCGGTTTTGGTCGAGGATCCACCAGGACAGGTTTTGTGGTTCCACAGAAGACCTGGGTTCGGAAATCCAATATTCGGGTAGATTGCTATGTACTAACAGAGCGGAAGCTGAAAGGACAAAATGTCCAAGATGGACAATTTGTCCATCCTAAGGTAAGATTCCTGAAACTGATGATTAAGAGACAATTTGTCCCTGATGTGAAACATCAATCCTTCTGAAGAGATGGACAATTTGTCCTGTCAGGAAGTTTCCGAAAAGGACAAAAAGTCCTCTAAAGTACATGTACATATATAAGTATTCTTTATATATGTACAAGAAAAGTACTTGATATATGTATAAAAGTACTTGTTTGCAGGACTTTTTGTCTTTTCCGGGAGCTGCTAGATGCAAAAAATATCTCTTCAGGATTTTTTCCACTTATGCCCACTCATCAATCCGACTCAATTGTTGATCCTGCTCTCCCTTTCAGAATCCGTCTACCCCGAAGTATGGGTCTCCGAGGCAGCTATCGCCAAGAAATTGGGTATCTCTACGAAAACAGTTCAGAGGGCTATCAAGAAACTGGAGAAACTGAAATTTCTGTCAGTCAAACGATTTCCGGGAACCGGGGAGGTGAACAGGTATTCTTTGAACCATGATGCCATCAGGAAGACAATTGAGAAAGTGGTATGTGGATTTGATCCAGGATTGAGCCAACTGATTGAGCAAGTTCAATCAGGTACGGGTAATCAGAAGTTCCGGGATTTCCTTGATCAGACATAAACTTATTGATTCCGACGGAACCATAGATTTGTCAGGACTGTCTGCTATCGGGACTACACTTGCAAAAATCTCTCAAGCAATGAATGCCGACTCCACTCAAAAGGAACCAGAGCCAGAAAAAACCTCTGACCTCACAGACTCTGCTGACCTCTCAGTAGGTGAGTACGCTGGAAATACTGACCGGAAAAACCTTTGCCCAAAGGTCAAGGAATTGTTTTTGAGAGTTCAGTCCGGTGAGATAACACACCCTGCCGCGGTTAAGTTTTTCAACCAGTCGTATTTCAAGGGTCTCTGGGATGACCCCGACTCCGGAGAAGCTGAAAAGGAAGCTGCCCAAGACCTTGGTGAATTATTTATGAACGGACTGGATGCAGTCGTGAGGGAAATCAACTCCCGTTTTCTTGATCTGGGAGAAGACAAATTCCAGCCTGATTTATGATTGAGACCAGCAATCCCTTCTTTGGAGAAATGTCCCTTCGTGCTTTCCGATAAAGACAAGATGCCTCTTCAATCCGCTCCACGAGCTGAGAATGAGCCAGGTGCAATTTAAGAGGGGTCTCTCTTCCAGCCTTACCCGAAACATTGGTTGTCTGAGAAATTGTCTATATCTTCGTCTGAGAGGGCCAGGTTTCGAGTGAGGGACACCTGCGGACAGGTGATTTATCATGACAGGTGTATTTCGTATCGGGAACACCGGCGAGCATGTTAGACGGTTGCAGATGAACTTCTCCTTACACCACCAACCTATCTGCTGTTTCGGATCAGCAGCGGAGATTATAATTGACTGGAAGCAGTGCGGAGAGTTACGCTCAACAAAGGGAAACAACATGCTTTTTGAGCAACGTGACGACGATTTTACCTCTTTCGGGTCTTGTAGGGGACCATACGGGGGGTTTTTTGGAGTCAGAGCAACCAACCGGCGACCGGTCAAAGACCGAAAAACCCACGAAAGGGCAAGTCCGCCGCATAATTCCGGTTCAAGAACGAATCTCAGTCACAGTAGAATCAGCTTGTGCATTACCGATCTACTATAGCCCGAAGATTCGGCTCCCTTGATAGGGAGTAATAAGTAAAAGGATTTATTGAGATGCCACTGAAGCTAACTGACTGCAACTCGGAAGTGCATAACGATCATCTTTGTGCTCTTGCCCTTCGTAAACAGATGCTTACGCTGGCTCGTTTGGCCAAGGATGGGAACTTCATCTGCGCCCTGTGTGGACGGGTGGCAAGAGACGCCAAGAATCTCTGCTCCCCCACCGATTTGTCCGAGATCGAATAAGAAAATCGCTCAAATCGGCTCTCAGCTCCGCTTCGTACTCCCCGTTCAACCGGGATGTTGCCATGCCTTCACACGTGAGAAGAATTTCGGATTATTCGAGATTAAGGCCGCTTGTTAGTTCCTGTGCTTCAACGTCAGCGGGTGTTTCTTGATCTGAAGTTGGGAAAAGGGAGTCGTCTAGTATAGGTCTTTAAGGGTATTCCGGCTCTGTCCAAATAATACCGATCTATACTCCGCACCAGGAGCGCTGTTGCGATTACGAGCGAATTAGAGGCGATTTGCGGGGTCTTTTTGCCCCCTTACCTTTAACCCTTCGGATCTTCCGAACGTCGCTGAGAATGGATTCTATAGGGTTTTTTAGGGGAGGATAGAGCCCCTGAGGAGTCCTCTGACCAGATTTAAGGTTGTCTTCGTGATAGAGGACTCCAACTCTCGCAGGTGGGCTTCTCCTTCCACACCACCAATCTGTCTTCAGTCCAGGGTCAGCAGCAGAGATTATCATTGACGTTGAACTTGGGGTGAGTTACGCTGAGAAACAGGAAAATAGAGGCTTTTTCAGCAACGGGACTACGGTTTTGTATCTATCGGGTCGTGTGGAGGACCATCCAGCGGACTTTTCGGGGTCAGAGGAACCATCGATCGTCCCTCGCTGGCACCAAGAAGCCCGGAATGGCAAGTTCGCCCAATAATTCCGGATTATATGCAACAAATGCTCAATAAACCCGAGGTATGAATTGTCTGATCCATCAACAACTGCCCCTAGCTGGCTTACTGAGTGGATGGAAGCACATAAGATTACCCTATGGGGTGCGGCAGACCTTCGGGATTTTTCCACGCCACAGGATGAAATAGGACAAAGATTTCCCTTCGCTCTTTCATGGGCAATTCCAATGAACCCGCAAATAATGGTCAGTATCCAGACACGGGCCTAACCAAGCATATGCTGATGAGTATGCCAGAGTGAACAATCATATCAATGAATTATCAGTAGCATTGGCAGCCGAAATCAAAGTCAGAGGTTTTCGAGCTAAACCGCTGGCGGCTTCGGATCGTACCGATATGGTTAATATCAAAGGAGACTTTCCTCACAAAACTGCAGCAACCAGAGCAGGGTTGGGCTGGATAGGCCGCCATTGCCAGCTTATCACGCGCACGTTCGGACCATGGATTCGCCTGGGAACCGTTTTCACCGACATTGAACTTCCGTGTGGGCCGCCGATAGAGCGAAACTTCTGCGGTCGCTGTACGCGCTGCGTAGAAGCCTGCCCTGCAAAAGCATTGAAAGGCAACGCATGGCATCCGGGAGTATGCCGCGTGAAGAAATTCTGGATGTCCAGGCCTGCGATCAATGGAAAAAGGAACACTACTTTCAGTACCACAGCGGGCACAACTGCGGGATTTGCTCAGCAGTCTGTCCTTATGGATTAAGAGTGCTGAAAAGGGAGACTGAAAGACCAGACATCCAAGGCACCTGAAACAATACGCATATGACTCGAAATTCCAATGGATGATCGTTTTTTGCCGGGCAGCACCGCCCCTCACCCGCGCTGCCACGCTTCTCTCGCCTGCACCGAATCCCCATACTCGTGATGCCGCAGGTCATATAGCAGTTTCGAAAATAATCGCGAAAAGAGCGCGACTTTTTGATCGGAATATGATTTTCTTTGGGTATGTCTCGTCAACGGAACATACCCAATCAGGAGAATTGCACGTTGGAGGAGTTGGAGACGGCAGCGAAAGCGGCGCCGATCCAACGAACGAACCTTCGACTTATGGCTATCAAGGCGTTAACTATGGGCATTCCCCATGACCAAGTTGCAGTCTTGTTCGGTGTGAATGAGGATTCAGTTTCTCGTTGGGTGAGGCGTTTTAATGAACGAGGGATCGATGGCATTACCGAAGGCCCGCGATCTGGACGTCCCCCCAAGATCAGGGGAAACCGAACTGAGGAATTTCGCGAGCTGATTCTGCATCCGGAACAGGTCAAAGAGACTCATTGGACAGGGCGAAAGTTTCACGGATACCTCACAACGCATTGTCAGCTAGAGGCAGGGTACAGCACGCTAATGCGGTGGCTTCATGATGAAGGATTTCGGTTGAAAGTGCCTCGTCCTTGGCCGGATGGTCAAGACGAGGAAAAGAGAAAAGCCTTCATCGAACTGATCAGGCAATGGCTGCGCGATCAGGGCATTGATCTTTGGTTTCTTGATGAGTGCGGTATTGAAGGTGATCCTCGCCCGAAAAGGCGCTTCGCGACCAAAGGAGATAAGATCGTTCAAGCCTACAGCGGAGCCCATCTCAGGATGAATGTTACCGGTCTAGTCTTGCCAAGAACGGGTGAATTCTATGCACTTGAATTTAGCCATTCCGATACAGAGATCTTTCAGATTTTCCTGGACCATGCAAACCAAGATATCTCGTTTGAGCGCCCCCGCAATTTACTCATCTTGGACAATGCCTCTTGGCATAAGAGCAAATCGTTGGACTGGGGTAAATTTGAGCCGGTCTTCTTGCCTCCCTATTCACCAGATCTCAATCCGATCGAAAGGCTCTGGCTCATCATGAAGGCACAGTGGTTCGCTGGTTTCTATGCAAAAAACAAAGATCAACTAATCGACAGGCTGACCCAAGCTCTCAGATGGCTTATCGATAGGAAAGATGAAAATACAAAAACCTGCACCATTCCGACAAAACTTTAGAGAACCACTATAGACCCGCCCTTCTTCAGAAAGACTCGTCACTTCTATTATCGCTCCCTCAGTAATCTTTTTCGGAATTTTTGTTCTTTTATCAACAGCTGAGGGTTTCGTTGATCCATTTTATAGTATCTTCTTTAGTAGTTTCAAATTCACCAATCTCAAGTTGTGCAAGTTGTTCTTCATCAATCCTAAGAAGAGCTGCAAATTGAGAACGAGAAAGTCCAGCTTTGACTCTAATGTCAATGATCTCACGCCCTGCAAGTCTTCGTTCTGTTTCTTCTTCTAGGAGTTTGAGGAATTCGGGATCTTCTTTTGCCCATCTTGCTCTCATTATCTCTCTTTGACCCATTTTATTCTCCTTTCCTCACCTCGTTATACATATACAATACCACGCAGAGAAAGAGGGAGCATTTTATTGCTCCCTCTTACCTATTTCCAATCTGGGAAAGCAAAAGGTTATTCATTGGTGGAACGTCCCCAAAAGGACCCCAAGAAAAATCATCAAATTAAGGAAGTATGCGCCCAAGGAGGTTTTGAGATGCATCGGGAAAAGTGTGTCGGTATTCTCTCACGGCGGAGATACGACGCTCAGGTAGGAAAGAGGGAGCGAGAATGTTTGTGGGATAAGGTTATGACAGGTCGCGCACAGACCAGTTCCTCCGACCGACCGCGATCTCTCGACAAAGAAATGCTGGAAAGAAGGCACTGGACAAATCTGGGTTCATTTCTGCTTGTGTCCATTTTGTGTCCATCGGTTATGCAACGTGCTGATTCGTTGTGACGGGTCGGAACGGTCATGACAAGTCAACTTGCTGATATTATGTCGTTTACTTGTTCTTGTCTTTGTCTGTTAACCACTAGGTTGTAGGTTCGAGTCCTACTCGGGGAGCCAAAAAAGATAAATTATCCCGCTCGGTTACCAACAAGCCGCAGCGGGGTTTTCTTTCTCAGGGTGACGACTGTACCCAATTTGGACCCATATCGGCTGCAAACCCGCTCTGATCCTTCAATCAGGTTGATCAACTCGGGTGCTGAGTAATGCGTCGTGATCCGACCTGACTTGTGTCCCAGCAGGTCCTGACGATCCTCAAAGGACACTCCAGCTGATCGAAGCCTCCGCCCGAAAGTGTGTTTGAGATCGTGGATTCTGACCTGCCCCAGTCCAACTTTGGATCGCTCTGTCTTCCACGCCGTCGTGGTCATCGTCTTTAAAGGATGTCCTCTGTAGACGAATACCCAGACGGGATGATTCCCTCTCACTGATTCGATCACCGATCTGGCAGGATGATTGTGTCCTGGGTTTCTGAATGTTTGATATCGGGCTAGGTTTAAGGATGGGATTGAATTCTGTTCGTGTTTTGTTCGTGGTTTGAGAGGACCTAGTGTCCTGTCCCAGAAATAGCTAGGCTAATCGGTGGATGTATGGTATGAAGCTGGCAACCCATTCGGAGGTGACGGAGTGCCGGCATCAATCTCAGTGTTTCTCAGTGATCAGGACCGAGAGAAGTTGGAAGGGCTTCTTCGGTCGGGCAAGACCGAACAGCGGCTTGTCAAGCGTATCGGCGTAGTGTTGACGTTTGCACAAGGTCTTAGTGTGAAAAGAGTTGCTGCACAATGCGGGTGCACTATGGAGACTGCCAGATTGTGGCGAGACCGCTGGATTCACGATGGGCTGCATGGACTCTCGGATGCTCCAGGTAGGGGCCGCAAGCCCGAGTATATTGGAGACGAGGAGGCCAAGATCATAGCGGCGACGTTGGAACCGCCGGAGGACGAAACCCACTGGAGCGCCAGGAGGCTCGCCAAGAAGGTTAAGGCCAGTAAATCGACCGTCCAACGAATCTGGAATCGGAATCGACTTCAACCTCATCTGCAGAAGACCTTCAAGTACAGCAACGATGCTCAGCTGGTTGAGAAGGTAGTAGATGTGGTCGGACTTTACCTGAATCCACCTGAGAAAGCTCTGGTCTTGTCTATTGATGAGAAGAGCCAGATACAAGCACTCAACGGAACGCAACCTCTTCTTCCCTTGAAGTTTGGCCATCCGGAGTGCCGCACTCACGATTATGAACGAAACGGAACAACTACGCTCTTTGCCGCACTGAACGTTGCTACGGGAGAGGTAGTGGGGAAATGCAAGAAGGCACACAGGCACCAAGACTTCCTCGATTTTCTCAGAATCATCGACGAGACGTATCCTGAAGGGGAGATCCATTTGATATTAGATAACTACGCCACACACAAACAACCGACGGTGAAGCGTTGGTTTGCCCGTCGGCCCAGATATGTGCTTCATTTTACCCCAACGTCCGCCTCTTGGATGAACCAGATAGAGACTTGGTTTTCCATCCTCACGAGACGAGCAGTTCGACGCGGGAGCTTCAAGGGTGTGACACCTTTGAGGAAGGCCATTCATGCTTTCATCGACCAATGGAATGAAGAAGCACTTCCCTTCAAATGGGTCAAGACACCGAACCAGATTCTGGCGAAAGCTGTGCGTGCTTAATTATGGGACAGAGCACTAGTGTTAACGAGAGGGCCTACGAGGGTACTGAAACGAACCGACAGCAATTGAAATGACTGAGGTATCGAGGCATGTGGTTCATATGATTGACGGGGATGACGGCTTGTCACGTCGGAGGTCCCGAGTTTGAGTCTCGTCGCCGCGGCCGCATGATAAGACTAAAATTACGGGGAAGCCCAAACAGGCAGGCTTCCCTATTTTAGTTTGCCTATGGATCCAGGGCCCCCAAAGAACTCCTTCCTAATTTAAACTCGAAATTGTCACGAAAATTTGGTGCCTCGCTATTTTGATTTTGGGACGCATGAATGAGGCCAGGAAAAGGCAAAACGCCGTAAAGGAGAGTTTGGAACCTTTGGCCTCGTCAAGCTACCATTTGATTCGACAAGTTTTAGGAGGCATTGAGCTTCGTCGGCCGAGGGATCGACTCTATCAAGGATTCAAAATTCCGCTTCAATTGCAAAACGCACACCAAAAATCGGGTCAATTTCCCGATTGGGGTTTATGCCCCACATGTTGATCGCGGTCGGCGCATTGTCCCAGTTGAGTTGCCTCCTGTCCACACACGCGAACTTGAACCATGCGCCGGGCTTCCAATAGGCCGCCCTGGCCCTTAATGTGTATCCTTCGATGAGTTTCCAATCGATCCCTCCGCCAATTTCGTACCCAAGGTCTCTCTCCAGAATGTTGGGAGCGCCGGTAGCGAACGAAAGGTCCACGAGGTTGCCACCTACGGCGGGTGGATTGACTGCAGTTCCGTTATTCCCGTATTGCAGCGCAGGAGAGGTGATGTCTGGCGCAGGATCCGGCCTTATCCATCCCCATCCATATCCTTGGGAGACCCTGTTGGCGTACAGGAAGGTTGCATATGCATTTAGATTAGCTGCCACAGCGTAATCCAATCTCACGCCGTATGTGCTCGCATCGGTAATGAAACCATGATTGGAAGAGCGAGTTATGGAACCGTTTCCCGATCCGTAATCATAACCCAGCAACAGGCTGTACGGCAAATACAGGTTCACGCCGCCGTTAGGGGAAAATACGGGAACAATGGTCGGCTGTCTGTCGATAAGTTTGCCTCCACGTCTGTCGGAACCTGGATAGTAGGCCCAGAGAAAGCTAATCTTTGCCGGACCGGCCACAGCGCCGCACTCGATCACACCTGCCCACAATTCCCAGTAACGAGTTTGGGGCAAAGGGCGAGGAGGATTCAGGACAGTTGAATTCACAGCGCAGGCCGTTCTGCCGGTAAAATTCCTGATAAAAACCCGACTTCAGCATTGAAGAAGAACCGTCCGTTGAAATATTTGAAATTGGTGAATCCGAAAAATGTCGAGGCGTCCGTGGCGAAGATCGGGAATAGATCTGGGATGTTTTGGGTCGACTTCCGGATTGATCAAAAGCTCCGATTCCGGGCCCTTATGACCGTTGGTGTATTCAATATAGGTCTGAGAACTGATATTTCCCGCACCATACATGAGCATAGCCGCGAAATGAGGTTGAGCTGCGCCACTCCGGTCTGTTTTTAGGGGATAGTCACCGGCAATTTACCCGGCCCCCAGGAATAGTATTGCCCACTAATTTGGAAAGGGCCAAAGGGAACCGCTTAGGACCGCCGCCTCAGTCGAGTTCTCCAAGGAGTCGATAATCAGACCAAGACCGATGGTGTTTGGCTGTTTCCCTACGTTAACGTTCCCCAGGGCAAATTTGCCTCAACATTCCAGATTTGCCAATAACCGGGGGAAAATGACTGTCCGAGGCCTGAAGCCTGACTATTCAAGTACCTGGAGCTATTGAGCTGGCCGAGCGACACGTTCGAAGAAGGGTCTTACCAGCTTCCAATTCTGTAAACTCCTTGAACTGAAACCGCCTCATTCACTTTCAGCTTCGGGATAAAAATTGTGTACATGTAGTTCGCCGCCACGTCCGAACCTGAAGCCAGATCATCCCCAAAAAGAAACGTGCGACTTGGCAACCTCGTGACCAAGCCAACCATTGCGAGCAGCGAGCCTCACAGTGCCGCCCACTGAGCTGTTATCCTGATTGTACGGCCCGAAGAAGCCATTGGAGCCCAATTGGGAAAATTGATAAAACTCCCATGTGAAATCCCCGGATATAGAGAACTCCCAGGCGCCGGCCTGCGAAACTAATAGGAAGAACAGCACCAGAATGAGACCGACCAGTCGGCTTTGAGTCATGCTTTTACTCCTAGTGTGTTATGCGAAATCTGCCGGTATGCCCGCCGAATAATCCGGGCTTGTTATTCGGGGTCGCCGCCCAGGAATTCTGGACGGAGGTAAGCCGGGGTCAGGGTACGTATAAAAGCCCCGGCCCGATTTGACGCCCAGCCAGCCCTTGTCGATATAGTGCCGCTTGAATTCGTCCGCGAATTGCTGGGCGCCCGGGTCGCCTGACATCTTGGCGTTGCTCTCCATCACGTGCCAGATGGTATCCAGTCCTATCCGGTCCAACATTCCGAAAATTCCGGCGGGCATTCGTAAGTGAATCATGACCGCCCGGTCCACGTCCTCCACGGACGCGACTTTGTCCGTGAACACGCAATTTGAACGCCATATCGTTCATGGCCCCGAAGATGGCGTTCGACACGTAACCGCGGTAACTCTTTCTTGAAAATCAGCGGTACCTGCTTGATTCGTTTCGCGAAAGCCGCCAGGAGCTCCACGATTTCCGGGGAGGTTCCAGGGTGCGGCATGACGTCGACCAGGTTGGCCTCGAAGGGGTCGAGGAAGTGCAGCGCGGCGAACTGGGCGGGCCGGCCTGTGGCCTCGGCCCACATGGACGGTACCAGCGTGGACGTGTTGGTGGTGAAGACCGTTTTCGGCTGGCAGATCTGGTGGAACTGGGCAAAGACTTTCGCCTTGAGGTCGGGGTCCTCGAGCACCGACTCGCTCAGCAGGTCCGCGTCGGCCCCGTCCTCCGGGCGGGAAGTGTAGTGGATCCGGGCCAGGGCGGCCTCGGCGGCTTCGGGCGTCATTTTCTGTTGTGCCACCAATTCCGCGGCGAAGAGCGGGTATTTTCACCCGCGCGTTCTCCAGGGACTTGGAGAAGGCAGTCATAGGCGACCACCTCGTAGCCGCAGCGGGCGCACTGAAGAGCAATCATCTGCCCCATCTTGCCCGTGCCCACCACGAGGATCTTGCGGATGTCATCGACTTTCATGATTAGTCCTCCTGAAGCGTTAAAACTGTCCGTACCGCTGGAAGCGGCCCGTGGTGACGAGGGTGGAGCGGTCCCAGCGGCCCGAGAACAGGTATGAAATCAGACTGTCCCCCTCGTCGCCCTCGAACTGTGCGAGAGTGCTGAGACGCCGGGGACCCAGTTGGAATTGATGCTGTAACCGGCGCCGAGGAGCTTCACCACCGCGAGCTCTGCCCACGGGTCGTCGAGGGACGGCTCCATCTGGAGCGATTTGACGAAGGCCGGCTCCCAGGTCTGGAAGTCGGTGACGCTGTCGTAGTTGACCAGGCGCATGTTCGGGAACGTGTTAGTGGCCTTCCGGCGCCTTTCCGTAACTCATACTGGAACAGCAGAGCGGCGCCCCTTTCCTGATATCCCGGCCCATAATCCTTGCGCATGACTTCCATGAGGGGGTCGTTGTACCCCCCCATCTCCACCTCGACCGAGAAAATGCGCCGGCCCTTTCTCTCAATGAGAGCGCTGCGCCCAGTCGCCGTTGCGCTCGACGACGATGCGCTCGCACATCTTCTTGGGCAGTCCGGATCCTTCACGCCCGCTGCAGAGGCCCATCTGCGCGCCCGGGCCACTGAGCTGGAGGTTCAGGAAATAGGCGCCCACGATTTCGCCGTAGCGACAGAGCAGGCTGAGGCCGCCTTCCATGTACCACGGCGCGAACGTGGGCTCGCGGATGTTGACGACGTACACCATGGCGATGGGGTGCTCGGGCTCGAAGAGATCGAGCGGCGGCGGCAGCACACGGCGCGCCGTGGCGGGGTCGGTCTCCCAGTTGATGTAGAGGCCCTCCTCGATTGTTCATCGCTCCGGGGTTCATGAACGAGTAGATCTGTTCACGCGGGATAAAATAACTGCCGTTTTTCATGGATCGATATCCTCCTTTATGTGGTGCCACGCCGATCACACGGCCCACTCGCCGCTGCGTCGCCGCCTCCGGGCCACGTTCAGCAAGTAGTCGTCGACATCTTTCGCAGCGTCGGGGTTGAAGCAGTTCCTGGCGCCGGAGGCGTCGCCCTCGTCGCCGAAGACCAGCCGCTCGTTTTTCGCCACGCCCGCAGAGGATCGTCCGCGCGGACTGCTCCGGCGACTGGGCGCCCGGGGGGGCCTCCGTGCCGCCCGCGGCCCAGATCGCGGTGGCCGTCGTGCCCGGCGTCGCCGAGGTCAGGCGGATGTTCTCGTCCCAGAACTCGTAGCGGAGGGCGAGGGTCAGCGCGTTCAGGGCGGCCTTGGTGGCGGAGTACATCGTCTGGTAGGCCATCGGATAGAACGCGATGCCGGATATGATGTTGACAATGTGCCCGCCGCCCTGCGCCCGCATGACCGGCAGGACGGCACGGATGCCGTAAACGGCCCCGTAGAAGTTCAGCGCGAACGCTTTCTCCCAGTCTCCATTGGTCTGCTCGTCGAAATGTCCGCCGAAACCGGCGCCTGCGTTGTTGAAAAGGAGGTCTATGCGCCCGCCGCCGAATTCAGCCGCTTGTTCGATCATTCCTTTGACTTCCTCTTCATTCGTGACGTCGCACCGGATTCCGAGCGCCTGGCCGGGGTGGGCCTCGTTTAGCCGTGCGGTCTCCCGGACCAGGTTCGCCTCGTTGACATCCGCGAGGACGACCCGCTTCGCCCCGTAGGAAAGCATGGTTTCCGCCAGTGCCAATCCGATGCCCGAGGCGCCGCCTGTTATGGCGGCAACCTTATCCCGGTAGTACTCGTTCGTTTCGCTCATGTTCGTTCCCCTTCTGCAACATTCGACTCCTCAAGTTGGGGCGGCCGGCTTCCGACCTGTGCACACGGGAAGATGCCGACGCCCCTTCAACGACGGTTTCGGGTATGTCCTACGGCTCGAACACGAACGCCTGCCCGTAGGCGTCCTGGGTCGCATCCACTATCCGCCCGCCGCGCACAGCGTCGCCCATGACCCGTGCGTCGGGGAAGGCCTCTTTGAAGCGGTCGACGACCTCCTTGTGCGGCCGGACGCCCATCGCCAGGATCACGGTGTCAGCCCCGACGAACACGGACTCACCGCTTTCCATGCATTC
Organism: uncultured delta proteobacterium; assembly: GCA_963843165.1. GTDB lineage: Bacteria > Desulfobacterota > Desulfomonilia > Desulfomonilales > Desulfomonilaceae > DATJPW01. The sequence continues at coordinate 92,095 of CAWJJL010000005.1, read as the reverse complement.
GAGCTCTACTCCCTCCGCAGTGACCTTCAGCAGCCGGTGTCCCGGCAGATTGACTGGATCGTAGCACGCCATGCGCTCCTTGATGTCGAGGATCACGATGATGTTCGCGCCAGCGCCGATCTGCGGCAGCATGTCCACGAGGCTCGTCTTGTGCCCGGCCCGCATCACCACCTCCGCGGTCTCGAGGCCCGTCATACCCGAACCGACGATCACGCAGTCACCTTTGACCTCCGCCCGCCCCACAAGCACGTCTTCCGCGATGACGACGTTTTTCCCGTCGATCCCTGGGACGGGCGGTATGATCGGCCGCGCTCCGCATGCGATGAACACGCCGCAGGGGGAAAGAGCCTCAACTTTCTCCACCGTCGCCTCCTCCCCGAGGCGCAGCACGACACCGCTTTCCTCCACCTGCGCGATCATGGAATCGACGAACCGAGTGATTTTCTCCCTGGCGAAGCCCTTGTCGGCCACGTTCAGCGTGCCGCCGAGCCTCGGGGACGGTTCGAACAGCACGACGCGGAAGCCGCGTTCCCGCAGGACCATGGCGGCCGTGACCCCCGCGGGGCCGCCGCCCACCACCGCCACCGTGCGCCCCGTCGCCGTCGCGGGCGGGGTTGGCGAACTCGCGTTCGCGGCCGGTGGTCGGGTTCACCGAGCACTTGACGTGCCGCTCGTGCATCGATCTCGTCGAAGCACACGAGGCAGCCGATGCATTTGCGTATGGTCTCCGTCTTGCCGGCCTTCGCCTTTTTGCACCACTCCGAGTCCGCGAGATGCCCGCGCGCGACGCCTACCAGGTCGCAGCAGCCCTCCGCCAGGATCGCCTCCGCGACCGCCGGCTCCTTAATGTTCGCTACCGCGATGATCGGTATCCTCACGTGCTTCTTAATCTCAGCTGCCATGTATTTTTTCCATCCCTGCTCGAACGTCCCCGGCTCGATGCAGGCGGTGAACTTGGGGCTGTCCGGGATGGTGGAGCTGATGTCGAGAAAGTCGGCGCCAGCCTTCTCCAGTTCGGCTGCGATCTTGCAGCTTGCGGCGAGGTCGTTCCCCTGGTCTCCCAGGAATTCCTCGGCCGAGAGGCGGACGCCGAGCAGGAACCGGTTACCGCAGGCCGCGCGGATGCCCGCGAGGATCTCCATCAGGAACCGCAGGCGGTTCTCGAAGTTGCCGCCATAATCGTCGTCACGCCGGTTGAGATACGGGGACAAGAAGCTGTTGATCAGGTAGCCATGCGCGCCGTGCAGCTCGACGCCGTCGGCGCCAGCCATCTGCGCCACGCGCGCCCCGTTCACGAATGCCTCCTGGATTTCCCCGATCTCCGCGACCGTGAGGGCGCGCGGCGCCTCTCCCGTAATGGGGTTTACCACCGCCGAGGCGGAGACGGGCTGCTCGCCTCCGACCATGACGCTGCCCTGGCGACCGGGGTGCTGCAGCTGGATGAACATCCTGGCGCCGTACTTGTGCACCGTGTCCATGAGCCGTCCGAGCCCCTGCACGTCCGCAAGGTTTCTAGAGGCGAGCTGGCAGGGTTCAGATGCTCCCGCGCCGTCCATGACTCGGCATACCCCACTGATGATGAGCCCGATCCCGCCCCGTGCCCGCGCCTCGTAGAAAGCGATAATGTCGTCGTTTACGCCACCCCCCGCCGCGGCGAGGTTCAGTCCCATGGCCGCCATCGCCACGCGGTTCTTGATCTCCAACCCACCGATCCGTACCGGGCTGAACAGTTGCGGAAACATCTTCGTCACCTCCTCCATCGTCAATGAAGACCAAAGGGGGCCATACATGGCCGCGTCCCAAATTCGATGTTAAATAACCTGTTGTTCTCCACTCGCTTCCATTATTGCTACCTTCTGGATGAGGGAAGCCATTATGAAAAGGAGGGGGCCAATTATGAGGAGGATGACCGCTACAACGAGGCCAGGCACGAGACCCGGCAAGAGCATGAATACGCCGAAGGCAATGGTCATCGCACTTACCACTATCTGAGTCCTCGCCAGTCTTCTAACAATGGGGGGAACAGCAATAGGGACCTCCGGGGAAGTCCTCATTACATGCAGTTTCTCCAGAAATAGTCTGATAAAAAATGCGGCCCCCGTCATGATAGTTAGAAGCCCTAGGAGTATCTGAATCATTCCGGTCAGCATACCCGGAACGATACATGAAACGGCCCCCAATCCAGCAAATACAATGCCTACGATTATCATGAACCATGAGCGCGTATACTGGCCGAGCGGGGTGTCTCCCAAGGTCATCATCTGGATGGCCATAATGGTCAGAAGCAAACCCAGCTGACCATCTGGTGAGAACGGAAGCATGCCCAGGCCGATCGGAAAGAGCAGTAATCCAAGAAGTATGTTAAGAAATCCTGAAAGGATCAGGATTGCCGGCGAGAGAGGAAGAGATGCCTCCCGGAATAAGCTAAAACGTCCTTGTGAATCAACCCGATCTGAACTCCGTATAATCGTCGTTGCCGAGTCATCTGGCTTCTCGGGACCATATGTCCTGGCGACCTTCCAGATACACCACGACAGATAGAAGAAACTCATCCCATAGAACATGACAACAATGGCCGTCCGCGGGTCTGCCCTGAGGCCGGGAAAGAGTGTTATCAGGCCTGAAATGATTGTTAAGGCGTAGACAAGGGCGCACGCTATGGTTAGTTGCCGTAATATTCCCGCAATCTTTATCCACATCCTCGCCTTTCTTTCAGAAATACAGAGCTGCATGAAAAGGGCAATCCCACCCGCAAAAAGGACTATTCCAACCAGTGTTTGGAGAAATCTTGTAAAGTAGCCGGGAATGAAGCAAGTGACGATTCCAAGAATAGCCGTGCCTATTCCAATGACGACGAGCGCCCATGACCGTCGAAGGTCGCCAAACGGGGTCTTACCCATGGTGATCATCTGAAAGGAAACAATGACCAGAAAGAGGCCGTAGGTACTGTCTAGGTTATATGGCAGATCTCCGGTGTAAATCTTAAACAGCAGCAGGCCAAAGAGGAGCCAGAATACTCCGAAGATGAGTAAGACGACAACTTCCAGGGAGAGATCAGATTCTTCCATCATTCTTGCATGACTTCGTTTTGGCTGGCGATCTGACTGCATTGAAGTATTCCCTCTAGATTTGAAATCAGAGCATAACCAAATGAGCAAAGGGAAAAACATAATCAGCGGTGAATCTTCCCGTCCTCACGTTGTTTCCGAAATAGTACAGTGACCCCAGCTCCAGGTTAGGAATTTTGGGCAGAAAAGAGGTAAGCATACCACTGGACAGGGGTATCGCATCATCCCCACGAAAAAGTCCCCACTGGATTGAGAGATTGTCCTGACCGGGAAACTGGGCAACACCTTGTACGTCCGCAACTGTGGAGAGAGCGCAGGTGAAAATGAGCGACAAAGACAGCACGAGCAGAATTCGGCCAAAGGAACACGACCCGTACACAATTCCCTCCCAGTCCCGCACCAAGCCGTTGGTTGAGATCACACTATGCAAAACATGACAGTAACCTCAAACCATCGCAGCGGATGATCTCAAGAGCACATCAAACAGAAACCATAGAGAATTCAGCGAAACGTTAAATCGGGACGGCGGTAGGAGTCAAGAAAATTGAGAGGATTGTCAATAGATTGGACATCTTGAATCTTTGCTGTGTGCCTTAAAGAGACTACTTGTGGAGATGAACTACCCCCCGTTTAACACCGGGAAGCCACCTATAAAGCGATTTTCTTAACAGTCCAAAATCTCTCTCTTGATTTGAGATCACTTCTAAAATTCTATCTTCCGGATTTTTGTAACCAAAAAAGATCAGACCAAATAAAGAAGGGGGGAGGAGTTTTTCGAGAAAGTTCAAATTAACGGAAGCGGATTGAAACGTATTGACTTGTATTGTCTCTACTTGAAATTGTTGGGGATTCTAACCAAAGCATCGATTTATTAGGGTGTAACTTTGCTTTCGGGACGCACGGGTCGGTGGTTCTTCCCAACCAAAAGGCTCGATTTCATTGCACACTCTTATCATTGACACGGTGGATGAGGATGACGGCACCGCTCTAGTCTTAGAATCCTGTGATATGCGTTGCGGGCATTTTGCGGACACCTGTCAGGAATTGTTGTGACTTGTAAGGATTCTTTATGGCAACGGGCAACGACAAGCAGTTGATATGATTGTTTGTAGTTCACCCTTTCAAGAATGGAGTTCAGGTGGATAACTGTCCCAAACCTAGACCTTGTGCGTGGGCCTACCTTGGGTTTCCAAACTCGCATGGGCAGGAAGGGGCATCTTCAGTCCGCATCCCGGCTGAAAGATTGCTGCGCAGGAAAGAAGCTCTAATTAAGGCTCTTTGATCGGGCAGAGAGAACCCATATCTAATGATTGTCCGGCACGTTAGGAGGTACGGCTGAACTGCTGTGGTTCCTTCCCCGGATACTTGATGGGCAGACTCAACAGGAGTCCTGCCAACGGCAATACCATAATTGATTTCAAAGCATTTGGTACGCCGAACCGGTCCGCAATGACCCCGAGTATGGTTACGCCAAGCCCACCCGTGCCGATCGCAAAACCGACCATGAGTCCAGACGCGATCCCCAGGTTGCTGGGAAGGAGCTGCTGCGCCATTACAATCGTCACGGTAAATGTAGAAATCAGCACCATGCCAAACAGACCGAGAGTGATGAACAACATGACGCCCTTTGCCACGAAGATTAGAGGGAACAAGAGGGTGGCCAAAGCCATCGAAACGATTAGGTACCGCTTGTGACCGATTCGGTCGGCTACTATGGAACCCACAATTGTGCCAGCTACGCCCCCGAGTAGAAGGACCGACACAAGCTTGCCCGCGTGGAGCGGCTCTCCCTTTAGATAATCGATGTAATAAAAGGGGATATAGGTCATGAGCCCCATTTGGGTCCAAGACCGCATAATTACAGTGCCGATAATGAGAAAAAGAGAAACGTACGCACCTTTGCGCGTAATCTCGGGGCTTTTGGCCTTCGCCACCGACACTGGCTTTTCTCGTGCAAGAGAATTCCATGAGTAAAACAACAAGGAAATAAATATTAGAGGGAAGGTCACCATTAGAGGCAAGAAGCTGAAGCCCAGATATGTGATTATGGAAATTGAGATTATTGGTCCCAGAGCAAACCCCAGGTTGCCCCCTACTGAAAAGACCGACATTCCTGTTGCCATCTTGTCGCCGGTGAAAAAACGGGCCGTTTTGTAACCTTCAGGGTGGTATGAGGCTACTCCCAGGCCACTGATTATGACCAGGAAGAGTACAAACAAATAGCTGTCAGGAACGGAGAGGAGGGACAAACCGATCCCTGCGAAAAGACTGCCGAGTGGCAGCAAGAATGCTTTCTCCTTCTTGTCTGACACGTAGCCAAACAAAGGCTGGATAACTGACGAGGTGATATTTGAGGCCATCATAATCACCCCAGCCATTGTGTAAGAAAGAGACAGTTTCGCCTTGAGGAAAGGCAGTATGGCCGGCAATGCCCCTTGATAAATGTCTGTCACCAGATGACCGAGAGATAAGATCAGTAGGATTTTGAGGTTAAAACCTGTTTCGCGAGACAGATTCATCATAGGCTCTCTTTTTTGATTTCGCAGTGAAGCCCTCGACATTTCTAACCGGAACAATCAACCTTTGACCCGGGGCTCAAGCGTTGTCTCCAGCATAACCAATTTTGATAAAAAAAAAACAACAGCCAAGGTGCAGTAAAGCGAGCAGCGGGGCGTGTTCCATTTTTGTTCCATTCGGTTATGTAACGTGCTGATTTGTTATGGGCGGAGGCAACGACCGACCGTGCGTAAGTGGTTGATATAGTTTTTACTGGGCGCCATTCTTCATGAATGGGGTTCAGGTGGTCGCTGGTTCAAATCCAGTCGCCTTGGAACCTATCAGAGGCGGGTCTATCCGAAAGCTCCCCAGAATCAATTGTGGGCGTTGAAACGGTTTCCGGTATGAACCCCCCCCTAGTGATTTCTAATCTAAGGCGACAACCCCCGAACGTTTATCCACGCGCGCGATGGATACGATGCTCCGAGGCCATAAGTGCTTAATGTCTGACTTTGGTCTACACAAACCTACTATGCCTCTAACTTTAACAAGTGGTAGATATTTTGGGGCAGGTCCAATCTCAACCTCAAGACTCTCCACTAAAAATTCCCAATTCCGCTTCCCATTTTCGCTGACGACGAACAGTCTAAGATAAATGAAGTGTAATATTCATAAGATAAGTAAGCTTAATGTCTCTATTCTAGATAATGATGTTAAGTTATGAAAAAATAATTCTATTTTTTACTTGACAAAATATTCAACCTCTTATTAATGCAATTTCCAATATTTTGAGCTGGGAGGAAGGGTATGTTGAGAAGAATACCTGTTACGCCATTGGTTTATCTAGCTATTTTATTGACAACACTCTTTGCAGACGGCTCCTGGGCCGCTGCGCCTGACGAATCCATGGAGATACTGCTCAAACCCAACCCCACGAGCAGCTCTCCCATACCTGATGTAAATAAGGCCAAGCCGCGGGACAGTCATCGAAGAAAGCGGGCAGCCGTGTACGGCCCGGTACTGCCTTTCGTTCCACCTCCGGCAGTGGCTTACGTTCCGCCGCCGCCGGTTGTTTACGGACCAAGCCCTGCAGCCATTTTTCCTCTACCACCTGTCAGCAAGGTCAAGGCAGGCTGGGTGGGATTTCCTGTGATACCGGATTGCATTCTTCCCACTCCGGCAATGGGCCAGTGGGAAATGGAAGCAGGGGTGATATTTGCTCGCCTCAGGGGCAAAGTCACGTGTAACCCTAATGCATATGCCACCGGCTACGGTTCGGGGTTATGCTCCTTACTGTATTTTACCGGCTATTCCGTGTATGGCCAGGATATTGATTTCACAGGCATACTGGGGTTGCCCGTGCACCAGGCGGTTGGTACCTTCAGCGCTCGCTACCAGTTTCGACCGAATTGGGCATTCCGTTACCAGGTCCTGGGTTTCGAGGCCAACAGTAGCGGTATGGGTGATTTGTGGGCATACACTGGTTACAATATGAATACTAAGTGGAATCACTATTATCATCGCTTCGGACTCATCTATGATGCGGTTCGGAACTACAAAGCCAGGCTGAGCGTGTTCGCCGACTGGGTCCACACTGATGATACTATCACGATTAATAGTAGCGTCTACACTAGTTATTATGGCACGCCAAAGTGGGGCAAGAACGGCGATTCAATGATTGCAGGATTGGAATTGCAGCGTTGCATAAGGGCCTTTGCCAATGGAGGCACCTTATCACTGGACTGCCGGGCTGGTGGCATATTCCTGGATAACGTTGAAGGTTCAGACCTTGAGGCAGGAGCACGTTACTCTATCCCCCTCAACTGTGGACGGTCGGGCTACGTTAAGGGTGGCTACCGAGTAGTGGATATAAAGAAGTCACAGAGCGACTTTGCTTTTAACCAAGCTTTAGAAGGCGGATTCATGTCATTCGGTTTCATATTCTGATTTGGATTGCCGTTTGGGCCGGTGAATGAAAGGGAAAGCTCTGTTAACCCCGGACTTCTCCAAGAGAATGCCTGATGAGAACAGTGTGAGTTCCCGGAAAGCGTTCGCTGTGCACTGAAAGTTATCTTTCAATTATCACCGGCCATTATTTTTGGTGAGCCCGACCGTCCGAAGGCGTCTCCCAGCTCCTTTCCCACGGTCGGGTTTCTTTCTTTGCACGCCGCGGTCCGGGCAAAACTATCGGGGCAAAAGTGAATCTGTCATATCGGCAACCGTATAAACCACCACGCGTTTCTTCTCAAGCATCACGTTGTTTGCAGATTCGTAATGATCGTCTACTGAGCAATGTGATCCATCAATAGCGCGATTTCGCGCGTGTATGCGGATAACATTGAGGAATATATGAACGTGTCAAAAATTGTCTGTTTTCCCACTATCGCGGGGAGATTGATGATTCGAAGGGAGGCGAAAAAAAACGGTGCAAGCACATCGTACGAAGGCGCCAAATACAGGCAGCTTGGGGGCGATATATTGAAATCAACCCCGCCGGTAAACGCAAATAGACAAGTCGGCACCTGAGAAGCGAATTGAGCACTTGTTCAACTGAATTTCCTCTCTCATTGAGGTTAGAGCAAGAATCTTCTATTGTGCGAGACGGTGAGTTGTTGATGTTACTCCCGAATTTGGACTGGCCCAGCACCATCGAGCTGGGTCCCGCCGAACTCGTCAAGCTGGATTCACTGTACCCAATTTGGACCTTTCGGTTGTGGGAAGTGCTGATCTGTTGTGGAAGTTGGCAACGGGTGTCAGATGGGAAGTATCGGAAATCACATATCTTTAGCCACCGTGGGGGCGACTGTTAACCACTAGGTTGTAGGTTCGAGTCCTACTCGGGGAGCCAAAAAAGATATATCATCCCAGTCGGTTGGAAACAGCACGGAGCGGGATTTTCTTTCTCAGGATTGTCAGTGAGGAACTTTTGCGGGACTGATCCACGCAGACCGCATTGGCTGCCGCTCTCTAGCTCCTCAACTCAGGCATGGAATAATGGGTAGTGATCCGCCCGGACTTGTGCCCCGATAAATCCATTCGATCTTCAAGGCTCACGCCAGCCGCCCGAAGTCTTCGCTCGAAGGTGTGCCAAAGATCATGAATTCTCACGTGCTCCAAATTCACTTTCTTTCGTGCGAATTTCCAGGCTGTGGTATTCATGGTTCGTAAAGAGTGCCCTTTGTAAGTGAATACCCATTCCGGGTGCCGGGGGCGAACCAGCTCAATCGTTCCTCTGGAAGTGGAAATCGGATGAATGCGTGCAAGCCCTCTGCCTGTGAGGTGCTTGGGGCAACTTCTTGAAACAGAATTTGTGATCACACCAGGGGCAGCGGAAAGGCATGATGGAAGAAGCCACCCATTAAACGATGCCGTCTCACGAGGTTTCTCGGTCCATGCTGCAAATATCAAGCGAAATAATGATCCCAAGCGAAGAGATTGAAGTTCAAGCTGTACGTGCCCAAGGATCTGGTGGCCAGAATGTGAACAAGGTTTCTACCGCCGTTCATCTGCGGTTTGATATCAAGGCTTCATCATTACCCGATGTTTACAAGGAAAAGCTATTGACGCTAAAGGATCATCGTATTTCGGAAGAAGGCGTCGTCATCATCAAGGCGCAGCGGTATCGCACCCAACTGAAGAATAGAGAAGATGCACTGGATAGGCTCCGTGATCTCATCAAGCGCGTAATGGTTTCCCGTAAACGACGGCACGAGACGAAGCCAACGCACGGGTCCCAGGAAAAGCGTTTGGAAAGCAAAGCCAAACGAGGACGAGTAAAAGCACTGAGAGGAAAGGTGGATGATGAGTAGGTTCGGGGGTCCAGTCTGCTCTTGACTCATCGCGACGTCCGAAGTCATCGAGAGCCAACTAAACATGAGTCAAGGGCAGACTGGACCCCATGGACAGTCCCGCCAGAGGCGGGGTTAATCCCGCATCGGGCGGGATTCGATCCCGCTGGGACGCGGGACTACTCGGTGAGCCAAAAAAGATAAATCATCTCGCTTGGTTACCAACAAGCCGAAGCGGGATTTTTGGTTTGACCAGAAGGCTTGTGGGCTAAAGTCCGAGTGCTTCTTGATCTATAGGGGCTCCGCCCTGCTCACATTTTGTTCTCACCGGGAGGAACTGGCGGGGTCGAAAGAAGGAAGCAGCATGCTGGGTCCAGCCGTATGAATGGAATTGGCATCGGCGGGAAGGTACGGTATTGTTTTGAGAATGGACGTTAAGGCAGGAGAAATCTTAGGTGATGAGCCGTTTGAAAATAAAATGAAAAGCCTGCCACCCAGCTCGCTCTGCAACTTGAGAGTCGACCAAATTGGAGGACTCAATTAAGCAGAATTAAAAGGCTATTGGCTATGGAAATTGAACAATTGCTGAAAGAAAAGAGAGAAGAAATATTGAAAATCGCTCTTCGACACGGAGCCAAGAATATACGTCTGTTCGGCTCTGTAGCCCGTGGCGAAGCCGGTGAATCAAGCGATATCGATATGCTCGTGGAAGTTAGTGAAAATCCTTCTCCTTGGTTTCCGGGAGGACTGATAGCCGATCTCGAAGAATTGTTGGGAAGACAGGTTCATGTCGTCACGGTCGGAGCATTGCATTCATATATTCGGGACCGAGTATTGCAGGAGTCGGTCCCGTTATGAAAGATGATCGGTTTTATCTGGTACATATCCAGGATTGCATTGATCGCATTTTGCAGTTCACCAGTGACGGAAAGGATGCGTTCCTAGCTGATCGTAAAACGCAGGATGCCGTCTTGCGTAATCTGCACACCCTTGCTGAATCGATTCAAAGAATTTCAACCGGTACGAAGCTCAAGTATCCTGAGGTGCCTTGGCGAGAGATCAGTGCTTTCCGCAATGTGGTCGTACACGATTACCTGGGAATAGAGCTGGAACAGATTTAGGATATTATCGACCGAGACCTCCCGATTTTGAAGATTCAGATTTCGACCATCTGTGATGAGTTCCGACAATGAACGAGAGCACGGAGGAGTGAGGAACTGAGGGAATTTTCTCGTGCGGGACTTTTGCGGGGAATGAGTTGAGGACGGTTATGGACAGTTCTGTTTTTTGTGCAACGGGTTCCGACAAACTTTAGTGAAATCATTAAACTTATTGCCTAAATTGGCGACTGTTAACCACTAGGTTGTAGATTCGAGTCCTACTCGGGGAGCCAACCAAGATAAATCATCCCGATCGGTTACCAAGAAGTCGGAGCGGGATTTTTTGTCTGACCAGAAGGCTTGAGGATTGCGAGCAGGGTACTTCTGGCTCGTGGCAATCCGTGACACCATCATCACGTCCCCGTCCGATATTTTAAATTGTATATAGCACCACTAAGCACCTGGTCGGCTCATTAGAAACGCTCTTCAGTTTATGGGGTATATCAGAGTTGAAGTGGATAGACTCGCCCGACTTAAGTCTGTGAACTTTGGAGCCCAGGGTGAACTCCAAGTCCCCGGCCATGACATAGATAAACTCTTCACCTTCATGTTTATAGGCCACCGGCTTGTGAGCCAGATGGGGGTCGATGGTCACCATAAAGGCGCGGAGGTGGCTTTCTTCGGCACCGGGTGTCAAGGTGGTGTAACTGTAGTTCTGGGTGCGCTGTTGGAAGGCCTGGGCACGTCGGTCGCGAATGGCGGTTTGCTCTTCTTTGCTCAAAAAGGTGCCCGGATCTACCTCCATGGCCTTAGCCATGCGAATGATAAAGCCTACGGGCGGCGACATTTGATCCGATTCCACCTGGTCAATGAAATCTGGTGTCTGGCCGGTTTTCTGGGCCAGCTCTTCTGCCGACCAGCCGCGGACTTCGCGCAATTGGCGCACCATGGCGCCGAATCCGCCTTTGGGAACAGTCTCTTCCTCACCGATGTAACAGGCGGCATCGGCCAGGCGACGCATGGCCGCCTTTTTGGCATGCTGGATGAGCAGGGGCAGCAGCGTGCCGGCATCGGCCACAATACCGATGTCAGCAATATGAAAAATAGGCGCTGCCGGATCGCGATCGATGGCGACGATTGTGTCGGCGTCCATGATGCCGGCGGTGTATTGAATGGCCCCGGAGGTGCCCGCTGAGATCAGCAGCCTTGGCCTTACGATTTTGCCGGTCTGGCCGATGAGACGCCCCTCTTCCACCCAATGGAGCAACACCGGCGGACGGGTGGCCCCTACCTCGCCGCCCAAAGCAGCAGCCAACTCACGCACCAAGCCGAAGCCGCGCATGTCTCCTAATCCAGCGCCGCCCACCACCACGGTCCGGGCATCTTCCAATCGGCGGGCTTCCACTGGTTCCATGCGGCGCCGGGTCAATTTTAATCCGTTAGGAACCTCAACGTTGTCGGGCACGATCTTTTCGATCTTCCCTTGGACTGCATCGTCAGCCGGCAATTCCACCCCGTGAGGCTGAACGGTGACAAAGGCGGTGGGCCAGCCATCGGCCAGTGTAATATCCGCCAAGATTTGACCGCCCCAGGCGGGGCAGCGCCCCAACACCCGACCCTCTTTAAGCACAAGTTCGTCGCAGTCGGCAATCAAGCCGGCGCGGCAGCGCTGCGCACAAAAGGCGGCGGTCTCGCGACCGAAATCGTTCAAGGTCATGAGCACCAGCCACGGCTCTCGCTCTATGACCAGATCCACCAAGACCCTTGCGTGAATATCGGTCCTCGGAACAGCCAAGGCCTCATGTTCGATGCAAAGGACCGTTTGAGCCCCACAGGCAGCCGCCAGGTCCGCAGCCGTATCCATGGCAATGCAGGAGGTCAGGTCAATCTGCTGCCGGTCCACCTTTCCAAGATCTGAAGCCCCCATCAAAACCATGGCTACAGGCGCATCCGCCTCCTTGGCCAGGGGCAGCGCTTTGGCCAGCACTTTCAAGCTCTCATGCCAAAGGCGCTCAGTGCGCAAATCACCTAAAATCCAAATTGCCTTGTCAGTCATCTATTTTTCCTGATTAATTGTTTATTTTGCTCTCAGGCTTACGAGGCTCTTCCAGATAAGACCTCGAGGAATCCAAATATGGGTGTGAGCTCGTGTGCGGCAATCGGCTCTCAGTTTGTCGCTCTCCGCAAACATGTGAGAGTTTTCGGAAGAGGGTCCAGGTCCACTGGGCGTGGGGCCAACAATGCAGCAATGCCTTGTCTTGAAACTATCCGCCGGCATTGCTCGCCGTGCGCGGAGCACCTTTTGCAAAAGGGTTTTCCCCCTGGTAATCCGCTTTCGAAAGTCATTTCTTATCTCAATCAATGGCTCCCATCTTAGTCAGTCGTGCCATCAGTTCAGCCACTTGCTCTTGAGGTTCGCCCTCCAGCATGTCGCATTTGCGGTTTCGCTTGATCTTTTCCAGAGCGGCTACCCGTGTAGGAGAACCCATTAAACCAACCTCTTCAGCTCTTAAACCAAGGTCTGTTAAAGACCACTGCTCAATGGCCGGTTCTTCATATACCCTTGAGATGCCCACCAACCCTACCGGCCTCGGGGCAAAGGCGCGTGGATCGATGGTGGCGGCCATCGGCGATGCCACCTGCCAGTTCTCTTCCCAGGCATCCATGGTACGCTCAACTTCCCAGCCGTCTTCTCGGGCGGTGATGGTTTTTACATTGCTCACAAAGGCAATGTCCAAAAGCGCCGCGGTTTGGGGTCCCACCTGGCCTGTGTCGCTGTCGGCTGTGCGGGTGCCGAAAAAGAGCAAATCAAAGGTGCCAATCTTGTTGATTGCCGTGGCCAGCACCTTCGATGTGACCAGGGTGTCGGACTCGGCCAGGGCACGGTCACTGACCAGCACCGCCCTATCCGTACCCATGGCCTGAGCCTCGGCCAACACCTCCATGCTTACCGGTGGCCCCATGGTCAGCACCGTTATCGAACCACCATGGTGCTCTCTTATCTCAAGGGCTGCTTCCAGCGCCGGGCGGTCAAACGGATTGAGTTCGCTGTTGTCCGGTGTGCGCTTGGCCACTCCCTGAGGGGCCGCTTTGACCACCGATTTAATACAGACGATAATGTGAACGGACACGATGTCTCCCGATAATATGTTCAAAGTTTCCGGTTCCTGGTTTGTAGTTGAGGTTCTCAACCAGAAACCAGAAACCGAGTCGCCGGCAAGGCCTGCGACTCGCTATCTATTTGCCAGCGCCTCCCTAGCCACAACAATTCGATGCACTTCAGAGGTGCCTTCATAAATTCTCGTCACCCTCGCATCACGATAGTAGCGCTCCACGGGATAGGCCTTTGAATAACCGTAGCCGCCATGAATCTGCACGGCCAAGTCAGTCACTTTGCCGGCCGCTTCGGCAGCAAACAGCTTGGCCTGGGCCGATGCTTTGGTCACCGGCTCTTTTTGGTCTTTAAGCCAAGCGGCGCGGTAGACCATCATGCGGGCTGCATCCACCTGGGTGGCCATATCGGCGATCATCATCTGGATGGCCTGGTGGCGGCCTAGCGGAACGCCGAACTGTTGCCGCTGATTGGCATACCGCACCGACTCTTCCAGAGCTGCCTGGGCAATACCCAGCGCCTGGGCCGCAATGCCGATCCGGCCGGTATCCAGGGCCTCCAGCCCGATCTTCAGGCCAATGCCGGTTTTTCCCAACAGGTTCTCTTTGGGAACCCGGCAGTCATGTAAGCGAATGGAGCTGACCGGGTTGGCCCGCATGCCGCAAAGATCTTCCAGCTCACCCACCACAAAACCGGGCGTGCCTCTTTCCGCCACCACCACACTGATGCCCCTGGGGCCGGCAGCCGGGTCAGTGCGGGCAAAAATCAAACAAACATCCGCAATCCCGCCGTTGGTGACAAACACCTTATTGGCGTTGACCAACCAGTGATCCCCCTCGTCCAGGGCAGTAGCGGTAATGCCGGCAGCATCCGAGCCGGCATTGGGCTCGGTTAGACAAAAAGCGCCGATCTTCTCACCTTTGGCCAGGGCCGGCACCCAACGTTGGTGCTGCTCGGGCGAGCCAAAGGCCAGAATGGGAAACAACGCCACGCTGTTATGGACACTCAGGCACAAGCCGATGGAACCGCTCACCCGGGATACCTCTTCAATGGCGATGGCGTAGCTCAAGCTGTCCAGACCGGCACCACCAAGCTCTTTAGGCGCTTGGATGCCGAAATAACCCAGTGGCCCCATCTTTTCCATCACCTCCCATGGAAAGCGGGCTTCTTGATCAATTTGAGCAGCAATGGGGCCAAGCTCCTGCTCGCAAAATGAGCGTACGCTGCGGCGCAGCACCCGATGTTTTTCACTCAAAAATGGTTCAGCCATACAGTTCCTTTGCGTAAAGCGCTCTTGATTAAACCGGAATCAGATCAAGCCACCTGCATAGGCAAATGGGGACAGAATTCTTTCGGCCTCTTCTTGGTCCATCTTTTCTATCACTTACCGTGAATTGTTTCACCATTTTCCGGTGAGTGACATGAATCAGGGACCCGAACGCAGCTTGGCAATATCGCGCCAAAGGAAACGCCTACGCTGAGCTTCTTTCAAGGAAAACCGATCTGATCAGATAGCCATGAGGTCATACGAGCACTTTTTCCGTCGCCGTTCGTGACAAAGTGGTCTTCGAAGTGCCACCTTTTTTTCCTGCCAAGGAGGAGGACAATCCTGACGGGTAGTTCGAGGTCTTTGAAAACCCGGTGCAGCTCCATCAGTGTTGTCTTAAACACGTCGGCCTCCAGCATCTGAACCACGGCATTCTTAACCTGTCTTTTCTCCCGATCAGTCAATGGGCCTTCGTGATAGAAGCATCTCCTCCGGCCCCAGAGTGATGGTCAACCCGGGCTACAAGCTGGCACTGTATGGTTGGTGGGAACGGTCACGAACGAAGAACATTTGATATACAGGCTGGTAGATAGTACTTACATCATCTGCATTCGTAGAGGTGGAAGATATGCTATTTTTTGTAAGATCAAAAATG
Organism: uncultured delta proteobacterium; assembly: GCA_963843165.1. Classification (GTDB taxonomy): domain Bacteria; phylum Desulfobacterota; class Desulfomonilia; order Desulfomonilales; family Desulfomonilaceae; genus DATJPW01. The sequence goes on along the minus strand of CAWJJL010000005.1, from coordinate 76,609 downwards.
AGTAACATATCCGGTTCCCGCCAGGACTCTCGGATGGTGTGAACTTTGATCTCGCTCTTGTCAAAGAGAAACGAGGTGGTTTTTTCGTTTGACCTGGAACTTGATAAGCACCGGATTGCCCGGAGGGAATCCCGGAATTTCGGTTGACTAAAGAGCGGTCGGCAAAGTACGGTCATAAGCCGCAGAAAAACGGGCTTTTTCAACGCCATGACAACCGTTTTGCCGTCCGGATATTGAGGAGGATGTGACCAGTCCTATTTATGCGCACGGGACCATTTCCTGCCCTCTCATGGGCAATAGACCACCCGAAATCGGACACCTCCGCATCCTTCTGGTGAAAAAACTTCAGCTACTGCCGAAGGAGAAATTAAATGAGGACGAAGCTTTCTTGGTTGGTAGTTATTGTACTCCTGTTTTGCCCTATTTCTGCCCTGCCCGACGAGGCTCCCGGCCTGTGGAAAATTGTACAGACGCTGCAATCAAAGCAATTCGTCGATATGACCCACGCGTTTTGCCCCGGCATTCCTCATTGGCCTGGATTCGGCAATGAAGAGCGTGTGACCACTTACTATTACGACGAAGGAATAGGAACGAAAGGCCACGGCTTTCTGGCTCACGAATACATGATACCGGGCCAATGGGGGACTCATGTTGATCCGCCAGCCCATTTTGCCAAGGGGAAACGCTTTTTGGATGACATCCCGGTAAAAGAAATGGTCCTCCCGCTTGTTGTAATTGATGTGAGCAAAAAGGTTGAACAGAATCCGGATTATCAAATCACTATGGGTGACGTGCAGGCGTGGGAGGCAAAACATGGGGAAATCCCGGCAAACTCGTTTGTCGCCATGAGGACAGATTGGTCAAAGAGGTGGCCGAATCCAGAAAAGATGCGCAACGCAGATGAAAACGGAGTTGCTCATTATCCCGGTTGGAGTAAAGAAGTGTTGACCTACCTCTATGAAACAAGAAGGATCACGGCATCCGGCCACGAGACCACCGACACGGATCCTGGCATTGCAACCAGTAAAGATGATTATTCACTGGAGACTTACATTCTGTCCCAGGACAAATATCAGATAGAACTGCTAGCCAACCTTGATCAGGTGCCAGAATATGGGGCGATTGCTATCGTGACCTTCGCTAAACCGCGGAAGGGCTCCGGTTTCCCCGCTAGAGTGTTCGCCATTCTTCCGTGAAGATCGATCGACGAAATCATGAACTCGGAAGGCTCTTTTCATTGCTCGCCCGAGTAGCCGCCGAATGTTGGAGCTTATCACTTACATGACCTTCAGTACATATGAAAGTGGGAAAGTTCCCATAATATCATGGGGAACGTCCCATAGTATTTGTGTCGCCTTACCTGATTCTCGGTAATCCCCCCCCACCCTGTCGGGCCATCAACTCAAATATCAACTAGTTACAACTTCCCAATCTTTTTTGCAAAATTTTGGCACGCGTCTTGCTTTACAGAGTGCAGAATGTCCAACCAAGGAGGGATTCAATGGGATTTTTTATATGGAAGGACAACTTTAACATCGGGAACGAGCAAGTCGACCGCCAGCACAGATTATTTTTGGAAACATTAAACGACTATTACGAGATCACGTTTGGCGGCAAGAGCGAGGTGGTTGACCAGGAGCTGATTGACAAACTTAAGGATTACGTAATCACGCACTTCCGTTTCGAAGAGGACCTGATGGAATCCGTCGGATACGACGGAATAGAGCGACAGCGCAAGCAACACAGCTACTTCAAATCACTGATTGTAGACTTCGAGTCCGCCCACCTGCAAGGGAAGTCTGAGAGGCTTAGCATCGCTGTGTCGTTCCTCAGAGACTGGTTCCTGAATCACATTCTCGACGAAGACAAGAAATTCTTCCCCCAGCCGGAGCACCGCAACGATCGGCAACTTGGGGTAAGAGGCTAGGTTTATTGCACATTGGGGACGAGCGATTGAAAAAGGTCTCAGATTTTTGAATTTTGATTGAATTACCAGCGGCCTAACCCTGAAGCAAAATTGGCGACACAGATCGTCCACTTCGACCGGGGAGTCACTTCCCTCTTTCAAGAGGAAAACGTATTATACACAGGTACTATGGTGAAAATTGTGCTTGACCCGAGAGAAAGCGGTGAGGTGCGCTCCGAAAAGGGAGCAAGGAGGCTTTTTCAGCAACGTCACGAAGCTTTTGCCTCTGTCGGGTCTTGTGGAGAGGATAGTAGGCCTTTTCGAGGTCAAAGGAACCATCTCTCACTCCTCACTGGCAACAAAACGCTCGAAAAGGCAAGACTGCCGCATGATTCAAGCTTATACGGAACGAAATGCTAACTGGTTTGGGGTTACGTGACTGGTCATCCCACCGGTAAATCGAGAAAGGAAATGAGCAATGAACCGCAAGACTATCAAGAAGGCTCTGTGTGGGGCACTGATCGCCCTGGCCCTGGTGCTTGTCCCGATGCAGCAGGCGAAGGCCTGCACCCGCGCGGTCTACCTTGGCCCTGACGGCACGATCATCACTGCGCGGTCGATGGACTGGGCGGAAGTCACGGGTACCGACCTCTGGGCGTTTCCGCGCGGCATGAAGCGCGATGGCGCATCCGGTCCAACTTCGATCAAGTGGGTGTCGAAGTACGGCAGCGTGGTTTGCTCTTTCTATAGAGCCAGCTCTGTCGACGGAATGAACGAGAAGGGGCTGGTCGCCAACGTTCTCTATCTCACAGAATCTGACTACGGCAAGCCGGACGGCAAGCGGCCGACCATCTCGATTGCCGCATGGGCGCAGTATGTACTCGACAACTATGCCTCCGTGAACGAAACCGTGAACGCCTTGCGCGATGATCCCTTCGTAGTGATTGCACCGACTCTGCCTGGTGGTAAGCGGGCGGCGGGACATCTAGCGATTTCGGATCCCACTGGCGACTCGGCGATTTTCGAATACATCGGAGGCAAACTAGTCATTCATCACGGCAAAGACTATCAGGTGATGACCAACTCGCCCGTGTTTGACGAGCAACTCGCCCTGAACAAGTACTGGGAGCAGATTGGCGGGATGATCTTCCTGCCGGGCACTATCCGGGCATCGGATCGTTTCGCTCGTGCGTCGTTTTACATCAACGTCATCCCCAAGACAGCCGATATGTTCCAGGCTGTGGCTAGCGTCTTTGGCGTGATTCGTGGCGTCTCCGTACCTCTGGGCATTACCACCCCGGGGCAGCCGAACATTGCGTCGACCTACTGGCGCACAGTCTCCGACCATAAGAACAAGATTTACTACTATGATTCCGCTACGAGCCCCACCACGTTTTGGGTGCCGTTGGCGGAGCTGGATTTGAAGGAAGGTGCGCCGGTCAAGAAGCTCACTCTGACCGGTGGCAAGACCTATTCCGGCAGCGCTGCAAGCAAGTTCGAACCGGCTCAGCCATTCGAATTTCTGCCAGCTACTGTGAAGTGACCTCCAAAATACAACACGGACACCGTCGTCTTTTTCGAGGTGCCCGCTTTTTCCCGTGAGGTTTCCAGATCGGTTCACAGCCCGTACCATGTCGCTACTGTCCGGTTAACTTCGCGTGACATCGGTGCGGTGCCGCTTTTTGCAACCCCTGACCGATCCCCGACCGACCTCGTTGAGAGTTCCGCATCGGTTCAGGGACTTCGTATCCGCTAAAGGACGAGCGATTTGCTTTCAGGCGAATTATTCTGTGCGACGCTCCCTCTTTCATACTATCCCCTCTGTCAAGCAGTGGACAAATAAGAAAACCGGATTCACTCCTGGCTTTTTCATTTAATCACCCACCTGAACACCAAAGTCGCCTAATCATTTGTAACTAAATCCGCTTACAATTACGACACCAAAACAAGAGAGGGGATACGGCCGCCCTGCAGGAGGAGGAGCGTGTTATGAACAAAGATATTGAGATGCAAGAACCCAAACCCAAGCATCAACCTCGTTTGCTATTCTGTGTCTCCTGCGGCACGGAATACTTCAGCGATATGGGACGATGCCCCTTTTGCGATTCTCGCCGAAGGATTACGGGATGGTTGGCGGAAGTCCTACGTGAGGAGGAGTATGGACGTCGCTGCTAGCCCCATCAAATGCCAAGCAATGAGACCGTGCCTAGCGGTCTCATTTTCGCCTAATTCGAGACGCTCCGAACGTAGTGAAATAGGAAATACCTCATCAAGCTTTCTTCACTAGCCCCACCAAAAGCAGGAATACCACCGCGCCTATCACAGCCGTAATAAATGATCCGATTAGTCCATGTATGGACAGCCCCAACAAGCCCAACAGAAAACCCCCGAGGTAGGCCCCTACCACTCCTACGACCAAATTAATAATGAGCCCCGCCCCTTTTCCTTTCATGATTGTTTCGGCCAGCCAACCAGCTATCAGTCCTATGATCAAAAATCCGATAAAATGCATGTGTCGCCTCCTTGTCTAGCTTGGTGAGATTGAATCTCGCTCCTGTCAAAGGAAATCTCACTGCCCGGCTCACCGGTGCTCTCGATAACAGGCGAATGGGTTCAAAGTCGTCGTCATTTGTTGCGTAATGCCGCCAAGCGATCGGCGAAACTGGCATTTGTGGTTGAGGACTCCCCGGAAACGGCTTTCAACGCAGCCTCGATATGCTGATCGTCGGTGGCCTTCTCAGGACTCAGAAGCTTGGCCTTCATCTCCGAGGCCGCTGCGGCAGCACGGGCATCCTCAGCCTGTTTGTTCATAGCAGCCAATGCAACGCCAAGGCTGGATGATTCTTTTTTGAGCCCCGCCAGATTTTCAGCTTTCTCTGACCGGGCCTGGGCCCTTTGTTGGTCCAATTCAGCGCGGCGCATGTCACGCGAGGCCTGTTCCAGGTGAGCCTTAGCTGTTTTCACCTTCTCGGCTGTCAATTCAGCCATCTCTTTGACTTCTTCGTAGTACGATTTTGCCTCTTCGGCTTCATGTGCTTCTCTTTCAACCTCAGGACGCAATTTCTCAAGATCTTGCAGGAGCTTTTCCAGACTCACGCCGAGTTCTTGAGCCTTGGACTCATTGCCGCCAGTCTTGGCTTCTTCAATCTGTTTGTTAAGTAACTCAGCAGCTGCCATGTAACGGTCGTAGTTTTTTTGGGCAGCCTCAGCTTCAGCCGCGTCTCTTTCATACAAGGTTTTGGCCTTGCCGGCTTCGATCGTTACCTTGTCAAGCTCGTGGATCATCTCCTCTATCTCAGCTTGGGACGCAGTCTCAGGATCCCAGGAGACGATCTGCTGGGTAATACTCTGTCCCACCTTGCCTAACTTCTCTTTGCCGAAAGAACTCAGAAATCCAAAAACTCCTCCCATGACGGTTCCTCCTTGGTGTGTGGAGTTAGATTACTTTGATAGACTTGTGTTGCAGTTCGATCCCAACCATGATCTGAACCGATGCTCCATCCTTTTCATTGACAGCGGACAACAGCAGGTACTCGTCAACTTTATCGTTGACGTGACGTCCGTACAGCATTGAGTCGTACTTTACCATCTCAGTTTCCTCACCATACGGGTCCAGGTAAAGCTTTTCAGTAAGCTGGACGGGAGGGATCCTTGTTATTTGGTTTCCTTTTTGGTCCTGTTCAACCACTCGTTTTGCATCATCATTTTCCCAGACTCGAAAGTACTGGGTCTGGTCCTTGGTCTGGAAAATATCCAGGCCGATATATCCGTCTTTTTCGGAAAGCCAGAAGTCCCAGTCTTCCGGGTACACCTCATCGTACGGCATGAAAAGCTTACACTCTTCCACGATCTTCTTCATGTCAGTGACAATTTGTAACATGTATATTATGTCCGATGATTCCAGGTAGAATCTGTGAACGTTTGAATCCCCGACGGAAAAGGCGCCGTAGGATAACACAGCGTTACTCATACCCGGATGTTTGACCTTGAGATCATCTCCGCCAAGAATAAAGTCAACCTCAGGAACCTCGACAATCGCGTTGAACCTTAGTCCGAGTGGAAGATCCACGTCGACCCTCTCCATCCTAGCTTTCTGGAGTGAATCCTTTAATTCGTCCACTTTTTTCAGCCCAATCCTCTTAAAAAGGCTCCACGTTCCCGACATTCTGACTCCTTACTACTGAGCCGCACCAATTTATTCTAACCCATGTAGTCCTTCAGCGCGGCGGAGAAATCTGAATTCCAGCCCTGTACCTCAATTCACTTTGTTCCATTGACCATACGCTGTATATCCGGTTTGGTCTCAAGAATAGCCAGTGATAAAGCGTCCATGGCTTCCGGTCCGTATTTCTCCGCCCATTTGGTCCGAAGCACAAGAATCGCTTGTACCGCCAGTGTCTCAACGTCGCCACTGAAGATCCACCCCTTCTGGAGTGAAGGATAAATGTTACTGGGGATTTCGACGAATGTATAGATCGAGTTTTTGTGCTTATCAAGCTTATCCTTAAAGTGCCGTTCATCCACAGCCACGAGTCGAAGTTTTCCGGATTTCTTGGCTAACTCTTCAGCCTTCTTCAAGAAATCGCTATTGAGACCCCCGACGAACATCATCAGAGCCTTGGAATTACCTTGAACCTCCGCCAATCCTGCTGAATAGGCCGCATATCTGATCGGTATCTTCCTGTATCGTTCATCTTGCTCACAAAGCCCTTCCCAGGTGAGAGCGGTACCCGACCCTCTAGGTCCGACATAGAGGAAATTTTTCTGTGGGTCGATATCCTTAACCGATTTGACGCCGCCGTCTCGATTGGCGACTAACTGAGTATACTCAACGTAAAGTGTACTTTGCTCGGATATTAAATCCTTGCCGGGTAGTTTCCTATCGATCAACGCCAGGACATCCGACTGCACAATGGCAAGATCCGCCTCCCCGTTGGCCAGCAGTTTGAGATTATCCAACGAACCATTCGTGGTAATGAATTTGAGATCCAGGTTCGAAGCTGCTTTCTTGAACATACTACCGAACTTGTCATACCACCCGCCGACCTGCCCCGTGGCAAAACGAAGAAGAGGCTTCTCAGGTTTCTTGCTCGCCAGGACACTTGTGGACAAGGCCGCTTCGGGCGGTACTCCCTTGGGGAGGTACGCAGGATCTTTTGGAGTGCCCTCCAATTCTTTGGTTTGCTTGTCCATTTCAGCGAGCTTTGCCTTTAGTTCGGGGTTATCCTTGGCCAGATTCTCGGCTTCCTTACGCCACTTCTGGAAACCGGGATCGTCAGAGTGGTGATAGGCTGTCGCAGCTACGTCCCTATGGCTAATGTGATCCAGCATCCAGAACAAAAATATCGAATTGAAGAGCCCGAAGCCCGGCGAGCTGTTGTAAGCGTATCCGGGCGGTTGGTATCCTTGGGATCTATAATAGTTGTCTCGTTGCTCGTAATGAGTGCCGTAGTCAAACCCGGAGTAAACCTTTCCTTTCTGGGCAAGAGGACTCGACTCTGCTCCTTCAACTTTGAATTCCGGGTTCTTGAATTTGGCCTGCTCAGACTTGTACTTTTCTAGTGACTCTTGAGACCTCTTCTTCCTTTCCAGGCCAATGGTCTCCTTATCGAACTTTGAGCCCCCGGTGAACCTCTCTCCTGTGACGGAGGAAGCCCCAGGTTTAGCATACCCGCCGGAAGCTTTACTCCCAGTCTGCACTGACTGACCCGAAGTCGGGGGTCCCGTCAACGACGGCTTGGAATATCCCGAAGGGGTAGGCGTCTTCTGAAGAGACGGCTTTGAGTACCCGGAAGAGGATCCAGGAGTAGGCCCGAGTAGGCCACCGCCGCTACGATCCCATGTATTATGGGTTGGGACCGACCAGGAGGAGCTTCTGCTAAAGCCGCCACCACGAGAACCGGAAGAACCTCCTCTCGAACCGAATCCTGCGGCCTCCATTCCACTTTCGAAAATCACCGAACCGCCGAGTACCTAGCGGCACCGACAACACTACTGAAACGAGAAATTGGCGCGATTTCATCAACGCTTGCACCTCCGGAAATTTGCGCACTAGATACCATTGGCACGCAACGTGTTTCGTGTCAACTCGTCCCCTCGGTAGTGTAAGCCGTATACCATAGCCTCAACCAATCCTGGTATGTCATTAGGCTCACTCGTGGCTTACAGCAGCATCAAGTGTGCGAGGAGTTGGCCTGCCCCTCAAAAGCTGGTCCAGGCTCAGAGTTAGTAAAGAGTAGCGGCTCGGCTAAGTGGAACGTCTCATAAAACCTGTCACCAATTTGTCACCTTCGCTTGTGCAACGTGCTGATTTGTCGTGACGGGTTGGAATGCTCGTGACAAGTTAACGCGTTGATATTATCTTGGTTAGTGAGCTTTGTACATGTCTGTTAACCACTAGGTTGTAATGGTTGAGGCCTCAGCCGAAATCCCGCATTGGGCGGGAGCCAAAAAAGACAAATTATCCCGCTCGGTTGGAAACAACACGGAGCGGGATTTTTTGTTTCAGCAGGAGAATCGTGGATTCGGCACGGGTCTACTTTAGCTTACGTCCAAACCAAGATCTTTGGTAGCCAATGAGCCAAGGGCCTCTTAATGGGTGACCCCTTGCTCCCTTGCTTCAGGTTGAAAAATACGACTGCTGTATGGAAGATATGCGAGCAGTATTGTGCTGGGAGTCGGGGCCTTAAGCCTTCCCCTTGGCCCGATACTACCAATATCTGTTCGAGTGAGGGACCACACGAGAGATTATGTTTGACCGGAGACGAAACGGTGAGGTACGATCAAAAACAGCAACGGGTAGCTTTCTTAGCAAAGTGACGACGGTTTTGCCTGCGTCAGGTCGTGTGGGACTCCATACGGAGACCTTTTCAGGGTAACCGGAGCTACGCTTCGACCCCGCAGCAGCGCTAAAACGCCTAAAATGACCGTCCGCTGCATGATTCAGGTTTAAATTCCCGAAACACCGTGGATCGACATGGCTCTGAGATCGTCGACAAACTGAGAATTTTGGGACAATCTTCGAGGAACGGCTTTTTAGTCTCGTGGGGCCTCGGACCGTTCCCCGATAACTCTCATGAATTGAGACGACTGTCCGCTGTTTGCCGATAATTGTCGATTCACCGTCTTTGCCCTAATGGAAATCTTACGCGCGGCGGGTATACCGGTAATTGTTGCCGGATGCCCGCGTGAAAATCAGCTAAGGTAAAAGAGGTAAAAATGAGACCGGCCGACCTGACTATTCGAACAAAGCTCATAGCTCTTGCAATAATTTCCATCCTTGCGCTTGCCATTCCCACGATAATGATGTTGTCGGGCTTGAACGAGGTTGCGGAATTCTTTCCCAAAATCACGAAAACTCACGATATTGTTAGAGCCGTCGCGTCCATTCAAAAAAGTTCGTTAAAAATGGAGACTGGTCTTCAGGCATATGCGCTTGGAGCGGGCGAAAAAAATCTTGATCAATACCGGGCCGGGTATCAAGAAAGCCTTGCCGAACTCGGTCGACCTGAAAACGCTTGTCGCGGAAAATCCCAACCAGCAAAAACAGGTCCGTGATTCTGAGGAACTTCTTTCTACATGGCGCACGGCGGTCGCTGGATCCGGCCATTTCGAAAATAAAGCCGTCGGAATCGGCCTCAGGGCACAGAAACCGGTTCGGCAAAGACCCCGAATTTTGAACCCGTTACTGAAATGATGACCAAGGTTCTCGCCATCGCAGAGGATCAAATGGCAGGTTCAGACGCTTATTCGCTGACTTCGCAGAAGAACTTCGACAGAATCAAGGTGCTTCTGTACCTGGGCGCTCCCGCGTACGCAATAATCATACTGCTCATCGTTTTTATTTTGATGCGAACCATTGCAAAACCCGTGTCGGACGCAGCAAACCTTGCGGAAGCCATAAGTCGGGGAGAATTGTCGCATCGGGTAGATATTCACGGAATGCAGGTGAAACTCAACGAGCTCGGTGCGGCCCTCAACAGCCTGGCGGAAAATCTCAGCGCATATAACAAACGCATTTTGGAAGGTGTGGAAGTATTGACCAATTCGGCGGTTCAAATCGGGGCCACGTCATCGGAGCTTTATGTCGGGGCCACTCAAACTTCTTCTTCCATCAGCGCGACAGCGGCGACCGTAGGCGAAATGGAGAAGACCGCAAGAGTCGTCAATGAAACCGCGCGTAACATCGCAGAGCAATCGGAACGCACCGACGAAGTTGCGAACGCCGGAGCGAAGGCCACATCCGAGACTCTGCAAAAAATGACTCTCATAAAAGATAGAATGGATATTGTCAGCACTACGGTTGTTAAGCTGAGCGAGGACACTAAATATGTCGAAGAGATCATTTCAGCTGTCCAGGATTTTGCAGATCAGTCGAACCTACTGGCCGTCAACGCTTCTATCGAAGCCGCACGAGCCGGAGATCAAGGCAAGGGTTTTGCCGTAGTCGCTCACGAGATAAAGTCGCTTGCCGACCAATCCAAAAACGCAACGGAGAAGATTACCCAAATCCTCCAGGAGATTCGTAAATCGGTGGCGTCGGTGGTTATGGCTACTGAGGAAGGCGGAAAAGCCGTACTGGACGGCGTAGAACAATCTCAAACCGCGGGAAAATCAATTGAGGACCTCTCGGATAGCGTTACCCGATTCACCAAGGCGGCCGGCGTGATCTTCTCCGAGACCGGGAAACAGTTTGCCAGAGTGGAGCGTGTCGCTGCCACGGTCAGGGACATTGAATCCGCAATGCAAAGCAGCGTGGAAGCCACAAGGCACCTGGAAGAAGCCGGCAAGGAACTTGAACAGTTGTCTTCATCGCTCACAAAAATGCTAAACAGCCGAGGAAAAGACTATGCCGCCGCCAGTTAAAACGTTTGCCTGACACGTCCCTCAAAAGCTGGCCCAGGTTCTGACTTAGGTCAGCTTTTCTTGTGTCAATTTTGTGTCAATCGGTTGTGCATCGTTCTGATTTGTGCTGCTGTTTGGAACGATTGACCTGAGTTATGTAGTTGATCTTATTGTTCGCAAACTCTCCAGGGAGTTATTCTCCTGGAAAAGAATTCAACATCTACAGCAATGACACTTATGTCTTACAGGCTGATTCTTTTTCAAAAGTATCATTCCGACTCTCTATTACAACTGGTAACCACTTGGTCGTAGTGGTTGAGGCTTCAGCCGAAATCCCGCATCGGGCGGGATTCGATCCCGCTGGGACGCTGGACTACTCGGGGAGCCAAAATTCCCAACATGCGATTAATCGGCAGAGTCCTGCCAAAGGTGGGATAACCATTTTTCAGGCGCTTTGTTCTCCTTTACTGTTCAATTAGGGCAGCACTATTTATCTTACGAGATAGCTACACGACTGCTGCTACGCCGCGCGTCGTCTGGCGTTGAAGAACCCCTGCCCTACTTGTTTCTGAGATCCCTGGGCTCCAACCATACATTCAAGCGCTGTAGCTCTTGGCCCTCGGTGTCTTGAAGCCGCTCGCCGCTGCTTTCCGACCGGGCACCTCGGTGCGCCGGCTGCCTCGCCAAATTCGAACCCGAGTCAGCCGCTGCATTCGGTTGTCTATTGTCCAATAGCCTCTGTTCACCCCTTTGGTTCTGCCTCCCGCCACTTCCCTGCGGCTGATCGGCGAATTCCGAACCCCCGCCCCTCTCTTGTTGTGGTCGCTCGCGGAGGTTATCCAGGCGCTCGACCGTGTGCTCGATACGCTTGACCTTGCGCGGCAAGCCAAGAAGCTCCAGCCGCTCGCCCAAGTTATCCAGGCCCTCGCCCGCCGACAAACCTACACCGGGATCGGACCGCCCACGATGGTCTGTTACGCCGGTTTCCAACTGTCCGGGCCAAACACGTCGATGCCCAAAGTGCCGGTGAAAACGACGAAGCGGCTCTCCACACGATGCCGCTGGTGCGCTGATGACTGTCACGCCCGGCAATTGTCCACTTGCCGAGACTCGTGTGCTCGTTACTGTCAGTGATGACGACGTCGCGCTAAGCGTAGTCGAAGTGCTCGTCTTTGCTTGACCCGAAGCAGGAGCTGCGGCCGCGGTTGGTGTGCTTGTCACGGGCTGACTTGAGGGCGAAGAACTCGGAGTCGCCAGCGCACTGGTCAGTGCTTGGCCCGTTTGCCCTGCAGGTTTGCTCGTACCGGCCGAATTACCAAGATGCGGGATCGCAAATAGCAGCGTGAAAACTGCAAACGTCACCGCTTTCTTCATCTCCTCGCTCCTTTTACCTCTGACAAACGTGCCAGCCAGGTCTGTCAGCTCGTTAGACGCAGAAATGCGGCTTGTCCTCAGATTGTTTTGCGACGGGTATTTTAGTTAGGGCATATTTCGTGCCGTCAATTCACCCTGCAGTGTTGATACGACTCGACGGTGGGTTTTCAACGGCGCCTACGTCCCGGGTATCCATCGCCGGAAGTCACCTATACTGTCTATTGTGAGATTGAGCCATTATAATTCCTGCCATCTTGGCCACCTCACATGCTTGATTAGTCGCCTAGAGATAATCACGGAGCAAGTATCGACGGATTAGGCATTTCGGTTGCGCAGCCGAGCCTTCCTTTCAGGTTCGGGGTCGTCTTGCGGATGTCCCCTCCCGAGTCCTACGACTCCGGATGGATCTGACACATTTTGTCACGTTCAGCCGAAATAGTACGATAACTCGCTAACATATCTCCGCAAACTGCCGCGTAAACGTAATTGACAATAATGTCTACTTTAATGACGATTCTTGTCACCATGTGCAATTGGGCTTTTACTGTTCAATTAGAGGACACTGTTTATTCAATGCGTACACATCAAGCAGAAAGCGTCTAGAATAAATCATCAGCGATTTTCGTTCGCGGGCAATGGAATAAGTTCCTCAGAACGAACATAACCTGTATTTTAATATTTGACCGTGCGGTATCGATACGGGTATCATCTCGCGGTAGCTTTGCTTCACAACCAGGAACTGTTGTAACTGTTTGAATCCTTCTAATCCTGACCGATAAGGATGACGTCGTGTCTCCCATCTTTGCAGTACCACGATGTTTCGCTTGAATTTCAGGTAATGCTCACTCGGAATGGGCAATCGCACGAAGTTCCAATACATGGTGGCGAGAGCTTGAGCACGCCACGTATAAAGTCTCTATAGCTGCTCATCTATTGAAATGGGGATATCAGTGGCTCGCGGGCAACCAGGAGCAGGCGGTACGCGACCTGGAGATCCCTCTTGAGGTTTTCACGCCCGAGGACCAGATGCGCAAGTGGGTTCGTGAGTGGCCGGAGAACCTGAGCCCAGCCGTATTGTTCGGCGGCTCGCCTCTCAAGGAGTAAATGGCCTCCACGCTTCAACAAGTTGCACATATTACGGGGGCGGGTCAACAAGGCCAAACGAGTAATCGATGGATGTCTCCAACTCCAGGGAGGTTACGGGTACTGCGAAGAATATCTCGTGGCACGTGCGTGGCGGGACGCCCGGGTAATGTCCATTTTCGCCGGAACCAATGAAATCATGAAAACCATTTGCGCCAATTTCATGGGCCTCTAGATCGGAACCCCGGGTCCGAGGAGCCATTCACTGCCGTGACCTGATCCGAGGACCCTTAAGATGGCCGGATCGCATCAGAATGCCGGATAAAAGGAGGTTTAGCCATGCATCTCGGAGGACTCGTCTCACGGAACAAGCGCACCGTTCCCGACAAGGTAGGGATCATCTACCAGGACAAACGCTATTCCTGGACCGAAGTGGACAACCGGGTCAACACGATTGCCAACGCTCTCATCAAGGCAGGGGTCAAACAAGGCGACAAAGTGGCCCTGTGGATGTTCAACTCTGACCTGTTCGTTATCGCCTTCTACGGTATCGTCAAGACCGGAGCGGTTGCCGTACCCGTCAACTTCCGTCTGGCGCCGCCGGAAGCTGAATACATCTTGGACAACTGCGACGCTGTCGGTCTGATCTTCGATGATGTCTTCGAGCCGGCGGTCAAAGAAATGAAAGGTACGGCAGGGCAAGATCAAGCACTTCATATCGGCCGGGCCCGGCAGATTTGACGGATGCAATCCCATGGAGGAAATCATGTTTGCCGGCGATCCGTCCGACCCAGGTATCGAAGTGGAGGAGTACGCCGAGAGCGAGATGATCTATACGTCGGGAACGACCGGGCGGCCCAAAGGGGCGGTCCTGGTGCATCACAACCAGATCGTTCTGACCACCACCGTCTGTTCGCTGTTTGCGCTCAATCCGGCCGATCGCATTCTCCACGTGGCCCCGCTGTTCCATTCCGCCGAGCTGAACCTCTATCTCAACCCCGGGACCTACATGGGATGCACCCACGTCATCATGAAGGACTTCGTCCCGAACCAGGTACTGGCAATGATCCAAAAGGAGAAGATCACACAGTTCTTCGGCGCTCCAATCATGTATTTGCTGATGATGAAGGTCCCGAACTTCGACGAGTACGATCTGTCGTCAGTGCGGTTTTTTGGGTACGGTGCGGCACCGATGGCAGCGGAGTCGGTCAAGCAGGCGATCAACAAGTTCAAGACCACCAACTTCTTCTGCCTCTGCGGGCTGACCGAGGGCGGCCCGGGTGGGATAGCCCTGTACCCCAACGACCAGATCCGCAAAGCCGGCGCAGCCGGCAAATACATCGTCAATATGGAGACCCGGCTCGTCGACGACCAGGAAAACACTATCACCAAACCAGGGGTGGTGGGCGAGCTTGTTATCAAGGGCGAGACTACCATGAAGGAATACTACAAGAATCCCGAGGCTACAGCCGACACCATTCGGAATGGTTGGGTCCATTCGGGCGACCTGGGAGTGATGGATGAGGAAGGATATATCACGCTCGTCGACCGGAAGAAGGACATGATCATCACCGGCGGAGAAAACGTATATTCCAAAGAGGTTGAAGACGCTCTGTTCGAGCATCCGAAGATCAGCATGGCTGCTGGTCATCGGCGTGCCCCACCCAACTTGGGGAGAAACGGTGATGGCCGTCGTCACTTTGATCCCCGAACAGCAGCTTACTTTCGAGGAACTGAGGGAGTTCCTGAAGACTCGCCTGGCGGATTACAAGATCCCACGGCTCATGGAGATCGTAGAGGCCCTGCCGGTAAATGTCGCAGGCAAAGTGATGAAGTACCAGCTCCGGGAGCAGTTCAAAGACCGACGGGCCGAGCTGGGCACATAGCTCCGGTTCACTTGCAAACGAATGAGACCTTGGGCTAAGCTGGCGCTTCCGGCTGGTTCGACAGCGCGGAAACGGGCCTGTCCGCACGTACCCCTGGATGAGTGATTGAAGGTCGTTCCAAGGCTCGTCGAACGGGCGGCTGGGGCGAGCAGCCTCGGTCTCTGGGCCTCCGGCACTGCGGCTCGAATCATGTGAAGGTGCTGTTCAACAGGTCAGACCTGCGGTATGCCACCGAAACGAAGTTCAGCTGTGCCGTTCATGGTGGGCAAGGTATGCCGTGAATTAGGGTCTTAGCCCATTACTAAGGAGGGACGCTTTTTTACAAGATAAACTGCCATTCTAAGCAAGTGTCATGCGCTTCCTGATGTCTTCCCGAAGAGCCTTCTTATCGACCTTCCCCACCTTGGTGAGGGGAATGCCGTCCACGAACACGATACGCTCCGGGAGCTGGAGCACCGATGCCCCCTTGCTCCTTAGGAAGGAGATGATATCGTCGAACGTGACTTCTTCGCTGCCCGGACGGGTTTGGACATAGGCGCAAATTCGCTCCCCCAATTCTTCATCAGGCATACCGATTACCGCCACTGCTTCAACCTGCTCGTGCGTGCTCACAAGATTCTCTATCTCGATAGCGCTAATGTTCTCCCCGCCGCGAAGGATGATGTCTTTCATTCTACCGGTGATGGTTATATTTCCGACTTCGTCTATCCTTGCCAAATCGCCGGTACGGAAAAAGCCATCCGGCGTAAAGAGGTCTCGATTTTCATCACCGGCTCCAAAATAGCCGGTGAATATCCCAGGTCCCTTGCTGACAAACTCGCCTACCGTGTTGGGGGGCAGTGCAATCCCGTCTTGGTCGATGATCTTGTAAGTTTCATACGGGCAGCACTTGACCCCGACGGTGTTGCAGATCACCTCCAGGTCATCGTCCAGCCTTGTCATCGAGTTCGTGCCCTCCGAAGACCCAAATACGTTGACAAACGCACATCCCAGTTTCTCACGGACAGCCATCACCAGGTCCGGGCTGCTGGGACCGCCGCCGGAGTACACTTTCTTCAGAGAGCTGAGATCGAAGTTCTTCCGACCGTCAAAGTTCACAAGCCTGCTCACCAAGGCCGGCACGGTTGGGACGGCCGATACCCTCTCCTTTTCAATCACCCTACAGATATCAGCCGGGTCTGTAGAATCGATGAGTACCAGCCTCGTATAATTGATGAAGCCGCCGCCAACCCCGCAGAACATTCCCTGGGCATGGGACACGGGGGCAATGGTCAGGACCGTGTCTTGGCTGGTAATTTCCCAGGCTTTGGAATGGTATTCTGCGTTGCACAGAAAACTATTGTGGGTCCTGGGAACTGCCTTGGGTAGGCCCGTCGTACCACCGGTGGGCATTATCTGGGCGACCTCCATAGGATCGGGTCTCCGCTCGGCGAGCTGTGATAAATTTTCCGACGTCAGAGGCCTCTGGCTTGCAAGGTCTTCCATACGGAGAAACCCGCTATCTCGTTCTTCTCTAACAGTGATGATGTGCTCAATTGTTGGGGTTTCGCGCACAACGTTTTGAATAACCGGCCTGTAATCTACACTCCGGTACTTCAGGGGAAGGATCCATGCTTTGGCCTGAGTAAGTTGCGAAAGAAAGTTTATTTCTGTCTCTCTGTGCCTAGGTAGGAGTAGGACGGGAATCGCCCCAATCTTCTGCAGCGCGAAAAACGCCCACACGTATTCGCACCAGTTGGGAACCTGTAGCAGGACGCGGTCTGTCGGTTTTATGCCGAGGTCCATAAGGCCCAAGGCAAGACAATCAACTTTTTGCCGTAACTCCCTATATGTCAGCCGCCCATCGTCATCCACGAGACCAACTTTGCGCGGGTATAGATCACTGGCCCTGTCCAGCACGTCCCCCCACGTTAGACCCAGCCACCAACGATATCGGTTGTATAGTTGAGCCTCCTCGCTACAATATTCCGTGAATCCTTCTATTGCCATATGTCTCCTGCTTTTTTGTCTGGAATTATACGGCTGTCTTGCCTTTTCGGTAGTCGTGGGGCTGTCGACCACGGATCAAAGAGGCACTGTCGGCCCCGCAAAGGCGATCGTATCTTCTGCCACAAAGCCCGAAGCCAAAACCGTTGTCACACTGCAGAAAAATCCTGTATTTTCCTGTTCCTGACCATACTTCACCGTTTTCCCCTGGTCAAGTCCAAGCCAATCTATTCGCCGGGGCTGACGAATCGGCACAATCTCATTCGGCTTTTCAGTCGGTCTTGCCTTAAAAAACAATCGTTCCGCTAATACGATCCGCAGATCAAATGCAAGGCACGATGCGGATTCGCCATCGTATCCTTGCATCTCAGGACCTGCCGGGATTTTTCTCCGAACTCTGTCTATCTGGGTGCATACGCACTATTTGCATGCTGAGCTGATAGGTCCGTTCATCGCAGGGAATCCGTACTCCCCGGTCGAACGGGAGGTTCCAAGAGTATGTACGAGCGCATTTCCCCATGCTTTGATTAGGTCAATCCATCAAGGATTTACCCGCTAATCCTTTAATATATTATGATCTTGAGGGGATATGATTACGGTGTGCGTAGCGTGTCCTCGACCTTCGGAATATCGCTATACTTTTCCCTTCTCCAATTCAAAGAATCGCGTAGGATCCGAATGGCTAAGCCCGGGAGGATTTATCAACAGGCAACGGGATCGGAATGTCGGCGAACCATGGATGTGGATGGCCTGCGGAAGTCGTTGCAGTGAGCGAAAGACTGCCTGCGTTCACAACCTGATTCAGGTGATTACTACTTCCAGAATCTCTGCTTTTATGGTTGCTGCCGAGATAAAGTAATTACCTGTTCTTATACGCCTACACCTTCATTCGAGAGGCCATCATCCCAGCTATTCATGAAACAAGAATGAGTTCGTGCGGCTGAGGAATTGATTAAATGAGAAGAAGCAAAAGAATTAACACCAATTCTTTTTCAGCGCTTTTCTGGCTGTTTCGATGAAAGCGCTCAGCGTCGGGGAGAGCCACCTGCCTTTAGACCAGATCATGAGCGCGGCAACTTCAATCTCACCCTCTTCCCATCGCAAACGGGCAAGCTTGCCCTGCTTGATTTCTTCCGAAACCGACACCTCGGGTAGCACTGTCACTCCCATGCCCTCGATGACACAGCGCTTGAGGCTATCCACGCTATGGAAAATAGGCGTACTTCCTGGAAAGGCCCCCTCTTCTTGCATCATCCGTTCAAATTGTCGTCTATAGCTACAATCCACCTTTGACAGCAGCACCGTCTCTCCTTGGAGATCACGTGTACGGACAAGCTCTTGCTTCGCAAGGCGGTGAGTTGGGGATGCCACGAGCACTATTGACTCAAACCCAAGGACCTCTACCTCTAGATCGGCGGCACTGTATGAGTCGGTCAACAAGAATGCCAGGTCTATTCCCCCCTTTTGCAGGTCCTTCCGAACGCTTTCGTGGGCACAGGGGGTGAGAATCAATCCAACCGTCGGAAACCGTTTGTGGAATTCCCTGAGAACAGACGTCAGTCGATACGCGCTCAGGGATTGGGGAACCCTGATGGTAAGAGATCCTCTGGGTTCCTTCTCGTCCCTGATTTCCGCGCGTGTTTCATCGGCGAGATCGATGATTTTCTCCGCATACTGGATCAAACGTTCTCCAGCCTCCGTGAGCAGGATATACCTTCCCATCCTGTCAAAGAGTTGCACGCCAAGCTCTTCCTCAAGCGCCTGGATCTGAGCGGATACACTGGACTGAGCGTAATTGAGGCGGCTCGCCGCTTTGTTGAAGCTCAGGAGTTTGGCCACGGTCAGAAAGGTCGTTAGGTGCCGAATCTCCATTCGTCCCTCCATAGATCGGAAGCTTCGATCGGGCTTATCGAAATAAATCGTTTGATACGATAGTCAAACTACAATAATCTATTTAACAGATAATAGGTCAATGTCAAGAACAAGGAGATCGTCTCATGAACAATGTGGAAAGAGCCGTGGATCTTTTTCCCACAAAATTGAACTGCTCCCAGGCTATGCTCACTGTTTTTGGAGAGCCATATGGACTGAATGCCAAATTGGCTGCTCGGTTGGGACTGCCACTTGGGGGCGGCATGGGGCACCTGGCACGGACCTGCGGAGCGATAACCGCTGCGGTGCTGGTTTTGGGACTGGCGAAGGATCATGAAGATGAGGAAGAGGCGAAACGTGTCTCCTTCTCCTGTGTGCAAGAACTCTTCCGAAGCTTCGAAGCACTGCACGGAACAACAGAGTGCAAGGGCTTGCTTGGTGCTGACATGAGTACTGCCGAAGGTTTGAAAAAGGTCCGGGAGGAGAAACTCGTAAGTAGGGTATGTCCCGCGCTTGTAAGAGATGTGGCGACCATACTGGAAAGACTGCTGGCATCCGAGTAATCGAAAATCGATAACTTGAGACTCAAATGGCCATGTTGACGCCCCGAGACGGTGTCAAGATATGGCTGGCAGACGCATCTCAGAGGCGCAGTTGGTAGTTTGAACAGATACTCGAATAGGAGGAACTCAGCAATGGAAATGAGAACGGAACTTTTGGTGAGCTTAGGGGCAGCCGCAGCGTCCGACTCTGCTCAATGCCTTGAACGCTTCTTGGAAAGGGCGGAGGTCGTCGGTTTGACTCCCAAGGAGCTTGAAGAGGTCGCTGATATCGTGGATCAAGTCAAAACTCAAGCCCGAACGGCTATGAAGCAGAGCATCGCTGACGCGGTCCGGAGAAAGAAACCACGGAGCATATTCGAGCTGGCAAATCCACTGGGGAGATGCATATGAATCCCTTATCCGCTGAGCATAAGACGAATGTTCACCTATATTGGCTCAGAGACGCATCTAACACGTGGGCGAGCACCAGAGAATCTAACATCTCAACGTCAGGGGGATCGCAGCGACAATGAGTTCCGACTTGAGCATCAGTGAAAAGCGGTCTTTTTTCACGAGTAGGTTCCCATTCCTGATCCTCTTGCTTCCCGCTCTTATAGGAGCATTCGCCACCGGTTTTCTCACTTATCGCCACATCCTACTCAGCAGTCATGCAACCGAGGTAGGGCAGTCCTTTCTGTGTCGTGCAGATGGCAGAATTGATTGCGATTCGATCCTCTTGACCGATTATGCCACGCTGTTCGGGCATGTTCCTTCCGCTGTCCTAGGGTTGATGGGTTTCACGTTTGTGCTCTGGTGCGTGATAAACGGGCTGGTTAACGAGCGAGTAGGAAAAATTTCATGGGCGCTTCTTCTGGGGTATTTTTTCGCTGCCATGGGATTCAGTTGGTATTACGCCTACATAATGATGTTTGAAGTCGATTTCATCTGCACCTGGTGCATAGTCGCTCACGTGATGAACCTTTTCAGCCTGATTTCGGTCGTGGCGGTCTCAATCAGGAAGAGGCAGGCGTTTTTGCTCCCGGAGATATCCACGATCGGCGAGCGGTTCTGCTTCGTCGCAGGCGGAATTACCATATCTCTGCTTGTCTTTTTCGCGGCCGGGATGTGGGAGAAGTCTCTGAGCTTTGATGACGCGAAGGCAAAAATCGAGAGCTTGGCCAATGATCCAGCGGTGATTCTTGAGATGCCAAAAGGAGCGCCCAGTTCCGAAGTCCCGGTTACTTCTGCGGACCCTGTCTTTGGATCTTCCGCAGCTGCGTACCAAATTATCTTATTCAGTGACTTTCAATGTCCTGTCTGTCCGAGAATTGACCGCCTTCTCCGCAATTTGGTTGAGCTGAACCCACAAGATATTAAGTTGGTATTCAAGAATTTGCCGCTGTCTAGGCAGTGCAACAGGAGCGTCGCTGGTGAGTTGACAGGTCACTCTATGGCTTGCCCGGCGGCTCAAGCCGCGTGTGCCGCATTAGTGTTGGGAGGGTCTTCGGCCTTTTGGGCCTATGCTGACCTGCTTTACAGTGAACAGAAGCAACTAAAGAGCGAAAGCTGGTTGGCATTCGCCCGAAAGCTGGGCCTTGATTCTTCCAAATTCCAGGATCTGATGAGGCCCGATTCGTCGGCTGCCAAGAAGGTGGCAGAAGACGTGGAACTGGCTGTCAAGTTGAAGCTCAGCTCAACTCCGCAGGTCTTTTTTGGAGGCAAACCGCTTCTTCCGGAGAAGTTTACAGAGGGATATCTGATTGATTCAATTAAGGAACTGATCAAGGCAAATCATCCTGAGAGGAAAGATTTTCAGATCAGACAAAGAAATTGACATGAATTACGGCCATCGTGCGCTTTGCATACTGGGAAAAATCCTCAGGCTCATGGGTGATCAAGTGAAAAACTAGGTCCCGGACTGCCTTGGAGGGTCAGTGTCCGCGAGATGGCTGATAGATATGCCCGCGTACCTGAGTTGAGGACCATTCAAGGGATTGGTCCACTGATCGGAGCGTGCTCACCAAATAGCACCGCCTGCGAAGTTCCAGCCACTTCGCACGATCTCTCAGTCTCCGGGCGGGCGATTCATCACGCAGTCACTGCACATTCAGCCGAAGAGGTTCCCTGGTAGGGCACCCAACTTTTCTCAATATTTGCGAGCATCCTTCTGATACCATCCGGCACAGACTGAGCCTCCTAGACCCCGTCTTTTATCCTTACGAGCCCTTTAGGCTCCCGGATAGTGTCTGACACAATGCTTACAAAACTCCGTTTTAATGGTCTCTTAAGTGCTGCATGGGTCATTTTGGCTCTTGTCTCGTTCCCTCCCTGTCACTTTCCCGGTTGTTGCACAATGCCCGTTTCTTAGCGCTAGTGCAATTGGTGATCGATCTTTAATCACCTAATTGACATGTGGCACAGATGCTGCAATGGCCGCATAACGGCTAGTGTAGTGTGGGAAGTGCATTTCCGTCCGCTCAGGAACGAGCCGAACCCGAAGGTGTCCAAGCCTGCTGAATACAGATCGAAGAATCATTCGGATCAATCGTCTGTAGGCTTTTTGGGTAAGCAGAGTATCCATTGTTTGCGCTTTGAAGGCAAACACTAACCAAGGAAGGAGAACCTGCCATGGCAGAAGTCAAAGGAAAGTTCATAATCCTAGCTTATGACCTGATCAAGACAAAGCCTCAAGCCAGACGGGCGGCTATGGACTCAGTAAGAGATTTGACCGGCAAAGATCCTTATGAACTGGACCCAGAGGGCTGGTACCAGACAGGCGTGCTTGAGACAGTGTTCTCTGCAGTTGAGGCCAACACCCAACCGATTATGGGTTGGGCTTCCATTAAGGTGATAGGTCAGCTTGTTTACCCGACAATAAAAACTACCGTCGGCCTTCCAGAACACCTAAGAACACCCCTGGACTTTATTAGGTTCGAGTCAGAGGGTTTCCTCCAGAACCACAGGGGGCCCGATTTGATCCCGAGAAAATTTATCAAGACCGAAGACAGGGAAATAGTAGTAGAGGCCCCTTCTCCAGGTTACAACTGCACTCTGATTGAAGGGGTCTATGAAGGGATCTTGCAGATCTGCGGAATAGCAGATGGCGAAGCAAAGCAGATCCAGTGCGTTAAGAGAGGAGATCCGACGTGCGTATATCGAATATCCTGGAAAGGAGAACGGCAATCCGCTGGGGCTGGGATTGACTGGTCGGTTCACAGCCGCCAGTAATACGTATGTTTCTCTCAGAGTATAAATCTCCGAGTACCAGAATAGATTCATGAATCGATTTAGTTCCCGGAAGAATCTACTGTCTGATTTTTTTGAGTTCAGGTGGAACGTGGGAGGTTTCCAGGATTATACTCCGCCGTCCACCTTTTCCCTGAGTTCCTTACCGAGCTTAAAAAAAGGAAGTTTCTTCTTACTGACCGCTATCTTTTCCCCCGTCTTCGGATTGCGACCAGTGTAGTCCTTGTATTTTTTCACCACGAAAGATCCAAAGCCCCGAACCTCGATACGGTCATCCTTGATGAGAGACCTGGACATGGTTTCAAAAACTAAATTTACGATTTCCTCGGACTTCCGCAGAGGCAACTCCGCCTCTTTGGCAAGGGCAACGACAAGATCAGATTTGTTCATGACGGACTTCAACTCCTGGTCTTCATTTTGCCTTGTGCACTGCTTCCTTCAGCGACTTGGATGCTCTAAAGCGGGGAACATTACCTGCGGCGATCTTAATCTTTGCCTTGGTCTGAGGATTAACCCCAGTACGAGCCTTCTTGTGCACAACGAGGAAGGTACCCAGTTCCGCCACACGGATTTTACCGGTCTTTTTCTTCAATGAATCGTGAATGGCTTTCACGAACGCGCCGAGAGCCGCAGCGGCTGCCTTCTTTGTAATACCCGCTTCCTTGGCCATCCAGTTGACCAGTTCGTCTTTGGTCATGACACATACCCCCTAAAAGCATAAAGATTTAGTGAAGTGAAATAGACCCAGGGTCCAGAGGCATCTTCTTGATATCGGATGGAATAGTCCAGAGAAATTGTAATGAGACATAACCTTGATGGCACTGTTGCGTACCCTTCCCCTTGAGGCTACGTGTAATCGATTCTCCGCGACTCTCTGAGCTGGGTAAATCCTTGAGGAATTGACCGCATCAAAAGAGAGAAGAATTGTGCCTATAAAGTGCTGTCCCAGATGCTATCCCATCCTTGGGTAGGCCATCATACAGAGTTCGCGCAAAACACCTCAGAATAATCCCAGCCGGTCTTGAGAAGCGAGGATAGTATGGCAAAAGCCGCATTGAGCCTTGCATTTGTTTTGAGGATCGCATTAGCGGAACGATTGTTTTTTTAGGCAAGACCGAAAGAAAGATCGAATGAGAAGTCTGCCGATTTGTCGTTCTCTTGAGTCTCCAGGCCATATTCGCTAGCGGACCACTTGAATCGACGGGGGAAGGTGCTTGACGGCCAATGGAAGAGCAATGTATTCAGGTGGAAGGGTGTAAACCTTGGACCGCTGTTAGCTTAAGCACCACGAATCAGACTCTGGATTCGAGCTAAAATGCCTCTCAACGTATTGACAAAAAAAAGGTTTACGCGAAAATATTAGGGGGTTTCGTTTGAAAGCAAGACCCCAATAAGTGATATATGAATGATATGTCATCACTCTCTAATTTTTACAGAAAAGCTGGCCGCTTGCTTTGGTGTGGCCTTGGTGCAGCAATAAGCATTTTCGTAGCTTTGATACTCGTTGGTCCCTTGCCTTCCCCTTTTTTGCTCGCTTCTCTGGGCGGATCTACGATCTATCTTTTTGGTCTCACCCGCGATCCCGCTACTCAACCTCGCGCACTGTTCGGCGGCCATATAGGGGGAGCGCTAATTGGTGTGGTCTGCTATCAGTGCGTTGGTGAACTGTTGTGGGTCTATGCTCTCGCCGAAGTACTCACTCTCGGCTATATGCTTATTACCAAAACAGTGCATGCGCCTGCCGGTGCCACTCCCCTCGTCATGATTCAGAGCCATGCAAGCTTCTCAACGCTTTGGCAACCAGTCTTTGTCGGCGTGTTCAGCCTCGCGGCAGTGGCGTTTGTGTGGAGTCGTATCGTCCCCGGATTGGTTCACTACCCGGTGGCTTGGCTCGACAAGTCGCCACCATCCAGTTTTTGGGGAGGTTGGAGCGACTAGCCGGTGCTGTGTACCGAGACTAACTAACTTCTGTAATTTTAATACCATAGTGGTAAAATCCATGATCGGCATAGCGCTGATCGGCTCCTCCAGGTCAAGATAAGCTTTTGATAGGTATCATGCGCATTCAGAAGGGACCATGAGTCTCGTTGACCCCTACTCTTGCACATGCCCGCTTACCTCAAGCCAACTGGACAGATAGATCGAAGTGCCCTCGAAAATACCTTGTCTCAACTTCCTCTGGAGACATTACTATATGAAATTCACCATCTGCATTGAACTGTAAGAAGAACAGCTCGCCATGAAGTTATGCACGCGTTTGTTGACGTTGCCCTCCAGGTACTGCCGTGGGAGCAAGAAAGAAACTGCTCGTCTACTCAAGATATCCGGTTGCGCTTTATACCGCTACATGATCCGCCTAGGGATGACGGCTACTTGCATCAGGTCGGAGTCATTGACAGCGGTAAGTTTTGGCTGGTAACATATTTGTGATATGGTTCATGCCATTAAAAGCTTGTACGTGACCTGAATAAGAACTGGCCTAGATTTAAGTGGCCAATTCACAAATCAGGAATTAAGGCATGGAATCCCTAAATGAACTGACTTCTTTGGCGCCGGCCATTCTAAATAGCGGATTCGACTGTGAAGTCTTTGGGGGATTGGAGTGCGTAAATTTTCTGGTTTTGCTGAGTCTTGCCATTAGCTTTCATCATTCTGCGCCTGATTGCACATATTCCACCCTACCGGTCCAAAATATCCCAATTGCAGGTCGAGCTATTATGCTTGCGGCTCGAGACCAGCTTTTATCATGGGCGAAGACTTTTGAGGATAATATGATGCCCGTTGGAATTGGGCCGATTTCGATCCTTCCTCGAGATTTAACTTCCCATAGAAATTGCTGATTCAACCCTTTTCCTCCGAGATTCAAATTCATGGAAAATCACTAGGTTGGTCATTGTTTTAGTCGCGTTTGCGAAACTAAGACGATTTCCGAAATTATGGGCGGATTGAGAGTAATAGGCTTAAAAGGCGGCAAACACAGAATGTGCCAGGGATTCCAAAAGGCACGGCTTTCGTGCCGCTCTACAATCAGTCCGGCCAAGAGTGGAGACGAAAAAATTCAATGATACGGTTTTTCAATTTATAGGGGGATGCCAAATGCAAAATTTGCCTTATATGCTTGATGGAGTGGGTGGATTGCATGTGCACGAAGTAGAAAAAGGGAAATTGCGGATTGGGTTGTTGATCGAATCACTTATCCAGCCAGGATGGATTCACACAATAATTGAAGAAATTGAAAAATCGCACTTCGCGGAAATTGCTCTAGTAGCAACAAAAGAATCGGATCATCATGCGGGGAGATTTTCGAGAGCCCTGTCAACTAGTGGGTATCCACTCCTATGGAATTTGTTCTCGAAAATCGACGAGCGGTACCCATGCTCTTATCGGGATCCTTTCCAACAATTTGATCTAAGCGGTTTGGAACAGAGATGCCGCGTATTTTTCAGCATTCCTCCGATAGCGCTAAATGGCGCATATCACCTGAAAGAAGAAGATGTTCAACGAATCCGCTCTGAGAAGGTCGACCTTCTCCTTAATTTCTGGGGGACCAGGATCGCCGGGGCAGCAGGAATTGCAAAACATGGTATCTGGTCGGCAAGTCCATCAAACAGCTCAGTCGGGTGCGGTGATCCTCCTTGTTTTTGGGAAGTCATGAATAAAGATTCCACGATAGAATTTACACTGCGCGTGGCTAACTTCAATGGTGGGCCGGAAAGAGTGCTTTATCGCTCTCTGACAGCGACGAACCTGTTGTCTGTGAATGGCACGATAAGCAAGCTGTACTGGAAATCTGCCAAGTCTGTCGTGAGAACAATTAGAAGTTTATATGAGGATGGTCCTGCTATCCTGAATGGGGAAAGCGTAACAGGGACTATAAATCAAGGTAACGCGAATTCGTATCCCACAACCCTCCAAATTCTCGGTTCCATCGCGAAAATTAGCGGAAGAAGATTAAAGCGCAGTTTGTGGGACTTGGCTAATAATGAACAATGGTTTCTGGCCTACACATTAGGTTCTTCAAAACCATCTATTCATGCTCCCCGTGATCTTAAATTAATCAAACCACCCGAAGATAGATTTTGGGCAGATCCCTTTCCAGTGACAAGAGATGGTAAGTATTACATATTTATAGAAGAATTTTTATATGCAACGATGAAAGGCCATATCTCTGTAATAGAAATGGACCCTGATGGGACTTGGAAACAACCGGTCAAGGTCCTGGAGAAGGATTACCATCTTTCATATCCGTTTTTGTTCGAATGGGGCGATACGTTGTACATGATACCGGAAACAAAACGGAATAATACAATCGAGCTATACCGTTGTGTCGAATTTCCAACAATTTGGCAATTCGACAGAGTGCTTATTCCAAATATACAAGCTGTAGACGCTACGTTGCATGAGCAAGATGGTGTCTGGTGGCTTTTCTGTAACGTCGGAGGCAAAGATTTCGCGTCCAATGATGAATTGCACTTATTCTACTCTGAAACGCCCTTTGGTGAGTGGATACCTCATAAGCGCAATCCGGTGAAATCTAACGTGAGGTCGAGCAGACCCGCCGGTAAGCTATTTAGACTAAACGGAAGCCTTTACAGACCATCTCAAGATTGTTCCGTTAGAATGGGGAGTGCCATGGTAATGAATAAGGTGACCCGCCTTACACCTGAAGAATTTCAAGAGGTAGCTGTAGGCCGGATTGAGCCGACATGGGTAAGGAAGATTTACGGCACACACACCATCAATAGGGCAGGCAAACTAACTATGATGGACTGTGTAGGCTATGTCCGAAAAGGATCTTTATCATAATCTGTCCTTGAAAACATTGCTCGGATTATTCGGCGAGTCCAGGACTTCGGATCGCCATTGGAGAGGGCAACAAAGCTGGGGCAGGCCAGTCGAGGCTATCGAGGCTTGAAAATGAGGTAGTGGGTAATGAAGCTGGGTTGACGTCGCTTGAAAAGTGACCGATTCCAGGCTGTGGCTTGACCGGCTTCCGTGAAACGCTCCGGAATTGCCAAGGCCGCGGCATAATACGGATACAGAGTTGACGATGTGGTTTTTGGACCCAGAAACGACCCCTGGCCACATGTCTGGCCGAGAGCTGCGTAGGCTGTCCGGTCGGGGACAAGTTGCATTGCCATTTCAGATTCCGAGATTTGGCCCATTTCATGCTGATATCCGCACCCCCGTTTATTCTCGGAGGCGCCGGTATATACCGTATCAGCGGGTGGATGTTGGCGCTCTGGTTCCTCATGATCATGGGATATTTCGGGTTTCTCGAAATACGTGTCATGTGCTCCCATTGCCCTCACTATGCCGAACCGGGCCGAACGTTGAGATGCTGGGCCAATTATGGCGCTGCTAAACTGTGGCGATATCGGCCCGGTCCAATGTCTTTCTTCGAGAAGTTTCTATTCCTTGGAGGACTGATAACAATTTTCGTCTACCCATCGGCTTCCATGCTACTGGGCGGGCAATGGTTCCTCTTGCTCGTATACGTAGTTGTGGGGGCCGGAAATTTCGTGACTGTCAGGATGTTTCTGTGCACTCAATGCATCAATTTCGCCTGCCCGCTGAACCTGGTTGAAGACAGGACGAGAGCACACTTCAGGGAGCGCAACCCCACACCTCCCGAGCGCAGAGCGTAGGCCGGTAGGCAAGATGCGGGTCCTTTTGGTCACCACATACCCGCTGAAGCGGTTTTTTCAGATCTTGTATGAGCTAGTGGGGTGAGCGGAGTTCTCTGGCAGCTAGAGGGTGGGAACATGACAAAGCCGAACCAACTCAAGGTATTAATCATTCTGCTCAAAGAGCAAAGAAAAAAGGCACTTGAGCAACTCAAGCTACAGCTTGCGGAAAGAAGAAAAAACGAGCTGCGAGAATTCAGACAAATGCTCATGGTGGCAACTCCGCAAGACCAAAAAGCCCTTAGGCAGCGATTTGAAGAAAAGATAGCTGCTCTGAACGAGCAAACCAAGCGGAAATTGGCAGAAAAAAAGAATCAATTGAAGTTAGAGTTGAAAGGGTTATTAGACCAGAAAAAAAGGAACTCCACTATTGGAGAGAAGCGGAGCGTGAGAAAGGAGTAGTCCTCAGAGGGAACCGTGTGGCCTGTTGAACCCCTCTCCTGGACATGCCTGCTTATCTCAATCCGACTGGAGAGACAGGTCAAAGTGCTATCGAAATACGTTGTCTCAATTCTCTCTGATGGAATTCACAATCGGTGTTGAACTGTAAAAAAGAACGGCTCGGCATGAAGTTGCGCACGCACTTGTTGGTTTTGCCCTCCATTACTAGCATGGTAGCAAGAAAGAGACTGTTCTTTTCCTCAAGATATTCTGTGGCGACCTATATCGCTATATGATGCACCTAGTGCTCTGTCCCATAATTAAGCACGCACAGCTTTCGCCAGAATCTGGTTCGGTGTCTTGACCCATTTGAAGGGAAGTGCTTCTTCATTCCATTGGTCGATGAAAGCATGAATGGCCTTCCTCAAAGGTGTCACACCCTTGAAGCTCCCGCGTCGAACTGCTCGTCTCGTGAGGATGGAAAACCAAGTCTCTATCTGGTTCATCCAAGAGGCGGACGTCGGGGTAAAATGAAGCACATATCTGGGCCGACGGGCAAACCAACGCTTCACCGTCGGTTGTTTGTGTGTGGCGTAGTTATCTAATATCAAATGGATCTCCCCTTCAGGATACGTCTCGTCGATGATTCTGAGAAAATCGAGGAAGTCTTGGTGCCTGTGTGCCTTCTTGCATTTCCCCACTACCTCTCCCGTAGCAACGTTCAGTGCGGCAAAGAGCGTAGTTGTTCCGTTTCGTTCATAATCGTGAGTGCGGCACTCCGGATGGCCAAACTTCAAGGGAAGAAGAGGTTGCGTTCTGTTGAGTGCTTGTATCTGGCTCTTCTCATCAATAGACAAGACCAGAGCTTTCTCAGGTGGATTCAGGTAAAGTCCGACCACATCTACTACCTTCTCAACCAGCTGAGCATCGTTGCTGTACTTGAAGGTCTTCTGCAGATGAGGTTGAAGTCGATTCCGATTCCAGATTCGTTGGACGGTCGATTTACTGGCCTTAACCTTCTTGGCGAGCCTCCTGGCGCTCCAGTGGGTTTCGTCCTCCGGCGGTTCCAACGTCGCCGCTATGATCTTGGCCTCCTCGTCTCCAATATACTCGGGCTTGCGGCCCCTACCTGGAGCATCCGAGAGTCCATGCAGCCCATCGTGAATCCAGCGGTCTCGCCACAATCTGGCAGTCTCCATAGTGCACCCGCATTGTGCAGCAACTCTTTTCACACTAAGACCTTGTGCAAACGTCAACACTACGCCGATACGCTTGACAAGCCGCTGTTCGGTCTTGCCCGACCGAAGAAGCCCTTCCAACTTCTCTCGGTCCTGATCACTGAGAAACACTGAGATTGATGCCGGCACTCCGTCACCTCCGAATGGGTTGCCAGCTTCATACCATACATCCACCGATTAGCCTAGCTATTTCTGGGACAGGACACTAGGGATAATGTGCGATATCGGGACACATGACTAGCAAATCGCGCGATATCGGCTATCGTAAATTTTTCTTCTGTTGCTCTTTCGTCCAACTTCAGAGCATTCTTCTTCATCAGTTGCGCCGCTCATGGAAAAGGGCTTCCGCGTGGCGCAGTCTAGCTTTGGTAAATTCCTCGCAATAAGTGGCATGGGTAGATTCGAACACATCGAGAGCTGCCTTGCATGCAACCACTGCCTCTTCGAGCTGTCCGGTTCCGCTCTCGCGCTCTCCGCACACCATGAGCGCATTACACAAACTACACTCGGTCATGGCCCAGTCGAACGGCAGCCTGTCAAAGATAGGCTCCTTCATCGCCTCATGATAACCAACCACCGCCTGTCCCAGTCGTCCAGTCCAGCTATGCCCCTTCGGCAGCACCGTTAGCGCATTATTCAGGGTACCTTGGGTCACTACCCAATCAAGTGGCACCCTGTCAAAAAGTACGCTCCTTCAACGCCTCTCGATAGGCAACCACCGCCTCTTCCAGCCGTCGGGTCCCGTTCTCGCGCTCTCCGAGCACACTGAGAGCATCACCAAGATTATTTTGGGTCGCGGCCCAGACGAGCGGCACCCTATCACGCCTACGCTCTTTCAGCGCCTCACGATAGATAGCCACCGCCTCTTGAAGGGCCTCGTTCTTGCGGTCTTGGTCGCCGAGAACGGAGAGCGCATTGCCCAGGATGAGGCGGGCAAAACCACGCGCGTCAGCGTCCCAGCCTGGACGCCCCTCACTTTCGCTTAAGAGTCTTCGCACGCGGTGGATGAAAAGTGCAAGGCGGTCGGCCACGTAATGGCCCTCTTTAGCCGTGAACTTGGACGCGCTGGATGCCACAAGCAGGCCCAAAATTTCAGACAGATCTGACCACATCAATTCCGGCAGGCGAAGCTGGTCTTCAACGCGTGGCGCATCATAGCGCCTTGACTTAGGTTCTCGTACTCCAGATGCGGTCCAGAAAAGCTTGGGCACTCTCCTATCACCCTGCACGATAACCGTCCCCCAAATGAGCACAGAGGCTCCGCTCTTCTTCAGAAATCGGAGAGCGCTTTCTCGCCCCTGCTTTTGCATCTCTTCGGAGACCGGCCCCTCCAAGGGAATGGTTCGGTCGAGCAAGAGGACCTGAACTCCTTCGAACTCCTTGAGCGCCTCAAGTATCAGCTGTTCTTGCTCAAGGCTCGTATCGTTCTCTAGGTGAGCGACCATGACGGAGACCCGTGTGGGGTCAGCTTGGGGAATGGGCCAACGTTCGAGCCAAGCAGCGAACTGCGTAAGTCCCTGAAACTTACCTATCTTTTCCGATTGCCACGACACGAGACAGGTAAAGCAGAGGACAAGAACTAGGATCCCTGTAGGCTTATCGAGAGTTTTTAATATCCATTTGGCGAACTTAAGGTGATTTTCCATGTCCGCCTCCCACACTCATGTCAACCTTATGACTTTTGTGCTGAAATAAGTATACCTCGCTCCGGCCCCGTGGTCCATCCAAATCTCCAAAATAGCGAACCATTAGCCTTCGACAAAGCCCTTTACAGCACCGGTGAAAGACAAGGTATCTTCTAAAATACATCGTCAGAAGAATCCACCACATGCCTCCAGGCTTCGTATAATCAATTCTGAGCGATTTCCTGATTTGACCAAGGCTGGGGGGGGGGGGGGGTGCAAGCAGTTTTAGAATCTTTTTTGAAGTTCTCGCATTTGTTCTTCCATTATTTTCTACCCCTCATCATTCTTATATTTTTGGTTAGTGGGTAAATCCAGAGGGATTGACCTGATCAAGAGAGAGAATGGATGTGCCATTCAACGTGAGTTCCCAGGCGGCATCTCATCCTTGGCCAGGTTTTCATACGAAGTTCAGACAAATCACCCAAGAAAAATCCCAACAGGATCTAAGATGCAAGGATACGATGGCAAATGCCGCATTGTGTCTTCGATTTGTTTTGCGGATCGCATTAACGGAACGATTGTTTTTTGAGGCACAGCCGAATAAGAATCTGAACGGCTATGCACCGATACCGACAGTCTCAACGAATAGGAGAGATCCTACGTGGCTTCTTCAGCGCTCGTCCCTAGTAGCGGACCAGCAGAAATACTGACGAGAGCGATCAGGCTCAAAATCGTGATTGGCGCTGCCTCCTTTAGATACTGATAGAAGCTTATCTTGTAACCGGCTTTTTCGGCTATGCCTGTGGTGACGACATTCGCGGAAGCACCGATTATGGTTCCGTTCCCTCCAAAACAAGCACCCAGAGCTAGAGCCCACCAAAGGACGCCAGTCTCGGCGCCGGGAATGGTTTTGCCCAGAAAAGTCGTAATCGGAAGCATTGTCGCAGTGAAAGGGATGTTGTCCACAATGGCTGAGGCAATTCCGGAGACCCAGAGAATGATGAGCACCGCAATCTGTGAGATTCCCCTGACACACTTTCAGTATCCAGTCAGCAATTGCCTGCAGAATCCCTGTCTGTTCCGCCCCTCCCACCACGATAAACAGCATTATGAAGAAGACGAGAGATGGCCACTCGATTTCCTTTTCCAACAACTCGACGATATCCATTCTGTTGAGCAGGATTATCATTCCCGCCCCGAACAGGGCAGCCACGCTGACCTCCATGTGGAATACGCCGTGAAGAATAAAGAGCACGATCACGCCCAGAAGCACGCTTCCTCCGACAGTCAAAACCCGGTGATCAGTGATGGGGTATTTTTCCTTCAAGAACGAGATCATCTTGGGGATATCCTCTACTTTTGCCTTATGGTATTGGCGGCCATAAATCATTTTGTTGTAAAGAATCTGAGTAATCATCGCTACTATTACGACCGGGGTCAGGTTGATCACGAAATCGTTGAAGGTAAGCCCGGCGTACGAACCGATCATGATATTCGGTGGATCGCCAATCAGCGTTGCGGTGCCTCCGAAATTCGAAGCGACCACTTCCGGCAAGAGGAACACGAATGGGGACACACCCAGGTACTAGAGCGATTTCCATAGTGACCGGCGTCAGGAGCAGCATCGTGGTCACGTTGTCGAGGAAGGCGCTCAAGACAGCTGTAACAACACAAAGAACTGACGAAAGGAGAAAAATCTTCCCTCTTGCCACCTGAAAAGACTTGTAGGCCAGCCATTGGAACACCCCCGAGGGCTTCAATACACCGACGATGATCATCATGCCCATCAAGAGGAAGATCACGTTCCAGTCAACCGCTATGCAAGGCTTGCTCGTAGGTCAGGATCTTGTAGGCATCGTCGAAGTTTCCAAGGCTGTGAGTTATGACCAGAAGCGACCGTTGCTCCGAGAAAAGCAGCCAGGGTCCTGTCGAAGGATCTCGAAGGCGATGAGGAGATAAACTGCCACGAAGACTATCAGGGCAATCCAAAAGGCAGTGCCTTGATATCGCTCAAGGGAAACCGTAGTCGTCACCACAAAACGTTGGGGGTCTTCTTGATCCGATCCTTGGTCATGGATCTTGTCCATGGTAATCATTTGCGAGGGCCTGAAACTGGGCCGAGTTATCTTGAGAGACCATTTCCCGTCTCTGATCGTCTCCAGCGGGCCGGGAATCTCAATCATGAATAGACCATTTCTGCCTGTGGTCAATCTCTTATGCGCATCTCCGCCGTGAGCTGAAGGAATGAAAAGCTTTCCATTGAGATAGGGTATGACGTTAGCATCCGACAGGGGGGTACCGGCAGAATCCAGGACCTTGCCCTGTAGTACCAACAGGCCTGTTGTGTAGTTAGGTTTTTCACACCAGCAGTTTCCCACGGTGAAGAAAACGACAACCACCGTTCCGACGACAATCCATCCAGTACGGTTCAAAATCCGCCCTCTCGAAGCCATAAATAGCCGAGCACGCTTATCGTGACAAAAGTCAGTCCTGATCGAGGGGAACATAACTGGTATCCCGTCGATGATCAGTTGGTGAGTTATGTATTGATTGGCGTTTTCGCTCAATGAGCATGTTTTTTCCCCTTAAATGATTCTAGCATAGGGGCTACACTGAAAGCTCCGACCCCCGACCATTCCTAGGTGGGTTTTTCCGGATGGTATTCCGCCCAGGGTTGCCAAAGTAGACGATTATGCCATTCGGATCCAGTTTCTATAAACCTTACAGCTTTTTTCTCCAGCACTTGGCTTGTCCCGAAGGGATGGAATTGGTCACCAAGGCCAAAGCATTACCTGAAAAAGTTTCACAAAACGTATGCAGAGTCGGGGCCCTCTGACCTGGTGACGCTGGCATGGAGTGCTTGCTGGAATGGCGGTGGCATTTCCCCTACATGGACTGAGAGCCTTAACGCCGCTGTGCGGCAGGTGGTATCAGACCGGAGGCAAAGGCGGTCAAGAACTCCCTGCGGAAATTAGGGAACTCATGGAGATCTATGACAGGTTACTGACCTGCGTCTCTCAGGAGAAGACGAAAGAGTTATTCGGGAAAATAATTGCAGCCAACGAAAGGAACCTCTGGGTGATCGGTTTGGTACATGAGCCGCCGGACTACTATGTCGCCACGACGAATTTTCACAATCTGCCGAAAAAAGATTTTCAGAGCTGGATATATCCCAATCCCGGTCCGGTCCATCCAGAGCAATTTTTTCATGACTCCGAAATAAAATTGAGTATGTCGTCAGGCATCCTGATCAATAACGGAAGCGCGCCGAGAAGTGAAGGAGAAAGGCTAGCCGCGGTGGAGGGAGGAATGAAAAGGGTACGGCCCGCTCTTATGAGTACTGCCACCGTGATGCTTGCCCTAATTCCGGTCCTGACCTCGCTGGGGAAAGGAAGCGGATGCTGCGGTCCCTATGGCATTGCCATGCTTCGGGCGAATGGCCATTGATATAATAAGGAGTTGCGTAGTGCCCAATATTTATTGCGTCGTCAACGAAATTGAAGTCAGCAGGTAATCTCAATCATTAATTAACGGAAAGGAGCTTTGAGATGTCGGCAAATTTTAGGACGTCATTGCTTCCGACGCTGGCACTTCGCTAGAGCACACGCAATCTACATGGAGCTCTTTGGATAATTAAGACTCTCTTGTAAGCCGCGAGCAGCGAGCGCCCTATTATACGCTGACATGACATCCCGCTGAGATAGTATGCCAACCACCTTATTCGGATTTTCCCCGGAGCGTACCACCGGAAGCCTTTCGATTGAATTTTCATGAATAAGCATTAGCGCTTTGGCCAAATTGTCCTCCGTTGTAACTGAAATTGCCGGTATGGTCGCGATATCCCTGGCTATGACAACGTCCCGAAGGCTTTCCTCAAATACTGCCTCACGGAAGTCTCTTAAAGAGAGCATGCCAACCAGATTCGCCTCACTATCGACAACGGGAAACGAGGTGTGCTGACTGAACGGCAAGATCTGAATCAAATCTCGCAATGGCATGCTCTCTTGCACCGTTTCCGGGTGCCAGGTCATGAAGTCCCTAACGAGCATGCTCTTCAAGACATTGACATCCCGACCTGCCTCTATGTCAATCCCTCTTCTCAGGAGCTTCAACGTGTAAATGGATTCTCTCTTGATGCCTCGTGACACGAAAGTTGCGATGACACAACAAATCATAAGAGGGGGAATGATCCAGTAGTCCTGGGTGAGTTCAAAGATGATGAGAAAGGCTTGGATCGGGGCATGAGTAGTCCCGGCTACAACTGCGCCCATGCCCACAATGGCGTATGCGCCCGGGTTGGCCGTTACGCTTGGGAACAAAGCATGCACAGCAGACCCGAAAGCTCCCCCTAACATGGCCCCGATAAAGAGCGACGGAGCAAAAATCCCCCCGGAACCGCCCGATCCAATGGTTATCGACGTTGCCAGTATCTTCAGTGGGACCAGCAGAACCAGAATAGTCCAAACCTCTTCATTGACGAGCGCCTTCCCGATGGAGTCATAGCCCACAGCCATTATCTGTGGAAATCTCAGTGCTATTATCCCTATGACTATGCCGCCCAAAGAAGCCTTCATATAATC
This sequence comes from uncultured delta proteobacterium, assembly GCA_963843165.1. Lineage (GTDB taxonomy): Bacteria > Desulfobacterota > Desulfomonilia > Desulfomonilales > Desulfomonilaceae > DATJPW01. The sequence continues at coordinate 40,359 of CAWJJL010000005.1, read as the reverse complement.
CGGAATCTTCCAACTATCCCAGATGTCTTCGCTCTTATAGAGAGTCACGATAAAGCCCACTGCCACCAATCCCGCCAGCAATCCTAGGATACAATAAAATGCTATCTCCCAAGGCGATTCCAGCTGATATGGGGGCACCCGGAAGGCAGGGTAGTCACCCAGAAATGCACGGGAGACAACTGTAGCAATCACCGAAGACAGGATGATCGGGGTGAAAGTCGGAAGGGCGAAGTCCGCTAATATTATTTCCAGTGCAAATATTGCTCCGGCTATGGGAGCATTAAATGTGGCGGCTATGCCCGCAGCAGCTCCGCATGCTACAAGTACCCTCATTTCACCTTGTGACAGTCTCAGAATCTGACCCAGGGTAGAGCCCAGGGCGCTTCCAATTTGCACTATCGGACCCTCTCGCCCGACAGACCCGCCCGATCCTATGCACATCGCTGAGGCAAGAGTCTTGACAACGACCACCCGTTTTCTTATGACACCGCCTTGTCTTGCAACGGCGTTCATGACCTCCGGTACGCCGTGTCCTTTGGCTTCCCTCGCCAAGAAGTAGACTAGAGGGCCGACGAACGCTCCCCCGATAGCCGGACCCAATACCACTTTCCACCACGGCAGCCCCTGAACTATTGTCGCTAGATCAGAGCCACTGCCGTATATCAGCGTCTGAAATAATACAATGAGATACCTGAAAGCTACGGCACCAAGTCCACCGAGAAACCCGACTAGCATCCCCAGACCCGGCATCATCAGGCTGCCCGTATAGTGGACGATTTTTTCGCGGGTGATGGCTTTTTCACCGGAAATCGACTCGCTCCCATGATCTGGTAGCGAAAAAAAAGACGGAAGTTCTAACTTATTGCAATAAGAAGACATCCAGTATTCCTAATAAAACTGAGCCGCGATACCGCCCTTTTCAATCATTGGTAAAGATAACACATTCTGGTAGATATCATAGAATGCAAATGACGCCGAGCAGGAACCAATCACAGGCGGGCCTTGATCCGGGGCAGGCGCAACTTAAACAAATGACGCCGGCGTGCATTATGGGCTACGACTAGGTATTTCAGTTCCATTAGGTACGCCAGCGTAGATTTGAGACGTGTCAGTTGAAGGGTGGCAATCAGACCGGACGTCCAGGCATCGCGAGCGAGTCTTGCCCCGGGCGAGATCATGGTTCGGCAATCCTCGATCCGCTCGAAATTTGTTGTGAGACGTTTAACCCCTCTCCACTCGATTCCTGTAGGAACAGAACCGTCTTTAGCTGTAATCTTATCCAAAAGAATCAGCTCCCGTCCTAATCTCTTGAACAGGAGAAGACTCTCATGGGGGGACGTTTCACGCTGCCTCTGGCTATCTCCGCATAGGAATCCCTCGGGCATTGCAACCGACTGTTGGTGCAAGTGGGTGAAACGCTCATACTCATCGGGATAAAGGCGCCAAGCCCCCAAACTCTGATCTCCATAAAGCATTTTAATCAGTTCGCCTAAGCCGTTCCCTCTCCGAATTACCTCCGCACGTTTGTGCGAACAGATCAATATCCAGAAACACGAAAATTAGTGCCGGGTTTAACGGCCGGAACCTGATTTACCAGACTCCGTACCAGATTATTGCGGATTTCTGCCGCCTCTCTCCAGTCTTGGCTCAATCCGCTGTGAAAAACTGCGAGGAAACCGATCACGACCAGTGCAATAGCCTTTCCAATCGTACTTGACTGACGAGGTTCCGCCATCCGCTCAAGGCCGTGGCCACTAAAATGGCCATGCCAAAGGAACCCGAGGAATAGATCCTGCTCTGCCAAGTGAAATTAAACCACGAGAGATCGCCTTCTGGCAGCAGCCCAAATTTTACCACCAGTGTGTCAACCAGTCGTGGGTTGAAACTTCCGTATCCTGCCAGCTGATACGGCAACATCCCCAGCAGCAATATACCTGCGCCGAGCATGACCATACACCATTTGGACCCCGGCTCGAATCGAGCCTCCGGCACCATCTCCGTCCCAGCCCGTTCTCTTCTCGCAATAAAGAACAGACCAGCGGTCGCCAGCACCGCCAGAAAGCCTGTCAGAAAAGCCCATCGATCTGCAGATATGGACGTAAACGGCGCAAGCAAATAGAACGGAAGCAAAGCAAAATATGACCACAGCAGTTCGAAGGGCGGGAAGAGGTGACTTTGCCCTACGGCTCCGCCCTTGAGGACAAATAATCTGCACGCCACCGCCGCGGCAAACCCCGTCACGATCCCCACGGAGAGCTTGATCAGAAAGGCCCGGTCTGAAGACCGGTCGCAACAGCGTCGGTGAACAGGCCACACGAGCATCGGCGCCACAAAGATGAGGAAACCGGGCGCCTCATACGTGAGGAATGAACCTATATACAAAAACAAAGGCGGAGCCAGTCCGAGCCAAGGTGACGATTTCTGCGCCCACCGCTGGAACATGATCACTGAAGCCCAAAACAATAACATGCTCAGTCGGGAATTATCTGTGAACAAAACGTAGGTCAGGCATGAAACCGTGGGCAAGAAAAACGCCAACAGCACGGCCATCGAAACAAAGGTCGCGCCGACCGGGGAAAGCCCGATCCAGTGATACCCCCATTAGAACCGCGGCGCCGGCCAGAAGCAGCAGGGAACACAAGTGAAAGGCGACTCTGTTGAAGCCGAACAGCTCGAACAGACTGATCCAGTAAAATCCTTCCATCGGCCTTAAAAATTTGTGTGCATACAGAATTAGCGAGTCCCAAAAGTTGTTCCAGTAAGGAAGTGAAAGTATCCACCAGTCGTCCGCGTTGAAGCCGATGTCACCTGTGATCGCAGTGACCAGAACGCAATAGAAGCCCAGTCCCCCCGCCAAAAACCATAGATACGATTTACCGAAAGCAGGTTGTTCAGTGGGCACTGTCCGGAATCCTCCGCTTCGGCCGCAGGATTAGCATGTCACGCTCCTAGGTTTTCAGAGACACGCTTTAGATATAACAGACATGCAACTTAGTAAAAAGATCAAATTTGCTATACGTTACAGCCCATCGATTGCCTATGGAATTTTTGATGTTCACGAATCTCGCCGCCCTAGTCATCCTCAAGATAAATCAGGCGCGCGAATTTCAATTAGCTCATATAGATCCAGTGTGCCTTCCAACCCCTTAAGGCAAGCTTCACACTTAGGCCCCGCCAACAACCGATCTGATAAGAGCTCGTAAGTTCTCCCAGAGATCATAATCTTACCTCCCTGCGCGAACGACTGAATTCGGTCGGTCTCGTTAACAGCAGATCCAACAATGCCGTATTTAGCCCTAGCCTCCGAACCTATATTTCCGACGACCACCTCTCCGGTATGAATTCCAATTCCCATTGAGAGAGCAGGCAGACCGTCCCGTAGATTTTGTTCCGAGACCAACGCTAGTTCGCGTTGCATTTCGATTGCGCATTTGGTGGCGTTGGCAGCAGCTACTCGAACATCAGGCTCTATTTCGTTGAAAAAGACCAAGATGGAATCACCGTAAAAATCCACTATGATTCCTCTGTATTTTTCAATAATTGGGATCATTAGTGAGAAGAATCTGTTCAGGAGTCCAATCACCTGTTTAGGTTGAAGCTTCTCGGCTATTGGGGTAAATCCGCGGAGATCGGCCATGAGAATAGTTACCTCATGCTGCTCACCTCCAAGATGCAGGGCCTCCGGCCTGCTCATCAGTGCCTGCGCAATCTTCTTGTCCACGTAGCGTCCGAAAATCTGTTCTATCAGGTCTCTTTGTTTGAGGCCCGATACCATTCTATTGAATCTCCTTTTCAGCTGACCAATCTCATCAGAACGAGTCTCGCTCAAGTTCGCCGTGTAATCACCCTGTTCCACTCTTTCCGCTGCTTCCGCTATTTCGCCTATGGCTTTGGCCACAGGCTTTGTATTCATCCTGATGAGAAACCCTACGCAGATTACACTCACAAGAACCGCTGACAGATAGCTGTACCTGAACCACAAAACAGGCGCCAATATGGAATTCTTTTTCGAAGATAGTATGAGATACCACTGTGTCGTAGGAACTCTGTAGTAGCCCATTATGACATCTGCTTGGGATCCTTGCCCGAATACGGTGCCGAAATTCTGTTTTTTTATCTCTTTCAGGACCTCTTTCTCCAAAGATCGACCTGTCTGTCCCAATCTTTTCGGCCAATTCTGGGACCGGTTGGTATGAGCTAAATAAGTGCCGTCAGAAGCAACAAGGCATGCGAAGCTGTCCCGCCAAGGATTCATATGGAGTAGGTGCTCCACAAGATAATCCAGCCTCACTTTGACACTCAATTCTTTGGATGAAGTCCTGTCCATAGCGGGAAACATCGTTTCCAGCAACAGATAACCCTGCTCCGGGTTGACTTCCAGGCTTATGGGCTTCATAGCGGAGGATAATGCCTCGTGCAGACCGTGGAATTCTTCTGAGCGGCCGCCAAACTCTGAGGATCTTTCACGATGCAGTTTAGAGTCAGTGTTCCCATTTACTGCAGGCGCATTTGATTCCTTGTTCTCAATGGCAGGCAGGTTCTCGGAGACAGTTTTAGTATTGACGGCCATGACGCCCCTCTGATTCCTCAATTCTTGGATTAGAAATGATTGCGTGGGATCTCCGGATTTTTCTGACAGAGCGATCAACTCCATCATTTCACGTTTCTCATCCAGTCTCATACGTATCTGGTGAGCTGTTTTTTCAAGACTGAGTTTTGTTGTGAGATTCCACTGGTCAAGCAAGAAAGAGCGAGCGTAAAAGAAAGACGCCACACCCAGCATCAAGAGGACAAGGATAACCGGCAAAAGCAGGAAAACGAAGAACCTTTTTTGCAGAGAAAAAACCATGACTGCTCCTTACCACCCTTGGTGGGGATGAATAAGCAACAAACTATGCCAAAGATCAACAAGTCTTACGATAGATCCTCCGCAGATGCTCGAAGATCGATACCGCCAGATTTTCTGGTTATTAACATAATCACCCTCGCGCCGAATTGAAAACAAAGACGTGGCGTGACCAGTTGTCCATGCCACGATGACTCTGACTCTGAATTGCGGCCCTGACTTGGCCCCCTCGAATAGCCGATATACTGAGAACCGCGTACGGAGGGACTTGTCTCAATGAGCAGAATGCGTGAACGGGGACGTGGTCAGGTAAATCCCAAATGATCCGCACAGAACCAGGCTTGGCTATGCGTTCCTTGCACGATTCAAGGAGGCGGTCGGTAATGTCTGTCGCACAGCATTATGGTTGGATGCATCATATGGTGGGCTGGGGCATGTGGATGACACCATGGGGATGGATATTGCTTGCCATTCTAGTGGTGATCCTCATTCATGCGTTAGCGGGCTGATCTGGACAGCAACCCACTCGAGACCTGAGGCGGATCGCACGTGGAAGAAACCCCTTCGGACATTGTGAAAAAGCGGTACGGGAGAGGCGAAATCTCCCGAGAAGATTTCGAGCAAATGAAAAAGGACCTTTCGAGCTGAAAAGATCGTCAGGTTGTGCGTGCTTGGTTACATGTTTAGGAAAGCGACCTGGAGAGGTTATCGTCTAAAAGATTTCTTGACCAAAGGAGGCTCAACATGATTGAAATAATGCCTGAATCAAACGGATCTGCGCTGGCCCTCAAGGCTAGCGGCAAACTCACTGATGCTGACTACAAGGAAGTGCTGATCCCCAAAATTGAAGAAATTATCAAACGTTCAGTTAGAGCCAAAGTGCTGCTGTACTTACCCCAAGACTTTACCGGATGGGAAGCCCATGCCATGTGGGACGACGCCAGGTTCGGACTCCGGCACAGGAACGATTTCGAGAAATTAGCAGTTGTGGGAGGGACCAAATGGGTCGAATGGACGACAAAGATTGCCTCGCACTTCATGGAGGGCGAGGTTAAAGCCTTTGGCGAAGAGCAGCTTCGGGAGGCTCTGGACTGGATCCGTATTTGACCTGGGATTCTCCGTCGGGTATAGGCGTTTACCGGGGTTTGATTTCAGGTAAAACATGAGCGGGCTTTTCACGATTATGCTCGGCCGTTCACCTTCACCCTGAGTTCCTTCCCAACCTTGAAAGACGGGAGTTTCTTCTTTCTTACAGCCACCTTCTCGCCCGTCTTTGGATTCTGCGCCGTGTAGCCCTTGTATTGTCTTACATCAAGTGAACCAAATCCCCGTAGCTCGATCCGGTCTCCGAAAGCAAGGATAGTATGGCAAAAGCCGCATTGAGCCTTGCATTTGTTTTGAGGATCGCATTAGCGGAACGATTGTTTTTTTAGGCAAGACCGAAAGAAAGATCGAATGAGAAGTCTGCCGATTTGTCGTTCTCTTGAGTCTCCAGGCCATATTCGCTAGCGGGCCACCGACTGCGATGTGGATCTGGATGACAGGAAAGAAATGAATAGTGGCTCAAGATGCGAATGTTGTCAGAAAAAGACTCAACAGGCAAGTAGAATGAGGGGTCGGACATGTCCGATATCAACTCCTCATTATTACTTGGGGTCCAGTGGGTAAATCCTTGAGGGGGACTGACCTGATCAAAGAAGGAAGGCGTACGCTTATGAACCCGCACGTTTACGGAACCATCGGTAGTCACCACCATATTCGGTCAAAATGATTTCAGGCAAGCCATCCTTGGAGTGGAAGATTCAATGAATGCAGTGGAAACACGCTCGGCCGGATTAAAATGCACGAAAGCACCTCTCCTAATCTAAGGTTTCGGTTGTCTTGCCGAAGAAGCCGTCTCGGTACGACAAAAAGAGTCCCCCAGTTTCTCAAACGGCTCTGTTCGGCATTCCGGAAAGCAGCAAGGGCTTCAGGAATGCCGCTACGCAAGAATCGAGCCGAAATGCCCTGTAGTGGGCTCCAATTGTGCTCGGAGCGCGACCAGAGCGTGGCGCATGCCGTGCTTGATCGTGGTATAGGTTCTTCTGTCTTTGGCTGCCAGCGTGTGAGCCAGTTCCATAGCCTTCTCGAACAGGAAAGGCTCCGGAAAGGCTTTATCGACGATGTCAAGCTTCGAGGCTTCTTCCCCGCCGAATTCCTTTCCTGCCAGCAATAGATAACGGAGCGCCTTGCTGTTGGGCAACAATTGCAAAATCTGATGCATGATAGGCGTGAAAGTTATGTTCATATCTATTGCGGGGAAGCAAAACCAGCCTCGATCTTCACGCATGAACCGAAAATCCAGGGTCACAGCGAGCATGGCCCCGCCGCCGTACGCATGCCCTGTAATGCATCCGACGGTAGGGAGGTTGAGCAGTGCCCATCGGAGGAAGAAACTCTCCAGAGCCGCGGCGAACTCCTGGTGGTACTGTTCGCCGTGCACGCCAATCCAGTCCACGTCCAAGCCCGTATTCCATACTTTGGGGTGGCCGCTCGTCAGCACGAGCGCAGCGTTCTCCCGCGTCGCCTCGACTTCGTCCAGAATCTCCCGAAACTCTTCCAGAGATTTCGGTGTGAGCGTGTTGGGCTTGTCACCGTTGGTCATGGTCAAGATGTAGACGGAATTCTCTTTTCGTAACTCCAGGAAGGACAAGAAAATACCTCCTCGACATCACAGATTTTTTTAGGAAACTTCACGAATGGTTTCGCATGCTCAGCTCCGGAAAATCCGGGATCAGATAGTATTGCCCTTTGAGGACGGAATTATGCGGAGGTCCCGCCATTTTGAGCTTTTTGGGCACCGCTGAGGTGTCGAGGGATAGCTCCGGTGACTCGAAAAGGGCTCCATATGGGTTCCACACGGTCTGACAGTGCAAAAACCATCGCCGCTTGCTGAAAAAGCTGCTTTTATCCTGCTTTTGCAGTTTACTTGACCGTATGCCCCTCCGTCAACCGACATTTCATAGGCCCTCACCCGAAGACAGCTTGGTAGCCTCGGGCAAGGATAAAACTGAAGCCACGTGGACAAACCACGTCCGACCGTGCTACGCGACTTTCGCTCCGACCACAATCATACATAATATATTTAAGGGTAAGAGGGTCCATCTTTGAGGGATTGATCGAAGAAAGAGGGTACGCCCGTGTGCAGCCGTATCTTTGGCGGATCGTTGTGCTGGTGGTCATTGAAGTGGCTCAAGTGGCTCATATGACTATTGCCCTCCTCTTGACATCCATCTGGGCGATGCCACACTAGGTGGGGGGAGGCCTGAAAAGCCTGCCAAAGAGAGCTGGCTGGGAAAGGTAACGCCAAGTATATGAAGAAGGAATTGGTCATCCTGACAGCAGTATTGTCTGTCACAGCGTTTTCTGCAATGAGCACCAGCGCAGTCGGTGAGCAATCCGGCAATAATAATTCCGGCCTTCGTCTGCCGAACAGGATCAGTCTTATCCCAGAGTTCCAGAATCTGGGGCTTCCGCCGCGAGCGCAGGGTAAACGCGACACTTGTTCGTTGTTCGCTATTACAGCCCTCGCGGAGTTCGAGTATGCCAAAAACAATCCTGCGCCGCCCATGCCTTTCTCTGAAGAATTTCTCATCTGGGCTGTCAACAGGACCAGAAGAGCCAGTAAAGACCAGGCCAAGTTCGATGAGGCAGTCCGCGGCCTGAATGCCTTCGGTATCGCCTCCGAAAAAATGATGCCCTATGCGAGCACACACGATCCAGGAAGAAAGCCCTCATTGGCCGCTATCAAAGATGCGTGGAGCCGAAGCGGGCGTTGGAGGGCCTTTTGGATCAAGCGTTGGAACCCCAGGAGCCCTCTGCGCGAGCCACAACTGCTGGCGATCAAAAAGGCGTTAGCCAGCGGCCACCTTGTTGCCTGCGGATTGCGTTGGCCAAAATCGGAGAAAGGTCATCAATTGCTCGAGGTGCCGCCATCAAGCAGAGTGTTCGACGGCCACAGTATCGTGTTCGTGGGGTACGAAGACAAACCGAAACAAATGGGGGGAGGGATCTTACTGTTCCGAAATAGCAACGGATTGCAATGGGGAAACAAGGGTTATGGCACCATGTCTTACGCCTATGCCCGCGCATATGCCAACGACGCTCTCTGGCTCCAACTCAGACCTCTCAAGTCTCAAGCGGGCACGGAGCGCTTCGAGACTGGGAATGCCCTCGATAAGCGCCGGTCGGCACAGCCTCCACTCCGCGGCAGGCAGTAAGGACAGTGCTTCGAAGCCATTCCATCCCTGGGCAGGTTTCTATACAGAGTTCGGGCGAAGCACCTCAGAAAAATCTCAGCCGGTCTTGAGGTGCAAGGACAGGATGGTGAAAACCGCTTGGTTTCCAGCACTTGTTTTGAAGATCGCATTGGCGGGACGATTGGTTTTTGAGGCAAGACCGCAAGAAAGACCGAATGAGAGTCCGCCGATTCGCCGGTCTCAGCGAACAGAGTGGCGTGTACCTGACCGGGGGCGTATCACAACATACACTCGTAACCGGATAAAACGGGCTCTTTCAGCAACATGACCACGGTTTTGTCTCTGTCGGGTCTCCTGGGAGAAGATAAGGCGTCTTCGGCAGTATTAGAAGAACCATCCAGCGACCGGGCACCGTCCCAAAGACCCCCCGAATGGCAAGACTGCCGCATAATTCCGGTTAAGAAAGGACAAGATTATGAACTCAAGTGATGCAGATCGCAGAAGCTTTTTGAAGAAGGCCGGGGGCTCGGTGATAGCTGCTGTTGCTGGTTCAAGCATCGCCTTTTCGGCAGGCCGTGCAGATGCCGCTGAATCAGCTGTAACTCAAACCAAGCAAAGCCAGGCCGCAATTACCCCTCAAAAGGCGTTGCAAATGCTCAAAGAAGGCAACACCCGGTTTGTCCAGGGGAACATGATAAAACGCGACCTTATGCAACAGGTCAAAGCGACCGCCGGTGGCCAGTTCCCTTTTGCCGCCCTCATAAGCTGTATTGACTCGCGTGAGTCCGGTCAATTTATCTTCGACCAGGGAATCGGCGATATCTTCAATGCACGTGTGGCGGGGAATTTTGTCAACGACGATATCCTCGGCAGCCTGGAGTTTGCCTGTGCAGTAGCGGGTGCCAAGTTGATTGTCGTTCTAGGTCACACAGAATGCGGCGCCGTCAAAGGGGCCTGTGACGATATCGTCATGGGCAACCTCACCCAGACGCTGGCAAAGATCAAACCTGCCGTGGCCGCCGTGGCCGGCTATGAATCCAACAGAACCTCGACCAACAATGCTTTTGTCAGGGCTGTAACCGATAAGAACGTGGTCCTGACGGTTGAGCGCATCCGGGAGCGCAGCCCGATATTGAGGGGCATGGTCGATAAGGGCATAATCGGACTGACAGGCGCTATTTACGACGTTCATAGCGGCAAGGTGACATTTATGTAGACAGTAATGTCCAGAAGATACCCGGCCAATGCCGGTCGAGATTGCCGTTGGCTGCGGGTCGATGAGGGCTAACAAGCGGGAAAAGTATGATTCGCAGTTGTATGAATACCGTGGGAGCGATGCATATCAACGGCAAACAATGCATGTATTGCCCCGCATTGGCCTGCATGTTGATCGGAAGAGGTACTGGAACACAGGGAACCTTCCACGAAGCCAAGCGCTTTGAGACCTAAGTTCTGTACTTGCGAACAAGCCAGAGCACCAAGAGAAAAAGCAGTGACCCCAAAAATGCCGCCACAAGATCTTCGAAGCTGACCACTATGTTTCTCAGCCCGAGATCAATGTTCAAGATCTTGAAAAAGAACCCGACCGGGCGGACACAGCTGGGAGGGGGGTCCTAGGCCGCGGTCGGGTAAACGAATTGCTCTTCTACTTGCCGTATGCAAATATGTTGTGTACCGGGTGTTCCCGAAGGATCAGGCACACGCCGTCACATCAGAATATAAGGGCCATCTTGAGGTATCCGCCCTCAAGGCTAGTGTCTATCTGCTTGAAATCGTTGTATCCTTTTTTGAAGGTCACATACCTGTAACCAGCCCCCAAGTACCCCCATCGTCCGTTGCCCATGGGAATCGTGTACTTCAAGCCACTCATCATGTCTGAACCGAAGGCTTCATCCAGGAAGGCAACACCGGCTCGGCACTCCAGGGAAAGGGTGTTTTGGAAACGAGTGGTCTTCAAGCATCGCTCGACCTCCAAACCTGCCATCCCCATATTGAGTTGATGATCGAAGGTAGGAGCAGTGCCCAACGCGGACCAGTTTGTCCCACCAAAACTGAGCTTTTCGTCGAGCCGCAAGTAGCCTGCGAAAACGCCGACCCTAGCCCGGTGGGTAAATATCGGGTCGTAAACCAAGATCTAAACGATGGTACAGGCGTTGCCATTTTACCTGGGTACCCTGACCAAAACCAAACCCGAAATTTTGCAGGTTGCCGCCTGACCCGTTCAATTCCATGGGCATTATGGAATATCGGAGGGACCACTTCGGTCGAAACCTGTAGCTTAGAGAAAAGGAACCGACTGCGCTGTGATCCGGTATACCCCAGTCGCCATTGAGATCCTGATCGGGTACGCCGCCCAAGCCCCACCATGTTCCTCCCCAGATGGAGTTAGGTAGACGAATTTTGCCCTTGATTCTGGCAAAGATAACTTGCGCGTCCACTTCCCAGCCGTTGGCGCGGGCGACTGGAAGATAGCATCCCCCCAACTGCGGTTCCGTGCGAATGAATTCGGGCTGGACCTTGTAGATAGGGCGGACCTTCTGAATCGTACCTGTTTTGACCATCGCACGATCCTTGGTGTCAGGCGCAGGTAGGGCAGCGAGCTCTTCTGGCGGGCCGGCAGCGGCCTGCCTGATGGAGTAGGCCGGGGCGCTCGTTGCCGAGATTATAATGAATAACACTAGACATACCGGTAGCATAGATACTTTTGTTCTCAACATACCCTCCCTCACAGAGGTAATAAATTGTTATCAAACGTATTTGCCTATAGAATTATATTTGTCAAGAAAAATATTACAAATATTTAGGATATTATCGAATTAATCTAGAATTAACATGAAAGTTACGAGACATTTTCAGATAAATAGCTTAATAATTATATGATAACATTTCAATATCACACTTGTTTTTATTCGACCTAATTCCGCTTAGAGTCTTGGCGACCTCGGATGCAGGGCCGCTTTTCGTATGAACTCCCTCATCGATTCCAACGCGCCCGTTGCCCTAGTCTTCTCGGTGCGGCCCAACCTCTCGTTCTGATACCATCATGGCAATTCCAGTGCTATTACACTAATGTGGCCATGACCTGCCCCCAAAACGGCTCCAACTTTAGAGTTAGGATAGGATAAAGCCATAGAGGTATTTATTTTCCAGAATCTTAGCTCCGGATCTTTGCGGGACTCTTTTCCGCAAACCGCACTGGCCGCGGCTTATCAACTCCTGTATAGTATAGTTGAGTGGTGCCCCCCCCGGCGATGCCCAAGAAGATCCCGGCCACCCTCAAAACTCACCGCGGCTGCACCGGTATGTCGAAAATCACGAAGATTATGGCTCGCTCTGATCTCAGCAGCCCTTTTGCTTGCAGGTGCAGGAATCAGGAAAAGTGACCTGAGAAATGGGAAAGCAAATTTGTTTGACGACGCGTTAGAGAAATTGTAATCGTTTAACCGTTTGCACAGACCCGTGTTCAATTCCCTTTCGACATTTATTGATCTGACGGGCAACGCCTCAATGCGAACTTCAGACTGCCATATGGCATGCGCCACACGGCAGTGTCGAATGAGACCGCAAGCACTGGATTTAGAAGAACCAGGAAAGCAGTGCTTTGTTTGATACTGGCCAATAAATACTGCATGGAGGATTAGTTTGAAGACCTTGGGGAAAATGAGAACAGGAATCTTAGGCAGTTTGAAGCTTCGCCTCAGATCCAAGCTGGTCTTGTGGTTCCTTATAGCATCTATTTTGCCTCTGCTTCTAGCAGGTTATCTCGCGTATCGAGCCGTCAATCAGCAGGCCGAAGAGGCAGCTTTTCGCGAGGTTGTCACCATCGCGGATTTCGCGAGTCAAGCTGCTACGGAGTTTATGAATAGTCGCTGTACCTGAGGTCCTAGTTAGGGCGAGGCAGCAACTTATTGCAGAGAGCTTGAAGGTGTCGGAAGTGAGACAAGAAGTTGCACTAAGCTTGCTTGAGGAGGTCAAGCTCTCTGGTGCATATGAGTTCATGGTTCTAGTGGACGCCCAAACCGGCATGCCCGTGGCTGCCAGTTCGTCAGAAGTGAACTCGGTGGATTTTTCCAAGACCAACGTATTTGCAGAAGCAGTGAGTGGAAAGTTGGGATTAGGTGGCCTGGAACAAAACAAGATCGTACAGGAATTGAGCAAGGAATCAAACGGGTGGACCTTTGCTATCGCAGCTCCGGTAAAAATAGACGACAAATTAGTCGGTGTTTTGATTGGCTACTTGCGATGGAAACCTCTGGAGGATCTCCTGACCAGAAAACGGGTTGGGAAGACTGGTTACGTGTTCGTTGTGGACAGATTTGGCCGATTCATCATCCACCCGGACAGAGGGCTTTATGAGCTTGAGCTCAAGGGTTCTCAAGTGAAGTTGGAGCAGCTTTGGGAAGCCGCCCAGGAGCGAAAGACTTTCAGCAAATATGAATTCACCAAACCAGGAAGTGCAACATCCGAGTGGAAGACTGTGGGAATTGCATATCCTGGATCGGTGGGCAATTTGCCGGATTTGGGGTGGAAAGTATTTGCCACAGTGCCGTCGAGCGAGATCTTGCTCCTGCCAAATATCGTCGGCACTCTCGGAGTGATAGCCCTTTTTGTGGCAGCACTTGTTTTTGTGCTGTCTATCATCCTCGGTACCAGAATATCCAGACCCATAACAGCCATAGCCGCTGTTATACGAAAGGTCGCGGCCGGAGACTTGACAGTTGCCACGCCCGGCATTTCCAGAAATGATGAGATAGGCGATCTCGTGGAGGCTTTTGGAGATTTGCGTGAAGGTTTTAGGACCCAAATTAACAGGGTGATGCAGACGGTTAACACCCTTGCTTCATCATCCGCTGATGTTGTTGCCACCGCTACTCAGGTCGCGAGCAGTTCTGCTCAAACCTCTTCAGCACTAACGGAAGTCGCCACCACCGTTGAACAAGTGAAGCAGTCCGCTAAGGTGGGCAGTGACAAAGCTAAGATTGTAGCTCATGACTCGCGAGAATCGGTAAATGTAGCCGAATCCGGCATGGAGTATACCGAGAGAACCATTGAAAAGATTAATTTGATAAAAGACCAGATGGAGTCCATAAGCGAAACAGTCGTAAGCTTGAGCGAACACAGCCAGCAGATAGGCGCTATCATTGCAACAGTTCAGGATATCGCCGATCAATCGAAGCTCCTTGCTGTCAATGCCTCCATTGAGGCAGCAAGGGCTGGTGATTATGGAAAGGGTTTCACAGTGGTAGCTCAAGAAATTAAAAGTCTTGCCGATCAATCCAAAAAGGCCACAGAACGAATTAGAAGTATTCTTGAAGATACGCAAAAAAGAGTAGGGGCGGTTGTCATGGCTGCTGAACAAGGGGGTAAAGCGGTGGAATCCGGAGTGGCGGCGTCCGTCCAATCGGGGGAAGTCATTGGAAGACTTTCAGGCACCGTGGCGTCATCCGCTCAAACAGCGAGTCTCATTCAAGCATCAATTGAACAGCAGTCCATCGGCGTAGCACAGATTTCTACGGCTATGACAAGTATCGAAGAAGCCATGCGTCAGATCAAAGACAGCACAGGTGAATTAGAAGCAGCTGCGCAAAGATTGGGTGATTTGGGAGGGGAACTGAAGGATTCGGTTCGGCACTACAAGCTGTAACCGGAATGGTTTGATGGCAGGCTACCCCATGGAAAGTGACTTTCAATCTCCATAGATAAACAGATTCCTTGATTTCTAGTTGACCACCGGAACGATTCGGCCGTGTCAATTTCGTGTGAATCATTGAGCGTCAGATGTGTGAGCTTTTTGACAGCTGGCCTGTGTTAAGGGGTTGATTTTATTTGCTGGCAAGGTCACTCCTGCAACTAACCACCAGAACGAAGGGAGAAATCCATGAAACGCGTTTTTATCATTGTTTTAACAGGTTTGGTCCTGTGTGCTTTTGGGCCGGTCGAGCGACTGAGGGCCGCAGACCCTATTCTGATTGGCATCCCGACGTCCCTTACTGCGATAGAGGGGAAAGAGGCCGCCAAGGTCGTCCAAATGGCTGTGGATGAGATAAACGCGAAGGGCGGTGTCAGAGTCGGAGATCAGAAGCGTCTTCTCAAGATTGAGACAATCGATTTACGAGACTCCTCCCCGGGGGTGCCCGTGTCGGAGGCGCTTTTGGGCATTGAGAAAATCATCACCGAAAAGAAGGTCAGTGCCATCGTCGTCGGACCATTCAGGTCTGAAGCGCTCATCGCATCCATGGACATTGTGTCCAAGTACAAGGTTCCCTTACTTGGGACCATTGCGATGTCGCCAAAGTCCGAGGACATGATTAAGCAAGAACCTGAAAAGTAACAAGTGACATCTTCAGGGTTGCTATGAACGCCCCGTACCTGGTGGGATACCTCGCCAAGACCCTGGGCGTAATGAACAAGGAATTTGGGTTCAATAAGCTATTCGTCATGGTCCAGGACGTCCTTTGGGCTAGGACGACGGGAGAAGGAGCAGCCAAACTAGCCTCATCAGACTTCGGTTATGAAGTTGTCGGCATCGAGGCCTTCCCCACGGGCTCCTCCGACTTTACCGCCGCCCTCAGCAAGGCAAAGACAAAAAATGCCCAGCTGATAATGCCTATCTTTGACATGCCTCAGAGTGGGATCCTCGTCAAGCAGTGGCAGAGTATGAGAATCCCCACGTTGGTGTTCGGTGCCCTAAGCCCCTTGTCAGGCCCCGACGCGTGGAAAATATTTGAGGGTAAGATCGCAGGGCTGCTCAACACCAATTACGAACTCGGAAGCGGCATTGCGCCTGACAAGTATGCGCCGGCGAAGAAGTTTTACGACGATTATACAAAGAAATTCGGCCAGCCGATCGAATCCCACCACGGCCCTGGTCCATCATACGACTCCGTGTACATCCTTGCAGAAGCGATCGAGCGAGCAGGGACTCTCGACCCGGACAAGGTCGCTGCCGAGATAATGAAAACAGACCGCCAGGGAGTTATCGGTAGGATCAAGTTCAATGAAGGACATCAGGTTGTATACGGGGACGACCCTGCTCAAACTGCCTGTGGAGCCGTGTCGCAATTCGACACTAATGGCAAGCGAATCATAGTTTTCCCCGAGGCCATTGCAGATGCGAAGATCCAGCTTCCCGAATGGATGAAGCAGGCTAAATAATCCGGCATAAGATTGTTTACGGAATTCAAAGATTCATCAATTTGTTGGTCATTCGATTGAATAGGAAAATGAAAGATTCCAAAATGGATGGCCAAGGAGTGGAGTACATATTTTTGCGACGAGCATAGATCAGACAAGGGAAATAATGCCACATTTAGAGTAATTCTCAAAAGTCTTGCACCCATATAGTGGTTCTCTAAAGTTCTGTCGGAATGGTGCAGGTTTTTGTATTTTCATCTTTCCTATCGATAAGCCATCTGAGAGCTTGGGTCAGCCTGTCGATTAGTTGATCTTTGTTTTTTGCATAGAAACCAGCGAACCACTGTGCCTTCATGATGAGCCAGAGCCTTTCGATCGGATTGAGATCTGGTGAATAGGGAGGCAAGAAGACCGGCTCAAATTTACCCCAGTCCAACGATTTGCTCTTATGCCAAGAGGCATTGTCCAAGATGAGTAAATTGCGGGGGCGCTCAAACGAGATATCTTGGTTTGCATGGTCCAGGAAAATCTGAAAGATCTCTGTATCGGAATGGCTAAATTCAAGTGCATAGAATTCACCCGTTCTTGGCAAGACTAGACCGGTAACATTCATCCTGAGATGGGCTCCGCTGTAGGCTTGAACGATCTTATCTCCTTTGGTCGCGAAGCGCCTTTTCGGGCGAGGATCACCTTCAATACCGCACTCATCAAGAAACCAAAGATCAATGCCCTGATCGCGCAGCCATTGCCTGATCAGTTCGATGAAGGCTTTTCTCTTTTCCTCGTCTTGACCATCCGGCCAAGGACGAGGCACTTTCAACCGAAATCCTTCATCATGAAGCCACCGCATTAGCGTGCTGTACCCTGCCTCTAGCTGACAATGCGTTGTGAGGTATCCGTGAAACTTTCGCCCTGTCCAATGAGTCTCTTTGACCTGTTCCGGATGCAGAATCAGCTCGCGAAATTCCTCAGTTCGGTTTCCCCTGATCTTGGGGGGACGTCCAGATCGCGGGCCTTCGGTAATGCCATCGATCCCTCGTTCATTAAAACGCCTCACCCAACGAGAAACTGAATCCTCATTCACACCGAACAAGACTGCAACTTGGTCATGGGGAATGCCCATAGTTAACGCCTTGATAGCCATAAGTCGAAGGTTCGTTCGTTGGATCGGCGCCGCTTTCGCTGCCGTCTCCAACTCCTCCAACGTGCAATTCTCCTGATTGGGTATGTTCCGTTGACGAGACATACCCAAAGAAAATCATATTCCGATCAAAAAGTCGCGCTCTTTTCGCGATTATTTTCGAGAACTGCTATAACCGATAGGATCGGAGAGTAACGCAGGTGGTGGGACAGGCTTCCAGCCCATCTATTGGGAATGACGGGCAATCCCGCGTTCTGCGCGGGACGTCAACACCAAATGCTCTTCCTTTCCGCGATTATTTTTGAGAATCCCTATAGATGGGATAGCAGGCCAGGTACAGGCTTGATGTCCAGAAGCAGCCCCACAGTCGGATATCAGACCTGGCCTGCTCCCAAACTGGTCCAAGCCCTATGTCAGATAAACAGGGGCTAGGCCGCGGTTTTTTTCAGCATTGTGGTACGGGATTTTTGCAGGTGTTGGTCATTGATGATTGCTCACTATAGGAATTCGGGACCGAGCCTCCGACAACCTTCCTGAATAATAATCATTTTCTGATTCTGCTTGATATTTGGTGCTCACTGGCCAACCGATTCGGCCATTTCGATCTGGTCGCGTTTTTTTCTTTTTGATATTAGGCAAATCAAAACGTAAAAGAGAGGAATAAATGGGGTCGCCAGGAAAGTGGCGGCAAGCATTCCTCCCAGGACGCCGGTCCCGATGGCGATTTGCGCTCCGGCTCCGGCTCCGTTGGCTAGTGTTAGAGGCAGCACACCGAAGCCGAAAGCCAAAGACGTCATGATGATCGGGCGAAATCTCAATTTCGCTCCTTCAAGGGTGGCCGGGATCAACTCTGCTCCCTCCTCCAATTTTGTCTTGGCAAACTGGACTATCAAAATCGCGTTTTTGGTCGTCAACCCCAGAAACAGTAAGTAGTCCGATCTGAAAGTAAACATCGTTCGGTAATCCTCTAAGCGATGAAGCCACAACTCCCCCGATGACCCCAAGCGGCAACATCAACATGATTGAAATGGGAACAGTCCAGCTCTCATAAAGGGCAGCCAGGCAGAGGAAAATGACGATCACGGAAAAGGCATAGAGAATCGGCCCCTGGGATTTTGCCATACGCTCCTGATACGAGATTCCGGTCCAGTCAAAACCGATTCCTTTGGGCAGCTTTAAGGCGATCTCTTCCATAGCCTCCATCGCCTCCCCTGAGCTCTTCCCTGGGACGGGTTCGCCCCAGACATTGAACGCAGGAAAGCTGTTGTAACGCTCCAGCAGTGGTGGCCCGAAAATCCAGTGGCCTGTCGCGAAGGACGAGAAAGGCGTCATTGTTCCGGCATTATTTCGAACGTAAAGCCGTTCCAGGTCATTTGGAAGCATGCGATACGGGGCGTCGGCCTGAACGTAAACCCGCTTGACTCGTCCCCCCTGGATAAAATCGTTCACATAGGCCCCGCCGAACGCCGCGGATATAGTCGTGTGGATGGAATCTATGGAAAGACCTAGTGCGCCGCCCTTTTCCCAATCGACATCGACTCGGTATTGCGGAACATCTTCAAGACCCGCGGGTCGAACGCGAGTCAATCTGGAATCTCTGGCAGCCATACCGAGTAGCTGATTACGGGCTGCCATGAGTGTTTCATGCCCCAGACCGCTACGATCCTGCAATTGAAAATCAAATCCCCCCGCGCGGCCTAGCTCCATGACCGCCGGAGGCGGGAACGCGTATACCCTTGCGTTGCGTATTTTGGAAAATTTCGCCATGGCGCGCTTTACCACGGCATCAACTTTCATATCCGCCGACGGGCGTTGCGCCCAGTCCTTGAGATGGACGAATCCCAGTCCTACATTTTGCCCGCTTCCGGAAAATCCCCTCCCGGCAATTGTGAAGCAGGATTTTACTACTTCTTTTTCATCCGAAAGAAAATGGTTTCGGATTTGAGTCATAACCTCGTCAGTCTGCTCCAGGGTCGATCCGGAAGGCAGGGTAACCTGAATGTACGTGACCCCTTGATCCTCATTTGGAAGATAGGCTGTGGGCATTCGGTAGAAAAGAAGTCCCATAGTCGCGGCAATCAGAAGGTAGATGAAAATGTAACGGAATTTTCTGAAAATTATCTGGCCGACGAGGGTCTGGTACATATCCCTGGTGCCGCGAAATACCCTGTCAAACCAACGAAAAAATGGTCGGAATAGAAAAAACGCCGTCTCAGCCGGCTCGTGGCCTTTTGGCGTCGGCTTTAGAAGAGACGCGCATAGAACCGGCGTCAGAATCAGGGCCACCACCACGGAAAGCAGCATAGCTGCAATTACGGTCACGGAGAACTGCCTATAGATAACGCCGGTAGAGCCGCCGAAGAATGCCATGGGGCCGAAAACGGCCGAGAGCACAAGGCCTATTCCGATCAATGCGCTTGTGATTTCTCTCATGGACTTGCGGGTTGCTTCCTTGGGGCCGAGTCCCTCCTCGGACATAACCCGTTCCACGTTCTCCACTACCACGATGGCATCGTCTACAAGTAGACCGATAGCCAATACCATCGCGAACATGGTCAGCATATTAATGGAGAACCCGAAAATTCCCAGAATCGCAAACGTTCCCAGGAGCACCACAGGCACAGCGATGGTCGGGATCAGGGTAGCACGTATATTTCCAAGGAAAATATACATGACCAGAAAGACCAATAAAATGGCCTCAAACAGGGTTTTGACCACCTCATCTATGGCCACTCTCACGAAAGGCGTTGTGTCTAATGGGTAAATAACCTTCATCCCGGTAGGAAAATACCTGGAGAGCTCCACCATCTTTGCTTTGACGGCATCGGCGGTTTCCAGCGCATTGGCCCCGGGCGCCAACCGAATGGGCATTGAGGTTGCAGGACGACCATTATAGAGCGTATGGAGCCCATATTTCTCTGTACCCAGCTCGGTCCGGCCTACGTCACGCACGCGTATGATGGACCCGTCAGGATTGGTGCGTAAAGGGATGACGCCGAATTCCTCCGGTGTTTTAAGCAGGTTCTGAACGATAATCGATGCATTCAACCGTTGGCCTTTGGCCGCCGGCGCGCCGCCGAATTGACCGGCGGAAACTTCCACGTTATAAGCGTGAAGCGCCCGTGTGACATCTTCCACGGTCAGGCGGTAATCGGTTAGCCGTTCCGGGTCTAGCCACACCCGCATGGAATACTGATAACTGAAGCTTTCGATTTCTCCTACACCAGGTACCCGCGCCAGCACCTGCTGTAAGCTGGATTGGGCGTAATCCGAGAGGTCGTCCTCATCAACACTGTCATCTTCGGAAGTGATACCGACTACCATTAGCCAGTTTCTGGTCGATTTGCTAACCTTTACGCCCTGACGTTGGACTACATCGGGCAGGCTGGCCATGGCCAGTTGGAGCTTATTCTGCACCTGAGCCCAGGCAAGATCAGGATCAGTCCCCGGAGCAAAGGTGAGCTCGATTCTCCCGTTACCGGACGCATCACTGGTTCCCGACATGTACAACAGCTTGTCGAATCCGGTCATCTTCTGCTCGATGATCTGGATTACACTGTCTTCAACTGTCTGAGCGGATGCGCCAGGATAATATGCATCAATTGCGATAGAAGGAGGGGCTATGGGTGGATACTGGGAGATGGGTAGACTGTAAATCGCAAGCCCGCCTGCCAGCATAATGATGATGGCTATAACCCACGCGAAGACCGGGCGGTCCAGAAAAAAGTTAGATAACACCGCGATCCTCCGTCAGTTCGATTCTACAGGCAGGCGCTTCGTATTCGTCAATTCCACGCTGGCCTTTGGGCTATTCGAAATCAAAGAAACCGCTTTCACAGTTGAGCCTGGGCGTACATTCAAACTTCCTTCAACAATTACTCGGTCTCCGGGAGAAAGACCGGAAATAACAAGCCAGCTGTCGCCAATGGCGCGACTGAGCTCAAGCATCCTCTGCTCGACTGTCCCGCCATTACTGACGACAAGCACAAAGGGATCCCCCTTGGGAGTGCGGCTCACACCTTGTTGGGGAACAAGGATGGCCTGTTGGGCGACACCTTCATCAACCACTGCCCGGACGAACATCCCCGGTAGGAGAAGTCCCTCGGGATTTGGCACTACTATCCGCAGAATCACGGACCCAGTTGTCGGGTCAACCGTGATGTCACGGAACTGAAGCGTCCCTTCCAGGGGATATTCTGCACCGTCTGCCAGAATGAGCTTAATTTTGTTTTGGTGCCTCCCGTTTTGATTGAGACGACCTTCAGCTAACCGTCTCTTTAACCTTAGAAGCTCGGTCGTGGATTGAGGCACATCCACGTAAATGGGGTCCAACTGCTGGATAGTTGCCAAAGGCAGAACTTGGTGCGCGGTCACGAGAGCGCCATCTGTTATATTGGATTTGCCTATGCGGCCCGGAATAGGCCCGGTGACACGGGTATAATCCAAATTGATGCGAGCCGTTTCAACCGCGGCTTTACAAAATTCAACATCAGCTTCAGCCTGTTTGAGCGCGGCCTCTCTATCGTCATAATCCTGCTGGCTGACGGCCTTTTCCGCAAGCAATCCTTTATATCGTTCAAACTTCAGCCGGCTAACTATTAGATTGGCCTCTGATTTGGCAAGGTTAGCTTTGGCACTATCGAACGCTGCCTGAAAGGGCGCGGGATCGATTTGATATAATACCTGACCTGCCTCGACATCTGAACCTTCAGTAAACAGGCGTTTCTGAACGATGCCATTGACCTGAGGTCGGATCTCCGCGACAAGATACGGACTTGTGCGCCCAGGCAATTCAGTCGTAAGGACTAGTTCCTTCGACTCGATCGTCACTGTGGCCACCTCCGGAACAGGAGTCGATACAGATTGCTGCCGGCGTTCGCAGCCACTCAGCAAGAAGCTGCCTAATAGAGGCATAAGGATCAAACTCCATTTTACAGCTTCACTAAAGGTTTTGATGGGTTGCATCAGAGACCTCGCAAATATCCGATGATTAAGCGGGCTATGGACGAACGGAGTGGTACGAAATAGGCTTGTCATTTCTTAATAACCCCTCCGAGAAAAATCTCCGCGGCATATGACAGCTCATCCCGCTTCCTGAAATACAGAGGATCTTCCATCATCCGGTAAAGAAAAGCGTCGATGATTCCATGAAGGGCCAGAGCCATATGGTACGGATCCAGATCACGAAAAATACTCTCCTTAATGCCTGCCTCAAAAACCGAAGCCAATTTCTTGATGCGTTCATCGCGAAGCTTTAGAAGGTTCTGGTCAAAACCGGATCTTACGTTGAAGTACGCTCCTTTGATTTCGGAATAATACAGGCAAACAACTGGCAGATTGTCAAAAAACATCTCACTTTGGACAGCGATGTAGTCTTGAATGGCTCGAAAGGGATTGCATTCCTGTTCTAATACCTGAATAACTGCGCGTTGCCATTTTTCTGCCGTTTCCATTATAAGGACTCGGTACAAGTCCTGCTTATTAGCGAAAAATTTATATATCGTGCCGACTCCGAACTCCGCCTGCTTGGCAATCTGCTGCATCGAGACGTTGTGATAGCCTTTCTCAGCGAAAAGCGTCAGAGCGGTCTCCAGTATTTCTCCTCGCTGCCTTAGATTTTCTCGCTCTCTGCGAGGCAGCCTTGCGAGTGCAACGTTTCCCTCAGTAAGCGGTGGAGAATTCATTCGCCTATCCATCTGACGACGCGTTCAGAATTTGAAGCCTTATTC
Organism: uncultured delta proteobacterium; assembly: GCA_963843165.1. Classification (GTDB taxonomy): domain Bacteria; phylum Desulfobacterota; class Desulfomonilia; order Desulfomonilales; family Desulfomonilaceae; genus DATJPW01. The sequence goes on along the minus strand of CAWJJL010000005.1, from coordinate 17,271 downwards.
TCGGTCTTCTGAACTCGCTAGTCAAGCGGAAATTCATGGTTTATTGAAGAAATTCGGTTCCGAGTATGGAACCTGACGAGGTCGCCGTTTCCCGAGTGAAATCATAGGAATTCGAGGTCTACAGACGAAACGAACACCTCAGAAAAAACTGGCCCGATATAAGGCGTTTTATTTTGTGGGTATACCATTAACACAATACGGATCATCGCCGTCCAATCCGGTATTTTATCTCATGCCTGAACACCGGGTATACTCACGGCGCAGGGTCTATACCTTGGCAGGAACAATTGCCTCTTCTCCAAAAGGACATCCGCCCTACCCCGGGGAAATAGAAGGGCTGCGCGTCCGGCTTGTCGCATCGGCGTTGGGCTTCGTCTTCTGAGTTGACATAAAAATAGTCGGAGCACTTATAGCAGCTTTGGTCTGGTACAAATCTGCGGCAGACCAGCAAAACCTGAGAACAGGCCCAGTCTGATAATATTAATAGTGAAGGTCAGAACCGCGGCGAAAACTTTCAGCCGTTTCGTAGTCTCTTCTCCTTTCTTACCCGAGTAAGATAGTGCCTGCGATATTTCCGGCCGGGATTTCTTCGCCCGTACAAGTGGTATGAGCGGAACCAATGTCACTGCAATGCAGAGGAACGCTCTAAGCTCCGGCCGCAGATACCCAATGACGGAAAGCCGGGAGTTCGGTTGTCTCCCAATCATCGGAAACACGGAGTTTCACGAAATATTCAAAAAGCGAGTCAAGCGCTTCCATTCCTTCCTCGATGAGCGAGACCTTTTCCAGAAATGCGCCCTCCGTACCTTCTTCCGATTCTTCCGGTGGCAAAACTCTGGGGGTCCTGAAAGAACCAAAAGAAAACCATGTGGCCTTAGCAACCAAAGTAAAATCGTTATTACCTGATCTTAATGAGATCCGGGCTTCCTCAATCTTCTTGCCCTCTTTAAGCGCTGCCAGACCCTCTCGAAGCTCTGAATGCTCGCCTTTGAGTGAAACTGTCTGTGGAGTTTCAGCGTCAGACAGATCCAAGGTCATTCGGTCCAGGAAAATGACCTCGATCACCTTTTGTCCGGGCAGCTCGATTCTGCCACCGGTTTGTTCAGTCTTGAACCAGAGCCAAGTCAAGAATTCTCGCCCCAAGAAAGCCTTTTCTCGAAGTATGTCCAGAAAATCCATACACAAGTCCTTTTTGGAATTCTTACGTGCCTGAGGTCACATTGGTATACGACATGTAGGGAATTATTCACATGGACAAGAATTCAACCGTCATTGCGAGGGCGTACGCCCGAAGCAATCTCGCAACCGGCAAGAACAGATTGCTTCGTCATATCAATCCTCGCAATGACACTTGTCTTACAGGCTGATTCTTTGTCAAAGGTGTTATTCCGGACATGTATTTACCCCGCTAAGGTGCGGAGAACAGTTTTTGGAACTCTCTGCGAGCCAGCGACCTCTACGGTGAAATTGGGATCATGGTGACATAATAGCAGGTCGCAGAGACTCGAGCCGTTGCTTTTCGGGGTTTCCGGCCAGGATTTCTTCAGCTCGTATGAATGGTATGAGCGGAACCAGTGTCAGGCCGAAACATTTCTTGAAATGTTGTTCCACGCGTTCGCCGCGCTTTTGGCGAGTGGCTTCCGAAGTAGGCTACCGCGTTGGCCGTATCCCAAACCAGATCGTAAACCTGAATAGAAGGGAAAACCTGTTTTCTAAGCGTCTGTTTTAGATGATCCTTAAGGTCACGATTTTGAGCGGCCGACAACCTGTGCGCTCCCGTCTGTTCGAGAATCTTCCGAGCTTCCTGTTTTAACTGAATTTCGAGCACCCTTGGCGGAATCCGGACGCTGTCGACACGCAGCGAAACCGCTACATAATTCCCTCGAACATATGAAGAACGGAAAGTGGTGTCGGTAAAATCCTCTATTGAGGTCCATCCTATGCCAATTTCATCAGAAGCAGTTTCAATTTCGCGAAACGCTCCGCTTGCAATGCCGTGATCCACCACGTCCCAGAAAGATCCTTCTATTTCTCCACGGACCCGATATCTGATAATCGATACTGAACTCGCTATTAATCCCATTAATTCTTTTTTTCCTCAAAATCGATATTCGGTCAGGAATGACTCAGTCTCTTCAGTAATGATGTCCTCGCTGTTCATATGAAAGTGATCCGCTCCCGGAATTATCACTCCCTTTTTGGGTTCTGGAATTTGATCGAGAAGCTTCTGGAAGCCTTCTTTTGAACAGACAAAATCGCGGTCACCGGTGATAAGCAATTTGGGGCGCGTTTCCCGGTTGAGAAAACTGAAATCGGTACTCATTTACAGGGGGTGAGATCCCAATGAGTCGACCGGGCCGGGAATCACGTACCGCTGCCTTCAGACCCACCCAGCAGCCGAAAGAATAGCCTGCGACAACTAATCTCTTTTCGTCAATTTCAGATCTGCTTCCAAGAAAATCCATCGCTGCCAGCACATCGTCCAGTTCGTCGATTCCATTGCCGTACTCGCCCCAACTACCGCCGGTGCCTCTGAAATTGAATCGCAGGCAAGCAAAACCTTTATCAATGAAGGCATTCCGTACAGCCCGAACAACACTATTATGCATATTTCCGCCGTACAGCGGATGCGGGTGACAGATAACGGCTCCGGGCAACATGGCTTGAGATTTCCCGGGTGCTTCAAGGACACCCTCCAAAGTCAATGTTCCGCACGGAATTGATACATCCATTTTTTGCATGCTGTGAGTGTCTCTCAAACCTCTAATTCTGTGATCCGCTTCATGCCTATTCGAAGCGGCTGAACAATAAGATAAGTCGCTACACCAAGCGCTGCAGCGAAACAAACAATAATCAATACATAATCTAGTCTGGTGAATATGCGGTGATAGAATCCTGCGGTTACGACTCTGTAGACTGGGAACACCTCAAGCAGAATCACGGCTGTAACCGCAAGAGCAGAATAGATCATGGTCAATAGACCTCCGATACCAGTAAATGCCCTGTTCGGATCCGAATTCTTTAGATCAGCGTAAATCACCCCCATATTAACGGACAGTGACGTAATCCCGACTGTCAGAAAGCCCAGCGTGACTGTTGAGATGATGGACATGAAACGACCCATTCCAAGAAGATAATTTGTCATGATCACAAGAAAAAGTCCAAGAACAAGCATTGGGCCCAAGTAAAAGAAGAACTTCACCCATAGAATTTTTCGTAATGCTATTGGCGACCCTTTCAGGATCCAAAAAGCCCGGCCTTCTCCGGAAATCGCAGGGAAAAGAAACCTCACGCCGAGCGACGAAAGGACGAAACCGGCAAGCCCGATATTCAGAAAAGCAATCGTGCTCTTCAGGAACATGGCAAAATCAGGGGAATCAAGAGTGGGCAGCACACTAAAGTTATATAAATACACCAGTATAAGAGCCGCAAGGAGGAAGAATTGGCTCAGTCGCCCCCAATCCCTGGCCATGAGCAAAGTCTCCTTGAGTACAAGGTGGACTGTTGAGCGATCCATGAAACGGCTAAGCATTCTGCCGAATAGGGCAATCAGTCTGCTCTTACTCAGGCGCGCCCCACGAGATTCCACGGCCCGAGAATATCCTTGAAAGTAGATCAATTCATGGCTGTGTCCCCCCAACCTGAACGCAATCACTGCTCCTGATACAAGCAACCCTAGAAAAAGGGGAATCTCTTCGAAACCATTTCCTGTTATATAAGGCCGCAACACGGATATCAGCCAAGTGGTAGGTAATAGAGGTGAGGAGGATTCCGACATGATGGAAAGATAGTCCATTACTGAAGCGAAACCCTCAGGATTGAGAAAGTCCTCAGGCCTCATCATTCTAAAAAGCAGATAAATCGCCACAAAAATCATCAAACCGATGAATACAAATAAATCCCTTAATCTCCTTATTGGAAAGCTCTTTACCAGGTTCTGAACGACGAAAATGGCTGCGGCAGTGATAATTACCAGGAGGCAACAAAAACCGACCAGACTCAGTGCATAAAAGCTCCAGGATGCCGCGAAAACTCGACCATACGCCAAAAAAACAGGAAGCCCAAACAACAAAACCATCCAAGATGACTCTAATAAAGTCTCCAAAAATCGTACCGTATAAACAGAACATGCTGGAACTGGTGATGCAATAATCAGTTCTAGGTCTTCGGATAAAAAAAATGCGGAAAAGCTTGTGATTACGTTACTAATTACGGCTACTACGGCAAGAGTGGCTAACATCATGGAGAGAAGCTTCGTGGCTGCTATTATTCCGAACATCTCTTCAGAGGTAAAGTAGATCAAAGCTTTCAGGCAAATTATATAAAGCACAGCCCAGAGGCCAGCCACGAGAAGGCCGATGGAAATCAACCTTTTCCTCTCCGCCCCGGACTTCTGAACTCGGTGGCGCAACTTCTTATATCTGGGACTCAGGAGAATTAAGAGGTTGCTCATGATTCGTCGGCGGTGCGGGATTCTTTGGTTTGGTCTGGTTTGGTTATTGTTTTTTCAGGGATTTGAGCTTCTGATTCACCGGTTTGCGAGGATTTTTCTTCTTCTTTGGAGTTCTCGAGGAGTTCGGCATAAAAATCAGGACCGGTCTTTTCTCCCGGTTGCGGCAAAAGCGCATTGTCATCCGTGGCCTTACGGTCCGGTTCTTTTTCCGGTTTAGGACTGTCCACGTGCGGTGAAGGCAAGTCTAAATCAAAGTCAATCGAGTTCCGGACATCAAAAGCCATTTTCTGAATTTCTCTGTACAATTTTCCTAAGACTCGAGCGGTTTCCGTGAGTTGACGTGGGCCGAGAAAAATCAGGGCCACCACCAAAATAAGAACAATTTCCCACATAGATATTCCGAACACGAATGTCCTCGCTCAGTGGATTACAATTTTATGTATATCACATTCAGGTCGCCAAAACGAGCGAGTCATCGGTTCCACGGCTAGCCTCTGAAAGATTGGGGCGAATCCGCAAAGCTGCCCACAATATTATCAGGCGGCATAGAAGATTGATGAGAGTATGCGGGGGAGAGATTTGAGCGAGGGTGACTCAGTCTATTTATCAACCTGAGAGCCTGGTCCACTCCGTATTTCCACAAAACGAGCGCAAGAACGCCAAGAAATGAAAAACCCAATAATGCCATTAGAAAAAGAACATACCCTATCCATTTGGCTGCCAAACTGTCTGCAGTGCCTGGAATGACTAATAGCGGCAAAAGATAAAATACCCACGGGATTTGACCCAAATTAGCCAAGAACGTTTGGAGGCAGTCCAGCAATTTGATTACTATCTTGAAGATTGCCCAGAGCAGACCGCCTCCTAAAACCACAACCATGAGAACGCGTACTGCGAGAATCATGGTGGAGGATACCTCGAGCCCGTTAAAAAGGAAGTTCATTTGGAAAAAATTCTGAATGTAAGGCAAGGCTTCCGGAATGCTGTTCATAAAACCTCCAAACATCGCCACAATGTGTTCATTATATAAAGTTAGAACTTCATAGTAAACATTATTAATCCATAATTCAAATCCATTTAGCCACTGCATGTCTCGAAAACGCACGATTGACAAAAATGATTTCTGAAATTACGCTTGGATTAATAAGACCTTTAATATGAGTTTGCCCTGCGCCGGATGATAGGTGAAAATGTACGAATGAAAAATAAAAGACTCTGGGTATTTCATATCACGGCTCTATGCGCCTTATTTGTTCTGGTCTGGGGATGCGGTTGGTTACCATCATCCAAACTGGATCGCGCCAAGCGATTGATTGATGAAGGTCAATTCACGAAAGCGCTTGAAACAATAGATGAATTGATTAAGAGAGACGACCGAAATGCCATGGCATTTGTTTTGCGAGGCCAGGTGAATGAACGAATTCACGGATATGAAACAGCCCTGAAAGACTTCGAAGCAGCTCTGGGCATTGATCCAAATCTGCGTGAAGCCTGGGTAGCAAAGAGCAATATGCTTGCGAGAAAGGGCGATTTGGACGGGGCAATAAAGGATCTCGAATCCGCGTCAAAGGTGGGACCAAATCCTGCACCTGTATTCGCAGGAATGGGATTGATCTATTTTTATAAGGAAAACTACCAGGAAGCGGTACGGTGCTTTGATAAGAGCACTGCACTTGATCCGAAAGAAGAAGATGCCTATTTCGGACGAGCCGCTATCTACGTGGAACAGAACAAATTTGATGCCGCTATCCGCGAAATGGACCGACTATTAAGAATTCAGCCCAAGAATCCCGAGGCTCTTTTTCGACGTGGGTTTGCTTATTTGAATATTTCACAACCCGCAAAGGCTCTTGAGGATTTCAATACAGCCCTCGAAATCGATCCGGACATGAAGCAAATTCATTGGTACCGTGCGGATGCATATCGGGTGCTTAACGATTATCAGAACGCTCTCAGAGATTACGAGAAAGCAGCGGAAACTGACCCCAATGATTCAATATTATACATGAATCAAGCATCACTCCTCATGATGATGGGCAGGTATCCTGAAGCTCTTGAAAAACTTGGCCGATCCATCGTGCTGGAGCCGGACAATCCTCTGCCGTACATAAATAGAGCGATGCTGCACATTGTAACTGGAAGCTACGCTCAGGCCCTCGGTGATTTGAATAAGGCGTTGGAACGTCGGCCGGACGATCCCTGGCTACTTACAAAACGCGCTCAGGTTTTCAAATACATGATGCGAGGGGATAGAGCTCTTGCAGATTTGAATAGGGCCTTAGAATTGGATCCATCGATTCACGAAGCTTGGTTACTGCGAGGGGGTCTTTATTTCAATGAAACACAATTGGATAGGGCTATAACCGACCTGCACAGTGCTATCAAGCTTGAGCCGGATGATCCTGCAGCGTATCAGATTTTGGCTGAGGCTCTCCTGAGAAAAGGGAACACCGCTGATGCGCTTGACAAAGTGGGGATGGCGCTGAAAATTGAACCGGCATTTCCACAGGCGTATGTGACCATGGGCGAAATTCATATGGCGGAATCTCAAATTGACCGGGCTCTAGAAGCGTATTCCAGAGCCTTAAGTATCGATCCGAACAATTTCGAAGCCAGGTTGAAGAGAGCCAACCTGTACATGGAACTCAGTGACATCAAGGATGCCGTAGCCGATCTTGATCAGGCAGCGAAGATTAATCCTTACAAGGGAGACATTTACCTTTTACGCGGCCGCTGTTACGAAATGCTCGGTAATGTTGATGAGGCTAGAAAGGACGAATGGAGAGCCAAGGTATTCGCAAACCGCTAAGAAATCGTTCAGCTCGAAAGAAATGGTAGGGCGGGTTGATTCAAAACCCGCCCTACGAGTTCAACGACTCGGTAGTGATTTAGTTACAAATGTTACAGACGGTCTGCCCCACATTATCGTTCATCAATAATTCTTTTGGCTTTTCCTTCGCTCCGAACAATTGTATTGGGCTGTAATATGGATACAGGCACATTTATGCCGATAACTTGCTGAATTCTTGCAGATACTTTTTTGGCAAGTTCGTCGATTTTGGACTGGCCTGCCTGATAAATCGCAGGTTTAACTTCGGTTTCCACCATCATGGCGTCAAGATAGCCTTTTTTCCTGAGACGAATCTGATAGAGCGGCTCCACCTCTCCGAATTCCATTAGAACTGCTTCCACCTGCGAGGGAAACACGTTAACGCCGCCGATAATCATCATATCATCAGTTCGGCCCAAGATCTTATCCATGGTAATGAGCGTGCGACCACAATCGCATTTCTCGCGGCGCAGGGTGCAGATATCGCGTGTTCGGTAACGCACCATCGGCATGGCTCTGCGCTGTAACGAAGTGAAAACCAACTCTCCCTCTTTTCCCAATTCAACCGGTTCGAGTGTCTGGAAATCGACTATTTCAGGGTAGATATGATCTTCGTTAACATGAATTTTGTTATACTCACATGTGAATGAAACGCCAGGCCCCCCCAACTCAGTGAGCCCATAATGCTCGTATGCATGTATTCCGCTTCTGGCCTCAATTTCTTTGCGCATTTCCACTGTCCAGGGCTCGGCCCCGAAGTGCCCTGTCCGGAGTTTGGTTTTCCTCAAGTCCAGGCCGGACTTCTCAGCCTTTTCTATGATGGTCATGCAATAGGAGGGCGTACAGAAAAGCGCGGTAGTTCCGAAGTCCTGAATCAATAGTAGCTGTCGTTCAGTCATGCCTGCGCCCGCAGGAACTACAGCAGCTCCTACCCGAATTGCGCCCTGCAAAAATCCGAGCCCCCCGGTGAATAAACCCATACCATAAGCATTCTGAGCAATGCTCTCAGGTCTGAGTTCTTGAGCCCACAAACCACGGGCCATGCAGTCAGTCCACTGGTCCATGTCTTCGGCTGTATACGGACCAGTGATCGGTTTTCCGGTAGTCCCGGATGAGGCATGAATGCGGACGACCTCTGAAATAGGAACCGCACACAATCCAAACGGATAATTATCCCTGAGAGCTGTTTTCACCGTGAACGGGAATTTTGAAAGATCTTCAAGTTTCTGAAAGTCGGACGGTTTGACCCCCTTTTCGTCAAAGGCCTGTTTGTAATACGGAACTTTGTCGTAGACCCATTGGAGAGTTTCTTTCAATTTTCCCAATTGAAAGGCTTTCATCTCTTTTTCACTCATGAGTTCAATCTTTTCATTCCAGTACTTCTTCGACATGGGGGCCTCCTAGGTAAGAAAGTATGAAGTTTTTCTTGAAGATGAACAAAGCGAAGATGTCTTATATCCCATTATCTATGGCAAACACACTGTCAGTGTCAAGGCAAAACACAGATTTGACATTTAATCTTGAGAGTTTTTGCCTATTAAAATCTTTCAGCCAAATGAAAAATGCGACGAAGGCAAGATTTTGTTAATGTAGGAGCGATTTCAACCTGGCGAGAGTTTCCTTGTCAACAGCGGTTTCCAAGATCGGAAGCGCTTCAGGTGATGATGCCGGTCCTTTGAGCCTCACGATTACTGTGACCGGAGTTTTCACCGGCCCCTGGGTGTCCGGTTTTGTTTCTTGATCCGTCGGAGCTTGAATTCCCAGCCGTTTAAGTTCCTTATCCAACCCGGTGATCTTTAGTAGGTCCTCATGTTTTTTCACGAATTCTTGGACACCGGGGATTTTTCCCAGGACTTCACCGGCTGCGGTAATCGTATGGATCCCGGCAACTGCATCTATGGATAAAGTGTCCAGCCGAAGCTTGCCAACCACGCCTAAACTGAATCCTTGTCCTTTCAGCCGAAGATTTTCAGTGTAGGCGGTTCGCGATTTAACATCAAAATCGCCGGTCAAAGACTCGAATTCCATTAAATCGCTTCTCTGCTCAAGGACTGCGGGGTTGAGCAGGGTTCCTATAAGGATTTTTGCCTGATTCAAAAGATTTCTTAATTGTTCCGCTTTGAACAGACCTGATCCGATTTGGAGAGATACACGTCCAAACATGTCATCAAGTGACGAAATGTTGTTCAAGGTAAGTTTTGCCTTTAATGGACCTTCTATCGCTCCCTGAACTCTTGCGGCTATATCGTCAGCTACAAGATTCGTCCCTTGTATTTCAATCTTACCTTGGATTTTTTCCAGACTCAACGCCGATTTGTCAGGATGCAAATCTACTGAAAGAAGGCGGACCGTGCTGCTGGCCACTATTCCTTTCTCTCCAGGTCGGATGTGAAATAGGGCCTCCAGCGGACCGGAAATTTTGTACCCGTCCATCGCGGGAATAAATTTGGCGATATCCTTCGCGTTAGCCTTCTTAAGCTCAACTCTCATGTTCTTCAAATTTCCATTCCGCTCATTCAGTTGGCCCTCGGCTACAACTGATACTCCGGGCAGCATTATTTGGCTGCTCGTAAGTGCCAGAGAATCTCTTGACCATTTGCCCGATGCTTTGACGTGCCCGGGTACTCCAATCGGTTTTCGAAATGTTTTGTTGGCCGAGATATCAAGGTTATTTAAAGGCAACTCCAGAGTCCAATTTATCTGGTTAGTGTCACCGATAAAGCTACCCTTCAGGTTGGAATCCCCTTTCAAAGCCAAACCGGCCGATTTTTCGATCCCAAGAAATGACATTATTTCTGAATTGATCCGAGCCAAGGCACTGCCTTCGAATTTAGGATTGGAACCAAGCCCAATAATATTTGCTGTCGCACTTAGCATTTCCCCTGAAGCGGGCCCGCTTTTCATTGCAACAGATGCATTCTTCAGGTCTACTGTTTTACCGTGAAATAGGAGCTTGGAATTAAAGTTGATTGCTGATTTTTGGAACCAAGGAACATTATCGGCAAACCGGACATTGGTCCCTACCATATTGAGATGAACTTCTCCATTAAATCCGGTCAGTGAATTCTTCTTGTCCGTTGCGGGATTCATTTTGCCTTTTAACGAGACGCGCGCTCCGTTGCCGGCCGGTTTTTCCAGGTATGGTACCCATCTAACAGCCACATTGGTCATATCTCCGGTCAGATCAATTAATGGCGCATCTGTGCGTCCATGTGCATGGGCCTGAATAACAATGGAGCCTTTCATATCAATATCTTTGGGAAGATTTATCCCAAAATCATGCAACCACTGAGGTCGAATTATTGTGTTGCCTGCTAAATCCATTATACGGTCATTGGAAAAAGGTTTTTCGATCCTACCAATGATCGAAGCCAAACGGTTTGATTCCCAAATTTCGGTCTTATCAAGAAATAGATTATCAGGATCAACTCTAAATTCGGCATCAAGTCGCAAAGGATGGCTAATACCTTTGAACATACCTGCGGATATTATATTTTCAAGAGTGGCTACCCCTTGGAGCTTCCACGGCGCCTCTTTATTCCACTCACCTTTAATTTTGGCTTTCAATGTGGTTTTTTCTAGATCCAGCGGAATGTCTGTGGATAGCGACTGTACCTATAAACTTCAGAGGCAATGCTTCAGTTTCAGCTGAAAGGTTAATCTGTCGCAGACTGGACAAATCATCCGTAATTAACTCTCCTTTGCACTCGATCTTAGCAGTCGGACCGGACTGGGAAACGATTTCCGTAATCAAGGAAAATTTGGGCGTCTGTTTCGTTTCCCACTCTGCTCGACCTCGCAATGTCAATTCAGTTATCGTGCCCGTCCACCAATCAGGAAGGTAGGGGCGCAAAATATCAATGGGCAATTTCTCAGCCGCCAAAGATATCGCAATGCGCTCCACGCTCGAATAATCAATGGCAGGCAAGATTTTCCCATCAAGTGTTATGAAGTCTGTCTCGTTAGGCTTTTTAACGTTAGACGTCAATCTTGAAGTGAGTCGGACCAAGACCGGTTCACCCGGTTGTTTCTGTATCAACTTACCTGAAATTGAAGTCAGCGAAATGGTTATTCCAGGTCCTATTCTCCGGTCAATCCAATCCACACGACTGTCCACAAGGACCAAGGATTTTATAGACCATTTCAGGGGCTCTCTGCGAGCGGATGAAGCTGGTTCAATACTCCCCGAATCTGCCGGAGGTGACGTTTTTTCCCCCACGGCCGGTTCCTTTTCAGTTCTCATTTTGGAAGGATCTGAGACAATGATGTTCTCGAATGGATCCTTGATTCTCCCCTCCGCGGTACGTTCGAAGGTTGCCCGTAAGCCATCAATTATCGCAGACTTTATACATAATTCTCGCTTGAACAGTTCTTTAAGGGAAGGCACCAACACGAGTTGCTCCACCGAAGCGATTTTTTTGCCGTCGGCGGACATCACAACAATTTTTTCCAAAGTCAAAGTAATTATATCGGAAATGGAGCTGGTGAACTTAATGGAGCCTATGAGGATCTGTCGGCCGGTCAATTCGATTAATTTCTCTTGAACGCTTCCCCTGATCAATTCCGTATTAGGCAAGAAGCGAAGAGAAAACACGCAGAAGGCCACTATAATTGACACGAATAATACTGAAATTAAAAGAATTCGTTTCCAACGCATTGTTCGCTGGGGCTCCAAATTATGTCTTTATTTAGCTGTCTCAGAATTTTAATGGTGACGAGTACTAATGCCCGATTTCCGAATGCTAATTTCTAAACTTGGGATTGAATTTAATCCATCATCCAGGTACATTAGATCGGTTTGCTCTCGACGCCCGAACCGCTACTGGAAAAGAACCCAACCTCCGTATCAGAACCAATTGCCGAAATAACTCTGCGCCGGGTAACCGCGCGGCTGCTTGTGTCTTGCCAATAGAGTTCCGGTCGTTCAGATGAATGTGCACATTTCTCTTATAACCTGAGGACTCGACATGTATTAGGATCGGCATGAGATTAGCGCTGGATTATGTTGACAGATACGATTAAAGATTGCAATCCTCCGGAGGTTGCCTCTAAATATTCGAGACATTTGTCCCAAAGGTGTGTCAGCTTATCTCGGAAGTCGAACGTTGTGCCCAATTTGGACGAGAATAGTCTGACTGGTGCTAAGGTGCCGGTCAAGACACTTGATTGACAAGCTCAAGCATTAAGAGCTATCTATATCCGGGAGGCTTAACTGCGTAGCTATGAGTACTAAAATATTCGCTGTTGGAGACATCCACGGATCTTATGACAAACTTTGCGCATTAATGGAAATTCTGCCGTGGAATCGGGATAACGGCGATCTTTTATTGTTTATCGGAGATTACATTGATCGTGGCCCACAGTCACGAGAAGTAGTCGAATTCATGGTTAACCTAAAGAAATTGGGGGGCGAAATTGTTTTCCTTAAGGGGAATCATGAAAAGATGCTTCTGGATTATTACATCCAGCAAAAGGACCAGATGCTTTATGTTGCCAACGGTGGAGCCGAAACAATAGCAAGTTACGTTGAGGGGGGCATAGGGCGGAAAGCATTCGTCATTCCTGAGGATCATCTGGAATTTCTTTTATCTTTGAATCTTTTTTATGAAACCGATGATTACATCTTTGTTCATGCCGGGCTCAGAGACGGAGTACCATTGAATCAGCAAACAGAGGAGGATCTTCTCTGGATACGAGAAGAATTCATCTATTCAACGTATGATTGGAACAAAAGAATTGTATTCGGTCATACAGCGCTTGAAACACCTTTCGTCACTCCGGGTAAAGTGGGCATCGATACGGGTGCTGTTTACGGGAATAAGCTGACTGCCGTTGAGCTTCCCAGGATGAAGTTTTTCCAAGTCTGACAACTCATCTTAATTCGAATGTGCTTTATAATTTAGCTATAGCGTGCGGTTAGCCGCCGAGCACTCCAGACCCCCTCGCGCAAGATTATGGCTGTCTCACGGCCATCATTCAGGTAATATTGCCAGTCACCTCGTTAGTGCATGCTCAATTTACGGATTCAATATTGAAGAGCTGGAAAAGCCTTTAACCAGGAAGGACATGTAGTGTAACTAGATCCACCAAAATCCTCCCTGGTTCCAAAACTCTTGCCCAAATTGTGAGGTGAAATTTCGGCTCCTGCGGCCACATACACCGAGTTATTTCATAACATCGAGGAATTTCGCCTCCTCGCCTTCGATCATACGGTAGCAGTGTTCCTCACCCGGGAATGTGCCATTGCGGATTTCTTCACAGTAATTGCGCATTGCGTTTGTAACTACCTGAGCCACGTTGGAGTACTTCTTTACAAATTTTGGCGTAAATGCCTGGAATTGACCGATCATATCCGAAACAATCAAAAGCTGGCCATCACAGTGCGGGCCGGCACCGATCGACAGGACCCGGGATTTCCAGGGTCTTAGCTATATATGCAGTCACCTCCGGTGGCACTGCTTCAATAAGGAGCATGTGCGCACCGGCATCTTGCACGGCCATAGCGTCCTCGACTACAAGTTTGGCTGTCTCCGCAGTTCGCCCCTGAGCCTTATGCCCGCCCAGCTGCCCCGAACTTTGCGGAGTCAAACCGATGTGGCCCATGACAACTATGCCTGCATCGACGATGGCTTTGATTTGATGGGAAACGCGTTCGCCTCCTTCAAGTTTGATCGCATCGCAGTTTGCTTCTTTCAGAAAACGGCCGGCATTTTCCACTGCCTTCTCTGTAGAGCTTTGGTAACTCATAAATGGCATATCCCCAATTACAAAACAGTTCGGTGCACCGCGACGTACGGCGTCTGCATGGTACACCATCTGGTCCATTGTGACTGGGACCGTACTCGAGTAACCGTACACGCACATACCAAGAGAATCACCGACGAGCAGCATGTCTAAACCTGCGGCCTCGGCAAAAGTTGCGGTCGGGAAATCGTATGCAGTGAGAAAAGTGATTTTTTGCCCTTCTTTTTTCATCGTGTAAAAATCGTGCAATGATTTTTTTCTGCTCATCTCAACTCCCTGTTGATCTAGTTATGGCTCTGAAGTGGGGTTTGATCCACCCTAATTGGTAATCAAACTCTGTACAGCCAGGCGCTGCTCCGGCCGTCTCGATCATTAGATGCCCGATCTAGTATAGAGATTAGTCTAATATCACAATACAGTTGGACCATGACCTGAAATCATTAAAAGAGATCCATTGTGACGAGTGCAACCTCCCCTTGTAGCGATCTGCTAAAATGACGCTTCCATAGTAAGTAGGCTTTGATCTTCATGCAAGTAATAGTTACTTTGAAGTGATGCCTATCTTCTGAAGAAGTCCTTCTCAATGAAGTATCTTCGATGCCACCGTGCTGGATGGGTGCGCGCCGGCACAAGCACACACATGGGATGCAGAAACCGGTAGCGGCATTACATTCCCGGAAATCATGCCTAAGGTCAATCGATCGGCCTTACGCCGCGTCCGTTTTGCCTCTCGACCCTTCCTTAGCCGGTTTCAATGATACCGGAGCTTGAGAAGCTTCCTGGGTTCTCACGAGCATGCGCACCCCTTCAGCGTGGGCGCGCAATAGTTCTCCGGCTTTTTTGCCATCCCCGTTTTCCAGGGCGGCGACAATCGCCAAGTGTTGCTTGCCCAAATCGGTCAATGAAAGCTTCCAGGTTCTCAATACAAGTCTTGCTCGTGTTGCAAAGGAGAGTAAATCCCATATGCGTTCGATCAGTGATACGCCCGGAGACTCAGCTATGAATCGATGGAATTCCGCATCTATCGCGGAATAGGCTTCACGGTCACCACGATTGGCCGCGTCCATTGCACTTAGAGCAATTTTCCGCAAATCAGCCCAGTCCTTTTCCTGTTGCTCACAGGCCAGCTCAACAGCGGCCTGTTCCAGTAATCCTCTCAGCAGATATGCTTCTGACATTTCTGCGGTGCTCACATGCCTTACTCGGGTGCCACGAAAAGGGGAAGTTTCTACGTAGTGAAGTCCTTCAAGTTCCCGCAACGCCTCCCGTATAGGTGATTGACTGGTACCAAATTCCTGAACCAACTCTGTTTCCCGCAGGCGATAACCCGGGGGGAAGGTGCCGTCCAGGATGCGTTCCAAGATGTGCTCTCGTATCTGGTCTCGAATAGGTTCTCTCTTAATTTTAGACACTTGCGTGTTCCTTTCTTTCTTCTTGACAAACTATATCACGTTTTTGTATTTTTGCCATAATCGATTATCGATAACCGAGAAGCGATATTATTTGAGAGATCACAGTCGCGTGATCCCCTGATAGAGAATTCCTTACCAAACATCAAGAGCATCGTAAACGGACCAACAGCATGTGCCAAAGATGGCTGAGTATCGGCACATTTGCAGTTCCACATGTCTTCGGTATAGAGCGAGCGCGTGGAAGGCGTCTATTTGCGTAAGATCAAGATTTACTACCAGAAATGACATGACGAACTGGTCACGAAAATTGCCGTGTTCCAGTGGAGGAGGTTCTTGCACCGGCTCTAATGATTCGGTTGGCACACCTAGGACGAAGGAGCATTAACCGGTTGATCGGTTTGACGTAGGTCCACTTGGTGGACTCCCAAATTAAAGAGATGATGGCCTTGGAACTTGGTTAAGCGCTCGTGAAGTCCAGCGTACAACTGCGGGCCGGACCAAGTCTGATGAGGTGACCGATAGAAGGCTCAGCCCTACGCACCGTGGGGAATCAGGAAAGGAGTCTAAGCATGCTGAACCAAGGGTTTGTCAGTCCCACCGACATTCGAGAGGCTTGCTCGATACTCAGTCAGGCCGAGGGCAGAACTGTCATATTCGCTGGCGGCACTGACTTGATGTCTCGATTCAACAGACGACGGCCTGCATTCCGGCCCGATGTCCTGTTGCTACCTGGGCGGACTTCATTTGGACTACATTCGCACAGAAGAACAAAAGCTGATCATCGGGGCGTGCGCCACGCATGAGGACATATCAAATTCAAGCCAAGTGCGCGAACAGGCGCCAGTCCTGGGAAAAGCCTGCTCGCAGATTGGATCGCTTGCTATTCGGAATGCAGGGACTCTTGGCGGCAACGTCTGCAACGGCGCTTCATTTGCTGATGCAACCACTGCTCTTATCGCCCTTAACGCTTCCATGGTGATCTCGTCCGAGAACGGAGATCGCAGCATGCAAGTTGAGGAGTTCGTCAAGACCCCCTTCAATGCCGGACTAAAAACGGGTGAGATCGTGAAAGAGTTTCATATTCCCGTGAGGCTCCCCGAACAGAAATGGGGATGGCTGAAACAGGGTCAGCGCCGAGGAAGCTCCTTCAGTTTAGCCTCAGTTGCTGTATGTTTAAACATGGACGACCGAATATGCAGTAACGTGCGCATCGCCGCAGGAGCTGTAGCCCATACGCCATTTGTCTCCAAGACTGCCCCGGCGATTCTCGAAGGACAGCCTCTTTCCGAGGCCCTTGCCGAAAAGGCAGGCGCTGCGGTGTCAGAAGAAGCCGATCCCCAGGATGACTCCCGCGCATCGGCTTGGTACAAGAAAAAAGTAGTGGGAATACTGGTTAAACGAACCCTTATAGGGCTGGGATAGAGGAGGCGGTCATGGAGTTGCTGGAAATCAAAGTCAACGGGTCTGTCCATCGGGTGGAGGTGGGACTCACCACGAATCCGCTGGAGGTACTTCGAGAGAAGCTCCACATTATGAGTCCTAAGATGGGTTGTGAAAGCGGTGACTGCGGAGCATGTTCGGTGCTTGTGAACGGAAAATTGAGGCGCGCCTGTATTACGAATGCTCTGTCCGTTCAAGGATCTGAGATTACGACTCTTGAAGGGCTCTCTGAGAACGGAGACCTGCATCCGCTTCAGAAGCAATTTTATGAGAAATTCGGTTTCCAATGCGGCTTCTGCACACCAGGAATGATAATGTCCGCCAAGGCTCTTTTGGACCTTAACCCGAATCCGACCGTCGACGAGGTCAAAGAAGGCCTCGCCGGAAATCTG
>CAWJJL010000004.1:0-82676 GCA_963843165.1 uncultured delta proteobacterium | reverse complement strand
ATTCATGTAGTGCCAACCCCAGGACGCGCGCTTGTAACATGGCGAAACTAAAAAAGTTTACATTTCGCACTGTCGAAAACAAGTTTGAGTAGGCATGGCCTTTTGTCCTGTCAATAATTGCCCTATTTGCATATAGCTCGTATCACTTCCTGTAGCTTTGTTGCCAACGCAGTTATGAAACCCATCGCTTCTCGTAGCTCCGTTTGCAACTTAGTCATTAATGCCGCCACCTCATGCCTCATCCCAGGATGCATACACAAAACGATACTTACGACAATGAAGATGATTGTTATCCACGTTTTTAGTCGGCACGTTCTTAGTCCATGCCAGATCCTGCGCACGAATTTGACGATGCTGCACCCGAAATCTTTTAGCAGCCTAGACAAGCGGCAGGAAATCGAGTAAAACCAAATGCAAAAGCGGCAGAACCTGTCGGATCTGAGCCACAGTTCGAGGCATCCCAGTTGTCTAGGAAATCTTGCTCTGACCTCACGAAGGTTGCAGATCTCAAATGTTGTCACATTACCGTGCTCGTTTAGCCGGACTTTTCTGAAATAGGGTGGACAGGTTTCGTCTTTCCCTTTGAGTCCGCAGGCGGCGGTCTGCACGAAAAGCGGCCTGTGGTCCTTCCACCAATCCGGCTGAGAACCGATTGGCTGCTCCTCGAAGATCTCATTGTACTTATCGCAATAGATGCGGATCTCGTCCTGGCAAGACCGCCTCTCTCCGAATTCGATCTTCCCTCTGAATTCGATGTTGCGATGAGCGTGCCCCGAAAAAACGATGTCCACCTCTCGGCACAACCTTTTGGCTCTGTTGTAAGGCACAACAGACTCCTTATATCCCAAGCACATGTATAGAAATTGGCTCACATAGTGGTTGAGAGTACCATAGGTTAAGTCGCACTCCCATCTTCGTACCCATTTTTTACGCCCCCTGGCGCTTTCCCAAAAATGTTTCATAACCGACTGGATGGAGTCCTCCACATTGAGTGGCGGAGCATGAACGAAAATGAAAGTACGTTTTGCTTCATCTTCCTCCTCCGGTGAGTTAGGGCCCCTTGGCGGTCTAAGAGCAGTAAGCACCTTTTCCAACCAGACAATCTGGCTCCAATTGTAATAAAGGTGTGCGGAGTCGAACCCGCGAGAATCTGGTGACCCCCCCAATATGTGGTCCCAAACAGACATTTTTTTTATGTTGCTCGCATCTTTCTCGTCGAGAAACTTGCCAGTGAAAACGTCTGACCCGCTATCCATCACGACGAACAGGTGCTCACCCCATCTAAACGCATAGTCCAAGTATGGATTTATCTGCTTCAAGTAGTATTCAATAGCCATTGAATCCGCATATAGAGGAAAATCGACGGCGAGCCGAATCATCCGTTTACAAAATTTGTCCGCCAGCCATTCAAAAAACAGCGGTATCACGGCGAGTGCCCATAATAGCACACAGTCGAACAACTTCCATCCGGCGAGTCCAATGGCAACAGCTGCGGTAGCCAAAGCAGACGGGGACTTCAGGAGTTCATTCATCCATTTACTGAGCCTGTAAAACCACCCCCTGAATTTAGCGAGATATTTCAAAGCACCACGGTTGTAAGTTTTGGAGAGATCCTGAAACATTTGCTCTTCAAGGTTCTCGCGCTCTTTCCCATGCACAAGCGCGTCAAAAGAGCGATAACTATAGTTTTTGATTTCATTTTTTTCCAGGCCGTATATGTCATAGTATTTCAGCCACAGGGGATCGTAGGGCCACTTACGCCAGTCATGGTTTCCTGTTGAAGTGAAAATGGCAACCTTGAGGCCCGGAATGTCTTTTCCATCAGCTCGTTCCCGCTTCCCCAACACTATCTCTATAAAGGTCTTCCAATTGTTCTCCGCTTCGTTGGCCGAGGGTTCCCAACCGCAAAAGGCAAAATCCACGATATCACCGGTAATCACTATAAAATGGAGTTCGCTGTTCCTCCGCATGTCATTGGCGGCTTTGACAAACTTCCTAAAGTTGTTATTGAAATTTACGTAGGAATACGTGATCTGACTGGGGCTCCGCTCCGTTTTGACAGAGAGAACTTCCTCAAGGATTTCGTCGTTCCTTCTGGCAAGATGGAGATCTGTGAGATGAACAAAGCAACACTCTCGCTCGAACGTCTCCACAAACTGAACCGCGTGGTGATTGACGCACTCGAACCCCGATGCCTCGTCGCGTAGGACAAGGTCAAAGAGCGTTGGCAGCCACTTCCCGGAATTCCGCTCTCTTTCTAAGAACCGGCTGCGGATAAAACGCTTGCCCTGGAAGTCTATCTTCACTTCTACGCTCCAATACCGGCCACCCCCATTCAGGACGTCGTAATGGAGCATCTTATTGATGCGTTTCCTCGTGGCATCAACGTCGAGACGTCCCGGGAGAGTGTCCCAGTCCGGGATTTCCATTGGCTCGCCGACCACTGCGAGGGGAATGGGTCGGGACGGGCCGCGATCCGGAAAAGATGGTTTGAGGGAAAGTCGAATTGTGGACAACAAGTGCTCTGGCGAAGCTGAACACTCCCTGCAACTCAGGGCAAGTACCATGGATACGGAATCCCTCACTTCTTCTAACGACCATAAGTGAGGACAGCCCAAATTAGGACTCAAAATAAATGGGAAATCATGCTTCGCCGCCATGAAACGCCTCCCTACAGCAAGTCACGAACCGCCCTTAGAGTACATCGCGGATAGAGAGAAGACACTGTTCGATTCCCTCATTTGGGTCCGTAGAACCAATCCCCCGCATTTAATGACGCCGCGAACAGCCCTTCGGCTCACACTCTTGATGGAGTTCGAGTGTGAAATCATAGGAATCGCACGGTCTAACTTTGTCTCCATAGAAAAGTCTTAGCCGTGCTTTATACTCACAACTCTTTGAACCCTTTGGTGGGATGATTTTGTGATCTGGGATCGGAAATTTCAGGGGACAATGGATAGAGACTCCGACCGGTATGGCAGTGATCAAAGCACGCTCTGGGATCGCGTAACCCTCATATTGGTATCCTTCTTCTCCTTCATCTTTATCTGCCGTCCCTTCACCACATAGCCGTAATTCCGGCGACCCGGGTTTTAGATACAGCTTAATAAATGGGTAAGAGATTCTAGCGTACCCTGAATTCTTTAGAATAATGTCACAAATGACCAACTCGTGATGCTCCTCCTCAATGCTGGCCGGCACATGGTCGGTCTCGCGAAGGCGGTCAGCCTTATACTTGTCTTGGTCCTGCTTGTCCTTCTTGTCGTAAAAGAAAATCTCCAGTTTTGCCTCGGCCTCGCGCTCGACCGGCCCGCAAAGTTTATTTACCCCTTCATTAACGAGGTCTCCTAGCCCGCCAATTGCCTTGACGATTTCTGACTTGGATTGCATGTGACATCGCATGGCACAGACGAAAAAAAACATGACAGCCATAAAAAAAAGGAAAGCGGCGAAGACGATTAGAGCTGTCGCCAACTTTCTGTTGATTGATGCTTCAATCTTATTAACATCCTGCTTTAATCCCATGATCTCATCTTTAAGGTGTGTATTTTCAGTCATTGGTTTCACCCCCATGCTGTACTGAGGCCTATGCGATGAAACGACCACCAATCATTAGGTGCGCTTCCAATTCTGAGATCTTCGGGTTCGCGCTGAGGCATTCGTCCTGCCTCCCGGTCCCAAAACAGCACCTATGTAGTCGGACACACATCTTCAACAAGGCAAGACTCCCTCTCTGCCGCCTGGACTGAAAATTTCCCCCAAATTTCTAAGAATTCGCGTCGGTTTGTCCCACCAATTATGGCCCCAAATGCTGAAAAATGATGGACACCGACACGGAAAAATCTGGGGCAGCTCCCGGCCAGCTTCGATTCCAGTGGTGCCCAACTTTTACCTCCCCTGCCTATGTCTGAGTTCTTGCCTCAGTCTGCTGAGTTCAGCTTCCTGCACAGCGATCTCGTATTCCATCTTCTTGATTCGGTTTTCCAAAAAGCGAATATTGTCAGGTTGCGCCGGGACATGCACTGAATAGTATTTATTGATGATCTGGGGCGGCCTTTCACGAACCTCTCGCCTGAGTTGCCTAATTTCCTTCTGCAACGGGGGCTCGGGAGGCTGCACGATCGGCCTAGTCATAATCTCGGATTGATTGCGCGTGGGCACGGCTTGCGCTCGGCAATCGGTCGGAGTGAAGGCAATCCCTAGGAATATAACCATCAAGGCGATGACACCCCAGTTCCATCGCCTGTGTTTGAGCCACTCTGGGTTCAAACAAAAATTTGTCATCGTCACCTCCTTCACGATACGTTTTCTCCTGCTAAACGGATCTCATGAGCCTAGCTAACCGAACCACGAATGGGCACGACCTACGCTGCTTCAACTCCTCTCAATAAGTCGCTGCAATGTTTATCTCCCACCCAAGAACAGGATCGATTTTCCTATCAGGACTGACCCCCCAGTTGTTGGCAGGGGAAGGGATATCCCAATTTGGGACCGCCTTATCTATACAGGCGTAGTTGAACCACTTCCCCGGTTGCCAGTATGAAACGTGGCCTCTTACCCTCCAACCGTCCAGAAGTTCCCAAACGATGCCTGCCATTGCCTCCCATCCGAGATCCCTGTCAGGTACGGACGGGGCAGGATTGGTGAATGTGGATCCCTTTGGCTCACCGTATAACACCTGCCCGAAGCTCCCGGGCGCTGTATTAGGTCGAATGAACCCCAGAGCGTACCCGTTGGAATTCCGGATGGCCTTCAGAAGAGAGCCCCCGATCATTAGATTAGATGCCAGAAGATAGTCCAGCTTGATAGCGAACACAGAGGCATCCGAAATATGGCCTGGCGCATTTACGCCCGAACCGAATCTGAACGAAAGAAGAGTCGAGTAAGGATCAAATAGGCCGAGTGCTTGCTGAGGGAAATCTTGGATGAAAGGCTGCCTATCGATAAGAACTCCGTGACGTCTATCGGGACCGGCCATGAAAGAAAAGAAGACCCTGCCGGCAAGCGGCCCGAACCGAGCTCCAGCCTCCGCCATATAGCGCCAGCTCTCCCAGTACTTTGAAGCAAACAGGCTTCCGCTACCGTCTGTAGTATCCGCTTGGCCGAAAAACGTGCCGTCTAGCGATCGCTGAAAACGATAAATCCTGTTGAACCAGTCCAATTCCGTATTAAAGTATAAGGGGCCATTGTTGTATAGGAGATACGCCCATCCCTCCGTGACGTAGCGCTCGAATGTCGGCGTTGAGACACTGAGTGCAACCGCAGGTAACACTGCAGGCGAAGTGGTCTGAAAGGCCGGCTGCACTTCGGGACCTTGATGGTAGCTGGAGCGCAAGCATCCGACGCCAAATTCGAGATCACTCGATGAATAAGTAACAGCTCCTATGACATTACTCAGCGCATTGACCCCGAAGTCGTTCTGGTTCCACAGATTTGTATTAAAGGGTGTAGCAAGAGGGTGCACATTAAAAGGTGTCAGCGTCGTAGAGGTAAGTGCACTACCAATAGGAGAGGCGGGAAAGGGGCTCGGCACTTCCCAGCCTATGAACCCAAAACCGATCCGCAAACAACCCGGGGTCAGGTAGTTCCATGCATATGGATCCTTATCCGAAGGCCAGTCTCTTTCTCGTTCCCTCTCTGCCAGGTAGTCCCCCACCTCCCGAAGCTTCTGCTTGTCCATTGCCGGAATCTTCTCCAGCGTCGCCAGGTCCTCCTCAACCTTCTTCAGCTTCTGCTTGTCCGCCGCCCGATCTTTCTCCGGTGTCGCCAGGTAGTCCTCTACCTCCGTCAGCATGTCCTTGTTCACCGTCTTATTCTTCTCCAGCGTCGCCAGGTAGTCCTTCATCTCCTTCAGCTTCGCCTCATCCCTCAAGACAAAAATGCTCGTTTTGCTGTTGGAATCGCCACCATAAAATTGATACTCTGGGTCTCCCGCGTCCTTCTGGTTGGCCTGGCTGTAACGAGGCCAAAATTCTGGATTAAACCATGACATCACTCGCGGCGGCAATACTCCGGCACTTACTAGGCAACCCAGAATGTTGGGAACAGTATAAGACTTTTCCAGTATGAGGAATTCTGCAGTACGGTTGGGTGAAAACTGAAGACTGCAGCCTTTCTGAAAGATGGTTTTCCCTAGTGCGATGTCGGCAATTGGCGTGGAGACCTTTGCCCACCATAATGTCAGTTGCGGGAGAGCTATCGGAACCACTGCTCCAGGAGCAGCGGATGTACTGTAGGCATTTATCGTATACCGAGCCTTGAGATCCACCCAGTCGTTGCCATAGCGGGGAGTGATGGTTAAAGCAACGTTTGAGACGCTGGCACCGGTGCCGCTCACCAGATCGCTCATGATATCCGGCTGCGTAGCAGTCGGCGTCACCCCTGGTACGATGGCTGCCTGTAGCCGCGGATTACCTACCCATCCGTTAAGATTTGCAAAAAGGCCAGTCGAACTCTGATCCACATCGTAATCGCCGAAGAAACCGCGAGGACCGAGCTGTCCGTATGATCCATAAAAATAATTATTGTCTGCTCCGGTCAGGTCAAGAGTCTTTGCGCTGGGAGCATCCTTTGGCTGCTTGACGCCGGGTGGCGGACCGCAAGACCATCCAGGAACAAGATTTACTGTAGAAGCAGAGTCATCAGAACCGTTCTTAGCGGTAGCAGGCGTCTCCGCAGCGTAGGTTGCCGCGACCATCAACCAAATGAGGCAGGCTGTTACAACAGCAACTGAACGGCGCAAACACATGCGAACCCCCAACAAGACGCAGACAAGCTCGCTCACATGACTTCCCCAGACCGACGAATCGGTCTCACCCCAACCCAGACCTAAATTTTACTAATTAGCGTAGCCGGAAAGACGTGCGGTTCCTCAGCAATTGTTCGGAACTATTCGGCAGTGCAGCCCCCATGTCCAACCGGCTTGGTAAAAATGACTGTTTGTTCGAAATTTTCGTGGACTTGAAAACGTTGGAATTCCCTCAGGAGATCTCCATAGGGAATATAGTTATTAGTAACGCCCCCATAGAGCGCACGTTAATACGCTGTCCGATAATATCTCAGCTTTGACCTGTTGGTCAAGAAAAATATCCGCGGCCCAGTATTCATTCATTTGCGGGGGCTCGCTCTGTCATGGCGAGGAGTAAAGCGACGAAGCAATCCCCCAAACATTGAGATTGCTTCGCTCCGCTCGCAATGACATTCCTGGACGAACTCTTTTCCTGCACGCGAGTGAATGCTCACCGGCGACTGCTTTAGAGGACCTCGCGGCCAAAACCCATTTCGCGGTCAGTCGCGTTTAAAGTGATGATAAGGCGGAAAGCGCGAATAAATGTCACGGTCAATTGAGATATATCCGTCAAGCGCGAAATCATCAGTTCAAATTCCATAATATACGCGATTTTGATTTACAAATTTCTTGACTCGGCGCGAATGTGATGATACCTGCCCTCGCAACGGAGGAACCGACAGCCTTCAGAGCCGCCGCGATTAGGATTTTCGAATACGATGTTTCACAGCAGGCGCTCGTCAAGTTTACTTCGATTTTTTGCGTGCATACGCTGAAGTGGAATAAATTTTCGTATGAAAAGGAGTTGGATATGAACCAAGCTGCGTTTCACACCTCCGCCCCCGTCCTGGAATCGCACGATTTTAACCATAATTATCGGTATATTAAGAAGCTTATCCAGGCGTTGATGGCGCAAAATCGAGGTTCTTTGAAGCGCGATATGTTAAGCGGGAATGAACACATCCCGCACCTGACCAAAAAGGAGATGCTGGATCTGGCAAGGGTGCTAAGAAAGATTGAGCTCCAATACGCGGAATATTCCAAACCGCCTATTCCCAAAGCGCTCGAAACCTCAATCAGGCGACGCAATGAGGCAGATTGGTTACCCTGGGAAATGGAGGCCATCGAAAAAATAGATGTTTGGCGAGAAGGACTCGAAACCAAGAAAGAAAAGCTACAGCAAATGCTCAATAAGGCCCTGACAAAAATTAATGGGAAGGGACTTTTACAGTAGAGATCGATTTAGTGTAAGTAATAACAATCAATAGAGCACCTCCCAAAAACCAAAATAGATACCGGCGGCGGGCCTTGTGCTCGCCGCTCATGACGACCTCGCCCGTACCTTTAAATTGAAAATTCGTTCTTAACCCGCGCGCCCTGGCAAAAAGGCTGCATCGAAAATCAATTAGATATAGGAGGAAATTAGCCTTGTAAACGGGTTTTGCCTCCCTTAAGCAGGATCAAATCTCTTTTGCCAAAAATTAGCCCTAGATTCAAGAAAATGCTTGACTTTGAACACCCAGCAGAGGTTTTCTTATTCATTCAGTCTGCTTGCACTTCAAGTATGAATCCACTTCGGGTACGGTCTCTGGAAAACTGGAGCGGCCGAGTGTTTGACCTTGTTTTAAAAGGCCGACTCGCTGCTCTTTGTATCGGTTGTAGCATTCTTCGTGCTTGTCCCGACGAATCTCATATGAACATTCCACAATATCGATTCGTGACCGTTTACCCTTATCATCTCCGAGCGCCTCTCGGTCGCTCCCGATGATGTCATATTCTCAGCCACCGAGGGAACGTGGTCTTTCCTTTTGGTTGGAACGGCTCTTAATTTTTGGCCTAGAATTCAAAGAAGTTCACCGGCGAGAATTCTAGGGTATGGGATCTCCCGATCTTAATTTTGTGGCGTGTACGCTCTGATTTGTTGTGTATGGCCGCTCATGAAATATGTCGATCCTGATGATGGGTTACCTTCTCATCCTATCACTAGCCGGAAAAGGTTCCGAAATGATGCGTTATTTTCAGACTACATGTGTGATCTTTCTAAGTCTGTTCATAGCCTTGGGGTCCGCCGTGGCGGCAGAACCTCAATCCCCCAAAACCGCACTGGTTATCCACGGACAGGTCCTGGACTCCGCAGGCATGCCTCTGGCTGACGCCAACGTTATCCCGTATCTCGATCGCCGCCCATTCATACCCGCGCTTAAAGGTGCTGATGCCGAGAAGCAATTGGTGACGGGAAGGAACGGCCTGTTCATGATCGAGATCCCGGCCCCGGCTGGAAAAATCAAGGACGGCAAATGGTCTGTTAAGATTACGAGACCGAGCTTCAAACCTTCTCAGATGATTCCTTTGACAAAAGTGCATGACGAAGGAACGGATGAAAAAGGAATGCAAAAGTTTGTGGCTTCAGTAAGTCCAGTCGGCCTTGAAAGATATCAAGGGACGGCATTTTTCATTGCTCTAGTCGTGTTCCTGGTCATGTACGGCTTTATTGCATTCGAGGTCATGCACAGGACTCTCGCAGCATTCCTGGGGGCTGCTCTAATACTCGTAATCAGCCACAGCTTAGGAAGTTTTGACGACGCATATAAGATTTTAACCTGGGAACAGGCGGTTCACGCCGTAGACTGGAACGTCATTTTTCTTCTCATGGGTATGATGATCATCGTCGGTGTATTGAAAGTATCCGGAATATTTCAGTGGCTTGCGTACAAATCGTTTGAAGTATCCAGGGGGCAAATATTTCCGATGTGCTCTGCGCTTTGTGTTGTCACAGCATTTGTGAGCGCATTTTTGGACAATGTTACTACCATGTTGCTCCTAACCCCGGTAACAATGGAGATTGCAGTAGTGCTGGGGATCTCGCCGTTAGTGCTTCTGGTGCCTGAGATTCTCGCCTCTAATTTTGGAGGCACTGCCACATTGATCGGAGATCCGCCCAACATCATGATCGGTTCTTACGCAGGGATAACGTTCAATGATTTCGTGATTCATCTCACACCAGTGGTTATCGCTGTGATGGTCGCGCAAATTATTTACAACAAGTTTTACTACGGCAAAGAATACCATAGAGCCAAAGTTGAAGACGTGGCGGCGACTGACGGCTTTTCTCAAAGAAAAATATAAAATTACCGATCGGAAAATCCTGACAATTGGCGGTTTGATTTTGTTGGGGGTGATTGCGCTATTTATTGTTCACGGCAAATTGCACATGGAGGTGAGTGTAGCAGCTCTCTTTGGGGCCGCTTTGATCATCCTCTTGAACAAAATGGATATCGTGGAAATATTGGAAAAGGAAATCGAATGGCCTTCCCTGATTTTTTTCATAACACTTTTTATTGTGGTCGGCGCGGCTGAACAAACCGGTATACTCCAGGCCGTTGCGGATTGGATACTTGTTGTGTGTCAGGGAAACCTCACAGCGGCAGTGCTGATTATACTCTGGGTGTCCGGATTTAGCTCCGCCATCATAGACAATATTCCGTACACAGCGACTATGCTCCCCATAGTGGCTTTTTTGGGAAAAACCATTCCTGGTGGGGAATCAGGGGTGCTCTGGTGGGCCCTCTCACTAGGTGCATGCTTTGGGGGCAACGGTACCATTATCGGAGCGTCCGCCAATGTGGTTACTACAGGCATTGCTGAAAAAGCCGGCCACAGGATAAGTTTTTACCAGTTTATGAAACAGGCTGCGCCCATTACGATTATCAGCCTGATAATCAGCTCGGTATTCCTGCTTCTCCGTTATTGAGAAAGGCCGACTTCACGCAAGTTTAGATCGCAAAATACCATTGGTGAGAGAGGGACGGCGGGAACATACACTACCCGCTTCATATTGTTCACCGAAGCGAACCGATGAAACGGATTACAAATGACTAAAATTTACATAAGCTAGAGTTCTCTGATGGAGCAAGAACTATTCTTGTTCGCCGGAACGAGGTTTGCTCCGAGGGGCTCTCTGTGGCTAATAATCCTCAATAAAATAAAATAGAGGTGCCGAATATGCCTCATTCTATGCCGGTCTCAAAACTTATGGTTAATCGAAATGAATGGCCGCAGTTCCGCAGCGACATGGACGTGAGTACTGCGATAAGGCTCCTGCGCATCTTCACTGAAGATCAGAAGCTGGAACATGGCCGTTCCACGCCTTTGATCATGGACGAGAATTACAATCTCCTCGGGTTCGTGCACCTTACCGATCTGCTCAAAGTCATAAGGCCTTTTTGTGAAAAAACTGATAAAGCTTGCGACTTGCCCGCGGCCACTACGAAGCTCAAAGAGCTTGTCATTCCTTTTGCAGGCACGGTTCAACCGAATGATAGTATTCTGAAAGCCCTGGACATTATGATGGACCACAACGTGTCGCAGGTCCCGGTGATGCAGGAAGGTAAACTCCAAGGTATCGTAAAACTGTCCGACATCTTCAACACTGTGGCAGCTCTGCTGTTCGATGAACAGGACCCGGACGAACGTAACAGACTTCTTAGGGATTATGATCTCGAACGAGCCTGACGCAATTGCATAGTCATGCTCACTGGGTATTTGATCCGAGCAGCCGGATCGCCGGCAATAAAGTTTGGGCCGAGTTTGATCAAAGCCCGTGAATTTGAAGCCATAGTAAACAAGACCGAGGCGGCCTGTTCAGCCGTCGGAACCATGCGTAACGAGATTAGAACCTCACTTCACCGGGGGACTGCCCCACATCAGGGCTCTTCTTCCCTCAGCAGCGGTTTGATTTCCACAATCAATTAGATTATATTCGACCGATTGTAACAATAATTGCTACCCGATGGAGGCATAATGGATCAATTCAGGCCGAGAGAGGATCGAGATCAGATCAACTTGCCACAAGGACTTGAAGAGGCCTGGCACCATTTTAATAATTTCCTCAGAGGCCGCGGGATATGGATTGCGGTTTTGGTGCTGATAATTTTGTATGTGCTCTCAGGGTTATATAAGGTTGGACCGGGTGAGAAAGGTGTCGTGCTTCTCTTCGGCAAAGTTAGTTCCGTAACGGAGCCCGGACTTAGATATCGTTTTCCTCGCCCCTTTATGTCACAGATCGTGGTTGATACTTCCCGTGTAAGACAGGCAGAGATTGGATACCGCGAACGCGAACGAACCCGTATCCCGGTCCCTTCGGAATCGCTGATGCTTACCGGTGATGAAAATATAGTAGAGGTTCAGCTTTTCGTGCAATACATCGTGCAGGATCCGGTAAAATTTTTGTTTGGCGTTGACCAACCTGAAACGGCCCTGAGGGCTTCTGCTGAGATTGCTTTGCGAGGAGTCGTTGGAGAAAATACCATTGACTACACGATGACCGACGGACGAGATGAAATTCAGAAAAAGGTCGAATCGTACCTTCAAAAGTTGATGGATAATTATGATACCGGGTTGTTGATTACACAGGCTCGTCTTTTGGTAGTGGATCCCCCTGGACAGGTAAAAGAGGCTTTTCACGATGTTGTACGTGCCTGGGAAGACCGGGAAAGAGTGATGACCGAAGCGCAAGGTTTCAGGGAAGATGTAGTACCCAAGGCTCGCGGCCAGGCGCAACAGGAAATAAGGGAAGCTGAAGCATACAAAGCTCAGCGTGTGATTCGCGCTCAAGGAGACGCCCAGCATTTTTCGGCTCTCCTCCAGGAATACTCCAAAGCCCCCGGGGTCACCAAGGAACGCTTGTATCTGGAAAGTGTAGAACGTTTCCTTCCGGCGCCGAAGAAAATCATCATGGATGGCGGGGATTCCAAGGTATTGCCGTTGCTTCCGCTTTCCGGGGTTGAACACCTGAATGTTCCCGGGTCCGGACCGGGCAAGCCATCCGCCACTGAGAAGAAAGGCAATTGAGAAAGCATGATCAAAATAATTGTTGCGGTTATTGTTGTCGCCTTGTTTTTGCTGCAATCGGCTTTCACTATAGGTGAATGGGAACAAGGGATCATCTTGGAATTCGGCAAACCGGTGCGCACCATCCGTGAGCCTGGATTGTATTTCAAGTATCCGTTTGTGCAGGATCTCATTGTCTTGGACAAAAGAATATTAGCCGCGGAAGCTCGTCCCGCGGAGTACATCACTCTCGACAAAAAACGACTAACGGTGGACACTGTGTCCCGTTGGAAAATAGACGACCCGCTGGTGTTCTATCAAAGTGTCAAGAACGAGATAGGCGCTGTCGCTCGACTGAACAATATAATAATGACCGGGCTTCGCCAGGAAGTAGCGAAACGCAATTTCAAGAGCTTCATACGCGAAGATCGTGAAAAAATCATGGATCAGGTAACCAAGCTAACGGGGGAAGAGGCCCTGCGATTCGGCATTCGTGTGATTGATGTGCGAATTAAGCGCGTCGACCTCCCTGAAGAAGTCCAGGCAAGCGTCTTCGCGAGAATGAAAGCCGAGCGGGAGAGAATCGCGAAACGTTATAGGGCCGAAGGTGAAGAACAAGCCAAAGAAATCAGAGCTAATGCCAATAAAGAAAAAGAGATTATATTGGCCGAAGCTTACAGGCAATCGGAAACCCTACGTGGACAAGGCGACGCGGAAGCTACTAACATCTATGCCCAGGCTTACGGCAAAGATCCGGATTTCTATTCGTTTGTGCGGCATTTGGACGTGTACCAGAAGTCGTTCAGTAGCGACACTACTATGCTGCTCCGCCCCGATTCTTCCTTGTTGCGATACCTGGAGAGCCCGGTGGGCCCTGCAAGCCCATCATCGCCCAAGGCCGGCGCACAGTCCGGAAATAAATGATGAGATTATGATCTGTATGTACGAAAGGCATTCTAGTGACGCCGTGTCGGTGTCACGCGGGATTCCGACTTGGCAGCATTGGCATTTTGGAATTGGCAGGTCGTTCAACTCGGGCCGCCAACATTTATTGCGCCAATTCCCACCTGTCGTAGCTGTATGGAAAGGCTTCTCCGCGCAATCTCTTGACCGGGATGCAAGTATCGTATACCGTAAATACACTTCTTAGGCACAAGCAAGTGCCAATCAAAGGAAAACAATTGATGAAAGCCCTACTGATCTATCCCACGATACCGGATACCTATTGGAGTTTTAAGCATATTATGAAGATTATCCGGAAGAAGGCCGCGCACGTGCCGCTGGGAATGTTAACGGTTGCCTCGATGTTTCCGAAAGAATGGGACCTCAAACTGATCGATACGAATGTGGAAAGCCTCACTGATCAAACCATTCAATGGGCCGACATGATTTTTATCGGCGCGATGATGATTCAAAAGGAATCCGTACGAGAGATTGTCGCACGGTGCCATAACTTCGGCAAAAAGGTGGTAGCCGGCGGGCCGCTCTTTACAAGCTCCCCGGAAGAGTTCGATGACGTCGATCATTTAGATTCTTAATGAAGCTGAAATAACGTTCCCGTTATTCGTGAGAGATCTGATAGCGGGAAATCCCCGCCACATTTATAATACGGATGAAAGACCGGACATCACGTCGACACCTTTGCCTCGGTGGGACCTTATAAACATGAAGCTATACGCTTCCATGTCGGTTCAATACTCCAGGGGGTGTCCATACGACTGTGAATTCTGTGACATCGTCAATCTGAACGGTCGGCGGCCGAGAGTGAAATCGAATGACCAGATGATCCGCGAACTCGAAATATTGTATGAAATGGGTTGGCGTGGTCGCGTCTTTATGGTGGATGACAATTTTATTGGGAATAAAGCGAAGGTCAAATCACTGCTGAAAGTAATTAGACTCTGGCAAGAACCCAAAGGATTCCCTTTTTCGTTATTCACCGAAGCTTCGGTGAATCTAGCCCAGGATGAAGAGCTTATGGGACTTATGACTGCGGCGGGCTTTGAGTCGGTATTTCTTGGGCTGGAGACTCCGGCGGAAGAATGTCTTGAGGAATGCGGTAAGCACCAGAACCGTGCCATGGATTTGGTGGAAGCTGTCAAGACTATCCAGCGAAACGGAATGGAAGTAATGGGCGGTTTTATAATAGGGTTTGATAATGATCCCCCGAATATATTCGACCGGCAGATAAAATTCATACAGAACAGCGGCGTCGTAAAAGCCATGATCGGCCTGCTCAACGCCCCTCCGGGAAGCCGGCTGTACCGGCGACTGAAAGAAGAAGGGCGCCTCCTTGGGGATGGCTCCGGAGATAACTGCGACGGGTCCATGAATTTCATTCCCAAAATGGATCCCAAGATCCTCAGAGAAGGATACGATGCTGTCCTGAATTATATATATTCTCCAAAAGAATATTACGCACGTGTGCTGGAGTTTCTGAGGACTTACAAACCTACACGACGACACAAAATAACATGGTTGGAGATGACTGCATTTTTCAATTCGATTATTTATCTAGGCATTCTCGATAAGTGGAGCAACAAAATTTATTATTGGAAGATGTTGTTCAAGGCCTTCTTGTTTCATCGAGAATCCTTTGGAGAAGCTGTGTCTCACATGATTTTTGGGTACCATTTCCGAAAGCTGCTCAGCAAAGAGAATGCCTCTCCGGAACTGACCTGAGGCTTCGTTACTGTTAAGGCTATATTATTAGCTGCCCTTCTGATGATTTCCTGACAAATGCCTCTCCGTCGAGTTGCATGGACCAGTTCCCGTTTTCCACATGGGGCGGTGTATCTATGTGCCATGTTCTTGAGAATCCCAGGATGCGGATAGATAGCGATTCACCTTTGATGTTCACGCGGCCGCCTGTAATGGTTGCTCTTGGTGCTTTAAAATCGCCTCTGCCATCCGAATATATTCTTATGACAGTCCCTTTCTTCCCAAGCCATTCACCGGCGAATGCAGCCTGATCAGCCGCAAGCGGTGTATATCCGAATACACTGGGTAGCTCGCCGAACTGTTTTTGTAGCATTGCTGCTCCGGAAACAATCACCACAACAAAGATCGCGGTCCCGATTATGCCGAGCGCTCGCCCGATTTTGAGAATGCGGATTTTGTCCGGTGATAATAAGCCCTTGCGAATTTTTCGTAAATCAGACCCAGCCATAATCCACGCGGCAAGGCCAAGCGGACCACACATAAATAAAGAGAGAATTCCAAGAAATAAAATTAGGCCGGAACGATCATGGTACCTGTACGGTTCCATTAGTTCGGATGATCGCGTCAGGTCGTGGCCGGGCTCAATTGGACTGGATGACGTGCGATTTTTTGAATCGAAATCGGGGGGTAGTGGATTCTCGGGATTCATAGTTTGAAATTAACATTTGTATCGACTAAATGTGACAAAAATCTCAGTTCCTCCCTATGCTAATCGTCAAGATATATGCGGTGCGAACCTCGCTATGAGCCGTTCGCAATGATTATGCATTGTAGACTTGCTCCGCTGAAGGTTGAAAATACCCCACAAAAGTTGAAAGCGGCATGTCTCAGCAAAAAGAAGCCCGACGGATATGACAAAAGGGTATGGCTC
The DNA here is from genome assembly GCA_963843165.1 of uncultured delta proteobacterium. Lineage (GTDB taxonomy): Bacteria > Desulfobacterota > Desulfomonilia > Desulfomonilales > Desulfomonilaceae > DATJPW01. Next base: position 66,468 of record CAWJJL010000004.1, on the reverse strand, counting down.
CAAACAAGGAGGATACAGTCGTTCCGCCGGGCGATTGCAAGGCTAGCGGTCATCATCGTAAACTCGCTCTGCAGAATTTGTCAAGAAAGTAATGTAGCCAAAATAAAATCTACTTTTTAGTTGTGTGCGGGGTGAGATTGGAAATGGCAAGTCGTCGTAAGCTTAACTTCGATGGGGTGAGCGTAATTACGGAGTGGTGACGCGACGAAACAGGCGCACGAATATCATAGTACCTTTGCTCAGAAATTTCTTAGTTTCTCAAAATTTCGTATCACTCGCACAAGCGCAGGCGGAAGTACCTCGATAGACCTGCGGAAATCTCTGATAAATCTCGTCCATTTTAGAATGGCGGGAAATATGGATATGAATTGGGCAGGTCGTTGCCACAATTCTTTATACATGCGCGGTTCAGGAAAAGGCGCGGATGTAATATCATCCGAAATTACTCTGATAGCGCTGAAGGGCACCCCGATTTTCGCAGCCTCCACTGCGACGGCATGACTCTCCATGTCCACAGCATGACCCGCCGGTCAATTCATGGAGTTGATGCCGTTCCTTACTATTTATAATAGCTTTGGGGCTAGTCGCCACTCGTGCGACGCAAAATCTGAGGCCTTCCGAGCTGCAAGCTTCGGCAGCTGTTCGAACTAACTCCTCTGAGCACTTCAAAATATTATGGGGTTGATCTTTGAACACGGTTTCAGACGCTACTACGACGTCCCTGATTCGGGAATTTGAGACGAGTCCTCCTGCGGTTCCCACACTGAAAATTGCCGAAGGAAGGATCATCAAGCGATTGGACTGCAGCAGCGGCTTTAGCGGGCCCGATACCACTGCGGATGATAAGCAAGGAATTTCCTTCAAAAAAAGCTTCTCGATAAACAGCCTTATTCTTGGTCCAGCGTCGACGCACCTCGACACGTTGAAGAAACGGGTACGCCTCAATTCCCATAGGAAAAACAATACAAAGGGGGGCTTTTTTCATAGGCAAACTTGCACCAGACTCGCCGGCAAAAAATCCCTGTCTCCGTACCCCTCCCGCCAAGGAGGAGTATTTGAAACCATCTTTTGACGGCGGGGTAATACATACTCAAAATAAACTAATCGCGACTACGATAACGCGCACATCGGGCATTTTCTCTGTGCATGTTGAATCTGGAGATATATTATTATAACGGTTCATCAAAAAAAGGACAAAGCTCAAGTGGCCCGGCATCTTGCCGGGCCGAATCAGAATTCTCACTTGAAATGAGTTTAAGGCAGTGATATCGCGGAGCAAAGATATGTCTCATGTGCAACTCGACGCCATTGACAAAAAAATTCTGGTGACGCTTCAAGGTGACCTTGACGACTCTCGCGAACCTTATGCTCGAATCGCCCAGGAACTTGATGTAACCGAATCGGAGGTCCTTCGGAGAATACGTCGGATGATCGATGAAGGAGTCATCCGCAGAATAGGGGCCATGATCAGGCATATAGAGGCAGGGATCGGCTACAACGGGATGGTCGTATGGAACATTGACCCGAAGAAGATTGATGAAACAGGCAAAACGCTGGCCGAATTCCCGGAAGTAACGCACTGCTATGAGAGACCCTCATTCGGGGAAAAGGGCGGGACGCTTTTTACGATGGTGCATGCCTCGAGCCAGGCGGATTGCCTGCAAATAATTCGGAAAATGGCTGAGAAGATCGGGTCAACCGAATACCAAATCCTGTTTAGCGAACGTGAATTGAAAAAGATAAGCATGACATATTTTAGCGAGGAGGCTAGCGAAGAATGAGCGATACGACGAATTCCGAAAAACTACTGCAGCGAGCACTGAAATTAATCCCTGGAGGGGTCAACTCTCCGGTACGTGCCTTTAAAGCCGTAGGCTTGCCTCCTCGTTTCATACGCTGTGGCAAGGGATGCAGGGTTATCGACGAGGATGGAAATGAATTTATTGATTATGTCGGCTCCTGGGGCCCGCTGATCCTTGGTCATGCTAACCCTGAAATCCTGGAGGCACTCCAGCGGACAATGAAGGATGGGACCTCATTCGGCGCTCCTACAACTCGGGAAGTGGAATTGGCAGAATTAATAGTTGAAATGGTTCCATCTGTTGAGATGGTAAGATTGGTGAATTCAGGAACCGAAGCCACCATGAGCGCGATACGATTGGCTAGAGGGTTCACCGGCAGAGAGTTGATAATAAAATTTTCGGGGTGCTATCATGGCCACAATGACGGCCTTTTGGCGCGGGCAGGATCCGGAGCCGCCACTTTTGCGATCCCCGATTCTTTGGGAGTGCCGGCCAGTGTTGTAGAAAAAACGGTAATATTTCCATTCAACAATTTGGAAGCGGTCAGCTCTTACTTGCAGAAGAACGGCGCTCAGGTCGCGGCAATAATTCTGGAGCCTGTGGCAGGTAACATGGGAGTCGTGGCTCCTGAAATCGGCTTTCTCGATGGCCTGAGAGATCTGTGTTCTAAATACGGATCACTCCTGATTTTTGACGAAGTTATCTCAGGTTTTCGTGTGGCCATCGGCGGCGCGCAGGAAATATATGGTGTAACGCCCGACCTGACGTGTCTTGGAAAAATAATCGGTGGCGGACTGCCTTTGGCCGCGTTCGGTGGGCCCCGTTCCATAATGGAAAAACTCGCGCCGGTAGGTGGGGTTTATCAGGCGGGAACTCTGTCCGGGAACCCCTTAGCCGTTACAGCAGGTTTAACCACTCTTCGAATTCTTCGCAGAGATAATCCTTATGCAGAGCTGGAACGAAAATCTTCGATGTTGGTCAAAGGAATTGAACAAGTGTTTCTCGATAAGGGCATACCGCATGCGATTAACCGAGTTGGATCGATGTTTTCGGTATTCTTCCAATCCGGCCCGGTTTCGTCTTATGAAGATGCATTGCAATCCGACAGGGGAAATTTTAGTGAATTCTTTAGACGTATGCTCGATCAAGGAGTTTACTTGGCGCCGTCACAATTTGAATCGTGGTTCCTGAGCACGGCCCATGGAGAGACTGAAATTGCAGAGACGATTACAGCCGTACGTCGCAGCTTATGAGCTAAGTGGCACGACGAATCAATTAGTAATACGCTGCAATTTCTAGAAAATTTGTGTTGCGTTCAGTTATTTTTTTCGGTAGTCTGAATTTTGCTCTTGGTATCGAGTACTTTTGGTCGGTTAATTACACGGAAAAACTAAAGATATCGCCGTCTACCTGGGGAGTAGGGAGTAAAACTGCCGGCGGTCTCCGCGAATGAGCGTCAAGCCCATCGCTATTAATATAGTCAACACTCAATGCTCAATACTTAATGCAAGGAGGTTAGTATGGAACAGCATGTTGACGTTCCGGAGAGGCTCGCGTTGAAGGGGGTTACACGGCGGGATTTTATGAAGTTCTGCGGGTTCATGGCCACTGTTCTTGGGCTTCCAATGTCATTTGTGCCCAAAATAGCCCACGCGGTCACGGCTAAGCGCCCCACGGTCTTATGGTTGCATTTTGCAGAATGCACAGGCTGCACAGAATCATTCATCCGCACTACTTATCCCTGGGCCGCGGACATTATTCTGGACACCATTGACCTGGCCTACTGTGAGACAGTCATGGCCGCCGCAGGCGATCAAGCCGAGCAGATCCTCGATGATACTGTGAAGAAACAAAAAGGCGAGTACTTTGTGATCGCAGAAGGGGCCATACCCACAAAAGACAACGGCGTGTACGGAAAAATACATGGCAAGACATTTCTGGAAATCGCCAAGAACGTTTGCAAAGACCGCAAAAGGCGTCATATGCGTTGGTAACTGCGCGTCCTCGGGAGGAGTTCAAGCAGCAGCGCCAAATCCTACCGAAGCAAAACCAGTGGGAGAAGCATTAGGGATAAAAACCATCAACCTCGATGGGTGTCCACCAAACGCCGACAACATGGTCGCAACTATTGTCCACTATTTATTGCTGGGCAAATGGCCCGCGCTGGACGACCGGGGCCGTCCGCTTTTCGCTTATGGATATCTGATTCACGACAATTGTGAGAGACGAGGACATTATGAAAATGATGAATTCGTAAAAGAATTCGGAGATGAGGGAGCCGCCAAGGGCTGGTGTCTTCGCAAGGTGGGGTGCGCTGGTCCTGAAACCCACCACAATTGCCCCATCATTCGCTGGAATCAACGAACCAACTGGCCGATAGGAGCAGGACATCCTTGCATAGGGTGCAGCGAAAAGGGGTTCTGGGACAAAATGAGTCCATTCTACGTTGACAAATCATAGCCGAAACAGCAGGACAAAAATTACTCCAATTAATTAGCCAAGTTTATCAAGAAGGAGTGAAACCATGGCAAGAGTCGTCGTTGACCCCATTCCGAGGATCGAGGGGCATCTACGTATAGAAGTCGAAGTTGAAGGCGGTAAGGTGAAAGATGCATGGAGTACCGGCACCCTGTTCAGAGGGCTTGAAATCATACTCCAAGGCCGGGACCCCCGTGACGCACATCTCTTGACTCAACGTTCATGTGGGGTGTGCACCCTGGTGCACTCAATGGCGTCAGTTCGCGCGGTCGAGGATGCCCTCAAGGTCAAAATTCCGCCCAACGCGAGAATAATTCGTAATCTGACCCATGCGGCTCAAAATATGCACGACCACCCGGTGCACTTCTATCAGCTGTGCGCCTTGGACTGGGTGGACGTCGTGTCTGCCCTGAGTGCGGATCCCGGCAAAACGGCCGACCTTTCGTTCGCAGTGAGCGGCAGACCTCAAACAAAGAAGTATTACGAAGGGCTCAAAGGTAAACTCAAGGCGTTTGTGGATTCCGGCCAGCTAGGGCCGTTTGCCAATGCCTACTGGGGGCACCCAGCGTACAAGCTGCCACCCGAAGCCAATCTGATGGCGGTGGGACATTATTTGGACAATTTGCGTCAGCAGGTCCACGCGGCTCAGATGACAGCGATTTGGGGCGCGAAGAATCCGCATTTGCAAGGGCACCTGCCCGGCGGCGTGACGGTAGTCCAACAACTTAACGTGGACCGCATCTCGCAGTATCTGTTCATGTTACAAGAGCAGATCAAATTTATAGAAGAGGTCTATATCCCGGACCTTCTCGCTGTAGCTTCCTTCTACAAGGATTGGGCCAAAATCGGCGGAAACAAGAATTTCCTATGTTATGGAGATTTTCCGCAGGGAGATGATGAACCCGGCTCCTTCTATTTTCCGAGAGGCGCTATCTTCAACGGTGAACTTAAACTGGCCGCGGTTGATCCGCAAAAGATCACGGAAGATGTCAAGCGAGCTTGGTACGAAGGGGACAAACCGCTTCATCCTTCTGTGGGTGAAACCAAACCTCTGATGGGCGAAAAGCTTAAAGGAGCGGTGCCCGACACTCAATCCAAGGACGGGAAATACACATGGTTGAAGGCCCCGAGGTACGACGGCCTACCCATGGAAGTTGGCCCATTGGCACAATGCCTTGTTTCTTACGTAGGCGGCAATAAAGAGATCAAAGAAACCACGGATATGGTGCTCAAGAAACTTGAAGTAGGTCCCGAAGCCTTGTTCTCGACGCTCGGACGTATCGGCGCTCGTGGCATAAAATGTCTGGTCAACGCCAAGATTGCGGAAAAATGGGTCATGGACCTGATCGAGAATGTCAAGAAAGGCGATACGAAAACCTTCACTTCTTATAAGCTCGACGAGAGCACTAATGGACAGGGCATGGGCCTGAACGATGTTGCTCGAGGATCATTGGGCCATTGGGTGAACATCGAAAAGGGCAAGATCAAGAATTATCAGCAGGTTGTACCGTCAACCTGGAACTTGGGACCAACGGACAGCGCAGGAAAGAAGGGCCCTGTGGAAAACGCGCTCATCGGCACTCCGGTTGCGGATCCCAAGAAGCCTCTGGAAGTTCTAAGGACGGTCCACTCGTTCGACCCGTGCATCGCGTGCGCTGTGCACGTAATCGATCCTCATTCTAACGAGATTTACAAGTTCAGAGTATCTTAAAACTTCAGTGAGTAAGTTATGCGAGGCGGCCAAATGGCCGCCTTTTTCTTTCAACACTGAACAGAATATATCAACTTGAATTCTCACGGCCATGGCTGTAGAGCGAGCGTTCGCAGGGAATTCTCCTTTCTGCGGGTCGCTAAGCGTACAAGCGCCTAGATACAAAGGTTGCTATAAGACATGAATGAGACATGCTGTCGGCTATCCTACTGTTGATGAAATATTATTAAAAACAAAGTATAATATATGAAACTTAATCTTAAATAGATAGTCTATGGTCAATAGTAACAGATTAGATATCTTTTTATCTAATCAAGATTGGAGGTTACTATGACTTCAGTCTATCAAGAATTTTCCAAGACTTACGCCGAATTTAGAGAAAAGTTCCCCCATCATCCTCTCACCGAGGAACTCCGAAACCGCGTTTCACACGGCCAATTCCCAGGGGACGAATGGTTGAAAGTCCGGACAAAAAAAATGAAAAACCTGATGGCGCCCATATGGGCGAGATAGGGTTGACTCTTCCAATGAAAAAGGAAACAGCGAGTATTGTGGAGGCAGGCTCTCCAGTCTGCCGTTCAGCAGCTGGAAAATTTAACTATGTTGATTTCGACAAAATATATTTGCGAAACCATGAGGAGACAAATAAAAAAAGGCTGATTCTTATTGACCGCTCGTTGACGATGCACAATCTGGGCACGCAGTCCTGGAACGCCTCCCAACAAAAAACTGCCTCCCGCGCTCTAAAAGTTGCTATGTAATAATAATGCGTTGGGGTTCGCCTTTAACAATCCTGTCGCCCACGGAGGTCCCGCAGCGTACGCACAGGTATTCATATTTGTCGCCTTCAGGAAGGACCAGCAGGAGGCGTTCACGTACCGGCATTGATCTGCCGCATTTCGGACAGAAGAGTTCGACCGCATTAAGATTTTCGAATTGCTTTTTTTGCGGACCCTGCCGCCGCACATTCGGCCTGGCTCTACGCGCAACAAACTTCTGCATATCTAAGCTCCATCATTCTCTGGACCATGTCTTCGCTATTGAGTCTCAATTATATATGTCTCTTCAAGTACAGTCTGTCATCCAATAAGCAAAAGGTCAAATACCGGTCAAGAAAAAAACTGTGTGATAAGTGTCTATCCACGGATCCAGGGATGGGCAGGTTGGCAAGTTCGGGGAAAGTTTTCCAAGTAGCATATTAGTGGGGGGCTTACGACAGGCTCGAATCCACGCGCGACGCGGGACGGCGCCACAAAGGCAACCCATGAAAAACTCCAGTCCAAATAACATTATTGCCACCGGTCTTAACCAACTTTTTAGCTATTCACGATGTAATAATTGACATAACAAAGCTTATAGTGCTATTATACTGATGAAATGTTATGAATATCCATTCAAGTTTCTGTTTAAGGATTTCACTATAGTGCGGAGAGCAATAATGAAACGTATGGTTGCGATTTTTCTTGTACTGATGGTCGGCGCTGTCGTAATGCAGTCAATCCCGGCCGAGGCGATGTTCACTTTCGGCTGCTATCGCGATGCTCAGTGCATAAATCAATTCTATGAAGCGCCGTGTCATTTCCCTCGTGCTGACAACCCTTGTGCAGTCCCATGCCGTCCACCCGGCTTTGAAGAGCAAGCGGTTCCTTGCGCGTTTAAGACTGCTTGTCCATCTCTCCAGCTCCCTTGTCACGGGATTGAGTACGGCGCATTTCCTTATCCTATTTTTCGCGTCCGTTAATTTTGCCCGCGTTGATTTGAAAATCAAAAAATCTCTTTTCAGACGGTTGCCAGCCTAGTATTTTATATGAATTCTAAATTCAGAAGACGAGGCATCCGTGAAAGATCTATTTCATCCATCGTCCGTGGTTGTCATAGGAGTCTCCACCGTATGGAGTAACTTGGGCAAAGAGATAGCGAGGAATCTGTTTGAATTCGGGTTTAGTGGCATCATACGTTTAGTGGGTCCGAAAGGGGGGAACTTTTTTGGTCACAGAATCCACCGATCGGTGGACGAAATCGATGAACAGATTGATCTCGCAGTGATTCTTACGCCGGCTGCAACGGTACCCGGGATTCTGGAACAATGCGGCAAAAAGGGAATTCGGCGAGTAATCATCGAGAGTGGGGGGTTCGCAGAATTTGGGCCAAGTGGACGCCGACTGAGCGATGATTTGAAATCCATAGCAAAAAAATACGACATCCGATTTGTAGGCCCGAACTGTATCGGGATCATGAACACCGCCAATGGATTGGCAGTACCTTTCGGCCCCATGGGAAAGGCCGTTCGTCGCGGGAATATAGGTATTATTGCCCAAAGTGGTGGAGTAGCCTTATCGCTTTTAAATATGCTCCAAGGTGAAGGTCTTGGAACAAGCAAATTTGCTGCGGTTGGTAACAAGCTCGATATCGACGAAAACGAGATGCTCGAATACTACATTGAAGACCCTGAAACGAGCATGATTTGCATGTATCTCGAATCTATTAAGGACGGTAGACGCCTCACTGATTTGGGCAAGGCCTCTCCTAAACCGATTATAGTCCACAAATCCAATATCAGCTCGCTGAGTCGAGTTATTGCTCAGTCGCATACCGACGCACTGGCTAATGACGATCAGGTCATCGATGCAGCTCTGGCGCAGGCCGGCATAATGAGATTCAGGGAGATGCACAGTTATCTGGATTTTGTGAAAGTGCTTCAGATGCCGCGCATGAAGGGAAAAAACCTGGGGATTGTCTCACGGTCAGGCGGGCACGCTGTTATGGCTGCCGATGCCGCCTATCTGCAAGGATTCAATTTGCCGCCTTTCACAGACAAGTTCCTGGACGAAATCCGGAAGCACGTGCGCGCGGATGTCATCCGCTTGGGCAATCCACTTGATTTAGGGGATCTATTCGATTTTGATTTTTATATTTGGATCATCGAAAATACGCTTCGTCAGGAAAATATTGACGGAGTCCTGTTTCTGCACATTTACGCACCGGGATATGAAGGTAGAGGTTCCAGACGGCTCCTCCAATCATTGGCCGACCTTGCAGAGAAATACTCAAAACCGGTCGCCTTGTGTCTATACAGCCGCCAAGCCGAGCTTGCGGAATTGCACCAAGAGTTGAAGTATCCGATTTTTGTCAGTCCCGAACGGGCGGTGGCCGCATTGGACATGGGGATCAAATACCATAGCCGCAAGCTTTTTCTGGCAGAGAATAATGAAATGATTTCGCCGGATCCTCTTCCGGACATCAATGGCATCAGAAATCTGATCGATGCCGTTGCTCAGGAGCGGCGTTCTTTCTTACTCCATGAGGCTTTGCAAATAGTGAAAAGCCTTGGATTGGATGTGCCGGAATTTGCCGTGACAAAAGATACCATCTCTCTGGATTCTGCTTTTCCTCCTTTTAACGGACCTTACGCTATGAAGATAATCGCGGAGGGAATTTCCCATAAATCGGATTTGGGCGGAGTCGTATTGGGGATTACGGGATCGCTCAGCCCTCGAATCAGCTGCTAATGAAATGAGGCAACGAATCCAATCTTCGTCCGGAGCAGAGTTGTATGGTGTCATGGTTCAGCAGATGGTTGCACGACAACCGGGCGATCTTGAGTTGATTGTTGGCGGGAAAAGGGATCCGCAGTTCGGTCCGGTGGTTCTGGTTGGGCATGGCGGCATAATGGTTGAGGTCCTGGCACGAATGTCTCTGAGAACAGCTCCGTTGGCCGAAGCCGAAATTGAGGAGATGTTGGAAGAATTACCGGGTTCCGAGATCCTCAGAGGGGTTCGGGGGCTGCCGCCGATTGACAGAAGGTCGCTTAAAGAAACAATTGCTAGAGTCGCGTGGCTCATGGTGAACTTCCCGGAAATCAATTCTATTGACATCAATCCAGTCTTGGTTTCTCATTCAGGGGCCCGAGCTCTTGATGCAAGGATTTTCTTGAAAGAATTCTGAAAGGCAATGATTCAGGCGGAAAACTCTTTTGGAGAATCCCGCGTCTCGCGGGAATGAGACCGCCTTTCAGAATCCCGCGAAACGCGGGACTATATGGCTGCGGCAAACCCAATAGGGGCAGAGACGCGGATCTGCACATGCCTAGATTGCTTTCCACCGGAACCCGGGATCGCGCTCCACGCGAAGACCTTGCTGGCTGAGGTTATACAATGTTAGAGTTTTTTGGGAAGGGGCCGGGGAACCCTTTTTTGCACAAAAAAGGGTTCCCCGGAGCTCTTCAAAAATCTCCAGGAGGAGCACATTGATATTCGGTCCTCTACCGACAAAATTCTTTCTTACGTCCGGTGTTGGCGAGGCATCAACGGAACTGAACGCGTTCGATGCGGCTCTTTTGGACGCCAAAATCGGTAATACAAATCTCATCAAATTGAGTAGTATTTTACCGCCCGGTTGCATCGAAATCGAACCATATGAATTGCCCAAAGGTTCGATGGTGCCGTTGGCTTACGGTGAGTTGACACATTCTGAACCTGGAATTCAGATATCGGCTTCCGTTGCTGTAGGTATTCCTATGGACACATCAGCCGCCGGTCTCATAATGGAATGTAGCCGCATCGGCGACGCTGCAGTTTGTGAGCGGACCACTCGGGAAATGGTGCGAGAAGGTATGGAAGATATACGTGGATTGCGTATTCGTGAAATAAAAAGCATTTCGGCTACTCTCACAGTTCGAAGAGTGGGGGCAGTCTTTGCAGCGGTGGTGCTATGTCCCTGATAGAATCTAACTGGTTTACAGAAGTGTGGAAGGGACAGACGGCGTTTTCTGTTCGATATTCGGACAAGCTATTTGATCGTGCCAGTCAGTTTCAAAGCATTGAGATCTTTCAAACAGAAGCCATGGGACGAGTTCTGATTCTCGGTGGATGCTTCATGGTTACCGAGAAGGACTCGTTCATCTATCACGAGATGCTTGTTCATCCAGCCATGTCAGTCCTGCCGCGGGCCCGTAAAGTTCTTATCATTGGCGGTGGAGACGGCGGAGCGGTAACCGAGGTAGTTCGGTATCAGTCACTTCAATCGGTAACACTGTGTGAAATAGATCCAATGGTTGTGGAGTCATGCCGTGAGTATTTTCCTGAAATTTCAGCGGGGCTTCGCGATTCTCGCGCTAGTGTCATCAATGAGGATGGAGCTGTATATGTGAGTAAATTCGAAGATGAGTTCGATCTTGTATTGGTCGATTCCACCGACCCGGTCGGGCCTGGAGCGGCGCTCTTTGAAAAAACCTTTTACGAAGCAATAAGAAGGAGCTTGAGAAAACATGGTATCGCTGTGTTCCAGACTGAGAGCCCTCTATTTATGGAAGAGGAGTTCGTGAGGACGGTAAACGATTTGAGAAATGTTTTTGGTCGCGCGGCAGTTTACCCGTACCTTGCTACGGTTCCGAGCTATCCGGGAGGATTGTGGTCTTTCACATTCTGTTCCGAATCAGCGGATCCCCTTGGGATAATGTCCGAGGATTTCGTATTCGTTCCGTCCTGAGCTGCGATACTATACTCCTGCTGTGCACCGCGCCGCATTCGCGTTGCCGGTTTTTATCGAGCAGTTGCTTGGATAATTGATAATCAGGATTCTCTAAATGGTTTTTGCAATAAATACGGAGCCGTTTCTCGGTTTCAGCTCCAGAGAGATATTAACAGGCTCCCCGGCACTTTTCGGATGCCCGCTGGACCTCACATCTACCTACCGCAAGGGAACGGGCGAAGCTCCTCAACAGATTCGCCTGGCCTCGGATTCCATTGAAACTTATTCGCCTCTGCTGGATCGGGATTTGTCGGATACACCTTTTTGCGATCTTGGAGATCTGGAATTGTCAGGCTTATCCATAGAAGCGGCTTTGGAAAAAATTCGCGAAACTGCTGCAAGAATACTAGAAATCGGGGCCAAACCATGCTGTATTGGGGGTGAACATACGCTCACTTTTCCGATAGTACAAGCGATCAAAGGAGTGTACCCCGAAATATTGATATTGCACATTGACGCGCATTCCGACCTGAGAGAGAGCTACGAAGGCAGTTCAACGAATCACGCGACTGTAATAAAGCTGGTGTCCGATCTAGTCGGATCGGACCGATTGGTTCAGTTGGGTATTCGCGCTGGGACAAGAGAAGAATTTGATTGGATGCGTGAGAATGGAACGTTGATGCAATGGACTCGCGGTTACCAGAAAGAATTCCGAAGAAGAATAGCGGATCTGCCTGTGTACCTTAGTTTGGATCTGGATGTGCTTGATCCCTCCTGCCTTCCGGGAACTGGAAATCCGGAGTCCGGGGGCTGGTTCTACGAAGACATGGAAATACTCTTTCGCATTCTCGACAAAGTCAATCTTGTCGCGACTGATATTGTCGAATTGAATCCCGCTTTGGACCCGTCCGGAGCCAGCTCGATAATCACCGCAAAAATAGTCAGAGAAATTTTGCTCATTCTGGGCAAGCGACATTGAAAATCCTCGGGACTGGTCCAGCAAACGCTGGATATGGTGAGCGATATTAGCCGAATTGTTCGTGACAAGCTTTGATGGGTATTCCGCTGGATTGATTATCGCAACATACTTGATGGATTCGTGGCAGCATGTCGATCCGCCGTCGCGAATATTGCAGTGAAGCCCATCCGAAACAGGATACATGCGGCAGGACTTTGGCTTAGTGTATTTTTTTGTTGGTCGAGGGTTGCAGTTGACAGGCGATCTTCAGGTTGATAGAGAGTTTAGCATAAAGTCTAAGGGTATAGGGTATGAATTTTCAGTCCCTGCACTGTCGACCACCAATTTGCCTGTTACTTCTCCTTTTCGCGGCACTCGCAGCGTCTGGCTGGGCCGATGAGGGGGCAGTTCGGCAAAATGCTCCGAGACCAGGCGGCTGCCCTGATTTTATCGAATTGATCAAGGAAATAACACCTGTTGTCGTGAACATTTCCATAGAAAGACAGACGATCCAGAATAGTTCCGTTTCGCCGCCTCCATTGTTCCGATTGCACCCTCGCCATTTTGATGATCGGTCGAGACCGGGAGACAAGGACCAAAGCGACAGTCTAGGCAGTGGGTTTTTCTGTGATTCTGCGGGATATATCGTGACGAATGCCCATGTGGCGGAAGGCGCCAGCAAAATTCTTGTTACTCTCTCTACGGGGAAAGTAATGAACGCAAAGGTGATTGCAGTTCATCCCAAAGTAGATCTCGCTCTTCTTAGGATCACCCCTCCTTACCCACTGCAGAAGGCGCGATTAGGAGATTCAGCGAAATTGCAGGTGGGAGAATGGGTGCTGGCGATGGGGAATCCCTTCGGGTTGGGTAGTACGGTCACGGTGGGAATAGTTAGCGGCAAGGGTCGATTTCTTGGCCTGGGACCGGATGACAATTTTATACAAACGGACGCATCCATTAACCCTGGAAATTCCGGCGGCCCTCTTTTCAATATGGCTGGAGAGGTGATCGGGGTAAATACCGCAGTAATAGCATCGGGAAAAGGAATAGGATTTGCCATTCCGTCGGATTACGTGACTGAATTGATGCGTACACCCGCCAATCAAGAGAATGGTTCAGTTAGAGGCTGGCTTGGGATCTATGTGCAGGATGTCACCGAACAGCAGGCCAAGCAGTTGGGCATGACTCAGCCTCGCGGCACGTTTGTTGATGAAGTGCTCAGCCCGGCCCCGGCCTATGATGCGGGGCTGAAAAAAGGAGACCTGATTGTCGACGCGGACGGCAAGCCGATCCGGGATGGAAGGCACTTATCACGCGTCGTCGCGGAATCCAAGCCGGGCGATGTTATAAAAATGAAAATTCAGAGAGGAAAGAAGACGCAGACAGTGGAAGTTGTTGTAGGGAAATCACCTGAATAGATCAGTTTTTTTCACCGGATTCTCGCCGAATAATCGAGGCTAGATCACCTACGGCCTTTTCCAGATTATCATTTATGATTTGATAGCGAAAAATCGAGGCCATCTCCGTCTCCAGGCGAGCGTTGGTAAGGCGGGTTTTTATGGATTCTTCAGAATCGGTCTCCCGCAGCCTCAGTCGTTTTTCCAAAGTCGCAAAATCGGGAGCATTGATAAATATGCCCACAGCGTCGGAAAACCGTTTGAAAACTTCTCTGGCTCCTTCCACGTCAATATCTAAAATCATTCGTTGGCCCGTTGCTATCGCTTGCGCCACCGGCCCAGCCGGCGTTCCGTACATATTGCCATGCACAATTTTCCATTCTATGAAATCTCCGTTTATTATCATTTCTTTGAATTTGTCTTGCGTAACAAAATAATAGTCTTTGCCATTGATCTCATCTTTACGAGGGACTCGTGTGGTGCACGAAATAGAATAAAGCATATCGGGAAACATCGGCCGGATGATCCGGATAATCGTAGATTTGCCGGCTCCGGAAGGAGCCGATACTACAAAGAGGATTCCTTTTTTCATGAGCTGACTTCTTGTGCCATGAATGTTGTGTCGTAGATCAGTTCAATGATTGTCATGACACGGACGGTCATAGTCGGTCAATGAGATTTAGGCTATAATGAATTTAGAGGCTTGACTTCTATGCCGAGTAACCTCAGGACGAAGAGATGTTGCGCATTTCTACGGCGGCTTGCCAGACGCGTGACATAGGGTCCGAAGTCGATTCACGAAGCGGTTGACTAAAGCAGGGAATACAAGAATTTTCCGATCAATACAACTCCGATTCCGTATGGCCGATCGGAAGACAGCCACAAAGGAAATAGTCAGGTAGCCGATATGCGGAGAAAATATTTTTTTGCCACTATGATGGTATTCGCTGTCGCAGCCATAATATATGGCGGGTTTGTGCGAAAATTTTTGGTGTACGATAATCTGGAGAAATTCGACAAACTCAAGAGCGCTGGCATTACTATCAAAATCCCTGGATATGATGAGGCGCAAAGCCAGCTTGCGATTCAATCGCAATGGTTCACCGAACCGGAAGCGGTTAATGCGATGACCTTTGACGGCATCGGATTGTACAAGGACGGGCGATTAATCTCTAAATTTCCGGATTTGAGAATGCTTAAAGGTCGGCGTCCATGCCCCACT
Organism: uncultured delta proteobacterium; assembly: GCA_963843165.1. Taxonomy (GTDB): domain Bacteria; phylum Desulfobacterota; class Desulfomonilia; order Desulfomonilales; family Desulfomonilaceae; genus DATJPW01. Next base: position 51,431 of record CAWJJL010000004.1, on the reverse strand, counting down.
TGAATTTAGGTATTGCCGCAGTGCGGTGGATACTCATGAGCCGAAAAGCGAGTGGTTATACCTTATCAGTAAGACCACGCAATTTTAGTGGTCCGGCGGGAGTTACGGCTTTACCAATGGCCGTTGGTGGTACCTGAGCGGATGACGGAATGAGGAGTTATTTTGGAGAAATTTAGACTCAAAGTTCAGATCGGAATGGCAGCCTTGTTGAACATAGGTCTATTCCAATTGCATTCGATATGCTTTCCTGTCTTTAATTGTCACTCTTGTCCGATTTCGGTTTTCGCGTGTCCTTTGGGTGTAATTGGACAGTTTTCCGGTGTCGGCTTAGTCCCGCTGAGCGTTGTCGGAGTTGTGGCTTTAGGAGGGCTGATTGCAGGCCGGCTCCTCTGTGGGTGGGCTTGCCCTTTTGGACTATTCCAAGACCTGCTTTATAAAATCCCTTACGTGAAATTCCAAATTCCGGGCTGGACGAGATTCATTAAATATATGGTCTTTTTGGGGCTGGTGGTTGCCGTTCCATATTTTCTCAGCACATCATTTCCGCTGTATTTCTGCCGGCTCTGCCCTGTTGCCACCATAGAATCCGCAATCCCTTGGGCAATCATAAATGGGACTACGGACGTCTTATCACTGTCGATCACGGATAATTATTTTATTTGCCATAATCATCATGGTCATGGGACATAAACGTTTCTTCTGCAAAGTACTTTGCCCTCTCGGCGCATGTCTTTCCGTGTTCAACCGTTTTGCAGCGGTGTTTCCCGAACGTTCCTCCGACTGCGTAGATTGTGGGACCTGCAATAAAGTGTGTCCTATGGAGACCGAACCGGGAAAAAGAGACTTCGGCGTATCAGATCATAGACCCGAAGAGTGCATCAGTTGTCTGGAATGTCACAAAGAAGTGCCCTACCAAAGCTATAAAAATTTGGGGATAAATCGTGGGTTGTTAGAATAAAATTATTTATGGTCTTTTTTCGATGGCGACTTTGCTTCCGCGATAGCTCGCTGTTGGGCGCCATATCGTTTGGTAGTCTTTTCCAGTCTATTGACCAAAGTTTCTATGAAAACCTGATAAAATTTCAGCCTCAGGTCAGGGCTTTCTCGCTCAAGCACCTTGAGATCCAGCTTCAGCACTATACAGAGTTCTCTGGCTATGACATGCGCTGTTCGTGCGCTCCTGGTGAATGCCCCCATCTCGCCGAAACACGCGCCTCTGTGAAGGTCCTCAATTTTTCGATTATCTTGGAATACTCTCACAGTCCCGGAAAGGATTATGAAGAAAGTTGTGTCCACATCACCTTCACGGACAATGACCTGAGACGCGTTATACCGAATAAATGTCCCAAGCCTGATCACTTCTTCTATGTCCTCACGGCTGAAGGAACGGAAAAAGGTAATTGATTTCAGCAGGTCAGCTTTTCTGGTAACTTTTATATCCTGGAGCGGTATTCGTCTCCCTTTCATTGCCTGATCTATGTCGGCGGCCAGTTCTTTACCCGACGCGTATCGACGATCGGGCTCTTTTTCTAAAGTTCTCTGTATCACATCATCGAGTCCCGGCGGTAAATCCGGGTTGAATGTTAATATAGACGGCGCAGGTGCATAACGTATATTGTCCATAAGCTCATAAAGTGTACTTCCCTGAAACGGCCTCCGTCCCACGAGCAGCTCGAAAAATACAACCCCCAAGGAAAAGAAGTCCGTTTGAGGAGTCAGCTCCAGGCCTTTGGTCTGTTCGGGAGACATGTAACTGGGTGTACCTATTATCTGCAGGTCCCCGGTCCTGTATGTGCGGGCTACAGTCGCTATACCGAAATCAGCGATCTTGATTCTCCGATCTTTGGTGAACATCAGATTCGCTGGTTTTATATCCCGGTGTATCACGTCATGACTGTGAGCAAAATCCAGTGTTGTGCTGACCAGTTGAATAAGTTCAGCTACTTTAGTTAGAGGAAGGAGACTGGCTTCTCTGTTGAAGGACGCTAGAGTGTCCCCCTCCAGCAATTCCATTGCAATAAAACACTGGTCGCCATCCCGACCCACATCGAAAACGGTTACGATCCCAGGATGAATAAGCTTGCCGGCAATCCGCGCTTCTTCAAAGAATTTATCAATTACAAATTCAAGGTCCTTGTCTTCATATACAAGATCAAACCTGCGGGTTTTAAGCGCCAAGAGTCGATCGATCATCGGGTCTCTCGCAAGAAACACATCACCCATGTTTCCTCGACCGAGAGTATCGACGATCTCGTATCTCCCTATGGTCTTAATTTTGCCGGATGTTCTCGATCCGTTTGAATCGTTCAGATCGCGCTGGGTCACACGACATCCTCATTGAGCGCCCGAATTCATCTGCCGGATTATATCCAAATTTTGAGCAACATGGAAGCTAACGATGGCGGGTCTTGATTTTGGCCGCTTCACCGGAATATTATATAATACAGGAAAGTTAAAACAAAAGAGGACAATTATGTGTGAATCCAATGCCTATTTTATTAAGGACGGCAAAGAAGAACTAGTAATGGAAAACGTGAATCTTGTAAAGCCGCAAGGCCGAAAAACGATGCTGAAGAGCATTTTTGGGGAAGAGCTTGTGGTGGAGGGAAGTCTGCTGGAAATGGATCTTAGCGGACACCGCATTCTTCTCGAAGAAGATGATTTCGTAACTGTACACGATAGAGGTTTTCAAGTTAGTTTTTTGTCAGTGCCGTTGAAAATTTTTGTTTGCGCTTGACACGACTTTCGAAGCTCTGGTAAACGATTTACTGTGAAAAAAGAGATTCCCCACGAAAGGGGGCCCCGGACAGATGACCTCAATGGAGGCGGTAATTGTTCTGAATGCCGGATACGAATTCATGGGATTAGTATCATGGCAACGAGCCATGGTTCTTCTATTCAATGGCAAGGTCGAGGTCGTCAAAGAATCGGATCGCATTGTTAACACGGTTTCCCGTACATTTCGAATTCCTGCTGTTATTCGTTTGATCAAATTTATCCGTCAGATTTATAGACGTGAAGTGCCATTTTCTAGGAAAAACATTCTTACCAGAGATTCGTACGAGTGCCAGTACTGCGGCCGGGAATTCTCGTCCGGAGATCTGACTATAGATCACGTTATACCGAAGGTCCAGGGCGGTTCCAACGAATGGACAAATGTGGTCGGTTGCTGCCGTACCTGCAATATAAAGAAGGGGGGACGAACTCCTCGTCAAGCAGGGATGCAACTTGTACGCAAGCCTTTTAAACCCACCATAATGGAATTTATTAATCTCTACCTCAAAAGAAGATTCGGGGCTGATTTATCCGAAATTCTACAGTTTTAAGCGATTATCTCCGCAAACTAAACCTACCACTCGATCGTTATAAGCGTTCGCCTAGGATCTAAGTAATCCCGCGATTACGAGACACTTTTCGGACGTACTCATTTTTTTGTTGACAAGAGGTACCGATATGATAAGAGGCGGGCACTTCTCAACACACTTTTCCATCCCAGTACGATGCACGTAAACGGCCATTTAGATGCCGTTTTCGTGCTTTTAGAGAGTGCCCGCCTTCGTGGCGGATGCTTTCGGTTTATTATGTGGTGGGGACGACTCCATATACAACCTACCAGTTCGGCATGTCAGTCCCACATCCAAATCCGGTAGTGATTTAGACATCATTCTGAAAAACTTGTCAAGCTTTTTCGCAACATTTTTTAAATGTTGATCAACTTTTCGAGAAAAGCTATCATGTAAACCTCATGTCGAATCTAATCCAGTGTTGGACATTGTTGTAGGTAAGCGGTATAAATCAATTCTATGTCCAATAAGGTTTGTCGTTCCAGAAGCAAATCTCAATTAATGAGCCCACAATTTGCCATTTTCGATGACATAGCCCATGCCGTACAGGGGATTTATAGCCCGCTGCGAGCATTTGTTTTGTTTCTTTTGGTGGGGCTGAGTTTCTGCCTTATCGTGAATAGCTCATGGCACGCAACTCCTGATAGTGCCCTGTACCTGGAGCTCGGAGAATCGGTGGCGCGCGGGAACGGGTATCAATTTAACGGGGAACCGCACACGTATGTGCCCCCAGGATATCCTATGCTCGTCGCAATCTCGGCGTACTGTTTTCATGCTAATTTTCTCACATATCGGATACTCATGGCCGTAATAGGACTGCTCACAGCGGTGACCGGTTATCTGTTGATCATGCGGTTATGCGGCAGAGACACGGCATTGCTTATTGGCGGTCTCTTCGCTGTGAACCATGTCCTACTTCAAAATTCGACTTATACAACATCCGATGTCCCGTTTGCTTTGATATCTCTCTTAGCGCTGCATGCTACTTTGTCAGCCGCCTACAGCCGTAGGATCATATTTTGGGCTGTTGCGGCAGGTTTAATCATGGGTCTGCCGCCCCTTTTTCGCGTCAATGGCTGGGGTTTGCCGCCTGCGGCCGCATTTTTCCTTTTCTTCGTGTGGAAGGATAGGCCGTCAATTAAAAGACTCGGATGTGCCGCTGTATTTTTGTTCTTTTCCCTGATCCCCACGTTAGCCTGGGAATTTTACAAAAGCACTTTTCCGGCTTCTCTTAATGAAGGCACTTATATTAATGCCTTGACGGGGAGAAGTCTGGACACTCAGATAAGTATAATTTTGAAATCTGCATGGGACTATGTGCAAGAATCCAGTTACGCGCTCACCGGCCTCTCAATCAAGACCGGAGTTTTCGAATGGATTTGTCCTTTGCTGGTTATCATCGGGATGGTAATAGCCTGGCGCCGCGGAGATCGTCTTTTAGTGCCCATGACGATACTACAATTCTTTGGGCTTTTTTTAGCGCCTGCAGGAAGCCGTTATTTGATACTGTTGATTCCGGGATTGTACCTATTTTTAGCTCTGGCCCTGATCAGAGTGGCCGGCTTTGTCACCAGCACGGCTTGGATCAAATCCGGAATATTTTCCGGAGCCCGTTTTCTTCTTTTGGCCGTACTAGGTCTGCTGGCCACCTTTAATTTCGGTCACAACATAATCACTATTTACCACGCACGAACTCCTCTGGAGCGCTATGGAGCCGAATCCACGACGAGACGCTCCATTCTTCACCGCCGCACAATGGTTAAGGTCGCAACCCGCTGACACTCTCGTAATGACAATGTATCCGAGGGTTCTGCATTATTTATCCGGTCTACGTACTGTGGAATTGGTTCGATCGGGCGTGCCTGAGCACCAAGCATGGGTTGAAGACGCAGACCAGATCCGGGAACTGGTTTGTACGAAAAATCCTGCTTTCCTCTTTTCGGACGCATCCAATCCCGTTCGCTTCAAAAAAACAATTGCTGCTATTGAAAATTCGGGGTTTCGTCTTAAGGAAATTCCCGAAGCAGTTCCTCTTCAATCAAAAAGATTTCGAATTTGGAAGATCTGTCATGACGGTTGCTGACCGAACGGGCACCTGAATCGAACAGTGACGGGAGATCTCGATTCGCAAACAACTGAGAAATCATGCGCCTGCACGGCAGATCCGCGGCGCCCGCAATGTGAACTGGTCAGGGCGCGGCTGATCTTGGCAGCATTCGAAAGAGTAGGATTTGGGCAAAATTATACTGCTGCGCCGAGTTCTCCCCGCATGTACCTTTTACCTCGTGAGTGGGCAGTGTACGCTGCTATCACGTGACAGATCCATCCAAGCATCCCTCCGCTGCCTATCCAGAGTCCTGGCGTTACGATTAGCCAGAAAATACCTCTGAGGAAATCTCCGTTATAAATCTGACCCGCTCCGGGAATTATTAAACTCAGAACCGCAGCGATCCCGGCTTGTGTCATGTCGTCCTCCGTAAATGAGCTTTGGGACCATCCCGCTGTCACGCGAGATACTAACCGCAGCTGTCCTCAAGTGCCGCACAGGGCAGGGTGACAGCCCGGCCTGCGCACCCCGATCTCAAGAATATAATAACCATCGGACCGGATACGTCGTTATCACATATTCTATACATTTTTTTCAAGACACCGACCGATTACCGATCTGAATCACCACATGTTTAATCCATAAAGATATCAGAAGATAGTTTCACTTTCGGAAAATTCCTTTGGAAACTACTCTAAGGGTCAATTGTCATATGGTTTATAGTAAGTACTCGCGAATTTTCAATATTTTGGGGCAATGCTAAATTTTGTTTAAAATTAAGTTGTTTTTTGCTTGACAGCTCATGAATTTTCGACAACAAGCACAATCGCTTCATTGACTACGTAATTTTTTGGGGAGATTATGATGAGCCTGCCAGCCGAGGGCCTCAAGGCGTTCCGCGCATTCTTGAGTAGTATACTTTCTTTTTGCCCTTTCTTATTCAGCCTGCCCTTGTTTTTTATCCTATACAACAATGTCTATTACGGAAATCTCATTTTGATCATTTTGGTTTTGCTGAATTTAACCGTGTTCATCATTTCTAAAATAGTTGCAGCGCCTGCAAGAGCTGTTTCTGCTTCAAGATTTGCTTCTCTTTGCGTTATCAGCATTGTTTCTGCTGTTCTTATCATCGAAACTCTTTTTCCATTCATTTGGCCCAGGAGAGTACGCGAGTGTCTTGGATCTCTCGAAAAGTTTCATCGACTTACCCGTGCAGAGTGTACCGAGCGACGCGGTTTTTTTTAAGAATACGGAGCAAAAATTAATGCCTGCAAACTCCGATAATACGCGGACAAATCAGGCTTTGAAGGTGTGGCATGCTCCAGGAAAACAATTTGCATACTATGGGTGGGACCCGAATTCGAGATCAAGGTATGTAAATCAATTCCATTGGAACAACTACGGATACTTCGATCATGACTACGATCTCCGGAAATCTCCGGACACATACCGAATTGTTGTAATAGGAGATTCCTACGTGGAGGCCGTACAGGTTCCTCTAATGGGCAGTTTTCATAAGAGGCTTGAAACCTATCTCAATGAAGTTGCCAAACGTGGATTAGATACGAAATTTGAGGTCATTGCACTCGGTAATTCAGGAACCGGGCAAATGGCACATCATGAGGTGCTACGAAAAGCGGTCAACAAATATTCTCCCGACATGGTCCTGATAACTCTGTGCAGTAATGATTTTTGTGATGACGACCCTGAATTGAACACTGAATTTCTTTTGTCCTCACGTGCTCTTGTCAGCGCGCAATTTCGAAGGTTGGTCACTCACGGTTATTTTGCAATGGCTTTCGGATTAAAAAGATTGGAAGAAATTCGCGCTAACAGAATAAATATTTCCCCGGAGCTTCTGCAATGGGCTCGAGAGGATATCCCGAGAATAGAAACTGCGTGGAAGCGGACACTCGGCAAAATAAGCGAATCCAGAGATTTTTGCCAAGACCGCGGGATACCCTTTATTCTGGTATACTTGGGTTCTGAAATTGAAGTCAATCACGCTATTGATCCTGAAAATACTGTTGCCCGTCTGAAAGCAATGGGAGGCCCGCATGAATATATCTCGTGGGACATAAACAAATCCGTCAGACGGGTTGACGCATTTTGCAAAGAAAACGACATCCTAATGATCTCATTACTGGAGCCACTGATCAGTGCGCAAAAAGATACGGGCAACTTCGTATTCGGCGATCATTACACGATGTTCGGGCATCAGGTGGCTGCGCGTGCGCTGAGTTCGGCGCTCGAGGTCAGATTACAGCCGCAGTTTGCTCAAATTCCAGAACTAAAACACTCAGTTTCGAAAGCTTCGTGGAATCCGGTGGCCACAGCTGCTACTTTTGAGGAGGCCCCGCCCGTTTCGTTTCAAAAATCTTCTCGACGCTGATCCGCATAAAACCGCAAATCTTCTGAAGTGTCTGGTATGGAAGCATACCTTGTGATCAGGTCGGTTTCTCTCTATTCAGCTAAATCGCCGGCGTAGGCACGTCTTTCCAGGCTGTGGATTTTTTCAATCTCTTGGCGTTGATGATTTCTCCTGTTCGCGTATTTATATCCACAAAACCGGCAGGAATTCTGTTTATGTTTACCCCAAGAACGTCAGCACCGGACACAGGCCCCTTTTGATCGTTTTGGATTTCAACGATGATAACCCTTTTATATGGACAGTCGACACAATTCAGATCGGCATCATCAATATCAAGCGGGCAATGATGTCTCCTCGCTATAGCGGGATCCACATTATGCATTTTGGCCATGTGAGCAGATGGGGGCCGTCTCAAATGTTCAAAGGGATGCAGTACCCAATCGCCGATCATAGCAACAGTGTGATGCTGCTTATGTAAGTGAAACCGAGATCCTGTGTCTCCAATCATCCCCTGCATAATGTAATCGGCCGGCATGACATATCCGAGATAACTTCTATCCTTTTGCATGAAATCTATATTCTGAGCCGAATTATTAAGAATGCCCTCAAGCACCTTGGGTGAATAGCGTGCATCCTCAGGTAAAATGGGAAGAAGGGTCAAATTTTTCTCAACAGCAAATGGAAGTGAATGTACGGTAAGAGTCCTACATAGAAAGCCTGAACCTAGGACCACGATTACAATAAGCGCTGGGATCATCACATTTTTCAAACGCGGAATCGGGTACCCAATCGGTGATGAATCTGAATCTGGCGGCAACTGAAGACGGAAAAAACATTCCGGTTTTTTCCATATATTCCCGGTATGCGCTTCCATGTTGGTCCAACATTCTGCGCTCTTCATCTTTTGCCAAGAAATAATAAAGGATGAACATTAACGACAGGGTAGCTAGAACTATGAACCTGGGCCACAAAATGACCAGCCCCACGCCCCAAAGACCGAGAAACAGATACTGTGGATGTCTGATATGTGCGTACAGCGCCTTTGCGGCGATTCCCCATTTGAATATTTTCCCAAGGTACAGCTGTATTGCGCAGAGAAGAAAGCCTGCCATACCGATCAAAAAGAAGATGGATCCGGCAATCCGAATTGCCTTCAGCGGGAGGGTTGGGGGCAGGATCATATGAGGCAAAAAGAATGACGTCAGCCACCTTGTGGCCGTGTACTGGTCCAGCCAAGCGAAAATTGGATTAAATACCGAATAGAAGAAGAAAGCAAAAGGGCTGATCATGATCATTACTTCAAAAGCGATGATAAAGAAGGCGATAATGCCTCCACGGGCGGCAATCTTCTTAACAAGTCCCAAACCCTTGGTGTCGGTGTTTTCTTGTACAGTCATTCCTATCTCTCCTCTATCTGGTATTCATAATTTCCAGCAGTGACTTTCTGCCCGCTTACTTGTTATACCGGGGACGACACGAAAACCCGCGAGGACAGAGCACGCAAAACAAATCCCAACCTATTAATGCGATTATTTGATTGGACAGGTTTCCGGCCCGTCCATCGGAGAATGAAGCGGGAGATGAAACTTGTCTCAGAATAGGAGATCTTGGAGAAGCGGGCTGATTCCGTGAGGTTCGCTAAATCCCGACAATTGATATCTCAAAATAAGTTTTGATAGGGTTTCAGATACCTATCCGGAAATCATAGTACAGAATTCCTGGTGCCCGGTAATGAGAGGGGAAATCCGTGTGCCGATTCGGAGAGAAACCGGCCAATCTATGATTCCGGAGATTTTCTGACATGAGCGGGATAACGAATGAAGCAGCTCATAAGAAAGCCCGCCAACGGAAGGAGCGTAATCGACTTCAACGCGACCGGCACACCGAAGTGATCCGCTACAATTCCCAGTATTGTCACGCCAATCCCTCCCGTTCCGATGGCAAAGCCAGCCATCAGACCTGAAGCGATTCCCAGATTGTTAGGCAAAAGCTCCTGAGCCATAGCGATGGTCACAGTGAAGCTGGAGATCATTGCCATGCCCACCGCCCCGATCGCAACAAAAGACGCAAATCCATGCGTCAAGAAGATCAAGGGGAACAATGCGCTCGTCAAAGCCAATGAGAATATCAGGTAAGGTTTGTATCCCCACCGATCAGCTAGAGGGGAGCCTACCAACGTTCCGACCGCTCCTCCGAGGAGGAAAACCGAGACGAGCATCCCGGCATATAGCGGGTCTCCTTTCTCATAATCGATATAATTCATCGGAATATACGCCATGAGGCCAAAAGCGATCCAGGACCTCATTATAACCACAGCAATTACCATTGCTAGAGAGGTATATTCTGCTCTAGAGGGACTGCTTTTGGAAGTTCCTCGCAGCGCTGATCCAATTCGGGCATGAGCCAACGAACGCCTATTAAGAACCAGTAAGACAATGAAGATCATTGAAAATAGCATCATCAACGGAAGATAATTAAAATCAAAATATGTAATAATACACGTCACAGCCAGTGGACCAAGCGCCAGGCCCAAATTTCCGCCCACGGTGAATACCGCCAATCCCATGGCGATTCTGGCCCCGGTGAAAGAACGGGCTGTTTTGAACCCTTCAGGATGATAGGACGCAACTCCGAGCCCGGTCACCGTTACCAGAAATAAGACGACCTCGTAACTGTCAGGAATAGTCAGCAGCGATAAGCCCAGACCCGCGGCCAAACAGCCTAGGGGTAGCAGGAAAGGCTTTTCTTTTTGATCCGATAGATAGCCGAAAAGAGGTTGAATTACCGACGAGGTGACATTAGAGGCTAACATAATGATGCCGGTCATTGTATAAGACAGAAGTAGTTTCGCTTTCAAAAAGGGTAGAATAGCCGGTAACGCGCTTTGACACATGTCTGTGGCGAAATGCCCGAAAGACAGCACCAGCAGCATCTTTAGATTAAGGCTGTTTTCGAAATCGTTAGTCATTCGCTCATCTCAGAAATAAATGCGAACAGTATAAAATTATTAACGCCCTCCCCAAAAGGAAGAGGGCGTTTCAGTTTGGCAGTTATTTAGGTGATCGCCCTTGATGCGGCGATTAGAATGTCTTTCGAATGCCTTTCGAACGTTATCAGCCGGCGACCAATGAACGGCCTTCTTCAAATGCCTTAAGATTGATATCTATGAGCTTCGGCTTAAGGCTTTCCTTCAGGACTTCTTGGTAGGTGCCGGCAGGAATATCCAGGAATTTTGACAGCACGCCCAGGAAGATCACGTTGATCACGCGAGGATTGCCCATCTTCTTGGCCAATGCGTCCGCATCGACTATAACCGTGTCTGGCACCTTCTGCTTGATTTTTTCCAGCACACCCGCGGGGTAATCCATTTGACCGGTAAAAACCGCAGGCGGCAGGATTTTCACGTCATTGACTATCACCTTGCCGTTCGCAGAAAGGAACGGAAAATAACGTAAGGTTTCGATCTGTTCAAAAGAAAGGAGCACATCGGCTTCGCCCATCTTGATTATGGGTGAACTCACGGTTTTTCCGAAACGAACATGACTTGAAACTGAACCACCGCGCTGAGCCATACCGTGGATCTCGTTCTTTTTGACGTCATAACCGTTCCGGGCCGCAGCCTGGGCGAGCACGTCGCTTGCCAAGATGATTCCCTGGCCGCCTACTCCCACTATGAGCACGTTATAAACACGATTATTGTTGCTCATGATGCCTCCTGAATGCATCCGAACTTGCAGAGTTCCTGGCAAACACCGCATCCGACGCATAGCTCTTTATTAATCTTTGAATATCCTTTACGTTTTTCGCCTTCCCCGCGCTCCTCTTCTGCGAGTTTCACAAACTCGAGAGCAGGACACCCTGTATTGATGCATGACTTGCATCCCTTGCAGAGATTCTGATCGATAGTAAACGGTTTGTCCGAGAGTATACGATTAGCCTTCAAGAGTGCGCAGGGGGCCTGGGCGATTATCAGAGAAGGTTCGTTGGCCGCCAGCTCCTCAGCTATTATTTTTTCGGCCTCGTTCACTTTATAAGGATTGAGCTTTCGTATTCTCTTGAACCCAAAGGATTCGGCAAGTTTTTCAATATCCACACTGATTGTCGGCGCTTCACGTAAGAGTATAACCGGTCCCGGGATGATTCTGGGCTCCGGTCATAGCTGTGGTCCGGTTGTCGAGAATAACCACGGTGGTGGAACCGCCATTATAAGCCAGCTCAAGCAGCGGTGTCATCCCTGAGTGGAAGAAAGTGGAATCACCTATTACCGCTACTGCTTTCCCTTGAGCCAGCTCACCGAGCGCGCGGCCCAATCCCGATGAAATCCCGATTCCCGCTCCCATGCAAAGACAGTTGTCAAGCATCCCGAGGGGCGGCAGGGCTCCCAAGGTATAGCAGCCGATATCACCGGCAACATAAACCTTCTTCTTCTTCAACGCGGTGAAAGTCGCCCTATGCGGACAACCCGGGCACATATTCGGCGGTCTCATCGGCAATTCAAGGTCAATGGGGCCGATGCTCTTGGCGGAGGAGGCGCCCTTAAGCGCAATCTCGACCTTCTCAGGAGACAATTCGCTGCACAACCCGGTAACATCTTTGCCCGCGTCAACCTTGATGCCCATCAAGCGCACCCCTTCTTCAATGAAGGGATCCAGGTCTTCGATTACAACCAGCTTCTTTACCCGAGACGCAAAATCCCGAATCAGTTTTTCAGGAAGAGGCCAAACCATTCCTAATTTCAGGAAAGAGGCCTCAGGCATAGCCTCACGAGCATATTGGAATGCCACTCCAGTAGCGATTATTCCTATGGACGGGTCTCCCATGATGATTTTGTTATAAGGCCAGGTCTCAGCAAACTCGGCAACATCCTTGAGTCTCTGCTCGACCACCGGATGGCGCCTGCGAGCCATGGCGGGAAGCATCACGTTCTTGGTGGGATCTTTCTTAAGACCAATTTCACGTGGGCCTTCCGTCCTGTTTCCGGTCTCCACCAGCGACATCGAATGCGAAATGCGCGTGCTGCTCAACAGAAGCACCGGTGTATCGAATTGTTCGCTGATGCGCAAAGCCTCGCCGACCAAATCTTTAGCCTCTTGGCTATCTGAGGGTTCCAGACACGGTATTTTGGCGAACTTCGCGTAATTGCGGGTGTCCTGCTCATTCTGCGAGGAATGCATTTCTGGATCATCGCAGACAACAATCACAAGGCCTCCATTAACACCGGTGTAAGAGAGCGTCATAAAAGGGTCCGCCGCAACATTAAGACCTACGTGTTTCATTGCGGCCAACGCCCTTGCCCCTCCGTAACAGGCGCCTGCCGCAACTTCCAGCGCGACCTTTTCGTTGGGAGCCCACCCCGCAATGATTTCGGGGTACTTGGCTCCTATGTTTTCCATGATCTCGGTGCTTGGAGTCCCAGGATATGCGGAGGCCAGACGGACACCGTATTCGTAGGCTCCACGCGCTATTGCCTCATTTCCGGACATGATTTCTTTCACGGTTGCCTCACCTTTCGTTGATTTTCGGCACTCCGGCCCAGGGAGAACCCATAAAGGGCACGTAAAAGCTGCTTTGGAGGAATGGTCGGCTCTCGACCCAATAACTTGAATGCTAAGATAATTGGATGGCATATACCGTTGTGCACATCCTAATCCCGAGTGGGAAAAGTGTCAAGAATTTCACGCCAAGCGCGTGGCAAGAGTTTCACATTTTTATTTATGAGTTGTGGTAAGCCTCATCCAGCACTGCTTAAAGCAGGGGGATGCCCGGAAGGTGCCGTTGGTAATGTTCAGCATTGTGAAATGTTGTTGTAAGGATTTAGACCCCGGCCTGTCGAATGATACGAACCCACTACATCAAGTTTATAATTAATAAACGGTAGTATTACAATGTTATAATTGTTAAAACCTACCCCCTGCTGTCAGTAATATAACCACGCGTTTTTTGTATTGATTTTCTTGTTATAACGTGCTAAATATACATATCATTTTAGTTTTGTTGTAATCTGCGCATCAGGAAAATGCTCATGTATTATTTGTTGTCGTTGTTGGTGGGTGTGGGGTTTTTAATAGTGTCTGTGTCGCCTTCCTTGGCTCAGCAAGGGGGCTATGGACAACCATCTTATGAGCGGGCTGCGTCCGGGCGAAAAGCAAATCTCGGAGCAGCCTACAAAAATCGAACATCACAAGCTGAAAAATCATCCAGATCGGCGAAGAAAGGCTCTGCAAAATCGGACTCTGCTCAGAGGAAATTGCAGCGTAGCACATCAGTCCCTTCCGACACTACCGGCCTCTCGGCAAATATACAGACGACTGGTCTCACATCGTCCGGCGCTCCCACATTATATCGTCCAACTCCTGCACAAAATGCGCCTCAGATTCAAACCAAACTCGAACCTACAGATCCCTCTAAAATATCGGGTGGATCTTCTGAAAAATTTTCCGGCAAGTACGATCACTTGGAAATCTGGGTTAGTCATTCGGCCCACGAGTTCAAATTGTTCGGGCTGCCTTCAACAGGGCAAAGAGAAGTGCTGTACGAAACTAAAGTGGGGCTAGGTTCTGGTGAGTTCCCGACGCCTGTGGGGGTCTATTATGTTACTCATATTTATGATGAAGACCCCTGGTGGATACCACCGAGAGATCGCGCGTGGGCTGCCGGGCAATCGCCTAGTCGTAAGGTCTACGGCGGGACGATGGCCCCGCTGCTGAAGAAGCGACCCGTAAAATCAAAAAACCAGCCTCCGCAGTCCTTTGACCTTATTGACGCGAAAGTAAAAGTGGATGATTACGGGTACCGTTTTCACGGAACTAACCAGCCTCGCAGCATTGGTCATAATCAATCCCATGGCTGCGTGCGAATGGTACCGGAAGATGCGCGCAAGGTCGCGTCTTTGATCAAAGAATACGTAGGAATAGCGGATGAAAAAGCGAATGAGAACGGAAAATTTGTAGTGCTCCGCGCTCCTGTCCGCTTGAATTTGGTGAAATAAGTGACCACCGAGATATAATCATTATTCGGAACATGGGCTTGCCTATAATTCTGCTGAATTGTCGGGATTGCCGGACCCGCTGAATGGCAATCAGAAATCTCGCATGATCGCGAGACGCCTCCGCAAATCCTCCCATTCCCTAAACAGCGCCTTGCCGGTTAATATAAGTTAATGCTAATTTTTTTGGGGAGGGGTCCTGAGAATCCTCATTTTGTACAGAGAAGATTCCAAAAGGATTCACTCAGAAAATCGCACTCACGGAGCGAGCGCATGGCGGCTGACGATCTCAGGCTGACTAGCTTGTCCAAGACCTCCGGTTGAGCTGCGAAAATGGGTCCGGGTGACCTGGAGCAGGCTCTTTGCGGAATGGAAATTCCGGCAGATCCCAATGTATTGGCCGGAATCAAGGGATCTGAGGACGCGGGTGTGTACAAGCTGAATGATACGACCGCGCTCGTCCAAACCATTGATTTTTTTACTCCGATTGTGGACGATCCCCATGTTTTCGGACGTGTGGCCGCAGTTAATTCCCTCAGTGATGTTTACGCGATGGGAGCGCGGCCCCTCACAGCGATGAACGTGGTCTGCTTTCCTATAAAAAAACTCGGGATACAAATGCTTCGAGCGATCTTGCAGGGCGGCTTGGAAGCTATGGCCGAGGCCGGAGTGGCTCTGGTGGGGGGTCATAGTGTGGAGGATGACGAGCCCAAGTACGGCCTTTCCGTCACCGGTCTGGTTCACCCCGAGCGGATAATGAAGAACTCTTCTTTGCGACCCGGCGATCGGCTCATATTGACCAAAGCCGTTGGTACGGGTGTCATAGCTACTGCGTTAAAAGGCGGAGTCGCCTCGCCGGAATCAATTGAAGCGATGGTCCGTTCCATGACTTTTTTGAACAAAATAGCATCAGAGATTGCTGTGAATTTCAATGTGCGTGCGTGTACGGATGTGACGGGCTTTGGCCTTGCCGGTCATCTGGTGGAAATGGCGCGTGCAAGCTCATGCCGCCTCAAACTGGATTCCACGCTGGTGCCGATTCTGGATGGCGCACTTGAATCCGCTTCAATGGGGCTGGTTCCAGCCGGCGCTCACGCGAATCGAGATTTTTTCGGTTCGTGGATAACTCTTATGTCAACTGTTTCTTTGGAAAGACAAGACCTCATGTTCGACCCCCAGACCTCAGGTGGACTGGTGCTGGGAATACCTGCCGATCGAGCGACTGCGTTCCGGGAAACGCTTATTTCTGCTGGAATTGAAATAGCGGCCGAAGTTGGCGAAGTTTTGGATCATAACCCGGAAGGACATCTTGAGATAGTCTAGCAGAATCGACCGCACGGAACGTATGTCATTGCGAGCGGAGCGAAGCAATCTCCTGCGCGATGGGGATTGCCACGGGCTGACGCCCTCGCAATGACAATTGACCGGCACGAGGCCGTCCTACCGTTTCTATCCTTCCGACTCGCCCCAGTCGACCTGGATCGCGTAATCAAGCAATTTGTGCACGAATTCTTCAGTTATGGGTTGGATGGGCAGGTCTTTTGTCGCTTGGTCGGTGTTGGTGCGGTCGAAAAGAGGATTGTTGGAGAAATGAAACAAAATGGTCTGCATCTGTCTGAATACCATACGCTCAATTCTGTTTCGGGGCTGAGTGAAAGGGCGCTCCCAGGCCAGCGAAACGAAATCCTCCCAAGTTGAATCGACGACATATCAGGTCAAGACTCCACCGATGGGTCGGAGGGGATGGGTGAGTGAGATGATAGATTTTATTGTGATTCTTGGGATCCTCAATTATGTGAATAGCAGCCTTGGCCACATAATCAACCGGAACAATGTTGGCCCCGCCATCAGGGTCCACCGGAATGTCTATCCTCAAATCATGCCGGTTGGATTCAGGACTATCCCCCATCAGCCTGTCAAATAAGTGCACCGCCTGGAACAATATGTACCAACCGCCGAATGACTTGCATCTTCCTGTTTCGTAGTCGCCGACTATAACCGACGGGCGCAGAATGGTGGCATCGCCCATCCAGAGCTGTTCCGCTTCCCATTTGCTCTCTTCGTACACATTGACGAAATCTCCGCGGGGATGATTTACCTCGTACATCATCTTGCCCTTGGATCAGACCGCAGGCATATGCGGTGCTTATCAGATGGACTTTCATAGGCTTGCGCTCGACCAGCTTGCGCAATGTCTTGGCGCTGCCGAGGTTTGTCCTGAGCGGCTCTCCGAATTCGTCCATGTGCAGTCTAGTTGATGCCGCGCTGTGAAGCAGCGTGTCGACGTCATCCAGTCCTTCGCATTCGCGTCGCCAATTGTCCCATTGGTCCGCAGCATCCAGGATTTCTCCTTTGAACCAGTTAAGGTTGTCGGCGGTTCTTGGGAGTCCGAAACTGCTTAAAAACCTGATCGTATCCAGTTTTCTATGTTCACTTCTGTACAGGCACCAGACAGGATGGCCCCGGTCGAGAAGCTCCGCCAAAAGGTATTCGCCCAAAAATCCAGTGCCTCCGGTCAGAAGCACTTTCATTGAAGAATTCATTATTCCTCCGCCCCGAAAGATCTACCGGAGCGGGCGGCAATAGTAGGGGGCCGCTCGCCGATTCGGAGCATAACAATACAGTTTAGAACGAGCAGTGATTTGAAGCAAGGGTTATCCCGAAGTTGGAGTGACCGCTCATTTGTATGAAAGTAGTTTAAAAATGTGGGGCAGTTTTCCTGCCAGCCATGAATCGGTACCTAGGGCAGTTGAGGAATTTGCGCACGATATTTCATTTTGTTTCTTATTTGTGGGACATCAATTATCACCGACTTGTCAAGACGGACCCTCACCACAATATGAATGTACGTGAATTCGCTGTCATTCCGGCCGCAGCTGGAAAGCCTGCGCGCCTCTCTAATTTTCTTTTATCCCTCTTCCCAGAATAAACTCCTTATTTATCAGCTAGTTGGATTTTGGTTCTTCCGTGAACAGCAAGCTGTGGTATACTACAAGTTTCATCTAATTGTGACTTCAGAGGGTGGCTGATATGACAACCGATTTACAATTGCCTGCGCTTAGTTTCGTCTGGCGTCCTACCGATATTACCTCTTCTGTCGTAGAAATGGCCCGACGCACAGGTACCAAAGTAATCTTTGATTTAACCGCGATTGAACCCTTTTCGGTCGGCGGCGCGCTGTTACAAGCAGATGCAGCCAGTGACGCGGTGGAGTTGAAAATTTCGCATATTGCTCTGATGGAATGGGGGCTCAAGGATTTTCTTAATGAGTTGGATATCAAAAGAATTTGGGTGGAACTGCATCCCACACTTCTCGAAACAGACGCCCACGATCTTCTTGCTCGGATTAGCGGGCTCTCCTCCGAAATCTCAATTGTTCCAGTGGTTGGTGACTGCGGGCTTATACAGCAAATACTCAACGAATATCCGATTCCTGCCATTGCGCTGAAAGGAAATGAAGCCTCCGGATTTGTCAGTAGTGAAACAGCTTTCACTCTCTATGCCGGTGTCCGAGAAAAAACTCGTAATCGTTCCGAACCGCCCCAGCTTTTTATTTGGGGTGGAGCTGCCTCGCCTGAGGCCGCAGCCGCATTTTTATCTGCAGGCGCAGCTGGCATAGTTTTCGAAAGCCTGCACTGGCTTACGGACCTTCCAGGACTGGATAATGAGTCACGAAAGCGGATTTCCAAATTGCAACCGGACCACACCGATCTAATTGGTCTTAACTCTGGATGTCCCATGTCGTCTCTTTAACAAAGGGAATTCGCTAGCGGTTAAGGGACTAAAGGAATTCGCCGGCTCATTATGCGGCGCGGAGATCGGTGAGCTGCAGCGTCGCCACTTCGCAGGCAGTATCCAATCCGAGGCAGTTGCGGCCCTGGATAGTCAATTCGGACGGGAGGAACTCATTCCATTGGGAGTCGAAGCCGCGTTTGCAGCAGCATTTGTCGGACGTTTCGGGTCCTCGACGGATGAGGCAGTGGACCGTTTCATGACAGCAGTGCAGAAGTGTTGCCAAGACTCGCTTCGATAAACAAGCTGCATTTGCTAATAGCCCTGTGGCCGAAGAAATGGGCACAGTGTATCCGTTTATCCAGGGCGCCATGTCCTGGATTACGGATGTTCCGGAGTTCGCACGTAAAGTGGCTGAAGCCGGTGCCCTGCCTACGCTTGCTCTGGGTCTGATGGAAGGCAATGTGTTGGAAGAAAAACTGGGGAAACTCCCGGATTTGATGGGCGATCTGCCGTACGCTGTAAATGTTATCACGCTACCGGAAAATCCGCACCGTGAAGCGCAATTAGCATGGATTCGCAAAACAAAGCCTCGATTTGCTGTTATTGCTGCGGGAGAGCCTTCTCATGCTGCGGAATTACTGAATGACGGGATCGAAGTCATATATATAGCACCCAATGAAAAGCTCCTGAAGCTCGCTTTTGAAGCCGGCGTTCGGTACGTGATCTGCGAAGGGCATGAGGCCGGCGGTCATGTGGGGCAGCACAGCACTCTGACGCTGGCTCAAATGGTGAACGGTCTCAAGGACCGCGAACCATCCTTATTCGAAGGGCGAAGGGTGATTCTCGCCGGGGGCGTTTTTAATCGGGAAACAGCATTTATGGCGGCAATGCTTGGTGCTGACGCGGTCCAGATGGGAACCGCATATCTCACCAGCCGTGAAATCGTTGAAACAGGCGCTCTAACAAAGATCTATCAACGAATGATTCTTGAGTCGGACCTCGCCGGAACTGTGATAACGGGCGAAGGCACAGGTTTGCGGGTTCGTTCCCTCAATAGTCCGAGAATAGAGGCCGTCTGCTCTCTTGAGCGAGAATTTGCATCAGGAGCGGAGGAGGAAGCATCCTTCCGGCGGAAAATCGAAGCCTTGACAGCCGGGAGTCTGCTTATTGCCGCGCGTGGGACTCAACAACCGGGCGGAGATTTGTTGGAAGAAGCAGTGTGCGTCGAGCAGGGGCAGTTCATGAGTGGAGCGTGCGCAGGCGCTTTGAGAGACCCAATTTCATTGAAGGAGTTTCATAAACAATTGGCGGAAGGTCCTCTGGCTGAGGGGCTTCCATTCACTGGACCAATCCGAGCTGTTGCTGAAAGGCCAGTAGTCGAAGCAGCCGGCGAGGAGTCCATCTCTTTAGCAACCGGACCTGCTGTGCAGCGCATACCGGCGTCCGGTGGTGTAGAAAGAATCGCAATAACAGGCATGAGCGTAGCCAATTCCTTGGGTAACGGTCCCGAAGAAGTTTGGCAAGCTTGCATCGGGATGAAGAGCGGTATTATTCCTATCCCGGCTTCGAAATGGAATCATGATCTTTTCTATCATCCTCGTCCTCGTATGCCTGAGAAAACCTACTGCAAGGTTGGGGCCTTCATGAATCTGGAGGTCTCAAGGAAAGAGGTCGGCATCCCGCCCCAGGACTTCAGGACAATGACGGATTCGACCAAGATGTCGATGTTCTTGGCTGCCCAGGCTATTCAGGAATCACGGATACTGGAATCGGACATTCCACGGGAGCGTATAGCGGTCCTGATATCGCAAAATTCCGGAGAGGCTGCCGCCACATTACAGGACGTCATTATACGAGGGTCACTGAACAAAATTGTTTCAGCGGTAAAAAGAGTGGTCGATCTCGATCCTGAACGTGAGCGAGCAGTTGAAGAAGAAATTAAAGCAGGCAGAATCGCCATAGATGACACAACCCTGCTTGGAAGACTGAATTGTTCGGCCGGTGGTTTTATCTGCAATAAGTACGGATTCATGGGGCCGAGCTGGTCGGTGTCCGCGGCGTGCGCGACAGCGCTGGTTGCTCTTTATAGCGCTGTGCAGATGATCAGAAACGGAATTATTGATGCGGCAATTGTCGGTGGCGCGGAGGAGCCTTTGACTCCTATGCATTTCCTAGAATTCTCCGCTCTCGGTGCGCTCGCCGGGCTCTCAGGAACTGAAAGGCCGCCAGCTGAGACCAGTCGGCCCTTCGATGCGGATCGAGACGGCATGGTTTTGGGTGAGGGCGGTGGTTTTATAGTAATCGAAAGGGAAAGTGTCGCCCGAAAGCGCGGGGCTGCGATACATGCATTTGTGACCTCAATGGGCGCCAGCAACAATCACCTGGGAATGGTGGAATCATCCAGAATTACTCAGGAAATAGCAATACGCTCTTCATTCCGGGACGCCTCTTATGGCCCGGAAGGGGTTGATATGGTGGAATGTCATGCCACCAGTACGCAGCAGGGTGACGTGGAAGAGGTGCACGCGCTAAGAAATTTTTTTGATTCATCACGCCCCATTGTAATGACTTCCTTCAAGTCGCAGATCGGGCACACGCTGGGAGCCTCCGGTGTGAACAGCCTGATACGCGGCATCATGGCTATGAAAGCAGGAGTTTATCCGCCGACACTCAATTATCGAACACCGGACCCGGAGATGAACCTGGCCGGGTCGGGACTTTCGATCCATCCGCAGCCCGTTGATTGGCAAGTGCGAAACGGCAATCCAAGAAGATTACAGGTAAATGCGTTCGGATTTGGCGGATCGAATTACGTGCTTCAGTTAGAAGAAGCCTTAGAGGACAAGGATACAGTCCTGATTCGGAAAGAGGGACCCCTTGATTTGGAAGCTGAGCTGCATACGAGAATTCAGTTACCACCCGGGATATCGCCCTTCAAAACCGAAATTGGCGGCCAGAATTATCGTCTGGCAGTGGTGGCGGGCACGGAACAGGATGCATTGTCGCTTATTGAGAGGACAGAACCGTTTGCTAATGGGGGAGCGATCGCTCCAAAGCGCATCAAAGCACTTGCTCGCCAAGGTATTCATCTGGGCCCGGGAGATGTTTTGACACCGCCGTTGGCGTTCGTGTTTCCGGGTCAGGGTTCCCATTATGCCGGAATGGGTCGCGAACTTTATGAAACCTTCCCGATAATCAGAGACTGGATGGATCGCGCCGCGGCGGTGGCCGATTTCGATCTCTTGCAGCTTCTTTTCTATGATAGTGAAGAGGATCTTCAGAAAACCCGATGGCAGCAGCCAGCTTTGTTTACCATGGAATTTGCCATGGTTCAGTATCTGTGTTCGCTTGGGATCAAACCCACGGCCCTTGCCGGACATAGTTTGGGAGAACTTACAGCTCTATGTCTTTCCGGGGTTTACTCATTCGAGGACGGTTTCGGCATCGTAAACAAACGTGCCATCTGTATGGACAAAGCTTGCGAAATGAATGTGGATCCCGGAGTAATGATGGCCGTCGATGCCCCGCTGGATGTAATTGAGGAGAAATTGGCCGGTATTGAAGGCGTGTACGTTACAAATATCAATTCTCCCCATCAGGTAGTGCTAGGCGGCGATACCGAAAAGACAAAGGCGCTCGGGGAAGAGCTGAAGCAGGCCGGTTTCCGCAGGACGCTTTTGCGGGTAAGCATGGCGTTTCATTCCCCTATTATGCGATGCATTCATGATGAACTTGATGAGTTCATAGCGGGCATAGAATTTCATGCTCCCAAAATTCCAGTGATTTCCAATACTACAATGCAACCGTATCCCGCGGATGCTCAGGAAATGAAGCGGATCGTGATGGCCCATCTCGAATCTCCGGTCCATTGGATGCAGAACGTGCGGACCCTTTGGAATGATTACGGCGTAAGACTCTTTGTCGAAGTCGGGCCGAGGGATATTCTCAGCAATATGATTAAGGATACGATTGAGGAGGCAGAATGTATTCAGACCACTCTTCCTTCCGCTGAAGTGTTGATGTTCCGGACGGCATTAGCACAGCTTTATGTCGCTGGGAATCTAAAACCCGCGGGAGAACCGGCCTTTATTTCACTTCCGAAGGCTGGCAAGAGCCCTGAGATCGTAAATACCCCAGCGGCGAGACCTGTCGCGAGTGACTCTCAATCAGGTCGCACTTCCGGTAGAACACATAATTCAACGAGAAATCAATGCATTTATAATCGACAGCTTTGGACGATTTCTTAAACCGGCCATTTTGGAAGCTATTCGGCGGGAATATGATGGGTCCTTTAGTGAAGAAACTCTGGATAACCTCCTTTTCAATGGGGGTTCCACTGGTTTAATTTCGGGTGATCTTGCCATGACGTCGGTTCCTCGGGAGAGACCGCCTTTGCTGCGAGCCGTTCAGGCGGTCCCGACTGCAGAAGGGGCTCCGGTTCAAGCTTCGCCGGCAGCGGCTCCCGAAACCGGGGACATAACTGAAAGCGTCATAAGGATCATCATGGACGCCACGGGTTACGACCGCGACGAGATCGAGCCCGAAATGGACCTGAGAGAGGACCTTTCGATAAGATCGAGCCGCCTTCCCGTAATCATGGATGCAGTGGAAGCACAGTTCGACATCAAGGTTGAACTCGAAGAGTTCATGGATGTTCGAACCATTCGAGACATTTCCAATCGCATTGCTGCGATCGTTGAAAAAAAATCCAGTAAAAAAAGCATTGGAAAGGCGCAGCCCACAAAAATTGAGCAACCTGCTAAATTCTCTCAGAGCGTTTCTACCGAAAGACAAAGCATTAAAAGGATGGTTTTTCAAGAGATTCCGGCCGAAGCCGGGACTGTTCAACCTGTCGAGTTGAAGCCCGCGGAAGCTGTAGTCGTTATCTCGGCTCAAGCGGGTACTGGCCTGCGCAGACAAATCGGAGACGTTTTCAGAAGAGATTACGGCGCGAGCATTATTCCCTTCTCTTTCATGGACATCAAAGGAGAATTACAGGATAGAGGAGGCGATTTGCGAACGGATGACGGGGCTGCTCAAGTCACCGCGATGTTAACAGAAATAGAATCCCTTGCGGGCATCGTCTTTGTACTTGATGAGATGCTGGAAGATAAAATCCAGACAATGGAAGAAATTTCAGGGATTTTAAAAGGATTTTTCACGATTCTAAAGACATTCCTTGATTCATCTTCCAAGAAATTTGCATTTCTTGTTCACAAAGGGGAAGAGAGAGCAGGGTGGGGAAAACTTCTGGCTGAGGGCGTGCTCGGGATGTTCCTCAGCGCTTCCCACGAGTTCGGCTCAGTGCAATTCCGTACGGTGCGTATAGATGATGAAACTCATCTGCGCGATGCATTGCGAGCTGCGCTGGATCGTAGCCGTAAGGTGCTGGAAACCGCATATCGGGACGGGACCGTTTTCACAACTGCAGGCGTTGTTTCCCAGGCCGTTTTTGAAGAGAAGAAAACCACAGAATTAGGTCCGGAGGACGTGGTCGTCTTCTCAGGAGGAGCTTACGGGATAACGCCATTCCTCGCCCGCAGCTTGGTTCCATTCGGATGCAAAATGGTGTTCTTAGGACGCACGGAAATAGATACCGGGCTGGATTTCAGCGCAGCTCTGCGAGATTCGGTTTCGCCTGAGGATGCGGCCAAGAACATGATTTCGGCACAACGGCCTGGTTTAGGGGCTGCAGATCTTGAAAAAACCGTTGTCCGGTTAGCTAAGTCCATTGAAATTTTGCGTAATATTGAAAACCTGCGTTCCGCGGGTATCGAAGCCTCATACCTGACCTGTGACGTTACCGATCCGGAGCGCACGACCGAAGTTGTGAGAAGCATTGAAAATGAATATGGAAAAATCAGTGGGGTCGTGCATGCGGCGGGATTCCTGAAAGACAACTTTATCAAACAAATGACCGCGGAAGATTTCGCGGCTGTTGTAAATGTGAAATTTCTTGGGGCATGGAACCTGTTTAATGTGGTCGATAAGGCTAATCTCCGATTTTTCACCTGCCTTTCTTCCGCTGCTGCGATTCAAGGAAACCCGGGGCAAGTAAATTATGCCGCGGGGAACAGGATAATGTCCGGATTAATGTCGAATCTGAGTAGGGAGTACAACTCAATCCGTTTCAAATCTCTGATGCTTGCGCCCATAGAAGGGGCCGGTATGGCGGAAGATCAAGAAATCAGGGATCTTATGCGGAGAATGAACGCAGATTATCTACACGTTCAAGAACTCTCGGCACTATTTTGTCGAGAACTCTTGATCGCACCGCTGCGAGACGTGTGGGTAATGTTCATGAGATCTCTCCCGGACCTTAGCGCGGTAAAACTCGACACCTCTGAACCATTTACGGCGCCGAATCTCCTGAATGCGGCTTCTCTCAGCTTCAAACAGGATGAATTTCCGATGATTGAGTCATTGACACGGGTTGACTTGGAAAAAGGCGAATTGGAGGCCGGTAGGTCCTTTTCTCAAGAGGTGGATCCGTGGATCAAGGATCACAAGCCATTCAAGTTCCTGAAATATCCTCTAGTGTCCGCCATCATGGCCCTGGAAACCTTTATGGAGGCTTCCAGGATAATGTATCCGCATCTGACGATTTTGGGAGTGCGCCAAGTGCAATTCCTGGACATAATTGAATGCCCTCCTGGAATCGAACGCTCCGCGGAAATCGTTTGTCGTAGAATTCAGGAACCAGCTCAAGAAGTTGTATGTGAAGTTTCGCTGGCGACTCGAGAAATTTCTCCTACCGGCAGGGTTACTGACCGTATGTCATCGAATTACAAGGCACAAGTAATCCTGGGAGCTAAAAATCATGATCGCTTTCTCTCGGAGTTATTATTAAATCCGGATAAACCGGACAGCAGACCTATGCAGCATGATGAAGTGCTGGATTGGTATCAGAGCCGCACCGATCTAATAGGAAGATATCGAGTAATAGAAGATCTAGAAGGGACTTCTGCACGGGCGATTCGTGGAAGAATTATTTACAACGAGGGAGAAGATTTCACGGCTCCCAAGAAGACCAATTATCAATATTCACCTTATTTACTTGAAGCACTTATGCAATTAGTCAATTTCTATATCATCATGAGAGACGCGAGTGAGCACCGATCTATGATACCGTATGGAATCGGCGAGATGCGATTTGCTCGGAAATGCGAACATCGCGAGCCGATTATTTTAGAAGCTTGCATGAAAGATCGGACGGAAGAGGGGATCACATGGGACGCTCGCGGAGTTGATGAAAAAGGCGGTACGGTAATGTACGCTAGCGATTTGACAATGCGCTGGTTTTCGAAATGAATTCAATTGTACTCGCACAGCTGCATGCCGCAGCGAAATTTCATGATGCGGAACCGGCAGAATTCCTGAATGGGACATTGAGGATTACAAATTCGATTGCCTCGATGACTGAGCATAATCAGATTCTAATTTTCTCAAATGACGATCAAAAGGTTGTATGCTCTTTTATTGGTAATGACCCGAATATTCTTGATAGGCAAGAATCCAAGTTGCGCGTGGTAGGGAATCTGCTCGAATTTGCAGCCGTTTCTCAAGATTACGGCTTTGAGGAGCCGAGCGCCAGGAGCTGGATCCGGATAAGGTCTGATGCATTAGGTAAGCCGGAGCTTTATATAAATGGCCGTAGGGGTCCTTCTGTATCATTTGCGCACATATCAGGGGTAACCTGGGGGGCACTGTGCCTAACAGAAGCGATTGTTGGTATAGACGCGGCCAGTAGTGACGAATTTCCGAAAAATTATCCTTTTCATAGAGCTTTTCATTATGAAGAGCTGTCCAATGCTCGTAACCTAACGTATGGAAATATTTCGTATGCTGCAGCGCTCGTCTGGACAGCAAAAGAAGCAGTGATTAAATGTATAGGCACGGGTTTTCACATGATAGACCCTTTAGACCTTCGAATTATCGCGAAGCCGACGACTTCTGAAAGTTATGATTATGTAGTGTGCTTTGATAACAAAATATTGAAGCGCTTTCCGGAACTATTGGAGAATTCGATAAGAATTTTGCCGTTGATGAGCAAAGGACTAGTAATTTCTGTGGCTATCATGATCAAGAATGGGGCTGCCGATTGTACGCGTACATGGCGTCATTACGAGGAAGAGCCTAAATCCCATTTTGGGAGACGCTAATTTGTTGCTTTCGGCGGGCTAAGGATGACATCCTGGATTTTTGACCGTATAGTGGTTTTTCGTAATATTATCGATGATGCTCTTTGGGTATGGTTTGAACAATGTCAAAACGAAATTGTCTCAAATTGCATGTTGTCCTAAGGGGGTAATCGGTTGCGAGTATTGCTCGTTAATACTAACCGCAAAGACGATTTGCTGGCCGCTCCGCCATTAGGTCTCTGTTATGTTGCCGCGGCCGCAGATGCTGCAGGACATCAGGTACAGATCCTTGATTTATGCTTTGCATCTAGAAATATTCGAAAAACTATAGAACAATCGATCAAATCGTTCCAACCTGAAATTATCGGTCTATCGGTTAGAAATATCGATAATGTAAATATGCTTCATCCGGTGTCTTATCTACCGGGAATCATTGAAATAAAGAATTTAATTAGGAAAATCACCTCTGTACCGCTGATAGTTGGAGGTTCCGGCGCCAGTCTCATGCCCGCTAACGTTCTGAGGCTTCTCAAAGCTGATTATATTATCGTATCGGACGGAGAAAACAGCTTTGTTCAGTTGCTGGAATGCATAGAGAATGGGAAAACTCCAACGGCTGTCCCTGGAGTCGGGATGATGGTGGGTGGTGAGTTTAATTTAACCCCGCCGAGACTCGCTCAATTCGATTTCAGGCCTGCAGATCTTGGCCGCTGGATTGACCTGAAGCCTTATCAAGAAGTGGGCAGCAGCTACAACATCCAGACTAAGCGGGGCTGCCGGCAAAAATGTGTATATTGCACGTATAATCAGTCCATTGAAGGCAATAGGATCCGTTTGCGCTCCCCCATAGATGTTGCCGATGAAATCGAAGAAGTCCTCGCCAAATATCATCCAAAAACATTCGAATTCGTCGACTCGGTTTTTAATGATCCGTTAGAACACTCCACGGCTATACTCGAAGAAATTGTCCGTAGGCCTTGGAAAGCGCATTTCACAGCTATGGGGATGCTCCCCAAGAATTTGGATCGCCAATATCTTGACCTGATGTGGCGTGCAGGATTCCGATCGTTTATGATAACCCCTGAGTCCGCGTCCGATAAAATGCTCACCAGCTACAGGAAAAGCTTTACAAGGCTGGATGTGATCCGAGCTGCGGAAGCAATAAACAAGACATCATTCGCTGCGTGGTGGTTTTTTATGATTGGCGGCCCGGGAGAAACCAATGATACGCTCCAGGATTCCCTGAATTTCGCACTGAGATATCTTCAGAAGAACGGTCGGCCCGTAACCCATGTAGCGAATTTCTTCACAGGAGTGAGAATTTATCCGGGCACAAAATTGTGGGAAATGGCCGTGTCAGAAGGCTTTGTCACTGAGGGAAGTGATCCTCTGGAGAATATATGGTACCTTTCCGAGGAATTGGATTTGGACCGAGCTGTAGAGCAAATGAACCAGGCCGCTTCCCGATGCCCGGAAATTTACCTGGGTTTTGACGAGCGGGTGTTGGTATTTTCCCGAATCGCAGCAACTGTTTTCGGTCTATTGCGGCTGCCGAGGCCTTATTGGCGTTATTTCCGGGCGGCCAACCGCTTTGGACTGAGCACTGGTATAAGATTCATGTACAGACCTCCCGATATCGGAAGAATGCTGAGAGACGCTCTAAAACGGCAAGGATATGCCGGACCTCTTATCCGATCACCTTTGGAGTATCGTCAGGCGCACTGAATTTCGCGTCCGAACTCGTTAATCATTCCGATTAGTAACTGATCCGCCGAGTTCTAGGTTTATACGCTGCCAAAATCATCAGGACGGCGCCTATGACACCGATCTGGCGGAAGTTTGAGAAATTTCTTGCATTTTAGCCTATCGGTTGTTATAAATGAACCCGCACCATTTTTTTATTGGTTTGTTTTGATTTGGGAGGGCATCCATGACTCTTACGAAAGCCGATATCGCAAAAAAAATCGCGGATGATTGCGGGTTCATGAAAGGGGAGGCGACTGAAATCATTGAAAAATTGCTGGACTTAATAAAAGCCAGACTTATAGCTGGGGAAGATGTTATGATTTCAGGTTTTGGAAAATGGACAGTGAAGTCCAAACATTCCCGTAGGGGCAGGAATCCCCAAACCGGTGCGGAATTGATCCTTGACGCCCGCCGAGTGGTCACCTGGAAGTACTCGCCCGTTCTGAAAAAAGCCGTGAATTCTTCCGCGGCTCAGCAGGGTTGAGCGGCCTAATTGTCCCAACTAAAAACCTATTTGCTTTAAATTGTTGGGTTTCATCAATAGACAAGTCTCGGCTAAAATTGTTAAAAAGGGATGTCGCTGATTTTTTGATTCGAGCGACGGCCCAACTCTGCTAATCTAGCTGAGGATATTTTTGTCTATTGATGGTGATTGGGCGGATCTTTTAAATGGCTGAGAATACCCAGGACGATCGCCGAAAAATCCCGCTAAAGAAATTCCTGTCTGATTTTCGTTCCCCCTTGGAGGATCGCGAACTGATGCAGCGATATGGTTTATCGGCTCGCAGTTTTGTGAACTTAGTCACAACTTTGATGAAAAAGAATCTCATTACCAAGAAGGATTTGGATAAGCGAAAGGAGATAGCTGTTCAAAGGGACCTTGCAAGGGAATCCCAATTCCTCTCGAGCCTGTATATTTGCCATAACTGCAGCCATCCTTCGCCAAGTCCATTTGAAAAGTGTCCGGCGTGTGGAGCAGATTCGAGTGCTCCGCAACCAGAGGAAGCCTACCCACCTATAACAACATCGGAGGGACATGCGTATATTCCTCCGACCACAGCGTTCGATGAGGTGGAGGTCGAAGAAATTACGGAAGAGCCGAATGATCAACAGTCAGAATGATGGAGGAAAATCATCTGCTGTAAATGCAGTGAGATCTTTTTTCTCGCGCAAAGGGAAATAGATTTCCCGTTTATGCACGTTGACAGGCACGAGCGCGGAAAATAGGCGCTACAACTGCATCGCGGCAGGATTGCATGGCACGAGCGCAGCAGCATTGGTCTCCAAAGAGTGAACTTGAGATGAGCGTCCCGTCTGACTCTGGCATGAATACCATCCAGCAGAACGCAGGATTGTTAAGAACAGCAATGCTGTTGCACCGGTGTGTGGGCGGGCGCCTCCGGGACCGCTCTCATACCTGCTTTAGGAATGCAGGCTTTCACCGCAGATCATTGGGATGTTACTTTCCCGATCTTAAACTGAGTCCCAATCACGGTCTGCAGCTCACGTAAGGAAATGAATTCTGTCTCAATCATTTCGATCTTGACGGATAAAGCAAAACGTGGTTTATAAATACCTTTTGTGCATTACGAATGCCAACCCTGAAAGGAGGGCTGCTTATGTGGAAGGGGAGCTATCTATTCTCTTCTGAATCCGTTACCGAAGGCCATCCTGATAAAATCGCCGATAAAATATCTGATGCGGTTCTTGATGCCATGATAGCTCAAGATCCAAAATCCAGAGTAGCCTGCGAAACCCTGGTAACTACCGGTATGGCCCTGATAGCCGGCGAGATCACTTCAAAAGCAATCGTGGATATTCCTCAACTAGTGCGGGATACCGTTAAATCCATCGGATATACCGACGCCTCTATGGGTTTTGATTGCGAAACTTGCGCTGTGATCGTGTCTTTGGACAAACAGTCCCCGGATATCTCCATCGGAGTGAGCGAAGGTGAAGGGATGTTTAAAGAGCAGGGGGCCGGGGACCAGGGCCTCATGTTCGGCTTTGCCAGCGATGAAACACCTGAACTCATGCCCATGGCGATCCAATACGCTCATCGCTTGACAGAACAGCTGTCTAGCCGTTCGCAGAAAAGAGATTCTGCCATTCTTGAGACCTGATGGCAAGTCTCAGGTTACAGTGCAATACGCGGATGGCAAGCCGGTGAAGATCGATACTGTTGTTATTGCAGCGCAACACACGCCTGATATCAAATATGAGGATCTTAAGGAAGGAATCATCGCAGAGGTGATAAAGAAAGTCATCCCGGCGGAATTGCTCGTGAAGGAAACTCGGTACCTGATAAATGCCACCGGCAGATTCGTCGTCGGGGGGCCGCTGGGTGACTGCGGGTTAACTGGACGGAAAATAGTGGTGGATAGTTATGGCGGGTACGGCGCCCATGGTGGCGGAGCATTTTCGGGCAAGGATCCCAGCAAGGTTGACCGTTCAGGTGCATATATGGCTCGACATGTTGCCAAAAACATCGTTGCCGCGGGACTTGCCGAAAAGTGTCTTCTGCAGGTTGCCTATGCGATCGGTTATCCCGAACCCGTTTCCATGATGGTCTACACTTATGGAACCGGCAAATTGCCCAATGAAAAAATAACTGAGATTGTAAGCAAGGTATTCAGCTTCAAACCGGCTGCTATAGTCGAATACTTGGATCTTTTGAGACCAATTTACCAAAAAACAGCGGCCAATGGTCATTTCGGGCGTGAGGAACCGGAATTCACGTGGGAAAAGACCAATAGAGTCGATGAAATCAGAGAACTTGCAGGACTTCGGCGTCTGGCTTCATAAAAATCAAATTCCAATGCTTCTCTGAACATACTCTTTGTAATCTTCATTTTGAGGAGAGGACATGAATTATCATATCAAGGACCCGTCTCTAGCTGCAGCAGGTAAACTTAGAATAGAATGGGCAGAGCGAAGTATGCCCGTGCTTCGAATGATACAGGGCCGATTCGAAAAAGAAAAACCTTTGGCCGGGATTGTCTTGGCGGCATGTCTTCACGTCACTACCGAAACCGCCTGTCTCGTCCGAACTTTGGCCGCAGGTGGGGCGGAAGTCTATGTTTGCGCCTCCAATCCACTTTCCACTCAGGATGATGTGGCGGCGGCTCTTGTGGAGGAGGGGTACCACATTTTTTCAATAAAAGGCGAAGATACGGAAACTTACTATAAACACATCAATGCGTGCCTGGATGCTCGGCCTACTATAACTATGGATGATGGGGCGGATCTTGTTAGCACGATCCATTCTCAAAGAAAAGATCTTGTGTCCAACATTTTGGGTGGCACCGAGGAAACCACGACCGGAGTAATCCGGTTGAGAAGTATGGCGGAAAACGGTGTTTTGTTATTCCCTGTCATTGCGGTGAATGATTCAGACACAAAACATTTCTTCGACAATCGCTACGGTACAGGGCAGAGCACAATTGACGGCATCTTGAGATCAACCAATCGCCTGATGGCGGGTAGTTGGTTTGTGGTTTGCGGCTATGGATGGTGCGGCCGAGGTTTAGCTATGAGGGCAAAAGGTATGGCCGCCCGTGTTATAGTGACGGAAGTAGACCCGCTGCGGGCGTTAGAAGCCGCTATGGACGGTTATGTCGTTATGCCGCTAAGCGAAGCGGCTCGGCTGGGTGACTTCTTCTGCACTGTAACGGGAGATAAGAGCGTTATACGAAAAGAGCATTTCGATTCAATGAAGGATGGTGCCATTGTTTGCAATTCAGGTCACTTCAACGTTGAAATAGATATACCTGCCTTAGAAGAAATGGCTGTTTCCAGGCGAGTTATGAGAGATTATGTTGAGGAGTTCACGATGCCGGACGGCCGTCGGATCATCCTCCTGGGCGAAGGACGCCTCATTAATCTCGCGTCCGCCGAAGGTCATCCATCATCCGTGATGGATATGAGCTTTGCAAATCAAGCTTTGGCCTCGGAATTCCTGGTAAAGCAGGGCAAAGGCTTATCAAAAAAGGTACATCGGTTGCCGCAAGCGCTGGACCAAGAAATTGCCCGACTGAAGCTGGGTGCTATGGGCATACACATTGATGAATTGACTGCGGAGCAGAAGGAATATCTCTCTTCGTGGGAAATGGGGACTTGACACAAGTAATTCGATTCTTAATTTAATTACGACATTCAGTTGCGGGTGGAGAAAATTTTGTGCGGGAGGGGGGAGCTTCGTATCTCGCTTTGACCAAGAACATCCCAGTCCTTGATACAACCAGAGATTATCTGTCATTAAACGAATTCTCTTGCTACACGTCTATTAAACAATTAAGAAGCAGCTACGAATTGTTTGGTCGATTTAAAACGTGAATCGATCGGAAATTCTTA
This sequence comes from uncultured delta proteobacterium, assembly GCA_963843165.1. Classification (GTDB taxonomy): domain Bacteria; phylum Desulfobacterota; class Desulfomonilia; order Desulfomonilales; family Desulfomonilaceae; genus DATJPW01. The sequence continues at coordinate 18,709 of CAWJJL010000004.1, read as the reverse complement.
TATTCAACGGAAGATCGGAATGATAACCAGTATGTTGGGTGAGGAACGGGGGAAGACTCCGGCGATACTGGTAGTCGATGATGATCCCCTCATCAGAGACCTAGTGGCGGAATCCATACGTCTGGCAGGGTATGAAGTCGATACCTCCGAAGATGGTGAAGAGGCTTTGGAGAAAAACGCAGTTAGATCATATGATCTTATAGTTACGGATATGAAATTGCCGGGATTGGATGGTTTGTCCCTGATAAGGAAACTCAAAACCGACGACACTGATACCGATGTGATAGTGATTACAGGCTATGGCACAATTGAAAATGCCGTCGAATGCATGAGAGCGGGCGCGTTGGATTATCTTATAAAGCCTTTTAGTGTGGATCAAATTCAGGTTTCAGTTAATAGGGCCGTGGAACATAGGGAGCTGCGGCGTCGCGCTATTGAGCTAGAGGTATACCGTGAGCTGTCCTACATCGATCCTTTAACAGGGATTTATAATCGACGCTTTTTCGATGAAATTCTCGAAACCGAAATACAAAAATCGATTCGCGAAGAAACCCCGTTGGTTTTGGTAATGATCGATATCGATGATTTCAAATCGTACAATGATGCCAATGGCCACCAGCAAGGGGATGCGGCGCTTGCAAAAATAGCACGTGTGTTTAAGGCGACCTGTAGATCATACGACATTGTCGCGCGCTACGGCGGAGAAGAATTTGCAATTATCTTTCCCGGCGCGCGCAAAGAGCATGCCCTGGAACTGGGTAAACGAATCGTGACTGAGGTGGGGACCACTCGTTTTGAAGGTGAAGCACTTGGTTCATTCCGGCAGCCTTACAGTATCGGTCGGGGTTGCCTGTTTTCCCGAGCATGCCAACGATGCTCAGGAACTCATCAGTCACGCGGATCAGGCGCTGTATTCGGCTAAAAACAGAGGGAAAAACACTATTCTTATATGGGAACCCCCTAAGGTCTGAGTTTCGACCCATCAGCAATATCTATTCCTAATCACCGCCGATGAGAGCCACTTGTATGCCTATGCTGCCGTCAACGGGACAAATATTCCTTTCAAGATAGGCCGCGACGGGAAACAAAGGGCAGGTGTTCCCAGGCACAAGGAATCGAGGAAGCTTTTCGCCAAGTAGTTCTGAACGCCCCGTTCCGTACTGCCTGGCCAGTAAGGGTTCACCATAGACGGGAATTCCGGGATCAACGGGAATTTTAACATTTCGAATCTGGCCCGTTCGCTCGCATACAACAATAATGTGCTGAATATTCCTCTGCTGTTCCAATGGGTCGGCTCCTTGCATGAAGCGCTCACGGTATCCGCATGACGGGCAGTACAATTCCAGCATATCCACCTGTGCCACTGAAATCCCAGGCGGAATTGTCAACATGGCCAAAAGGATCATAAGAATCTTGTTTGATAGTTTTTTGATCATATACCGATATCCCTCCGTCACCCGTCTAAGGAGAAATTCCGGTGGTTTTTAGATAGAAAGCAGACGGAAATCAAGTTTTTTGTGAAACGGCTTGTTTGATAGATTAGTGGTTTGTCCATTTGCTGCGGATTTGAAGAACAACTTGCTCATGAAAACTCATAATCTGTTCCAGAGTATCGGTTCGACCCGACGGGATGCTCTGCAAACCGTCGAGCACAATTTCGGCAATACGGCTGAATCCTATTTTTCCGTCAAGGAAAAGTTGCACAGCTACTTCATCAGCTGCATTGAGAATTATGGCCGAGGCAGTATCGCCTTTCTCTAAAACCGAAAATGCGGCCCGTAAAAGCGGGAATTTTTGCAAATCCGGCTCCATGAATGTTAGCGAACCAAGCTCAGGGAATCTAATGCGAGGTGTCCCGGATGATATCCTTTCCGGAAATGCCAAAGCATAACTTATTGGAATTTTCATATCAGTGGTGCCTAACTGGGCCAAAATCGAACCATCGGCAAATTCGATCATGGAATGCACGATGCTCTGCGGATGTATGACCACTTCAATGCATTCCACGGGGACATTGAAGAGCCATCTTGCTTCGATTACTTCAAGCCCCTTGTTCATAAGCGTAGCCGAATCGATCGTAACTTTCGGGCCCATTTTCCAACGTGGATGCTTAAGCGCCTGATCTTTGGTTACCAGCTCCAACTCGGATTGCGGTAGATCTCGAAAAGGCCCACCTGAAGCGGTAAGAATAATGCGTTCTATCCCGGCCTCATTGCTTCCTTGCAGACATTGAAATATAGCGGATTGCTCAGAGTCCACAGGCAAAAGTCGCACGCCTTTCCTGTTGACCATCTCGATGAATAAACCGCCGGCCATGACTAAAACTTCTTTTGTGGCTAAAGCTACATCTTTACCCATTTTGACCGCAGCAAAGGTCGGCATTAGCCCGGCGCTGCCTGGAAGAGCAGCAACCACAAGCTCCGCGGTGTGAAACGTCGCGGCGTCAATCAGACCTTCGAGCGAATGCTCAATCCGAACTGATGGCAAATAATCCATCAGTGATCTTTTCAATTCTGCGGCCGCGCTTGAGGTTCGGCAAGAAACCAGTGATGGCTTGAACTCCCGAACCTGTTGCTCTAGCAACCGAATATTATCACCTGCAGCCAGTGAGGCGACCTTGAAGAGGTCAGGATGGAGGCGTACTATTTCAAGGGTTTGAATACCAATGGAGCCGGTGGAACCGAGTATGGATATGGCCTTCATGACGTTGCTGCGAAGCCGGCAAAAAGCAGAAAATGATAAGTCATTGGAAAAGCGAAGATTAGGCTGTCCGCCCGGTCCATGATTCCTCCATGCCCGGGTAACAAAGAACCGAAATCCTTGATCTCCAATCGTCTTTTTATCATGGACGCGCACAGGTCACCGAGAGGCGCAACCACAGCAATCACAAATGTTAAGGGAATAAGTAAATGGAATGGAGCTAGTTGCGGCACAACGAGCTTCATAATAACCATTCCGGTAAAATTTCCCGCTACTCCTCCGAAAAGACCCTCAATAGTTTTGGCAGGGCTGATATTTGCCGAGAATCTGTGCTTACCAAGATACCTGCCCATTAAATAAGCGCCGGTGTCACCGAGAGACACCACCACGAGAACAAAAAAGATCCAAACAATACCAATTTCCAGGCGTGCCTAATAAAATTGCGTGCCCCAACGGGATAACAATGTAGGCCGTCACGAAAATCATTTGAACGATCGATTCAATCGTATTTTCGATCACGTTGTAGAGAAATAGATGGAGCAGCAGTATTATAAGCGGATACCAGACAACTACAGTCAATGCTTTATCGAGAGGCAGAAAGTGGAAGGCCTCTAAAATCAAAAAACTGAAAACAAACAGACCAAAATTGAGCAATGCGTCCCTTTGAGGCGGAAAGATGACTGGAAAGCTCCGAGACCGCCACCGCGAACAGAACCAGTACCAGGAGCAACTACCCCGACAACACCACCGAATATGAGAATGGGAACTAGAATCGCAACAGCGATCGCTGCGGTAATTAGGCGATCACGCAACATCAAGAAACCCCTTCGCCCGCCTCGATCTGCTCCGAAATCATTCCAAATCTGCGCTGCCTGGAATGATACTCATCTATCGCTTCCATAAAATGTTTTTCATCAAAATCGGGCCATAAAACCGGGGTGAAGTACAGTTCGGTGTACGCCAATTGCCACAAAAGGAAATTGCTTACTCGCATTTCGCCACCGGTTCGAATGAGCAGGTCCGGGTCCGGCAGTCCTTTAGTATCCAAAAACTCGGAAAACAGCTCTTCGGTAATTTCTTCTTTTATGAGTGCCGCCGGATTGGATTGCGGCGGCTATTTTGAGACTCGCGGAAATGATATCCTGACGTCCGCCGTAGGAGAGAGCGATGTTCAGAACCATTTTCTCGTTCTTGCGGGTTCTTTCCTCGGCAGCCCGTATTTTTGCCACCAATTCGGAGGGCAGCCGGCCCAATTCCCCTATAGTCCTTACTCGAATCCCGTTCGCATGAAGTTCGCTCAATTCCGAGTCGATGAATTGCGAAAGCAGTTTCATCAACCCGGCGACTTCGCTGCGAGGTCGCCGCCAGTTCTCCGTGGAAAACGCATAGAGTGTCAGAAACGCTATGCCGTTTCGGCGGCAAAATTCGACTGCCCGTCTAACACTTTTTGCGCCCTGTCGATGACCTTCAAGCCGGGGCAGCCTGCGTTTCTTTGCCCAACGGCCGTTGCCATCCATAATGATCGCCACGTGACATGGCCAATCGGAGGAGCGGTCTGAAGCTGAAGCCAATTAGGTTCTCCAAATTTCTTGTAAGTGCGAAAATGAAATAGTCGTGAGCTTCTGACGAAGGTTGTGTGTCCCGGCTGAACCTACTCACAATTATGCATACCGAGCAGGATGCGTCAGATCTCCATAATCTCAGCTTCTTTTTCTGCTATGATGCCGTCCATCTTGGCAATGTACTGATCGGTAGTCTTTTGAACCAATTCCTGGGCCTTATGAAGATCATCTTCGGAAATCTCTTTTTCCTTTTTCATTTCCTTAAGTGTTTCATTTGCATCACGTCTATGATTACGAACCTGGACCTTGAATTCTTCTCCCAATTTTCGCACAAGCTTCACCAAGTCTTTCCGCCTATCAGCTGTCAAGGGCGGCAACACTATTCGGACCACTTTGCCATCATTCGTCGGCGTTAGACCCAGTTCCGATTTGAGAATAGCTCTTTCAATTTCGCCGAGCGCTCCCTGATCCCAGGGCTGAATAACTATCTGCCTCGGCTCGGGGATGGAAAGTGTAGCCAATTGATTGATGGGAGTGGCAGTGCCGTAGTACTGGACCATCATACCGTCCAATAATGCCAGTGACGCCCTTCCGGTCCGAATTCGTTTAAGTTCCTTCCGAAAAGCGTCCGCGGAACTTTCCATTGAAGCTTTGGTTTCTTTATGAAGATCGTCGATCATACTTTCCTCTCAGTTGCATGCGCGAACCGCAAATCGTGTGCGCCGCCATATGTCTTGGCAAGGAATCTCATGCGATTACAGTTCCGATCTTTTCTCCAGAAAGAGCCCTGAAAATATTTGCATCTTCATGAAGGCTTAGCACGATAACAGGGATTTTCTTCCTGCCCAGAATTTCAATGGAAGCCGCATCAATAACTCCCAATCGCTTTTGCAGGACTTCCTCCGGACTGATCTTCTCAAAGAAATAGGCATCAGGATTCTTTTTGGGGTCTTTATCAAAGACCCCTCGCACCTGAGTGGCCTTAACCATTATATCCGCATTTATTTCAACCGCTCTTAAAGCCGCAGCAGAATCTGTTGTAAAACATGGATTACCTGTGCCACCAGCGAAAATAACAATATTCCCGCGTTGAAGGTAATCCACGGCCTTTTCCATATCAAAAGCCTGTACGTAATTACCCACCGGGAATGCGCACATTACATACGCGGTGACTCTTGCAATTTCCAGAGCAGAGCGCAACGCCATAGCGTTAAGTACTGTGGCGATCATCCCCATCTGGTCTGCGACAAGAACCGGAACGCCTATGGAGGCCGCATCGGACCCTCGTAAGATGTTCCCGCCCCCAACAACAATCCCTATTTCGCGTCGATCGTGATGCGCTCGGGCTATCTGTTCGGCAATCCAACGGATTTTTAGCAGTATCCCAGCCGTAGCCCCGGTCACCTGCAAAAGCTTCACCCGATATCTTCAACAGAGCACGACGGTATCCACCGGAACTGCCCATGAGTTTACTTGTTTTCGCCTAATTGAAAACGAATGAAACGACCTACGCTAATGTTTTCACCCAGTTGAGCAATGTATTCTTTAATCAGGTTTCCCACAGTTTTATCGGGCTCTTTGACAAAATTCTGCTCCAAAAGACATTCTTCCGAGTAGAACTTCTTCAGTTTTCCCTCGGCAATCTTTTCCAGCATTTTGTCAGGCTTACCCGCTTCTTTCGCCTGGGTCATGTATATCTCTTTCTCCTTGGCTATTACGTCCGCCGGGACATCTTCCGGTGATATCCAACGCGGGGCTGACGCCGCCACTTGCATGCACAGGTCCTTGTTTAGCGTGGCGAATTGCTCCGTCTTTGCAACGAAATCGCTTTCACACTTGAGTTCGACCAGCACACCGATTTTGCCATTCGAGTGAATGTAAGATCCTATCCTACCTTCGGACGTGGCGCGTCCCTCTCTCTTGGCCGCTTTCAAGTGCGCCTTTTTTGCGCAGGTAATCAACCGCTTTTTCGAGGTCGCCCTTGGTTTCCTGCAACGCTTTCTTGCAGTCCATCATTCCGAGGCCGGTTTTCTCCCGCAGATCTTTTACCAGTTTTGCTGATATTTCCATCGGATATCTCCTACACCGAGTTATTTCACGCACAAAAATGAAGCGGGTCGTTTCATCAGTGAAGTGCGTCCCGCCCCGGTTAGAAATCTATAATTCTTGCGCGGGCTTAATTAAGCCCGTGCCGAATGCTGTTCAGACTCTTCACTCTCGGATTCCGCTTCTGGTTTCTCGTTCGGCAGTCTGTTGTTCTTTTTCCGGTGTTTCGGCTTCAGTCGGAGCAGCAGCCGCTTCCTCCTTTGCCATCTCCGAATATTCTTCCGGTTTGGTCTCTACAGCTATCGGGGCCTCGCCTACGTCTTCCTTCAAAGAAGCCTCATACATGGACTTCCCTTCAATACAAGCGTCGGCCACCCGTGCTGCAAAGAGACGAATCGCTCGGATAGCGTCATCATTTCCCGGGATAATATAACCTATTTCGTCCGGGTCACAATTTGTGTCAACTATGCCGACAATGGGTATTTGTAATTTATTGGCTTCTTTGACGGCAATATTTTCTTTCTTGGGATCAACTATGAACAGTGCTGCCGGCAGCTTTCGCATATCGCGAATACCGGCGAGATCCTTATTAAGCTTATCAAATTGCCGTTTCAGATTGCCAAGTTCCTTTTTGGTATAGTTAGTCTCGTCGGGTTTTTCCAGAACTGAGCCTATGTTATTCATCCTGTCGATACTTTGTTTTATCGTGGAGAAGTTGGTAAGCATCCCGCCGAGCCAACGTTGGTTCACGTAAAACTGGCCTGCCCTGGCCGCTTCTTCATAGATCGCGTCTTGTGCCTGTTTTTTGGTGCCTACAAAAAGTATGCTGCCGCCGGACGCAACGGTTTCTTGCACAAACGAATAAGCTCGCTTGAATAGGCGAACTGTCTTTTGAAGATCAATAATGTAGATTCCGTTTCGCGCCCCAAAAATGTAAGCTTTCATTTTTGGGTTCCAGCGCCGAGTTTGGTGTCCGAAATGGACACCGGCTTCTAACAATTGCTTCATAGTGACACCGGACAATGGCAAATCTCCTTTTCGGGTTTTTCCTCCATTCCTGCGTGATGCGTCTCTCTAACAGGGACGAACCCGATTCGCGGGAATGTGCGAGTTAATCGTTCATTTTCAGATGAATTTCCTCAGAATGCAAGTCAAAAATTCAGAACTCGGCGGAAATCTTATTTTCTATGATAGAAATATATGAACTCGCCCCATACAATAAAACAACGACAGCATCGAGAAGATTCCATAGACCTTCTCCAGGAATAGATGGCGGCTCACTCATTATAGTTTGCGACAACCCATTCAAGCATCAAAGCTGAGCAAGAATTGCTTTTGTCTTTGTTCATAAACTCTCAAGAGGTTTTGCAGCTGATTCATGTACTCAGAAATTGAAAATCCTCTTGACAGTTGTAATTTCTCGAATTCCGTGCGAACCGAATGAATAACCTGTTCTGGAAGCGTCTATTTCCGGAATCCGCGGGATCGGTAGCGCTTCAATCTCTGATGCCGATATATAGTTATTGGTGCTGGTAATCCTAAAACGCCAATTCAAAAGGCGTGAATTAAGCAAGCCCAACAAATAATCGGTAGGAATGCTCGGCTACAAGAATAAAGTTTGTCATATCACCGAGGAAAGCGCCGGACGGCGCTGCCGCGGCTTTCAGCCTACGTAGCGTGTCCATGTTTACAACTCGCCCGATAACGATTCGGGGTATCTTCCACGGCTTCCCCCTGAATCTTGTTTGCCCAAGGGGCCGCGACGATGTCAAAACGGCGTCGTGACGAGCTATTGTAGCCTCTCTGTCGTTCAACGAATTCAGGAAGGATCCAGTCCAATTTATGTCCTCCCGGAGACGGATGCAGAACGCGAAGAGGCGAAACGTGCTCACCTCGTATTAGTGGATGACCGGTAACGGCGTTGGTTATGAAATCGCGATGCGCAGTGAGATTGATTTCACCTTGATGCACCCTTCCTATAGCAGAACAGTTCCTGTTCCCGCCCAAAGGCGGAAAACGCGTGAGCGCCTCTAATAAATCTCTTTCCTTTAAGGAACTGATTAGGGGAACTCTGAAACCCGCTGCTTCGATGATTCTTCTGCTAATTTCTATCCCCTGTTCCAGCGGAGCAGGACAATTGGGATCCCATCTCACCGGCTGTAAACTGCCGGTCGGAGCCGATTTGCGCGTTATTAAAATAAGAAACGCCTGTGTAACACCCTCTAAAAGCTGGGCTTTTTCCGGAATGATTATCATCTTGTGAACGCCGGTTTCGTCCAAAATCATCCTACGTAGCTTTTCAGCTGTGGAATCGGCCAGCAACGTGGCAGGAATGATGAAGCCCAGTGCTCCGAAGTCACGCAGCAGTTCCAGACCACGTTCCGTCATAAGTCTATATGTGTTTATTTTTCCTTGGCAAGTCCGGTAAGTGGATCTGAAGTAGGGCTGTTCTTTGGTGCGTTCTCGGATGCCGGATTCTTTAACAGAAATGATTTCGTATGGTGGATTACCAATTATAATATCAAAGCCGTCTCGATCTCTCTGGAATACCTCCGGAAATTCCAGGGACCAATGAAAGACCTTCTTTTCTTCGCTCCATTGATGAATAGCTCGATCATCCAGATTTTTCTTTGCGAAGTATGTCTCGGCATGCATGCGATCGAGATTCGCTTTTGTACTCATGTCGGACTCTGCCTGGAACTCCGCCATAAATGAATTTTCCATTGTCCGCGATAGCCGGCCACCCTTGCAGCAGAGCATACGGAGTTGTTCGGATCGCGCCTATGAGCGAATTTCCTGCACGGATGTTGAGTGAAAAGCCATCCGGAGGTGGATGATGGCCGAAGACGCGTTTCGTCAATACGACCTGCGCAATATGCGCTGCGATGGGATCTAAGTCCACTCCGTACAAACATGAAGTCAGAATATGTATTCGGATACTTTCTTCCAGCTTCGGTCTACCTCTCCCGTTAGCTGAAAGCGCCGCGCTGATTTCGTTGTGAATTGTCTCAATTCTGGAAGAAGTGACCCTACTGCTCTTGCTCGATGAAGAGAAAACACGTCGGGTGACCTCTTCAAGCGCATGAGCAAGAAAAACACCTGTTCCAACAGCCGGGTCGAGAATCTTGAGATCGAGGTAATCCTCAGGTTGCGAAATTCCGATTGCATCGAGTGCGCCTGTGACGATTTGTTCAACTATATGCAATGGAGTATAGAATAATCCCTGATTCCGCTTTCCGGTTGGAGATGGAAGAAGGACTGGTTCATTTCCCGACTTTACCTCAAGTCGGAACCCTCTCAAAGATTCATATAACTGACCCACTTCTTCCGGAGCCAGTGGTCCCAATTGAAAGAGCCGTAGGGAAAGCTTTTCGTCGATGATCTGCCAATTTGCACCTATCTGACTATGGCTTTCTTGCATATTTTCAAGGAATGATCTAATGAGCGCTTCAAGGGCATATGTGTAAAGGCGGTCCGCTGTCCAGCTTTCGAAGGAATTGCTGCCCAACAGATGGCGGATGAATTCAAGGAAAACTTCCATTACGTAGTCGAAACGAGCATCCGGATTTACATCAGAGTTCATGGTCAAGCTCAGCTAATATAAGGGCACAGCAAGAGGGGCCTCTATTTTTCTGAATTCTGAGGATCTCTATCAATCGAGTATCTACCGAGAAATTACAATATTGTGTTATAAAGTTGGCTCAGGTTGCAACTATCACGATCTGCATCATGTGTCATCGGAAACTGATGCAGAAACTCGCCCAGTAGGATTGCCCAATCTGATAACGCAGAGACCTGTCCGGATAATTATTTATTGTGTGCTGCTCCTCGTGAGCGTGACTATGGTGGGGTATCCAGCCACTATTCTTGCCAGTGAGTTGCCATCACGCAAAATCACTGTTTCTGCCGAATTCTCAGCTGCCGGACATGATCAGTTCCTGGCTCAATCGTCATCAGATTCTGCGGATGTTCCTCTTCTGCCGGCAGTTCCCGGCGGAGGGTCCGTGCCACTTCCGCCAAGCATGCGCCGGGAGCCCTCGGCCAAGACATCAGAGCCCGTAGTGGATGGCGACAATCTTGTAGACGGTACGGGAAAATACAGCGGAATGCTATTGATCCCCGGCGGGACTTTCGAAATGGGGAGCCGGAAGGAGAAGGTAGGCCGGACGAACGGCCTAGTCATCAGGTTTTTGTGAAAGATTTCTATATCGCCAAGCAACAAGTGACGGCCCAGGATTACTGCCGATTTCTCAAATCTCAGGGAGAAAATTCCAGAGATGGGTCTGCCAGGATCAAGCTTGATAGCCCTGATTGTCCTGTGGTCAAGAGCGGAAATTCATATAAGCCGAAAGACGGATTTGCCGACAAGCCGGTTGTATGCGTATCCTGGTACGGCGCTACGGAATATGCAGAATGGGTGGGAGGTCGTCTGCCCACGGCCGCGGAACGTGAAAAAGCCGCGTTGTTAACTACTCCCCATCCACCGGCAGATCGTCTGGTATTCCACCAGGGAGCGGGTATTCTATCCGTTTCCATGGCAGCTCCGGGAGTACGGGAGATCTCGGGAATGTTTGGCAATGTTTGGGAGTGGTGCTCGGATTGGTATTCTCGAGATTATTATGCGCAGAGCCAAGCAAATAATCCGACAGGTCCGGCTCTAGGAGAGGAAAAGGAGATCAGAGGCGGGTCCTGGGTTTCGCCCGAATCATCTTGGCGCATAAGAAACCGACACAAGGCCAGCCCCAGAGGTTATTTTCGCACAGTCGGGTTTAGAGTAGTGAAAGATTGACACCGGTGATTCGACGGATTGTTGAGGCGGCGTCCCTGCGGGCCGACAATCAATGAAAGAGCCAGGCCGGTCTCATCAATACCACAGCACATTGGCTAGAATAAATTTGAGGACGTCTATTAGCCGGCTTAGAAACTAGTTTTCACACTTAGATGGCACCCCGAATCAAAACGTTTCCTGATCTAGTGCGAAATGAAGCTATTGCTGCCGTTTCAGCAATGACGGCAGTGTTCCTCATTTCTGCTGTATTGGATGCTCCTATAGGAGGACCGGCTGATTCGTCAGGGATTCCGGTTGAAAATGTGAAAGCTCCCTGGATTTTTCTCGGGATCCAACAAATGCTCCGCTATTTTCCTGCGGTGGTTGGCGGCGTCATTATTCCTCTGGCCGGATTGCTGGGGCTGATATCTATTCCGTTTGTTTCCGAAAAAGTTGATCAACCTGTACAAGTAATATTCTGGGCAATCATTCTGATTTCATTGGCAGTAACCATTTGGGGCTACTTGGCATGAGCGGAAAAGCCTTTCCTTTCAAAACGATTACGGTTTTCCTGCTCGCAATCATCGCCCTGGCGTTGGCCTATGTAGAGTATCGGTATCGAAGCCCGGAGTGGAAGGCTTATCAGCAAAAAGGCGTTGCGTTAGCCCTGCAGAGGCTGGAAATGCGGCTGGCAGAAGAGCAATCGGCAGAAGCAAAACGACTCATTTCAAGTGAGATAGACTCCCTCAAAAATAGGCGCCGCGAGATCATTGAAATAACACCATTCGGCGGGAAGCTCCCAGCAGAAAGGTGCCTCACTTGTCATTACGGAATCGAAGATCTTTCCTCATCGCACCCCAATTTAGTATTCGGGTGTGTAATCTGCCACGGCGGCAATGGGTCCGACCTGTCGGTCCGGGGCGCCCACATTGGCTTGAGAGGTGGTCGCAACCCTGCGAAACTCGATCTTGCTAATGCCGGCTGCGGTGGAGGCAAGTCCAACATTGGAATAACCTGCCACTCGGGACGGGAGCATCCACTACTGAATCGGACGGAAAATGTCACCAAATCTCTGATGGCCACTAACGCTGGTATAATAGGCATTCTTCGGTTCCAATGGGGTGTAGAGGAAACGAGTGATTCGAAGTATGCGGTCCGGGCCGTATCTGATGGCAAAACCACCCTGAACGACCTCCCTCCCGAAATCGGGTCAAATGGAGAGTTCAATTTGCCGGAAAGCCATTTTCGAAAATTCTGCGCCTCATGCCACCTCTGGTCATCACGCATTCGAGAGAAAATGGGCCGGCTCGAAGGATGTCCCGCGTGCCATGCCCCTTACGACCAGGATGGTCGGTACGTGGGCGGCGATCCCACGATTAAGCGCGACGAACCGGGCCATGCCTCAACTCACTCGATCACGAATCGGATACCGGATGACAGATGCAGGGCTTGTCATAATCGGAGCGCACGAATCGGGCTGAATTATCATGGAGAAATGGAAAACGAGCAATACGGGACTCCCTTTGTCAACGGAGGCTTGAACGAAGATACGATCAGTGAAAATAGATTCGTGCTGAGGCTCGTGCCCGACATCCATCATGAAAAGGGTATGGCCTGCATAGATTGCCACACCGGTCAGGACACAATGGGTGATGGCAATGTGCACCGTTTTATGAAGGACCAGGTGGAAATCCGCTGCGAAGACTGTCACGGGTCTTATTCGAACGCTCCACGAACCATCAAGGTGGAAAAGCATGATGCGCTGGTACAGACGCTGATAAGAAGCACCCCCTCCTTGAAGCTTCAGGATGGCGATACAATTCTCACGACTTCCAAAGGACGCCCTCTCCCGCATGTGAAGCTGACTCCCGAAGGATTACGACTTACGGGTAAGATCGATGGGAAGCAGTATCCGGTGACCATTATTACCGACAAGAATAAAGCCCATAATCTGAAAGGGCACGAGCGCCTTGAATGTGATTCGTGTCATAGCGCCTGGAGTCCGCAATGCTACGGATGTCACCAGGCGCTGGATTTCCGGCATCGAAGTATAGATAATCTCAGCGGAAAGACGACGCCAGGGCGGTGGACTGAAGGCCGGTCTTTCTTTCGGTTTGAAAAGAACATTTTAGGAATAAACTCGAACGGAAAAGTGGCAATATTCGTACCGGGATGCCAGGTCTGGAATACTGTTGTCGGTCGCAACGGTAAGATTATGGGACCGTACGATTCATTGATCATGCGCTTAAAGAACGGCCTGAGCTCTGTAGCGATGGCCCCGACTCATCCTCACACGACCAGGAAAGAAGTTCCTCGATGTATTGACTGCCACCTCGATCCAAAGGCGATGGGATTGGGAGAAGGGCTTGTGAAATTGAATTCCAAATCGGCAAAACCGCAAGTGCAGATACTCTATGATTCCGCCGCATCGGGCTTGAAGATTTCATTTCCTTTGGATGCTGTGGTGTCTGCGGGCGGAAACATATTGCAGGGGACATCTCATCTACTCGCTCGAGGATTCAATACGGAGGAGATCGGGAAAATAGTTGGCATCGCAAGATGCCTCCCATGCCACGATCGTTATGATGATCCTGTTTGGCAACGCCCGGGACCCTACAAAGAGACGGAATCTTGTCTCAACGCGTTGAAAACAATGGAATCGATCACAAGTGCGGCCCAAGAATAAGAATGCTCTGGTGCGTCATGGAAATTCGGGACGATGTGAGTGAGCAGCCATGTTTTGATGTGGATGTAATGCTGGGAAGATTAGCGAAATGGTTGCGAATATTGGGATTTGACGCGGCATATCCTAGAAGTGCTCCCACGGCGGACAGGTACTTTGTGACGACCAAGAAACGAAAGAGGAATTCCCCAGATCATCATTGTTACGGCGAACGATTCTATGGAGCAATTAAAGCAAGTTTTAACTGCTATAAGCGTTCGACCCGACCCGAGCACTGTTTTTCAGCAGGTGCCTGATCTGCAATATTCCCGTAGTCGAAATCTCGAGAGCCGATGCGGCTGGAAAGGTCCCGGAAGAGATTTTCGGCTCCAGGTCAGAAATTTCACGAATGTCCTCGGTGCAGGCGAGTATATTGGGAAGGCTCCCATTTGCAGTCGAATAACCCGACGGCTGAAATCTGTCGGTCTTGCTTGAAAGCGGTATTGGATTGATGAATTGGTTTTTCGTCGCTTTGGGTTGCGCCTTCCTGACTGCCTGCTCCGACGCCATTTCAAAACGGATCATGTGGGAGAATGACGAATGGACCACCGGCGCAGTGACGCTTGGAATATCAGCTATCATTCTCGCCCCGCTTCTCCTGTTCCAGGATCTCAAGCCCATTTCGTCAGAGCTCATATTGCTGATCTTCATATCTCTGCCGGTCGAGATATCCGGTTATTACCTGTTTCTCTCGGCCATAAAGATGGCAGACTTGTCATTAACCCTGCCACTCCTGGCATTCACTCCTGTCCTGACGATTTTGACTGCGGCTCTCTTGCTGGGCGAATCTGTTAGCTGGATGGGCGGCGATAGGAATCGCTTTGGTAACAGCCGGGGCTTACCTTCTGAATGGTGACCTGGCGAACAGGGGCCTACTTGCTCCCATAGCCGCAATATTCTCCACATCCGGCTGCAGGCGCATGTTGTTGGTCGCATTTTTGTGGGCATTTACTTCGACGCTCGGGAAAAAAGGTATTTTGCTATACGGAGCTATCCTGTACGGTACTGTCCTCGTGATTTGCATTGCGGTAGCGCTTATCTGGATAGCTTTCTTGCGTTCCGGACAGGGAATAGGCACTCGAAATTTCAGTAAACGTAACATGATGGTTTTTCTTATAGGTGGGTTGCTCATGGCCGGAGCGCAAATCACACACTTCATATCATTGAATCTCGCGCCAGTGGCTTACATGATTTCCGTAAAAAGGCTTAGCCTCGTCTTTGGGGTCATTTTGGGCCGGGTGTTCTTTAGGGAAGAAAATACAAGATACCGCCTGATTGGGGCTGTCATAATGGTCCTGGGGATATTCTTTATTTATGACTGATGCAGTCTCACTTTACCGGAATGGGAGCTAGAGGTGTCCGTTGTAGCTCGACCGCGCCCATGCGAAATTATGAACAGCAAGAAAGCATCGATAGGAATTCGGGCCTTGGGCTGTGCCAGTGACCCGTTATGAATTGATCGAGGTTTCTTTCTGTTAATAAAGCTTCAGCATTGATTCTGCTTATGAAAACTTCAGTTTCTGATTTTTTTGTTTCGCTGTTTCGCAGCAGACTGGCCGGTAGTGTCGCGCAAAGAAGAGGTTTCTTCCGATACTCGCACCATCCCGATACCCGAAGCGCCTCCGGTAAACGGCAGCAGCAACCAGATGTGGTCCTGATCACGCTTTCTTATGGGGAGTATACGTGAGACCCGCTGAGGACGCTCAGGATCGTAGATGATTATCCCATCCTCGGACAGCTCCCACCGAGCTTGGGCCGGTTGGAAGAGGTTAATCATTTTCACTGTTCCATCTGGATATACTGACATGAAGCCATTTCCTTTGGAAAGCTTCACCTTGGCTTTAGCCTTGTCGGTAATGCCCCATCTGAAGAAATCGTCGGAATACTTCCATGTCCCGATTATAAATTGAGCGGAGATTGGCTCGCCTATTCCCAAAAGCTCCAGGGGTGATATTGCGGCGGTACCCGAACCAGGAATCGCTCCAGAAAAAAGTGGTATCAGACTCAAAACGAGTACTTGGAGATTCAGCAAATGCGATCCTCCTCGCGGAATTGGGAAATAAGTAGAGGGAGCAATCTTTATAGCAGAACTATGCGGGTGTGGTCTACATTAAGAAAAGTTCAACTAGGTTATCGGCACAGGGAAATCTTCCGAAGAGGCGATTATATTTCCCTAGAGGTCGCGGGCAGATTCAAAGATCATGTGATCGCTTTTGCAAGAAACTATTCGAACAATTCGGCTATAACTGTGGCCCCAAGATTTCTTAGTGGATTGATAGCTGACGATAAATCCCCCGTAGGAAAGGAGGCTTGGCAAGATACGAGAATTAATCTGACAAGCAGCTCACATTCTTTGTGGAAAAATGTATTTACCGGGAACATGCTTGAAGGGCGAAATTCCATGTTAGTGGGGGAAATTCTCCAATGTTTTCCTGTGGCTTTACTATTGTCTAATCTTCCTACAAAACCCACCGCAATCTAGCTAGTTAACTGAATCACTTACAAATCCCATCATGTTGCAGTCGGAACCTTCTTGGTTTTTACCTGTCTAGATTGCTAGATTATAGTTAAAGAAAGGAATTAACTATGAGAGCGTTCAGATTACTTGCGATATCAATTGCGATTGCATGTATATGGATGGCAAATTTGACTTACGCTCAACAGACTGATGTTACAAAACAGGATGTAAAACAAGAAGCCATTAGTACTATGGAAAAGGCGAAAGCCTATGCAGAACAGCAGAAACAAGAATACTCAAAGCAGGTTCAGACTAATCTCGACGATCTTTCCAAGAAAATGGATCAGCTGAAAGAACAGGCAAAAAACTATAAAGGCGAGGCATCAACAAAAATAGAAGCCGGCATGGCTGATTTGAAGACAAAGCAGGATCAAGCGAAACAGAAATTACAGGAGGTAGGCTCGTCTACCGGAGCTGCTTGGGATGATGTGAAAGCCGGCTTAGACAAAGCCGTTGCAGATTTACAGAAGGCATATAACGATGCGTCTTCACATTTTAAGCAGAAGTAGATCCTGTTCGACTAAGTATGTCGCGAAAACATGGTCGATGGGGAGAAGGTCGGGCTCTTTCGGTTCCTCATAGGGTTTAGATATTCCAGCATTATTTTAACCAAAGTTGCCCGCTTTTGTCCTGTCCTGCGAAATTACCCATTGACATCCGTATTCTTAGTAACAATCGTAAGAAAAGCTCATTCGCGAGCTTCGGAGGCTTCTGCTTTGTAAGTGCTAACAAAAGTCCTATAAACGTTTTTGACAGTACATTCTGCGGAAACTCAAGTGCCTCCGAACAGATACCTATTTGATTGGGCAAACTAGAATGCATTAGTAAATTTGATAAAATAGAGATACAAGAAAAATGTAAGATTTAACTCTAATTTACGAAAATATGAACAGCGGGCCAAAATAACTTATCCTTTAGAGTATTGTTCAGGTGAGGTGCACATCATGTTTTCTAGAAAATTGGTACTCGCATTATGCTTGTTAATAAGCTTCTCCGCTTTTGCGAATGCGCAAGGTGCGGAATTAGGAGCAACTGTAAAATCGCTCCAAGGAACGGCTCAAGTGTGGACCGGCGCAGACCCCACCCAGGAAGAACTCAAGACTGGAAGCCTCATCCGACTCTGGGATTCGGTAGATGTCGGCGAAAAAAGCAAGCTGTTGCTAACTTGGGAAAGAGGACCGCTTGTTTCCATGGGCGAGTTGTCCACCGTGTCACTAGCTTCCGAACCGAGGGATGGTCGCGAAGTTCCGAGTATTCAGATCAACAGCGGGATTTTTCGCTTCGCTACGCAACAAATGCAGTCAGCGCCCTTCTCAGTTAATACACCGCTGGTTTCTATTTACCCCGCGACGGATCAGCCGGTCGATTTTTCAGTTGAAGTTTACACACCTGAAACCACCCTGGTGACTGTCTTGAGCGGACAGGTGGTCGTCACGAAATTGAATGGTGCGCAAACTGTAGTGCCTTCTTGCCACAATTTATTGATTGAAGAAGGGAAGGATACTCCTGATCTCCTCGCTGTCCCGCCTGAGGATATCAGCAGATTGGTCGAACAAACTACCATTGCGGGGACTATTGTTGCCACCAGCAACGAGTGCAATATTCCGTCCACAGCTGAGACACTCCCCCTTCAACCGCCGCAAGTAGCTATCGCCCCTGACTATTATATCGAGGACTGGGACACCATTGACGAATATCCGGCTTATGAGGTTAGTATTTTGCCGCCCGCTTACCCGTCCGCGGATTACATAGCAGTTATGCCCGGTATAGGAGAATTCGTAATCGATATTCCGTATCAGTTGGACCCGGCAATCATTAATGTATATATTCAGCAATTTTTTTGCCGACGAGGGATCTTTTTCTATCGGCATCACTTGGCGGGTCTGAGACTTCGGCAAAGGGAACTTGCAGGCCTAATGTACTTGGCACGAATGAGCGGAGACATGAATTTACTCGGGCTATCCCAAAGAAGACTCGACCAACTGAACATTCGGACAGATTGGGCTGCCAGGCACATTAATAAGCTTGACCGGCGGTTCACAGCGCTTGAACGGCAGCAGATTAATTTTTCTACGAAATTACCTCGGGACGCGGATCTCTCCAATATCATTTCGAAGTCTCTAAATTCTCCAAGGAATCTGGCTGCAGACCGAAAACTTGAAGATAGACTAAGCTCGGATCTGAATGTGCAAACTCGACTGGGAAATATGGCCGGGGAGGAAATTGGAAATTTACGTACCCGGATCGCCAGGGAACCGAATCTCGGAAAACGATTGGCCATGCGACAGGAGTTATCCCGAATTCAGGGTAATGTGGCGAGTGGTCAAGCACTTGTTCCCAAAAATCAACAGCAGGTAGATACTATTGTAAAGGAGCTCGCTAAAGCTGATAAC
>CAWJJL010000003.1:0-10261 GCA_963843165.1 uncultured delta proteobacterium | reverse complement strand
GACCCGCTTATTGAGCTTATAGAAACAGGAGTAATCGATAATAGCACGAAGAAAATGTACCGGGGCAAGTCGCTGACCACTTGCTGCATGGGAACCCATAGGGTTTATGACTTCATTAATGAAAATCCTTCAGTAGAATTCTATCCATCTGACATGCTTTTAGCGCCCACCTTCATAGCGAGCAACGACAAAATGGTGGCGATCAATCTGGCCGTGCAGGTCGATTTACGAGGCCAGGTAAGGCAGGGAAAACCTCGGTGGACGGCCTTCGAAGGTTCCGGAGGCGATCATGATTTCATGAGGGGAGCAAGTCTCTCGTCCGGAGGCAGGTCCATCATCTGTTTAAGATCCACTTCTTTGAGAAGCGGTCTTTCGACGATTGTTCCGTCGTTCGGACCCAAAGCCGCGGTGATAATGAATCGTGGTGAGGTAAATTACATCGTCACCGAGTACGGCATAGCGTATCTGGGGGGTAAATCCTTGCGCGAACGGGCTATGGCTTTGATCGAAATCGCACACCCCGACCATAGGGAAACTCTTATGAAAGAGGCACGCGAACTGGGCTATATTTATCCGGACCAGCACTATGTCCGTCACTGCGTCTGCGGAGCTACAACAACGGGTCCGAATCGAGCATGTCTTCAAAGGCGGCCTGAAGGCACATGTTCGTGCAATACAGCCTACGGATGAATCAATGATCCGGGACCTATTCTACACGCTTTCTAAGGGTTCAGTCTATTTCAGATACTTCAGCCCTCGACGAAGCATGCCCCAAGACAATCTGCAAGAGTACGTCAGTCTCTCGGACGAGAAGGGCCTCTCTCTGGTAGTTACTATCAATCCGTATGAGACATCCCGCATCATTGCCGAAGGTCGTTATGTATTCGAACAATCCAAAGATGTCGCTGAAGTCGCATTCATGGTGGATGAGCAATTTCAAGGCCGCGGCATAGCGACTTTTCTGCTGAACTACCTCATCGAAATCGGACGGGAACGCGGCGTACAAGGTTTTCAAGCAGATGTCCTTGTATCAAATGAGTCGATGCTGCATGTTTTCGACAAACTGCCTTATGCCGTGCACAAGAGTGTCTCGCATGGCATTATCTCCATCCAATTCCGTTTTGATGAGCTGAAAGAAAAGGTGTGATTAGCTCGAGCAACCCCCTTGTTCGTGTCTGAACGAATTGCTATTAAAACCGGCTGGACCCTAAGATCATAATCGGGAGGCTTGTATGGACGAGGAACAGAAACAGAACTGGATGAATTTTCTTGCCCTGACAACCGTGTTGCTGGCTGTCGGCGCTACCGTATCCACCCTGAATGTTGGAAAATTTTCTAACCGTTCGATCTTGAAGTAAACTCAGGCATCGGACCAGTGGGCGTATTATCAAGCCAAAAGTATCAAAAGTTATCTTTACGAACTGCAGAAAGAAAAACTCGAAATAGAACTCAAACTGATTACAAACACTGCCCCTAAAGAGGTGCTGGAAGAATATGAAAAGAAAGTTGCTACGTATGCTGCTCAAATCAAAAGATACGAAGGCGAAAAAGCCGAAATAATGAAAGAGGCAAAAAGTTTGGAGCAACAACGAGATGCAGTGGCGCTTCATTCCCAATCTTTCGGAATAACGGTCATACTGCTTCAACTGGCGATTCTGCTAAGTTCCATGGCAACGCTGATGAAGAAAAAACTGTTGTGGATGACTGGATTGGTGCTCGGCATTGTCGGGGTCGTGTACTTTGCCAATGGTTTCTGGCTGTTCATGTGATTGCGTGAGCACTTATTGGCGGCTGGAGAGTGAGAAATAAGTTTCAGAAAGCGGATTACCAGGAGGAAAACCCTTTTTGTAACCCCGCGGTTTCGCGGGGTTCCCCCTGGACCCCCTTTCCGAAAACTCTCACATGTTAGCGGAGAAGCGACAAGCAGCGAGAGGCCGAATTAGCCGCACACAACCTGTTCTAGCCCTGGCTTTGAGTGTGGACCATCTTGTGTATAAGATCCACGTACGGGTGAACCGATGAAAACTATTCAAATAACTCTTGATGAATCTTTGCTTGCGGAAGTGGACCGTGCGGTGAAAGATCTCAATACCACGCGCTCGGCCTTTATCCGGTCCGCGCTTCGGCTTGCACTCCGCCGGCACATCAAGGCTAAATTGGAACAGCAACATGCCCAGGGCTACGCATGCCATCCTGTCATGCCTGGAGAGTTTGATGTGTGGGAAGACGAACAAGCATGGGGGAGTCGTGACTCAAGGTGATATCTACTGGTACAACTTTAAGCGACCGGATAAGTGCCGCCCCGTTCTTATCCTCAGACGACAGTCTGCTATTCTTATTTTGATCGGTATCACAATTGCTCCCATCACCAGCACGATTCGCAAAATCCCGACCGAGGTGGTGTTGAGCGAGTCAGATGGGTTATTTAATGAATGCGCGGTAAATTTAGACAATATCCAAACGGTCCAAAAGGCCAAAATTGACGGATTTATTGCACATCTCTCCGTCCAAAAAATGAGCGAAGTTGCACGAGCAATTGAATTCGCACTCGCCCTGGATGAGTTCCGATGAATGAGTTTTTTCCTCATTATTTTAAATGATCAAGCAAAAGCTGAAGT
Source organism: uncultured delta proteobacterium (assembly GCA_963843165.1). Lineage (GTDB taxonomy): Bacteria > Desulfobacterota > Desulfomonilia > Desulfomonilales > Desulfomonilaceae > DATJPW01. The sequence continues at coordinate 7,643 of CAWJJL010000003.1, read as the reverse complement.
TCCTTGACCAACTCAGAAACGTGAGAGAATCCTGCAACCTCACCCGATTCAGCCGGCCTTTGTACGAGGACGACACGACAGGCTCCAAGACGTGCAGCCTCCAGTTTTTCCGGGACACCCCCCGCAATGCCGCTATCCTTGGTCACAAGCACGCCGATTCCATAACGTTTGATAACAGCTAGATTTTCTTCGACGGAAAAAGGCCCCCTACCGGAGACAATATTATCGTCAGAAATCCCGGCCTTACGGCAGGCTTCTATCGAGCTCGGATGAGAAAGCACGCGTGCCACGAGGCGAATCCCTTTTGCGTTCGCTTCACTGACATATGGTTCGAGATTCCGGGAACCGGTGGTCAGAAGGACCGGTAGACCAAATGAAAACGCCAGCTTAGCCGCAGTGGTATGGTCGGATACGGAGGTTATCAAGCTGTCCTGTTCAGGTATTGGCGGCCTAATCCACGAAAGGTACGGAATCTTGAGCTGATCAGCTGCACTGCGCGCATTTACCCGCAGAGATGCCGCATAAGGATGGGAAGCGTCGACGATCGCGATCACGCCTTGCTGATTGGCTAATTGAGCCATTTGGTCAGGGTCCAATCTTCCGGATCGACGTGAAATATTCGGATGATCCCCCACATTTAGCGGCACATCCGTCGCTGTCGATACGAGCACATTGAATCCGGCATCGGCCAGAGCGGAAGCAATCGCGGCTGTTTCACTTGTTCCGCCCAGGAGAAGAATCATACTTGATACCCGCGTGGGGTTATGAAAAAGCCCTCAATGATTTTGGAGGAAGTGTTTCCAATAATTACTATGCTTCTCATATTAATTTCATGCTCGAGAAATTGATCGAGATTGGTGAGTATGATTTGCTCGTCTTCTGTTCCCAGGGCTGTGCAGATACCTACCGGGACATTTCCTTCACGGTATTTTCGAAATATGGCTGCCGCTTCGTCCAGTTGAGCTGTTCGTTTCCTACTTCTTGGGTTATACAGAGCCGTGACCAGATCCGCTGCTGCTACCGCCTCCACTCGTTCGCGTATTACATCCCATGGTACGAGCAGATCGCTAAGGCTGATGCACGCGAAATCGAGCATCAGGGGCGCTCCGAGTTTCGCAGCAGATGCGGTCGCTGATGTTACCCCCGGAACTATTTCAATAGGTATGGTCTTTCGCTCGGTTTTTGCCATTTCCAGAGCAAGTCCTGCCATTCCGTATATTCCCGCATCGCCTGAGGAGATCAACGCAACGGTCTCCCCTTGCTCGGCTCTTTCAATCGCCGCCAGACACCTCTCTTTCTCTTTAGTCATACCTGATGAGACCAGTTCCTTGCCGACGGTCAGGTCATTGATAAGCTCCAGGTAACGCTTGTATCCTACGATAACGCTGCTTTGCTTTATGGCCTGCTCTGCCCGGCGGGTTCGATCCAGAGGATCGCCAGGGCCTATCCCTATGACAAACAGTTTTCCCTGGCTATGGCTACGGTCACGCCGTTGAATGTCCTTTTTTTCAGTACTAATCTCGTCCTCCTTCCCGCTATCAAAGCCGCGGGCTCGGCTACAGCGGGCAAGTTCACCTTTTGATGCACAAAATCCGAATGTTCGAAATTTCCGGCAAACCCTCGAATCTCGTCGGATGATATGAACCGCAGGGGCACTCCTAATTCTTGAGCGGCTTGCAACAAACCTTGCTCGTCGGATTTAATCCCTGCTGAGCTGAGCAGCCTTACTTGAGAAATTTCCAAATCCGCCTCTGTCAACGCGGCCCTTGATTGCTGCTACAATCTTTTCGGATTTTATACCGCGGCGGCATCCGACCCCTACAATAAGAGTCTTAAGGGCTTCAGTTGTGGTTGTGATGACCGGTTCCGCTGAAATTGCATTTGCCACTGTCACTGCCAAATTATTAGCCCCGCCCTCATGTCCGCTGAGCAGGCTGACTGCCCACCGTCCCCGTACATCCACGACCACCACAGCAGGGTCTTTGGTCTTGTGCTCAAGAAACGGGGCTATCGCTCGCACGACGACTCCGCACGGAGCAACGTATACAAGCCCCCTATATTTCCTGAAAATATCTTTAGTCAGCTCGGTGATGCTTTCGAATCTTTCGGCACAGTTGATCTCCTGCGACTTTCTCGTGCAAATAGAGACAAACATCCGGCAGGCGCCGGATTAGATGATCAGCCAAGACCGCTCCCTCAGAGGACAGGGTGACGACCGCGAGACTCATTATTTTCCTATCCTGTATTCATGCGAAAATTCCGGGCTGTACAATTTTGAATAGGGAACACCTTTTGCCAGAGCGTGCCCAACGATAACCATCGCTGTCTTCTTAATTCCAGCCATGGAAGCCTTCTCGCCGATGTCCGCCAGGGTGCCTCTGATTATTTGCTGGTCCGGCCAAGATACTCTGTATATGACCGCGGCAGGACAGTGTTCGCCGTAGTGTTTCGCTAGAGTGTCTGATATCTCACTTATCTTGTGCGCGGAAAGAAAAATGCAGAGAGTGGCCCGGGTTCGAGCAAGGATTTCGAGTTCCTGCGTCTCGGGCAGGGGGGTTCGGCCTGATGTCCTGGTGAGGATAATCGTCTGAGCGATTTCAGGAGCGGTCAATTCGGTACGCAAAGCCGCCGCCGCGGCCTGAAATGAGCTTATTCCCGGTATCACTTCGTAATCGATACCGTGGCGGTCCAACTCATCCATCTGCTCACCTATCGCTCCGTAAATGGCAGGGTCGCCTGAATGGAGTCGCACCACATCAATTCCCCTGTCGGAAGCATCAATGAATAGCTGGGATATTTCTTGCAGGTCCAGTGCAGAAGAATCATGGCGCTCAGCATCTCGGGGCAGCAGATCCAACACCTGTTCACTCACAAGAGAACCGGCATAAATACAGATTTCACAATTCTTAAGGAGTCTTTCGGCTTTAACTGTTAGAAGCTCCGGATCGCCGGGGCCTGCTCCCACAAAGTAGACTTTCATTGAGGCTCCTGTGATTTGGCACGGACAAGGAGGATTGAGAGGTAACCCTTTTCAGGTCCCTCGCCTCTGAGTTTTCTAAGGTTTGTTTCCACACGCTGATTTTCCATACCCGCGTGCGACACGAAAACCCCATGCTCGATCATTCCTTTCTCTTCCAGAATGTCGAGAATGCGATCCAGGCGCTTGCCGATTTTCATGAGGATGACCGTTCCGCCCGCGGAAAGGGCGTTCCTGACCGCGTCCAGATCGTCCGCTGTGGGCACGATGGTAACCGGCTCTTTGGCTTTGCCGATGGGGAATTCTGCAAGAGCAGCGGCTGCGCTGAAAGCGGTAATTCCGGGAATCGTCACTACATTCAGTTTGGGAATGCGGTCACGCAGAGCCTGGAGCATATATATATAGGTCGAGTAGAGAAATGTATCGCCGAGAGTGAGAAAGCACGCATCAGCGCCGGTCTCGAGAACTTCCGCCACAGCGCGGGCCGATTCCGCCCATCGGGCCTGTAATTCAGAACGGTTCGTTGTCATTGGAAACAGGATTTGATGAATTTTAGCCTGGGGATTTACATGCTTTGCGGCAATGTTCATGGCCACACTCTCAGCGTCTTCACGGGATTTGGGCACGAACACGTGTTGGCATTCGCTCAATACCTTGGCTCCTTTGACTGTGATCAAGTCAGAGTCACCGGGCCCGACGCCTATGCCGAACAGGGTTCCTGTTTTCATGACAATAAATCGCCTTTGATTACCAATACCACTGTTGTGGACGAGACACGAAGATCCCGCAATTCCTCACGGCGTGTTTCTCGCACCGATTCATTATCCATAGTCAGGTTTTCGAAAATAAAGATCCTGCGATCCGCAGGGGCATTCTCGACTATGTGATCGGCAACCCATTGCAAAGACCCTGCTCGCCCCAGGAGCACCGCAATTTTGTCTGATTTTAGGAGCGACTCATCCGGATAGGGATCTTCTTTATGCGCGCTGATGATCTTGGCGTCAGCCCAGTCCAACCCAATTCGAGCAAATGCCACTTGAATGGAGCTTATTCCGGGGATCACCCGGCATTGTTCTCTTCCGAAGCGCTCGATAACCAATCTGGCCAGGCTAAAAATGCCTGGATCACCTGTAACCAATACTGCGATATTCTTGCAGTCGGTCCTCTGTTCAATGACATCCAAAGCCTGTTCTACAGTCGAATTAACAACCACGGATTGTGAGGGTCTCGACGGAAAAAGCATCAGAAGCCTTTCGGTTCCGATCACCAGATCGGCTCTTTTCCATCGCCGCAATTGCGGCCGGAGTAACATATTCCGGTGAACCCGGCCCGCAGCCGACTATGGTAATCTCGCTGGCTATTGCCATTTCGAGAGATCTCCGTCCAAACCTAAGATTTCTCCCTTCATGTTGACGAGCACTGTTGCGACGTGAAACCGTTCCCGCACTCGGCTTCTGATCGCGTCACGAATTCTCGCGCTCAGTTGGTCAGCCAAACTCTTGCGGTTCCTCTCCTGCAACAATGCGAATATCCCTTCCACAGTCCTTACTTCCTGGAAAATAAATCCCTGAGCTTCCTTGGCCAGATCCGACACCCAGGGTACCGCGCTCATGGATCTCGATGAATGTGTGTCCCACTGTCCCATGGCAAGTTTCGCCAATTTTCCGGGATGTCCCATTACGAGCAGTCTGCTGAAGTCGTATTTCGCCGCCTCGTCCAGCAGGAAACCCCATTCATTGCTCACTTCGATCAGTTGCTCAGGAGCCAGATGAAAGTGTCTTCGGGCCGCTTTTTCTCCGATACGCCCAGGGACAAAAACCGGGGATTTGACATTGCAGGCGACGGCCACATTAAGGGCGCATTTCAAGGCATCCCTCAACGCTGTGGTGCTGAAGGGACGTACAATGCCTGACGTTCCCAATATCGAAAGGCCGCCTGTTATACCCAGGCGCGGGTTAAAGGTCTTTTCCGCCAATTCCGCGCCGCCGGGGATTGAAATTGTTACTTGCACTCCACGGGCCGTGATTTCTCTGATTGCTTCACTTATCATTTGTCTCGGTGCAGGATTGATTGCAGGCTGGCCGGGAGGTACTGAAAGGCCGGGCCGAGTCACCATTCCTACACCTTCGCCCGCTGCGAGCGCTAACGTGCCATCGTTCCGCCACTTGACCGATGCTACAACCAAACAACCGTCCGTCACACCGCCTCGTGGATCTCGATGAGTGTGTGTCCCACTGCCCCATGGCAAGCTTGGCCAATTTTCCGGGATGGCCCATAACGAGCAGTCTGCTGAAGTCGTATTTAGCGGCCTCGTCCAGCACAAAACCCCATTCATTGCTCACTTCGATCAATTGTTCAGGAACCAGACGAAAGTGCTTCGGGCCGCTTTTTCGCCGATACGTCCAGGAACAAAAACCGGGGATTTGACATTGCAGGCGACGGCCACATTAAGAGCGCATTTCAAGGCATCCCTCAAGGCCGTGGTGCTGAACGGACGACAATGCCTGACGTTCCCAATATCGAAAGGCCGCCTGTTATCCCCAGCCGCGGGTTAAAGGTCTTTTCCGCCAATTCCGCGCCGCCGGGGATTGAAATTGTTACTTGCACTCCACGGTCCGTGATTTCTCTGATTGCCTCACTTATCATTTGTCTCGGTGCAGGATTGATTGCGGGCTGGCCGGGAGGTACGGAAAGCCCGGGCCGAGTCACCATTCCTACACCTTCGCCCGCTGCGAGCGCTAACGTGCCATCGTTCCGCCACTTGACTGATGCTATCACCAAACAACCATCAGTGACGTCCGGATCGTCTCCTGCGTCCTTCCTAACCGCAGCACAAGCCGCATTTGTATCACCTTCGGCCCGTTCCACCGGCAGCACAACACGAGCGCCGTCCGGAAGGCCTATTTCCACTTGGAGAGAAGGAGCCATCCCGCAAAGTATCATCGTTGCCGCCTTTGCAGCGGCTGCAGCACAGGTTCCAGTGGTAAAACCGGTACGACCCGGGCTCATGAATCGGTCACCTCAGGCTGTTTAATTATGAGTTCTTCAGGGATTAGTTCCAGCAGCCGTGTTCGGGCCTCTCCAATGGTCAACGGCAAGCCGTTTATAGGAACGCCGTCATAGTGTTTCATTTTGTGAACAAGCGCAGCAATGTACGGCAGCCTCAAACACGCGCGATCTATCATTTCATGATCGCGGAAAATATCATCCACAGGGCCTTGCTTCAGCACATTACCATTCCGCAAAACACAAATCCGATCGGCAAATAAGGGCAGCAAATCCACCGAATGTGTTGCCAGAATAATAGTAATGCCATGTTCGCGATTCAGCCGGCGCAATAGCCTCATCATGAGCGCTTCACCAGCAGGGTCGAGCCCGGCGGTGGGCTCGTCGAGGATCAAAATTGACGGCCGCATGGCAAGAACTCCCGCCACTGAAACTCGCTTTTGCTCACCAAAGCTCAAGTGGTGAATCGCACGACCGCGGAGTTCTGCTGCATCCACCGATTCCAATGATTCTGTCACTCTATGCTGAATTTGGTCCTCGGGGAGTCCCAGATTGCGCGGCCCGTAAGATACGTCCTCCTCGACCGTGGCAGCGAAAAGCTGATCCACAGGATTCTGAAGGACCAGCCCCACCGACTGGTACAATTCTCTCTGCGAAAAACTGCTTATGTCTCGGCCGTCGATTTCCACGCGGCCCTTCGCGGGTTTCAACAGACCGACGAGCACTTTTAATAGGGTTGTCTTCCCTCCGCCATTGGATGCCAGCATTGCAACGAATTCGCCGGAATCAGCCCAAAAATCGACATTATCGAGCGCGCGCGTTCCCTCCTGGTAACTAAAATGGATGCCCACAGCTTGAACAGCGATTTTGCGAATCACTTCCACCACCATTCCTGAGCAAAATAGAAGAGTTACTATGGCCGGCAGAATAACCATCACCAATTGCCAGTTCTTGCGAGACATATCCGGTAGTGGGCTGAGGCACAGCCCGCCCTGGTAACCACGTAAAACCATGGCTTCGTAGGTCCTGAGCGCCTGATCTAGGGAACGAGCCACAACAGCACCTGCCAGGGCGCCCATTGAAGCCAATGAACGGTGAAAGGTCGAATATCCAAGGCGAACTTTTTGAGCGGCCGCTATGTCTGCGGCATGATCGAGTAAAGCAAAAGTGTAGCGATAAACAAGCAATGCCATTTCCACCCATGCCTCCGGAATCCGAAACCATCGCAGGGAGTGGAAGATCTTATACGCAGGCGTGACAAAGCTCAGCAACAGCACCATGCTCACGGCGCCAATGACTTTCGATCCCAGGAGCAGTCCTTTCCAAAGCCCCTGACCGGTGACGGCCATGTGATAACCAAAGAATCCGATTTGGAAAATGGGCTCTCCCTGTGTCAAAAATGATTGAAGGACAACTATTACGAGCACAATGCCCAAAGGCCCAGCCAGTCTGAAAATGATGAGTTTCATCGGGATAGATAACATCAACATCGCCATCAGGCTGATTGCCGCAACTGCAAGCGGAAGAAAGACTTTGGTGGAAAAGACTACTGATAGTATCAGTGCCAACGCCGCGAAAAGTTTTACGCGAGGATCGACACGCGTCAGTACATTGTCTCGGCAGGCAAATATATCTGAAAATAGTTCAAACATTCGGTTGC
>CAWJJL010000002.1:0-9684 GCA_963843165.1 uncultured delta proteobacterium | reverse complement strand
GGCGTAAATCTTAATTTACTTCTGAATTTGGATTCTTCGCGACATCCGAATGGATAAAAAAGATCCAACCTATCGTACAAACCCGGAACCGATGTGCGGAAAAAAAGAGGGGGCAGCCCCCAACCTTCAGCTAAAGTCCAAGCTCCATTCGGGGATCGAGGGTCAATTCTTCTTATGGTAATGTCCGGATCGAGCGCAAAAAGAGTTCCAGAGGCGGTCAGCTGCAAGAAATCGTAAGCAGATCCACAAGCCGGCGTATGCTGAAACAGCACAGTTATAAAAAGAACTATTGGAATAAAAGCCAGTAACGAGGAAGCGCCTCCTCTATTTTTGTCTGTAGCAATTGGGCCGGATTTCGAGAGGATACTCTCCGGTTTGTGTTCAGTCGGGGGATCCTCAGAGAGCAACATGGGTACGCTCCTCATCTGAAGACCGATCCTAATATGATCGCGAGAGTGCTGATGGGGGTGGCTTCGGAAATATCTTCCGCGGTCTTGCTCATGTTTCTGATCGCTCGACGAGCCTCGAAGTAGATTTCCGGATCGTTTATTAATCGGCTAACAGCTCCAGGGCCACGCTGGACACTGTTTGTAACATTGCGCAGGTCTCGCACGAGAGCCGAGGCGTCACGATACAGTGACTCATCTACTACCATTCTTCCCAAAGTCCCCCGTCCACCCCGGACGTCTCCGGTAACGACTTCGAGGTCTTTTGACGACTTGTTGAAACTTTCTAAGGTGCGATTTATTTTCTCCTGGTTTCGGGCGACAATTTCATCGATTCTCTTTGTGGCATCATGTGTATTGTCTATAGTCGCGTTAAGTTTCTCCTTGTTGCCTCCAATGAGATCATTCAAATTCTTGAAAACATCGTCTGAATTCTTGAGTACACTGGCAATCCTATCCGAGCCCTTTTCATCTATGAGCACTTTGCGGGCATCTCGGGCCAGTATTTGCAGGTCCTGCGTCATTATTCCTACATTTTCGACCAATTTTTCCGGATCGTATGGTTCAACGACTTGCGCTATCTCCTCCCCTGGTTTCAGCTTCCGAACATTGGGCCTGCCAGGTTCGATAACCACATACCGATCCCCCAATAACCCTTTCGTCTTCAAAGAGACTCTTGAATCCTCCGGAATGACGTTACGGTACGAGTCGTTAATTTCGAGAAGCGCCACAGCTTTGCCGCTTTCCGGATCAAAAATAATATCCTTGACTATCCCCACTCTTATTCCGGCAATTTGCACTTGAGCACCGTTCACAAGACCTTCTGCGGATTTGAAACGCGCTTTGAGAATGAATCCTTCTTTCTTTCCGAAATCCAAAACATTGAACCACACGTACACGAACACCGCGGCCGCTACCACGAAGAACAGTCCCACTTTTGCTTCTGTCGAAAACCGATTCATCAGGAAACTGCCTGCTTCACTCGATTGGAATTGGGCCACTGGCCGAACCCGTTATGAATTGCTTGATAACCGGGTCCGTGCTGCTCAAAATCTCTTCAGGAGACGCTTTTGCCGAAATCTTTCCGTTAAACAGCATCATCACTTCATCCGATATTCTCAGCGCTCCCTGAATGTCATGGCTGACGAGAACATAAGTGCTCAAACGCTGTTTGTGAGTCTCAGCAATAAGCCTGTAAATTAATCCTTGTGTGATAGGGTCCAGCCCGCTCGTAGGCTCATCGAAGAAAACGATATCCGGCTCCAATGCTAATGCTCTGGCCAAACCCACTCTCTTTCTCATTCCACCCGACAGTTGGCCCGGGAACTTATGCTTGTGCTGATTCATGCCTACTTCAGCCAGCTTTTCCTCGACTTTTTCCGCCAATGCTCGCTGTGACAGCTTCATGTGTTCGCGCAGAGGGAACGCCACGTTTTCTTCCACGGAAAGAGAATCAAAGAGAGCCGCGTCCTGAAACAGCACACCGAACCTGCGGCGTACTTTGTTCAATTCCGAGGGTTTCATCTTCACGATGTTCTTTTCTTCGATGTAGATTGCTCCGCTGTCCGGCTTTTCCAGGCCGATCATTTGTCTAATGAGAACTGATTTTCCTCCGCCGGATTTTCCTATAATGGTGGTTATCGAGCCGGTTTTGATTTCCAGGCTGATTCCATCCAGTACGTTCTGTTCTCCATATTTTTTGTGAACCTTATCTAAACGAATCATCCATCGTTCCGACCCGTTGCTTCATGATTTGTGAAACATAAGGTTGGTCATTAAGTAATCCGAAACCAGCACCAATACCGATGACAGCACGACAGCTTTGGTAGTGGCGATTCCTACTCCTCTAGCTCCTCCGGTGGCATAATAACCTTTGTAACAGGCCACGAGAGACGTGATTAGCCCAAAGAACACGGCCTTGACTGCGCCGTGTCGGACATCGTCAGGGTCGAGGTAATAGCTGACACCTGACATAAACGCACCGGTGTCCACGCCCAAATAGTGCGTGCTGATCAGATACGCGCCGATCATGCCGGCCAAACTAAAAATTAGGGCCAAAATCGGCATAACTATCGCCGAAGCAAAGATACGCGGCACTATGAGATATTGGATTGGATCGACCGCCATACTTTGCAATGCGTCTATCTGTTGCGTATTTCTCATGCTGCCGATTTCTGCGGTCATGGCTGAGCCGACCCGTCCGACAATCATGAGCGCAGTGATCACCGGACCAAGTTCACGGGTCAAAGCTAGAGCCACCGTTGCTCCGACCATGGATTGCGCCCCGTATTTGCTCATCCCGATATAACCTTGCAATGCGCTAACCATGCCGGTAAACGCACCAGTCAAAACTATAAGTGTAACCGACTGGGCCCCAACGAAATCCAATTGCCTGAAGTACTCCCGATAACGGATCGGACGCCGAAAAAACCATGCGACACTCTGACCAAAGAGGGACAGCATTTGGCCGATAGTTTCGAACATGCTGCCGCCGCTCCTCAGAAGAGAAAGAAACGCGGACCCGATGGAACTCAAAATCCGAATTGGAACAGATGTTTCGGACAAAAAATACCAACCCTACAGGGACCATGGCAGATTATAAAACCTTGCCATTAGCTCCCGATGCCCATTCTGCCTGCGGGTTAAACCACCTTGGCTCGGGTCGCACATACCTCAATGGGCAGTGACCGGCTTGTTGGCCACTGATGAAATATGTTATGCCGTATTGGGGCTGGCAGCCCGCTGGTTGTGCTATTCTAATCCTGCAGATCAAAGAATGTCAATATCTTTGTGATAAAGTCCATATATGATAAATAACATTAGAGTTTATTATTAACCCCAGTTAAATACTTAAAATTCATACGTAAATCTCAAAGCTGGCTTCCCGCCTTGAGTTGCAGTTTTACAGTTGCATATCCAACGCGGGAGTGATATTGTGAGCCTTTGCAACCATTAACTATAATAATATCAACAATATAGGAGAGAGCATGCCTGCGGCGGATTTCGTTCACCTCCACGTCCACAGCCAATATTCTTTGTTGGATGGAGCCATCAGAATCCACGACCTGGTCACCAAGGCTAAAGAATTTAAATTGCCCGCTGTGGCTTTGACCGATCATGGAAATCTTTTCGGCGCCATGGAATTTTACACGCAGGTTCAGGCAAGCGGCATCAAACCTATAATCGGTTGTGAAGTCTATGTCGCCCCGGGGTCTCGTTTCGATCAATCAGCTCGCCAGGGAGAGACCACGTCGCATCATCTGATTCTCCTTTGTGAAAATGAAAAAGGGTACCGCAATCTTTGTGTGTTGGTGTCAAGAGCCTATCAGGAGGGCTTTTACTATAAACCCAGAGTGGATCGAGAATTACTTGAAGAGTTCAATGAAGGGCTTATTTGCCTGAGCGGATGTTTATCGGGAGAAGTTCCGAAGAAACTTCTTGCCGGTGATGAGGAAGGAGCGCTGGAAGCTGCCGAATGGTACCGAAATCTGTTCTCGCCTGCTCGCTATTTCCTGGAGATTCAGGAGAACGGTCTGGAAGAGCAAACCAAGGTGAACCGCGGTCTCATAGATTTGGCAGGAAAACTCGACCTGAAATTAGTCGCTACGAATGATTGCCATTACCTGGATCGGGCTGACCACCACGCTCACGAAATTCTGCTTTGCATTCAGACTCAAAAAAAATTGGATGACCCGGACAGGATGAGATTCAGGACCGATCAATCGTATTTTAAATCCCCCAAAGAGATGGCACGAGATTTTGAGCACTTGCCCGAAGCTCTAACGAACACAAGACTGATCGCTGAGAGGTGCTCGCTTTTACTCGAGTTCGGAAAAATTCATATGCCGAAATTTGATGTCGGACCGGGCGAGTCTTTAAAAAACGAGTTCAAAAAACAGACGGAAGCTGGGTTTGAGAAACGCATTGCCAAATTAATGGAACGCGGTGAAGTTGATGACACTGCTGAAAAAATTTATAGGGATCGGCTGGAATATGAGATCCGGCTCATTCAAGAAATGGGTTTTTCCGGTTATTTCTTGATTGTGGCCGATTTCGTCGCTTTCGCAAAGGATCAACGAATACCGGTAGGTCCCGGCAGGGGTTCGGCAGCTGGTTCTTTGGCTGCTTACTCTCTGGGAATTACGGATATCGACCCGATTCGTTATGACCTGCTCTTTGAACGTTTTTTGAATCCTGAACGCAAGAGTATGCCTGATATCGATGTTGATTTCTGCATGCAAGGGCGTGATCGGGTAATTGAGTATGTCTCAAGCAAATACGGTAAGGACAAGGTAGCGCAGATAATAACGTTTGGCCGCATGCAAGCCAAAGCGGTCGTCAGGGATGTCGCTCGAGTTTTGGGTTTTCCTTATGCCGACGCGGATCGACTTGCCAAGCTTATACCGGACCGGCTCAACATAACTCTGGATCGGGCAATCAAAGACGAGCCAAGGCTCAAGGATTTGATCTCATCTGATCCTAAGGTGGCAGACCTGATCGGTACCGCTCGCAAGCTTGAAGGATTGAGCCGCCATGCTTCTACTCATGCAGCAGGAATTGTGATCTCGGATGAACCGCTTGTGAAGCATTTGCCTCTCTACACAGGTAATAACAAGGAAACCGTGACTCAATTCGACATGACGTGGGTTGAGAAAATAGGTCTGGTGAAATTTGACTTTCTGGGACTGAAAACCCTTACAGTTGTGGACCTCGCAATTCGATTGCTGGAGAAATCCAGAAACATAGCGTTGGATATCACTTCCATTCCTTTGGACGATGAGAAAACGTTTGACTTGCTCTCCCGAGGAGACACTCTGGCTGTATTCCAGCTCGAATCCGCCGGGATGAGAGACATATTGACGAAATTCAAGCCAACAGTATTTGAAGATTTAATAGCGATTCTCGCGTTGTATCGACCGGGACCACTGGAATCCGGGATGGTGGATGATTTTATCGATCGAAAGCACGGCAAAATTCCTATCGAATATCCGTTACCTGAACTGGAATCGGTTCTTAAAGAGACTCATGGTGTAATTGTTTACCAGGAACAGGTGATGAACATTGCCAAATCGCTGGCGGATTACTCTTTGGGAGAAGCCGATCTCCTCAGACGGGCCATGGGGAAGAAGAAAGTTGAAGAAATGGCTGAACAAAAAAGCCGTTTTGAGAAAGGCGCGGAAAAAAATAAGATAGACCCGAAAAAAGCCACTTATATATTTGAACTAATGGAGAAATTTGCCGGTTATGGATTCAACAAGTCCCATTCCGCGGCATACGCCATGGTCACTTACCAGACTGCATTTCTAAAAGCGCACTATCCTGCGGAGTTCATGGCTGCGCAATTGAGTTGTGATGCGGCCAATACCGAAAAGATAACGCTGTACATTTCAGAATGCAGAGAAATGGGCATCGAAATTGTTCCGCCCCATGTCAATAAATCGTTTCAGGACTTTCATGTGGCAGATGAAAAGATCATATTCGGTCTTACAGCAGTGAAGAACGTAGGAGAAGGAGCGATTGCCGCTATTCTGGAAGCACGAAGTGAAGGAGAGCCGTTTTGCTCGTTACAGGATTTTGCACACAGGGTTGATCTAAAAAAGGTGAACAGAAAAGTTTTTGAAAGCCTCATCAAGTGTGGAGCTTTTGACGGATTAGGCCCATCGCGGCGCGCTATGTTCGAAGGCCTGGATTCTGTTTTGGATCAAGCGGCGAGTTTTCAGAGGGAAAAGAACGAGGGGCAAGTAAACCTGTTTGCCGTTAGCTGCAGCCCCGGTGAAAGTTCGGATTTCATTATGCCTATCTCGGAATTGTCGGAGTGGGACGAACTGATGACGCTTTCCTTTGAGAAAGAGCTTATGGGTTTCTATATAACCGGACATCCGTTAATGAATTACGAGGAAATAATAAAGAAATACACGAATGCGACTTGCGCTCGCTTGGTGGATTTTCCTAGTTCATCGCAGATCAGACTGGCGGGACTTGTGAAGAGGATCAAAGAAATCAACACCAAAAAAGGCGACCGAATGGCCTTTGTTTCATTCGAAGACCTGACAGGAGTAACAGAGGTAACATTTTTTTCGGAGCTGTACCTTCAGAGCATGGATTTACTCAATTCTTCGGAACCCTTAATTTTGTCCGGTTTGCGGGAAGGCGATAAAGAAATGCCAAAAATCTTGGCCCAGGATATATGCCGGATTCAGGAAGCGCCACGTAAATTCAGCAAGAGTATCAGGATAAAACTTTCGGCGCGTGAAGTGGATGCGCATCAAATCAAAGATCTTAAAAGCATTCTGTTGCGGCATAAAGGCCGACTTCCGGTAAAGCTACATGTGGTCATACCTAATCGAACCGAAACGGTAATTAACTTGTCCCCCCTGTCGTGTGAACCGTCGGATGTATTGCTCAGCGAGGTGCAGAACACATTTGGTTATCAAATTAATTTTGAATAAATTTTGCTTATTCCGAAGTTATCAAATTCATGGATAATGGGCTGAAAAGATACGGATGGAAAGGTAATACCCTTATCCCGTATCCGTAGACGCCGGTTTCATCACACGGAATCGTTCCCGCGAAACGCCATACTCCCTCGGATATTTGTTCGCTACTTCGCATAGTAGTGATATCGCGATTGGCCAGCTTGTCCCCATCATGTCCTACAAGTCCGTGTGTAAGATCCACGACCACTTCTTCATCCCTCAATCCACCAAGCTGAATGGTAGCCGTCACATCCAAGTCTTCGCCCAGCGCAACTCGGTCGCCGGCCGGTAATGAAACATCCAATATTTTTACGTCCTTCCAAAGATTTCTGACCCTTTGTTTCCAGTCTCTCAATTCTCGGGCCCGAGCTAAACGATTCTCTCCAAGAACCTGATGTGCTTGGCCGGCCTGGACATAATAATGTTCCATATAGTCTTCAATCATGCGATGTGAATTAAATCTAACGCAAATGCTCGCCATGCTATTCTTCATCATATCAATCCAGGCATGTGGAATGCCGTCAGGCCCTCGATCGAAAAATTTCGGCAGTAACCTCATTCTCCAATAATTCGTATAGAGAATTGGCATCGATCTTATCCTGATAGTCCTGGTCTTCGAATTCCTCACCACTACCGATTGCCCATCCGTTCGTACCATCGTAAGCTTCAGGCCACCATCCATCCAAAACACTGAGGTTAAGAGCGCCGTTTGCAGCAGCCTTCATTCCCGAAGTGCCGCAGGCCTCGTACGGTCTTCTGGGAGTGTTCAGCCACACGTCGACCCCTTGAACAAGATAGCGAGCGATGTTGATATCATAATTCTCTATAAACACTAGCTTGCGGTGAAACCCTTCAGATCGGGATTGATGGACAACCTTTTTGATTAGCTCCTTTCCCAACAGGTCCTGAGGATGGGCTTTGCCTGCAAAAATAAATTGTACGGGGCGGCGTTTGTCTGAAATTATTTTAAGGAGTCGGTCCGGATCACTAAATAGCAGCCCCGCCCTCTTGTAAGGCGCGAATCTTCGGGCAAATCCTATGGTTAACGCCTCGGGATTCAGAACTTCGAGGGCTCGCCTGATATCTACGCTCGAAGCCGCCTGGAATCCTTCCACTGATCTCATCTGACCCCAGAATCGTCTGCGACAAAAAACAACGAGCCGTTCTCGCCTGGTTTCATGGACTTGCCAAAGCTGCTCTTGGGGTATGTTGTAGATTCGAGACCATATTTTTGTATTATCCGGCTCCTCTATCCATTCTTCTCCCAAATACCGCGCAAACAGCTCGGCCAATTCCTGCGAAACATAGGACGGGATATGGACACCGTTTGTCACATATCCGATGGGTACATCGTCTTCATCCACACGCGGCCATAAATTTTTCCACATTTTTTTGGAGACACGGCCATGTAATTTGCTCACGGCATTGACTCCCCTCGATAAACGCAGGGCAAGCACGGCCATGGAAACCGGAGATAATTTATCATCCGGATTCTCGCGTCCGAGATCGAGAAGGTCCCGTACTGTAATACCAAGTGATCCCACATAATTTTTGAAATACTTTTCTATAATGTCGGCCGAGAATCGATCTATTCCGGCGGGCACCGGAGTATGCGTTGTAAATATTGTGGAAGCCGCTACCGACTCAAGAGCCACGTCAAACGGAACCCTATAGGTGCTCATTGCCTGACGTATGCGTTCCAGGGCAGCAAAAGCGGCATGACCTTCGTTCAGATGATACACGAACGGCCATAATCCCAGCAGGTGAAAAGCTCTGGCCCCGCCTATTCCCAGAACGATCTCCTGCCGAATGCGCATTTCATTGTCCCCGCCATACAGCTCTGCTGTGACTCGCCTGATGTCTTCGGAATTTTCGGCATGATTTGTATCCAGCAAATACAGAGGGATACGGCCCACCTGAATCTTCCAAATAAGCACTTTGGCGTTTATGCCCGCCAAATCTAAATCAAAGCTGGCATGTTGACCGGTTCCGTCCATAACCGGAGATATAGGCAGATTATAGAAATCATTCTCAAGATAAGACTCTTGCTGCCACCCGTCTATGTTGAGGTATTGTTTAAAGTACCCCTTCTGATAAAGCAGTCCCATCCCTATAAGAGGGAAGAACAGGTTGGATGCGCTCTTAAGATGATCGCCGGCAAGCAGCCCCAGTCCTCCTGAATATACGGGAAGGCATTCATTTAAACCATATTCCATGCTGAAGTAAGCAATGCGATAATCAATAGGCCGGTCAAGCTTGAATGAATACGCCCCCGAGCTGCCAACGTAATCTTCGAAGGCCTTCTCAGCTTCCAGAATTCGCTCCCTTAGACTGTAATCTTGACGAATATCGGCTTTCCTGGTGTCGGATAGGTTGGCCAGAAGCAGAACAGGGTTATGCCCGCATTCTTCCCAAAGGTCCGGGTCGAGAGCTTGGAATAGGCGCTGGATCTCAGGATTCCAACTGAACCAGAGATTCATTGCTATATTCCGCAGAGCATGGAGTTCGTCAGGAAGATCCGGCTTAACTATGAGATGTCGCATCTGCATAATAACGACCTCTTCCGTCCTATCTTACGGGACAGATATGTAAAATGGAGGCTTTAAAATCAATTCTGTACCAGGCGAGCGATTAAACTGTCAAGCCCGGTCAAATCATAATTTATGTATGAACCTGAGAGACCTTGTTCCAATCCGGAGCATGGTTACAGGGAATCCGGCATACGTAATTCCTCAGCTACTCGGGGTTTATATTTGTCATTG
>CAWJJL010000001.1:0-10656 GCA_963843165.1 uncultured delta proteobacterium | reverse complement strand
GCGGATGCGTGGCTGCAATGGTACAATATCGAAAGACCACACTCAGGAAAGTACTGTTTCGGAAAAACTCCAATGCAGACCTCCCTAGAAAGCAAACATCTGGCGGATGAAAAGGATCTGGACACATTACGACCCGACGCCCTAGCAGCTGTCGGGTAACTCACCACTGTCAGATGAAGTCCAATCCATTACTCGTAATTTTACTCAATCTGAAGCAATTTTTGGCTGTATTCCAGATCCACCTCATTGGGGTCTTCGGATTGAATCTTTACTATATGACGGAGATGTATCAGGCTGTCCACATCCATTCTGTTGAACCGTACCCCCATCCCATGGTCTTCCGCTCTTACGACCTTAGCTTCAACCCCTATTTTCAGCAGACTTGCCGGACCGGTCAGTTTAATCTCGAGAAGGCACATCGTCCCGGGCGGAAAAGATTCCTCGGAAGAAATGAAAGCGCCGCCAAGGCTAATATTCTGTAGCTTATTGGAGACAATGGTCTTATTGGCCGCGCTAAGCTTTACCTCGGTCTGGAATGGCACCCGCGTGAACTCACGTTTTTCATTCGTATCCATTGTCCCATCTCTCGGCAATTAAAAGTCCGACTAATAAACGAATATTCACAATCACTTAGGAGCCAATATCAGAATCATATTTCGCCCTTCGAATTTGGCGGTCTGCTCAACCTCAGCGAAGTCAGTCACCAATTCCAGGAGTCTGTCAACCAATTGTCGCGCCATCTCGGGATGGGTGATTTCTCGACCTCGGAACATTATTGTAACTTTTACCTTGCATTTATCTTCGATAAATCGTTTTAAGTTTTTAACCTTGTAATGCAAGTCATGGTCCTCAGTCTTGGGCCTGAGCTTTATTTCTTTTAGTACAACTGTAGCCTGTTTCTTTTTTCTTTCATGTTCCTTTTTGCTTTCTTCATAGCGGAACTTACCATAATCCATTATTTTACATACCGGCGGGTCGACGCCAGGGGCCACTTCCACTAAATCCAAGCTGAATTCTTCGGCCCTTCGAAGCGCTTCATGCACATCCATGATTCCAAGTTGTTCTCCTTCCGGAGAGATCACCCGCACTTGTGGCGCATGAATATTTTGGTTTACCCTCACGGAGGGCTCTGCAGTACCTACAGGTTTCGGCCTTCCTCTCATGAAATGAGCCCCCCTGATAATAAAACCTCTGCGGCAGTTGCGGTATTAAATTGAGTCATGAACGATTTGCTACCTCCTGACGAAACGCCGATATAAATTCTTCCAGGGTAAGAATTTTTGTCTCCTCCTGGCCTCTTTTGCGAACGCCGAGACGTCCCGCTACTTACCTCTTTATCACCTACAATTATCATATAAGGAACTTTCTGGTTGCGGGCTTCCCGAATTTTAAACCCAATCTTTTCGTTACGGAGATCTTCCTCTATTCTGATCCCCTCTGCCCTAAGTTTAGCGAAAATCTCTTTTGCATAGGGCTGCTGGCGATCCGTAATCGTCATGATAACGGCCTGCACCGGTGAAATCCATAAGGGAAATGCCCCAGCATAGTGTTCTATCAAGACGCCTAAAAAACGTTCAATCGCGCCCAGAACGACCCGATGTATCATTACGGGTCTTTTGCGCCCTCCGTCCGAGTCCACGTAGGTAAGATCAAATCGCTCAGGCAATGTAAAATCACATTGAATTGTAGCGCATTGCCACGAACGGGAGAGAGCGTCTTTGATTTTTATGTCTATTTTCGGGCCGTAGAATGCCCCGTCACCTTCATTAATCTCATAAGAGGCGCCGATTTCGTTTAACGCCCTGCTAAGGGCCTCTGTAGCCCGTTCCCAATCTTCATCGGTGCCGATGGATTTTTCCGGTCGGGTGCTAAGTTCCATAGTGTAGTCAAATCCAAATATTCCCATCACATCCCGAACAAAGTTAATTATTCCCAGAATTTCATCATTCAATTGCTCGGGGGTGCAAAGGATATGTGCATCATCCTGTGTGAACTGCCTGACGCGAAGCAATCCGTGCAATACGCCGCTTTTTTCGTGACGTAAAACAGTGCCAAGTTCGAAAAATCTCAAAGGAAGATCTCTATAAGACCGGATCTTGGATTTGTATATCACCATGTGAGCCAGGCAATTCATGGGCTTTATGCCGTAATCAATCCCGTCTACATTGGTGAAATACATATTGTCGCGATAATTATCGAAATGTCCTGATTTTTCCCAAAGGTCCCTTTTGAGAACCTGCGGGCCGACTACCATCTGATATCCTCGTTTCAGATGCTCGATACGTTCGAATTCTTCAATAAGATACCTGAGCATTGCGCCTTTGGGATGCCAAATGATCAGGCCAGGCCCGGCCTCATCCGATATTGAGAATAAATCCAGTTCCTTGCCGAGCTTCCGATGATCCCTCCTCTTTGCTTCTTCGAGAAAATGGAGATATTTCTTAAGCGCTTCTTGAGACGGAAATGCGGTGCCATAAATTCTTTGGAGCATCGGATTGCGTTCATCGCCCCTCCAGTAAGCTCCGGCCACTTTGGTGAGCTTGAACGCTTTTATAAAACCGGAATCCGGAATATGCGGACCTCGGCATAAATCAGTGAATCCTCCCTGCGAATAAAGGCTTACCTCATCGGCTTCAATTCCATTCAGCAATTCAATCTTATAAGGTTCTCCTTTTTCCCGGAAAAATTGGATTGCTTCCTCTTTCGGCAATACCATTCTGCGAAAGGGCAATTTGCTTTTAACAATCTCTCTCATCCGGTTTTCTATTCTTTCAAGGTCTTCCGGAGTAAATGGCCGAGGAGT
The DNA here is from genome assembly GCA_963843165.1 of uncultured delta proteobacterium. Taxonomy (GTDB): domain Bacteria; phylum Desulfobacterota; class Desulfomonilia; order Desulfomonilales; family Desulfomonilaceae; genus DATJPW01. The sequence goes on along the minus strand of CAWJJL010000001.1, from coordinate 7,853 downwards.
ATCAAAATCGTAATAGAATCCTTCTTCAATGGCTGGTCCGATTGTAACTAGAGCCTCGGGAAAGAGTTCTTTGACAGCTTGGGCCATGACGTGGGAAGTGGAATGCCTCAGAATCTCAAGCCCCATCTGAGATTTCGTGTTGATGCACGACAATTTTCCCGAATCGGTAAGAGGGGAGTAAATATCCACAGCGAGGCCGTTCAGCTCGGCTGCTATACATTCGCGGCCATTCTGATCAGGATTTTCCGTTAAAATTTCTTCCGGGGTTACACCGGCTGGGTAAGATCTGTTTTTCCCGTTTACTTCGATCTCTATGGTGGGCTTCATACGTTTAGCAGATATATATTGGAAACCAGGGATGAGTCCCGCAACCCTTTAAAATTCATCTATAGAAATCCCTCCTATTGTAAGGGGACTTGGCGGAGGAAAACTCCTTTTGCCCGGCATGGTAGGCGCGTGGGGATTTGAACCCCAGACCCTCACCGTGTCAAGGTGATGCTCTCCCCCTGAGCTACGCGCCTGCATTGCATGAAAACTCTAACTATCTAAAAATCAGTTGTCAAGGGAAATGGAGTTGTCTTCATATCCTATCAATTACCTGGGGACTGCTTTTGGTCAAAAGAGATTTCCGAATGTTCTAGAGAGATCAGCAAAACAGGTTCTTCTATTTGCTATTAAGCCCTGAATCAGTGATACGGCGCTCCTGTGGTCCCAGCGTGCAGCGCCAACACTGAAACCTACTGCATCGCCTCGACAATCCAATATATATGTCGTCGGAAAGCCTGGTACCTCGAGAATAGCTTCCTGTCTAGCGTTCACCACAAAAGCGGTTGTTTTTCCTCCGAGATTGAATGCCTTAAGACTGAAACCGCCACCTCCATCGAACAGAACAGGAAAAGGCGGTTTATTGGAAGCGCAATGATTAACTATGGCCTGGGGTTGGTCGACCAGATTTACGCCGAGAATCTCCAGACCCGATGGCCCGAAAGTCCTTCTTACCTTGTCAAGCTGAGGTTCTTCTATGTGACATGCCGGACATTGAATTGACCAAAAATGAAGCAGCACGACTTTACCTTTGAAATCGCGCAGGGAAACCGTCTTACCGAATGGATCTTTCAAAACCATGTCAGAAACGCCGAGCGGCTTCGGAAACATGAAAATGTTCGCGCCGGATGCCAAGTCCGATGCTTCATTCAATTTGGGGCTGGCGAATAGAAAAATGGCGCCGGCTATTACTATTAGTGCAATTTTCTTGAAACTAAACAGCATTTGACCTCCCAGAACCTTAGCAAATCTGAATATAGAAATTATATTATATATACGTGCCTGTCAATATTTTTCTGTATGCACTATTTTAGTGCGTTGGCGCTTTAACTCCGATAGATTTGATCATCCCCTGAACTGGTGGTATTTATCTGCTTATGAAAAAATCCAGAGTCCAGGCCGTTTTAGTTGTCGTTCACGGTGTCGGAGTGACTCATCCGCGGTCGTCCCGGTTCCGGGAAATCCTTAGCAGCACTTAATCTTATGCGGCAAGGCCACAAGCTTGTTTCCGATGATCTGGTAGAAGTGGTCCGGGGGGTTGATGGAGAGCTCTGGGGAAGGTCCCTCGAAGAGGACGCAAGGATTGAGATTAGAGGACTAGGGATCTTCAACGCTGAAAAATTATTCCCTGAGGCAACGGCCTCATCCTCACGAATCGATTTTATAATTGATCTTGAGGAATATGATCCCGGAATCGATGCAGGCAGAATAGTTCCGGAAACCGGCAAGACAGATTTTCTAGGCAAAAATATACTTACTGTAAGGGTACCGGTACTTACCGGGCAAGACCTGTTTATTATAATTGAACTTTTGGCCAAGCGGTTCAAAGAAAGTGGATCGGTAAACCCGTGATGAAAAGAAAAATTGTCATAATCACAGGCCTCTCAGGATCCGGAAAATCAACAGTCGCCAAAACGCTTGAGGATGCGGGATTTTTCTGTGTCGATAATTTACCCCTGGATTTAGTCTCAAAGCTGGTCGAGTTGACCGAATCCAGCGGAGGAGAACTTACTCGCCTTGCTCTGGTGATAGATCTACGCCAACGAACTTTTCCTCCAAGGTATTCGGCGATTCTCAAATCACTGGAATCTTCCGGTACCTCACTGGAAATCTTGTTTCTGGACGCCAGAGACGAAGTCCTCATTCGTCGATATAGCGAAACCAGGCGACAGCATCCGCTGGCAGTATCAGGCAGCGTGCTGGACGGCATAACTCGGGAAAGGAGTGAACTTGCTGAAATCAAGGAAAAGGCCGATTGGGTGATCGATACTTCCGACCTCACCGTGCATCAATTGCGAGAGGAAATCAGGAAAATTTTTCAAGAATTTCCTGGTGATACCCTGAACATAGTCGTGAACTCCTTCGGTTTCGGAAGAGGCTTACCTATGGAATCGGACCTGATATTGGATGTACGTTTTCTTCCGAATCCGCACTTTGTTGAAGAACTGAGAAATAAGGATGGGCGTGACGCTGAGGTTACAGACTGGATATTTTCACAGCCTACTGCGAAAAAGTTCCTGGAAAAAGTGGAAGACCTGCTGGTATTTCTTTTACCTCTTTACATACGAGAAGGGAAACAGTACCTTACCATTTCGGTAGGCTGTACCGGAGGACGTCACCGATCAGTAGGTGTTGCGGAATACATTTCCAAGCTCCTGATCCGAAACGGATATAATAATGTTCAAGTTAGACATAGAGATATAACCCGTTGAAAGTTTTACTTGCAGCGGAAAACAATCAAGAAGCCTGATCATGATTGGAATTATCATAATAGCCCACGGAGAATTGGGACCTCAGTTCATTAACACCGCTCGACTCATAGGTCTTAATTCAGAGGAATCCTTATTGGCCATATCTGTAAGCCCTACTGATTCTCCTGATCTATTGCGAGAGGAAGTTGCTCGTTCGATAAAGAGTGTGGAGCAAGGTGAGGGCGTTTTAATCCTTACAGACCTTTTCGGGGGTACCCCTACCAATTTGTCGTTGTCTTTTCTCGAGGACGGCAAAGTCGAAGTTGTAACCGGTCTCAATCTTCCCATGGTTATAAAGGCTATCAATTCCAGATCGGATCATGATTTGAGAACGTTAGCCAAATTAGCGTCAGAGGCCGGAAAGGAAAACATCTTCTTAGCCGGAGATTTCCTTAGACAAAGACCGCTCAAAAGACGAGCTGGTGAAGAATCTGTTTAAAAGATTATACAGGGATGCGAGAACCGGACTTTTCAGGACATCGGAATATAGCGCTTTAGGGAAATCGGGACCCCTAATACAGAGGCGACCTGCCTGGAATTGACTGCACGGTTATGCTCATCGCCCCGATCCAACAGCACTAATCCGTTACGTTTCAAGGCTCTTTAACCCGTTTAGCCATATATGCCCCTGTTGAGCAATCAGTCGCATTTCCATGAACAGCCGTAAGCCGATATTGCCGGATAAGTACCTGAATCAGTTTAAGGCAGTATGTCTATGCATGCCGAACCGATGCAACTCGAAGATTTGGAAGCCGTACTAACTATAGAACAGAGTTCCTTCCCGACTCCGTGGTCCCGAAACATGTTCATTGAAGAAATGGAAAATCAGAATTCTCGTTTAGTGGCTTTTAAAATAGAAGGTTCCATTGTGGGCTACGTTTGTTTTTGGGCAGTCCTGGATGAAGCCCATCTGCTGAACATCGCCGTACATCCATCAAGAAGACATCAGGGTCTTGGCCGATTGATCATGGCGGAAATTGAGAGTTTATGCATTAAAGAAGGGCTCAAACGCGTCATTTTGGAAGTTGCACGGAAGAATATGGTTGCCAGGGACTTGTACCGCAAATGTGGTTTCCATTCGATAGGTTTTAGAAAGAACTATTACACTGTTACCAAAGATGATGCGCTGATTATGGAGAAATATTTGGTCATCCCAAATTGAGCAAAGCGCGTCCGTAACAAATGAATTCAGTTGAGACCGATGCCTCGAAATAGAAAAATGTCGATACCCCTGCTCGTCTCTTCAGTTGCCGCGTTTCTTATTTGTGGTAATCCGATAATCTGTGAAAAAGGTATCGCATCGACTCAGACTATCTCTGAGAAACAACAGGAGCGGACGCGGATGGTCGAAACCCAGCTCAAAGGGATGGGTAGAACGACGATCATCGACAAGGCCGTCCTTGCAGCTATGCTGAAAGTCCCCCGTCATCTATTCGTTCCTGAGTCGATGAAAAATCGAGCATATGAGGATTCTCCCCTCCCGATTGGGCATGGTCAAACGATTTCCCAGCCTTACATCGTCGCTTTGATGACGCAGGCGCTGGAATTAAGGCCTGACATGAAGGTCCTTGAAATCGGTACGGGCTCGGGGTATCAGGCTGCAATACTGGCGGAAATCACACCTCATGTTTTCACTATCGAAATAATTAAGCCCTTATATCAAAACGCCAAGGATAGACTGCAGAATCTCGGGTATAAAACTGTAAACGTCGTTCTTGGAGACGGTTATTACGGAATGAAAGATGCCGCCCCGTTTGACAGAATTATTGTTACTTGTGCGGCGCTTCACGTTCCGCCCCCTTTATTCGAGCAACTCAAGCCCGGCGGCAGCATGATAATTCCTGTAGGAGGCGGTTTTGAAACCCAACGCCTGCTATTGATTACGAAGGACGAAGAAGGCCGACGCACGTCCAAGACACTGGAATTGGTGAGATTCGTTCCGCTGATTAGGGGAACGGAACAAAGGTGAATGCCGGAATAGAAGACGACACCAAACGACTACTGCCTGCGGTTTTCCTTGTCTCCGCTGCTGTGATCGGCTGGCAATTGGCGCTTATGCGATGCCTGCTGATATCCCGATATCATCACTTTTCTTTCCTTGTAATCAGTTGTGCTCTCCTTGGTTTTGGTGGCGGCGGAGTGCTTCTTGCTCTTCGAAGAAAATGGTTCGAACTCCACTGTCATTCGATATTTCCATGTGGGGGACATTGTTATTCGGCATTTTATTGCCAATCTGTTTTTGGCTGGGAGAACAATTTCCTCTTAATGTTTACTTTGCCCCTGTAGCTATCGTCCCGACCATAGGATGGTGGTCCGTATTTTGGCTGATTCATTCAATCCCTTTTCTGTTGGCAGGGACTCTGATCGGCTTGGCTTTGATGGCGGGCGGGAAAAATGCCCACCAGATCTATGCGTCCAATCTGGCGGGAAGCGCTGTGGGGGCCATGGTAGGAATCGGATTTTTGGTTGTAATGCCAGCCAACGCGATAGTTGTGCCGATAGCAGTATCGGTTGTGCTTTTTTCGCTTTTTACTATGCCGCCGATAGCACTGAACTACCGCAGGATTTTTCTGTTTAGCGTGGCGTTTGTCTGGTTTTGTTTGGCGCCATAATATTCACCGGATCAGCCGGGTTTTTCTCATTGAATGTCGATCAATTCAAGGCTTTATCGCATGTCCGTAGACTCGAAAAACAGGGCGACGCTCAAGAAATTTTTAGGCGCGATGGACCTCGAGGCACAATCGAGGTCTTCTCCAGCCCTTCTTTCCACACCTTGCTCTCCTTGGGGTCTGTCACTGCCCCTCCTCACATGGATCTTATCCTCCGGGACGGCTTTGAAATAGGATCAATTCTTTCGATCAACAGCATCGATCAAGCCAGCTTTTTACAGGAAACCTTAGCGGCTCTGCCGTACAAGCTTATCCGTCCGAAGAGGGTGCTAATTCTTGGTGAGACAGGAGGGAACTATGTGTGGCTGGCTCGCCAGAGCGGCGCGGATTTGATTTATATGGTTCAAGGGGACAAGAATATTGTTGAGGCACTTGAACGCCATAAAAACCGTGTTCTGGACGACCCTAGACTCAGGTCTATCGTCATGGAGCCAAGGGCATTTTTGGACAATACAACAACAACATTCGACATTATACATTTAGCCGCTTTGGAAGGTTTTTCACCCGGATCCGGAGGAATAGGAGGTTTACGAGAGGATTACTTGGCCACAGTGGAGGGCTTCGGTCGCTGTTTGGATTTGCTGACAGATGCCGGAGTGGCCACCGTAACAAGGGGTATCGAGGATCCGGCAAGAGACAACATTAAAATAGCAGCCATGTGGATTGAGGCGCTTGAAAGTAAAGGGGGCGTCGAAGATCCGGGCGTCACTTCCTGATGGCCCGCGATGAATTGGGTTTTACCACCCTCGTGAGTAAGCGACCCTACCAAAGCGATACTGCTGAGAAGTTTAGCGAAGCGTGTCGGGAAATGTCTTGGGAAACCGAATGGTTCCCAGGAATCAAGCCCGAACGAACAAACAAGACACATGTTTTGGCGGGTCCCGCCAACACTTCGATTTCATGGTACCACCACGCTATGATGCAACTGCTCTCATCGGAAAGGGAACATTTTTTTCGAGAGTGGATCGCCAATGTCCGGCCCGCTACCGACGACAGCCCTTTCTTTTATGATTTTTTCCGATTGCAATCTATTTCCAAATTGCGCGATGCATTTGGACCGGTCTGGCCTGCTCGGGCTGAAATGGGATTTCTTGTGCTTATACTTTCTGCTTGCTTTACTATTACGGTTGCAGCTTTGCTACTTCCCGGGCCAATTTGGCTGCTCAGGAGAGAAGAGAAGTCCTCCCCGCGCATTTGGATCATCTTCGTTATTATTTTCTTTTCAGCCTTGGGCACTGGGTTCATGTTCATCGAGATGAGTTTTATACAGATGTTTACCCGATTCCTGGGTGATCCTGTTATTGCTGCTGCCCTGGTCGTGGGTGGTCTTCTCTTCTTTGCCGGGGCCGGGAGCATGGCCTCATCATTTTCTGAGTTGGTGAGGCGTTTCAGGATCGTTTTCGGTCCGTTGTTGGCCGGTCTGTTGATAATTCTCTATATCGCAGGTGCTGCCCAGACTTTTTGGGGTTGCCTCCATTTTCTTTCGCCTTTTGCCTAAAACGGGATTAGGTTTGCTTTTCTCGCCCCATTGGCTTTTATCATGGGCGTTCCATTTCCATCGGCGATATCGGAACTCCAAACAAGAATCCCGGCTGCAGTGCCTTTGGCTTGGGCGGTTAATGGCTTCACCTCGGTTATTTCAGCCTCAGGCGCTGTGCTGCTCGCCATGACCATAGGTTTTCGTAATTTGCTCATGTTGGCTGCGTTGGCGTACATTGTTGCCGGCGCAGTTGCACTGGTCCCGGTATGGAGCGCCTAAAACAAGACGAAGGAGTTCTCAAAAAATGAGGCGTAAACATTGCGAGATAAGCAACCCCAGGGAAATTGACCGAATCCTCTCTTTGACCAATATAGGCAGGTTGGCAACAAACGGCGCAGACGGCTATCCATACGTTACTCCCGTGAACTTCGTATGGCACGAGCGTAAGATTTACTTTCACTCTGCGCTAGCGGGAGAAAAGTTGGAGAACCTGGCGAGAGATCCAAAAGTCTGCTTTGAAGCCGATATTCCGTTGGCCTATCTTGATACGGGTCACGATCCGCAACGGCGGGTCTTTCAAGCTGCACCAGCTGTATCATTGTGTGATTATTCGCGGCCAAGCCCGGGTTATTCCGGATGGACCGTTGAAAACGGCAGCTCTTAATGCTCTGGTGGCCAAACATAAAGGCGCGCGGGATTTTGAGCCTGTCACTCCGGACATGCCTGCATACAAGAGCTGTGCAGTTATCGAAATTGAACCTATCTCTATTTCGGCGAAAAGTGATCTCGCCCAAAATCGGCCGGATGAATAACGATTGGCGATTGCAAAATATCTGAACCGAAACCAGAGACCGACCCAGATATCCAGGCCGCGGTCAGGGCAATGGGATTCGATCCGGAAGATCTTTA